>NZ_CAJTMT010000031.1 GCF_910577345.1 uncultured Duncaniella sp.
ACTCGCTAAGATTGTTGGCGCAACTATAAGCGATGGGTAGTTATATAGCAGCAGCGGTGCGCTGGTAGCCCCGCATCGAGCGACAACGCAATGAAGCCCGCAGGGCGAAATTGCGTGGCGCGAAGGTGTGCGGGTGTGGAAGGAATACTATCCGCCACGGGCATCGAAGATGTCCGACAATAATGCTTCAAAGCCTATGGAGGATGTCGGTGAGCGTTTCGCCGAGGCCGATTGTGTAACCTTGGGAGAGGAATACGACGCGGTTGAAGGTGTCGGCAATGATGAATATAGGACGCTCACTGTCAGGGAGATTGAGATTCTCGACAAGCTCGCCAAGGATTTTGCCGTCAATGTCCGTACCGAAGACCACGTTGGACGGGAGCGACGGGAAACGCCCCTTGTCAAAACGTGCGGCTTCGTCGCGGTCGGCGAAAAGGAGGACCATTTTGTTGCCACGTGCCTCAAATTCAGAGGCTACGGCTGATATATCGTTGAGATTGTGGGTCGTAGGCTCGTTGTTTGGTCGTATGAGTCCGAGGATATAGTAGCCTCGTCCGGTGGTCGACAGCAGGCTCTTGTCGGTGTCTTCGGCAAGGTCATGGTAGAGGTTTTCGGAATTGAAGGAGCCGATGACCTGCACCTCCGTGCTGTTCTGACGGATGGTCAGAGGCCGTTCTGTCCTTTGGTCGGGGTGGATATTGAAGATGTCGGCGCGGGCAAGCACTCCACCGTTGGCCATGCGCTGTCCGGTGATGAGCATGTAACGTCCCTCATCAAACCGCTCACCTTTGCGCTCGATGGAACCTGCTGTGTCGTCCTCGTCAAATTCCATCACCCGTGGCAATCCGTTCTCGATTTTCGAGATGGTGAATTGCGAGTAGTATTTCGGGTCGACCGTGCGTCCCACAGGCGTGAAATTGAGTTTGAGATCCCCTTTGGGTGTAGCGGGAACAAGGCGTTCGTCGTTGAATTTGACATCCGTCCAGTTGTCGCTGCTGTCGGCATACTGTGTTTTGCCTGTGACCGGGTCGATTCTTGCGGGAATACCGAAACTGCGGGCACCGGCTACGAAGAAGATGTCGCGCGAACGGTTGTCGGCAAGGCCGCGCACTGCCTCGGGATTCATGCGGATTGCAAGGAGATTCCAGACCGTGTCGGTGGCAATATTGTTTCTGCACCATTCCACCCATTTCCGGGGATTGTTGCGGAACTCATTGCGTTCGCGAGGGGTGAATCTGTCGGTAAAGAAAGCCTTGTAGGGTGTGAGGCGTTCGTTCTCGATGCGGGGATTCATGACGTATGCGTCAAAGAGCTTGGAATCCGTGACGGGTGTGGCAAGATGGTCGGCAAGTACATCCGGACTCACGTCGCGGCGGTCTTTTTCAGATATGACGTTGAGAAGACGGAGTGCTTTTTCACGCAGCGTGTCGGGTGTGGCACTCAGAAAGCCTTCTATCATGGCGTGGTTGCCGCGCGATTGAGTGAGGATTTTGACTGTCAAATCCTTGTCTATGCCGAGGCGCGATGCAAGTGCCGAGGCGCTTTCGGGAGTGGCGAAGGTTGATGTGTAGGCTGAGCGTATCGAATCCTCGTATGCCAATCGGCGGTTGTTTTCTTCACGTTGAGCCTCGGATGGAGTGGGGAGTGAGGCTGACGGAGCGGGTGGGACGATGTCGAATTCCATCACTCCTGTCCACTCAGGGCCTTTGTCAAGAATTATGTCGACTGCTCCGCTTTCCGATGGGGATGCTTTGGCTATCCCGAAATTTGTCCCGTCAGATGCCCAGACCATGAAGTCGCCCATTCCGCCATTGAGACTCGCATGGCCGTTTGTGTCTGATTTCTTTACGGCCACGGGGTAGAATTCGGCATAGTTGTAGAGCGAGAAGTTGACTGTCGCATCTTCCACCGGTTTTCCGTCGCGGTCTCTGACGGTGACATTGACTGTGCGGACAGGAGCATAGTTCTCGGTCACGTTTATGATGGTGTTTGTCGGAGTCCTTTCGAGAACCTCTTCCGGGCCGTCATAGCGGCCGAACACCTTTGTGTTCATCAACATTCCGCGTGAGGCGGGTGAGTTGAACCATGCGAGGTTCAATATGGGTTCAGGCTCGCAGGCTCCGAGGAAATACCATTTGCCGTTTGCCCATGCCTCGACCCAAGCGTGATTGTCGTCAGTATGGGCCCAACGCGGAGTGTAGACTTGACGCGCCGGAATGCCGACTGCACGAAGTGCGGCGACTGTGAATGTCGATTCCTCGCCGCAGCGTCCGATTGCCTGGCTGACAGTGCTGAGCGGACTGCTTGTGCGGGCATCAGATGGCTGATAGGTGGCTTTTTCGTGACACCAATGGTTTACTTCGAGTATCGCCTCCTCCATGCTCAGTCCGCTTATGCGTTCTTTGAGTTCTTCGTAAAACGCCGGTCGCGAGAGGTCAAGACTTTCGTTGTTGACGCGGACCGGAAGGACGAAGTGGCGGAATTCGCGTTCGGGCACAGTTTTGCCCCACGGCATTTCTTCACGCGCAAGGAATGATGAGCGGACATTGGTGAGATAGAAGTCCGGTGTATACCCGTTGCGGTCGGGGAGGACCATGTAGGCATAGAGGAATTTCATGGCTTCCTCCTCCTGCGGTGTGAGGTCGCTGCGTGAGGCAAACCATGCTTGGATGCTGTTGTCGTTTATCGAACTTTCTTTTTTGTTGAAATCCGTTTGGATTGCAGGGTCTATGGGTGAAGCCGCGATGCAGAATGGCGATGCTATCGAGAGTGCGCTTGCAAGGCAGTGGCTGATGATGGTTGTTTTCATGGAGTCGGGGGGATGTGGGCGTGATGGTTGGCTTATTGTATAGTGTTCATTGCACGGATGATTTCTGCGACCGTGGAGGCATTGGTGACATGGCGGGAATATTCATCCTTTCCCGCTTCACCCATGTTGACTGCCTCGCGCCGGAATTTCATCCGGCTTCCTGTTGTCGTTTTGGCTGAGGCATGGAGTTCGTTGAGTCCGGTGATTCTCATGATTTCACGGGCGTTTTCCGGGTTTACTCCTCCACCGGCGAGAAGTGTGATGCGTCCGGCTGCAAGGCGGTTGAGGCTTGCAAGCATTTCCGCTCCTGCGAGGGCCGACTGCGCCAGACCGGAGGTCAGGATACGGTCACAACCGAGAGCAATGATTTCCTCAAGTGCTTTTTCAGGATTGCGACACAGGTCGAAAGCTCGGTGGAAGGTGACCGATGCGCTTCCTGCTGCTTCGACGAGCCGTCGGCATGTAGGGATGTCGATTTCTCCATCCTCTGTCAAAGCTCCGATGACAACGCCGTCAGCTCCGGCTGCAACGGCTGCGCGTATGTCATGTTCCATCACCGCGACTTCATTTTCCGTGTAGAGGAAATCTCCGTTGCGCGGACGGATGAGGACATGGACTTTGGCAATGCCTTGCCGGAGTGCTTCGGCGATAAGTCCGGCCGAGGGGGTAAGTCCCCCTTCCGAAAGTGCGGCGCACAGTTCGATGCGCTGTGCGCCTCCGGCTTTCGCTGCAACGACACTTTCGAGGTCTCCACAGCAGACTTCGAGGATAGGGGAGGGGATGGACGTGCGTGGCATGGTAATTATTTCAATTCCAGTTCGATTATGTGGTCGATGCTTTCGGGGATGGCATCGAGATGCAGTGTGACACCGTTTTTATCCTTGGTGTAGTTCACCTTTGAGCCGTCGGCAAAGCTGACGGCCTTTTTGATTTTAAGGTCGGCGGGGAGCAGGATGTCGGTCGATGTCGGTGTGAGCAGATGGACAAACAGCCGCTTATCTTTGGCAGTTGTCGTGCCCCATTCCTGGGCGGGGAATGGCCCTGCTTTTGTGCCATAGATGGTCTCGCCGTTCTCGCGCATCCATTCACCCATATCCTTCAGTCGGTCAATGGCTGCTGCGGGAAGTTCTCCGTTTGGCTGCGGACCGATGTTGAGCAGGAGGTTTGCACCCATACCGGCTGTCTTGACGAGATAATGGATGAGTGTGCGGGTGTCCTTGTAGTTGGTATCCTCAATCTTATATCCCCACATACCGTTCATTGTGTTGCATGTCTCGAGGGGCAGACGGCTGATTGCTTGTCCGGAAAGACCGGCGGTGTTCTCTCCCGGAAGGTCACGTTCGAAAATCTGGATGTCCTCGCCGGGGAAAGGTGTCTGGTGATGGTTGTTGCCGATGAGGCATGACGGTTGCAAGCGGTGTATCATGGCATATTGCTCGGGCAGTTCCCAGTTGAACGGGATGCTGTCCTCGTCATGATCCCACCATCCGTCGAACCAGATGGCGCGTACCGGGCCGTAGTTGGTGAGGAGTTCGTTGAGTTGACGGTTCATGAAAGCATAATAGTGGGGCCAGTCGGCTTTGATTGAATCCTTGCCTGTAGTCCGTCCTGTTCGTCCCCAAGGATAATCATCACGGGTCCAGTCGATGTGGGAATAGTAAAGGTGGAGCTTCACATCCTGACGCTGACATTCGTCGGATAGCTCTTTCAGAACATCGCGCTTGAATGGCGTGGCATCCACGATGTTGTAGTCCGATTCCTTGGTGTGGAACATCGAGAATCCGTCGTGATGGCGGGTTGTGAAGCAGATGTAGCGCGCACCGGATTCCTTTATGGCCGAAACCCAGTCGGCCGCGTTGAAGTCGGCGGGATAGAAGCCTTTGGCGGCTTTGGCATACTCATCAGCCTTCGGCCCGTAGTTGAGATACCACTCCCCACGGGCAAACATGCTGTATATGCCCCAATGGATAAAAATACCGAAACGGTCAGCCTCGAATTCCGACTGCGAGGCCATGACTTCCGCCGACGGGGTGTAGACGGTGGTTTCAGGAGTGCTTGCACTTATCTGTGTCGGGAAGATTGCAAGAAGAATCCCGGAAATGATTTTACTGAATTGGTTCATGTGCGGATGGTATAGGTTAAGGACGTAAATTTACGCATTATTTTTGAAAAATATAGATTTTGTCATGAAACTTATTGTCAGAATGATAATAAGTGTGGCGTGTTCAAAGATTTTGGATAGGAAATTTTCATACTTATTGTAATTTTCCAATTAAAACCACGCTGAAAGTTGGAAGTATGGGCTTATTTTTTTAACTTTGTAATCTAAATTCTTATATCTAATCCTAACTGATTATGTTTCAAAGATTTAATACCATTGTTTCCTGTGCAGTGTTTTCATTGGGCGCATTTGCGCAGGGAGGAGGACTTACGGACATGTCTGAAAGCAAACATGCCGTTATGGTAAACACCCCTGTCGGTGCGGTCAAATGGACCGGCGGATTCTGGGGTGAGCGTTTCGATGTCTATAGCGGTACATCCCTGCAGAGCATGTGGGAGACATGGTCCAACCCCGACATCTCACACGGCTTCCGCAATTTCGAGATTGCAGCCGGAACCTGTGAGGGTGAGCATTGGGGTCCCCCCTTCCATGACGGTGATATGTACAAGTGGCTGGAGGCAGTAGCCGCTGTCTATGCTGTCAACAAGGATCCGAAACTTGACGCTCTTATGGATAAGTTTATCGATCAGGTTGTGAAAGCGCAGCGTGCCGACGGCTATATACATACTCCGGTCATCATCGACGAGCGTAATCGCGGTGTCGACACCCATGCCTTCCATAAGGAACAGACAGTCATCGGTACCAAGGTTGGTGGTGAGGACGAGAAGGGCGCTTTCGCCAACCGTCTGAACTTTGAGACATACAATCTCGGTCACCTCATGATGGCCGGTATCATCCATAAGCGCGCCACCGGCAAGACTGAGCTTTTCGATGCCGCTGTCAAGGCTACCGATTTCCTCTGTCACTTCTATGAGACCGCATCCGCCGAGCTTGCGCGCAATGCCATCTGTCCCTCCCACTATATGGGTGTGGTCGAGATGTATCGCGAGACCGGAAATCCCCGTTATCTTGACCTTGCAAACAATCTCATCAACATCCGCGGACTCGTTGAGAATGGTACCGACGACAATCAGGACCGTATCCCCTTCCGTGACCAGTACAACGCAATGGGTCATGCCGTGCGCGCCAACTATCTCTATGCAGGTGTCGCCGACCTCTATGCCGAGACAGGCGAGGAGCAGCTGATGAAGAACCTCACAAGCATCTGGAACGATATTGTAAACCGCAAGATGTATGTGACCGGTGCCTGCGGTGCTCTTTATGACGGCACTTCGCCCGATGGTACCAACTACGAGCCCGACAGCATCCAGAAGGTTCACCAGAGCTATGGCCGCCCCTATCAGCTACCCAACAGCACTGCCCACAACGAGACCTGTGCCAACATCGGCAATATGCTTTTCAACTGGCGTATGCTTGAGGCGACCGGCGATGCCAAGTATGCCGACATCGTTGAGACCGCGCTCTACAACAGTGTGCTCAGCGGCGTGAGCCTCGACGGCAAGAAGTATTTCTACACCAACCCGCTCCGCATGAGCGACGATTTGCCCTATACCCTCCGCTGGCCGAAGACCCGCGAGGAATACATCAGTTGTTTCTGCTGTCCTCCCAACACTCTCCGCACAATCTGCGAGGCTCAGAACTATGCCTATACTGTCAACGACAGCACCCTTTGGTGTAACCTCTACGGCGACAGCGAGCTGCGCACTTCGCTCGGCAAGAAGAAACCTCTTGTCGTGACCCAGCGCACCGGCTATCCCTACGATGGCAAGGTTGTCCTTACAATGGTTGAGGTTCCCAAGAAGGAGAAACTTGCCCTTAAACTCCGTGTCCCCTCGTGGTGCGACAACGCTACAGTCGCCGTCAACGGTGTTAAGGAAAATGTTACCGTCACTCCCGACAGCTATATCACACTTGACCGCAAATGGAAAGCAGGCGATGAGGTGACTTTCGACATGGAGATGAAGACCAAGCTCCTTGAATCGAATCCTCTCGTCGAGGAGACACGCAACCACACAGCAATCAAACGCGGTCCGCTCGTCTACTGTCTCGAAGGCATAGACATTGAGGGTGGAAAGAAACTCGACGACGTGCTTATCCCTGCCGATGCTACTTTCACAACGAAGGATATTACCATCGACGGCAGCCGCATGGTTGCGCTCGAAACCGAGGCGCGTCTCGTTGACGGCGGTGACTGGACCGGCAAACTTTACCGCGAGGTCGGAAGCGCCGACAAGAAGGTGAAGGTGACCCTTATTCCCTATTTCGCATGGGGCAACCGCGACAAGTCGGAAATGAGCGTATGGCTCCCGCTTGCACGTTGATATTTCATCCACATTAATGTTTATTGTCGGATAGTTTCAAAATTCTCTCCACTGACTGAATTGTTTTTATGAAGAAATTGATTTTGACCGGAGGATTCCTCCTCTCGATTCTATCGCTATACGCTGCGGATGTCTATGTAGCGCCGTCGGGCAGCGATGCCAACGACGGTAGTCAGGGTGCGCCTAAGGCCACCCTGACATCTGCGCTGCGTCAGGCACGCGAAATGCGCCGTCTCTCCGCTCTCGGTGTGGAGTCGGGCATAACAATCCATCTTGCCGAGGGTACATATAATGTATATGAACCGGTCTTTGTCCGTCCTGAGGACAGCGGTACACCGTCGTCCCCCACGGTCATCACTTCCGATGGAGGTGCATGGCTTAGCGGCGGAGTGAAAATCGACGGATGGAAGCGTCAGGGCAAACTGATGGTTGCCGATGTTCCGCAGTTCAATGGCCGTCCTCTCGATTTCCGTCAGCTCTATGTCAACGGAAAGAAGGCAGTACGCGCGCGCGATGTCGAGGATTTCGAGAAGATGTATCGCATCATCAGCAACGACCCTGCCAATGAAGTGCTGTGGGTTCCTGCCGAGGCGGTTAAGAAAATCAAGAATGCACCATATCCCGAAATGGTACTTCATGAGATGTGGTGTATGGCGAATCTCCGTATCAAATCGATTGACATTCAGGGCGACAGCGCGGCTGTGCGTTTCCACAATCCTGAAAGCCGCATTCAGTTCGAGCATCCCTGGCCCCGCCCGATGGTGACGACCGACGGTCATAACTCCGCATTCTATCTGACAAACGCCAAGGAACTTCTCGACGTCCCCGGCGAATGGTATCACGACATCGACACACGCAAACTTTATTACTATCCTCTCCCCGGAGAGACGATTGAGGATGCGGTTGTCCCTGCCGTGGAGACACTTATGACAATCGAAGGCACTCTCGACCGCCGTGTTGAGAATGTCAGAATCGAGAATATAGGCTTTGAATACACCACATGGATGCGTCCGTCCCTGATGGGGCATGTGCCTCTTCAGGCAGGCATGTACATGACCGACGGCTATAAGATTAACCCCAAGATGGAGCGTCCGCAGAACCATAAGCTCGACAATCAGGGCTGGCTCGGCCGGCCGGCTTCGGCTGTGGTTGTCAAGGGTGCTTCCGACGTGGATTTCCTGAAATGCCGTTTCGAACACCTCGGTTCGTCGGGTCTCGACTATGAGTGGGGTACTGAGGGTGGTCTGATTGAGGGTTGCCTCTTCCGCGACATTGCCGGCAACGGTATCGTGGTCGGAAACTTCAGCCCTGCTTCACACGAAACCCACCTTCCTTACGATCCTGCTGACGGCCGTGAAGTATGCTCCGACCTTACAATCGCCAACAATCTTATTACCGATGTGACCAACGAGGACTGGGGCACGCTTGGCATCTGCGCCGGTTACGTCAAGGGTATCAACATCGAGCACAATGAGATAAATGATGTATCGTATAGCGGAATCAACCTCGGATGGGGCTGGACCCGCACGGTCAACTGTATGCGTAACAACCGCGTGCACGCCAATCTCATCCATCACTACGCCAAACACATGTATGACGTGGCCGGTGTCTACACTCTCGGATCTCAACCCCACAGTTGGGTGACAGAGAACTGTGTGCGCGACATCTACGTCCCCGGCTATGCCCATGACCCTAACCACTGGTTCTATCTCTACACCGACGAAGGCTCATCGTTCATTAACGTCAAGGACAACTGGACGGAGGGTGAGAAGTATCTCCAGAATGCCAACGGTCCCGGCAATGTGTGGGAGAACAATGGCCCTGCGGTTGACGAAAAGATAAAGAACAACGCAGGTCTGACCAAAGATTTCCAATATCTGAAATCTCTCTGACAACAGAATCACGGGTAGGCTCTCCGGCAACCCTTGATTTCTCCATACACCTTATATAATATTCTGCAAAAACTTACCGCAAAATAGAAACATGAAAAAAAGAGTGTCCACTCTCCTTGCTGCAGCTGCTTTCGGACTTGCAGCCTCCGCACAGACCTGGATATGGTATCCCGGTGACTATGAAATATGGCTCGGAAACCGGATGAACAACAACCGTACGGAACGCGGAGCCTTCTTCCCTCCGTTCTGGAAAACCGACAGCCATTATGTCACGGTTGAGTTCAGCAAAGACCTCGATCTCCCGCAGGATGAGGAAATCGTCATTGCGGCTGAGGGAAAATACAATGTGAAGCTCGATGGCAAGCTCCAGTTCGGACAACCCTCGAAATTCACCATCCCTGCCGGCAAGCACAAGCTTAATATAAAGGTGTGGAACCAGTCCACCCCTCCGGCGCTCTATGTCAAGGGTAAGAATGTGAACACCGACCCGACATGGAAGGTGACAAACGAGGACAAGGAGTGGATTGACGAGAGCGGAAAGGCAAGCGACACCTCTGCCACAACCTACGCTCTTGCAGGTTACTGGAACTTTGACAATATCAAGAATCCGCCGTCAAGCTTCTACCTGAAACTTGAACCGATGGACTATGTGGCCGTCGAGCAGAAGACTGCCGACGGCGGTCGTCTATATGACTTCGGCAAAGAGACATTCGGACGCATCGTCATCAAGAAACCTGTCGGAAACGGTGTTGTCAATATATATTATGGTGAAAGTCCCGAAGAGGCACTCGACATCGAGAAGTGTGAGACACTCGACAAGATCGGTTTCTCTGACGGTATGGTCATTGACCTTGCCACAAACGAGGTCTGCGAACAGGCCGGAAACTATACCCTCGACAATTCCAAGGCTTTCCGCTATGTCTATGTCGCACCCGAAGAGGGGGTGAACTTCGAGGATATAGCCATGCTCTATGAGTATGCCCCCGTGGAATACCGTGGCTCGTTCAAGTGCAGCGACCCCGAAATCAACAAAATCTGGGATGTTGGTGCCTACACCATGCACCTCACCACCCGCGAATTCTTCATCGACGGCATCAAACGTGACCGTTGGGTGTGGAGCGGTGACGCCGTGCAGAGCTATCTCATGAACTACTATCTCTTCTTTGATAGCCCCACTGTCAAGCGAACCACCCGTCTGCTCCGTGGCAAGGACCCTGTGACAGCCCATATCAATACCATCATGGACTATACACTCTATTGGTTCATCGGTATTTATGACTATTATCTCTACACAGGCGACACTGAGTTTGTCAAGGAAATTTATCCCAAGATGCAGACCATGATGGACTATGTCCTTGGCCGCACCAACAAGGACGGTATGCTTGAGGGCATGACCGGCGACTGGGTGTTTGTCGATTGGGCAGATTTCCCCATGAGCAAGCAGGGTGCGCTCTCGTTCGAGCAGATTCTTCTCTGCAAAAGCCTTGAAACCATGAAGCTCTGCGCAGACATCGTAGGTGATAAGGCTGATGCAAAGCGTTATGGAACTCTTGCTACCGACCTTCGCGACAAACTCCTCCCGACTTTCTGGGATGAATCGCGTCAGGCTCTCGTCCATAATGTCGAGAATGGCAAGAAGAGCGACCAGGTCAACAAGTTCGCCAACATGTTCGCAATCAATTTTGACTACCTCGATGAGCCGACCACTGCTTCAGTGATGAAAAATGTGATGCTCAATCCCGAAGTTCCCGCCATCACCACCCCTTACATGCGTTTCTATGAACTGGAATCACTGTGTGATCAGGGATTGCAGAAGCAGGTGCTCAAGGAGATGAAGGACTATTGGGGAGGTATGCTCCGCGAGGGTGCCACCTCATTCTGGGAAAAGTATAACCCTGAGGATAAGGGCACACAGCACCTTGCCATGTATGGCCGTCCCTACGGCAAGAGCCTCTGTCACGCCTGGGGTGCAAGCCCGATTTATCTGCTTGGCAAATATTTCCTTGGTGTCAAACCGATTAAGCCCGGCTACAAGGAATTTTCAATCACTCCAGACCTTGGAGGGCTGAAATGGATGGAGGGAACCGTCCCGACCCCCAACGGCGAGATTTCACTCTACATGAATGACCGTGAAATCAAGGTTAAGGCGAGCGAAGGCAAGGGCTACATCAATTTCAAGTCCGCCAAACTGCCCAAATCCAGCAGCGGTAAAGTTGAGAAGACCGGCGACAAGAGCTACCGCGTCTATATCGACACTGATAAGGAAATCACCATTAAATATAAGGAAGTATGAAGCGATTGGTAAGATATGTGATGGCGATGCTTGTCGCCGTCCTGGCTTGGAGTTGCAGCAGCCGTCAGACAGTGGCTCTGCAATATCCCGACGATGCCTCCAACCGTATGAAATTCGCGGCCGAGCATCTGACAGCCGGACTTGAAAGCAAAGGTTTCAATGTCGTCCCGGCAAGCGAGGCCGGTGAGGGTGTGAAAATCATCCGCCTTTCGGAAGCGGCTGACAGCGTGGGTCCTAAAGAGGGTTTCACAATCACGACTGTCGACAATATCATTGATGTCCGTGGTAATGACGGCTCCGGTGTCATCTACGGATGCCGTGAGCTTATAGACCGCGTCGAGATGGACGGCAACCTCGACAATCTGCCGTCGAATATCACCGACGCGCCTGAAATGGTGCTTCGCGGTGCCTGCGTTGGTGTCCAGAAACCCTATCTTCTGCCCGGCCGCAGTGTCTACGAATACCCTTACACCTCTGAAAACTTCCCTTGGTTCTACGATAAGGAACTTTGGATAAAGTATCTCGACATGCTCGTCGAGAACCGCATGAACTCCCTCTATCTCTGGAACGGTCATCCTTTCGCATCGCTTGTGAAACTGGAGGACTATCCCTTTGCCGTCGAGGTTGACGACGAAACATTCAAAAAGAATGAGGAAATGTTCTCATTCCTGACAACCGAGGCCGACAAACGCGGTATTTTCGTGATTCAGATGTTCTACAACATCCTGCTATCCAAACCCTTTGCCGAACACTACGGTATGAAGACCCAGGACCGCAACCGCCCCATCACGCCTCTTGTCAGCGACTACACCCGCAAGAGCGTGGCTGCTTTCATCGAGAAGTATCCCAACGTTGGCCTCCTCGTGTGTCTCGGTGAAGCTATGGATACCTATGAGGATGATGTCGTATGGTTCACGGAGACAATCATCCCCGGTGTGAAGGACGGTCTTGCGAAGCTTGGCCGCACCGATGAGCCTCCGTTGCTTCTGCGTGCCCACGACACAGACTGCAAGGCTGTCATGGATGCAGCCCTTCCCCTCTACAAGAATCTTTACACGATGCATAAATACAACGGTGAGTCGCTGACCACCTACGAGCCCCGCGGCCCGTGGACTGAAATCCACCGCAGCCTCAGCTCGCTCGGAAGTGTGCATATCAGCAATGTCCACATCCTCGCCAACCTTGAACCGTGGCGCTGGAGCTCACCCGATTTCATTCAGAAGGCCGTGACAGCCATGCACGATGTGCATGGTGCCAACGCTCTCCATCTTTATCCCCAGGCCTCCTACTGGGATTGGCCATATTCGGCCGACAGCATCGCCGGAGGAGGAAGGGAACTTCAGCTGGTCCGCGACAGCACCTGGTATGAAGGGTGGGGACGCTATGCGTGGAACTGCCGCCGTGACCGTCAGGATGAAATCAAGTATTGGAACCACCGTTTCGCCCGCACCTACGGTCTGGGCAACGACAAGGGTGCCGACATCCGCGAGGCCTTCGAGGAATCAGGTGAAATCGCGCCCAAACTCCTGCGCCGTTTCGGCATCACCGAAGGCAACCGTCAGACCCTGCTCCTTGGCATGTTCATGAGCCAGCTTGTCAATCCTTACAAATACACCATCTACCCCGGATTCTACGAAAGCTGTGGACCGGAGGGTGAGAAGCTGATTGAATTCGTCGAGAAAGAGCATAAGGGGAAATCACATGTAGGCGAACTTCCCCTCGACATCACCGCACAGTGTGTGGCCCACGGCGACAAGGCTGTCGAGGCCATCAAGCGTGTCGGTGGAAAAGTGAATGCCAACAGCGAGGAATTCGAACGTCTTGCCAACGACATGGAGTGCTACCGTCTCTTCGCCTACGCTTTCGACCGCAAGGTAAAAGCCGCTCAGAAGGTTCTCGACTACCAGTGGACAAAGGACCTTTCGAACCTTGATGCCGCCGTGCCTCTGATGGAGGAGAGCCTTGACTACTACAAGCAGCTCGTCGACCGCACAAAAGGCACATATCGTTACGCCAACAGTATGCAGACCACCATGCGCCGTATTCCCTTTGCCGGTGACGACGGCAAGAACAAGACATGGGAGGAGATGCTCGTTCACTATCAGGCCGAACTTGACAACTTCAAGAACAACCTTGCTACCCTTAAGGACAAGGCTGCCGGCAAGATTTCTGATAAACCGGCTGAAATCAAGCCTCTTGCCGATGCCAACGTGAAGGTCAACGGTCCGTGGAAGCGCGTCAAGCTTGCAGAGGGCGCTTCGCTCCTCGAAAACATGCCCGATGCAACCGTTGCCGGTATCGCTCCCGAGCTTGAAGGTCTTACCGCTTTCCGCGTCAACGGCGATAAGCAGCGCAATGATGGTACTGAGCTGACCTTCGAGAATGCAGAACCTGTCAAACTTCTTGTTGCCTACTTCAAGGATGACCAGAAGAAATATGCCAAGGCTCCCAAACTTGAAACCGACGCGACAGCCAATGAGTATGGTCAGGCCGAACCTGTCCTGATAAGCGCTATCCATCTTGACAAGATGCCCCTTGCCAATATCCATGCCTACAGCTTCGCTCCAGGCAAACATTCGCTTAATCTCCCCAAGGGCTATGCGCTTGTGCTCGGATTCACTTCCGACAACATCACTCCCCGCAATGCAGCACTCGCCGGTGAGGATGAGGCTATGGACTGGTTGTTCTATTAAAAATTTATAATCATCTGTAGGGACGCGCTGTAGCGCGTATGCCCGATAAAATACATTAATCGGTGCATTTTTCATTTGGCATACGCGCTACAGCGCGTCCCTACAAACCAACAGTATATATGAAACGATTATTTTCCTTAATGGCTGTTGCGCTGCTGTCGTGGTCATCGCTGACCGCGCAGCGTCATGTAAGTCAGGAGCGTATGGCCGATGTCTATAAGGAAGCGCGTACACCTTATAAATATGGTCTTGTCGTCGCTCCGCACGACAACAATCATAAGATTGACTGCCCGACAGTGTTCCGCGAAGGTGACAAGTGGTATATGACCTACGTTGTCTACAACGGTCGCAGCGGACAGGATGGCCGTGGCTACGAGACATGGATTGCCGAGAGCGAGAACCTCCTCGAATGGACCACCCTCGGGCGCATCCTTGCCTATTCCGACACGGGTTGGGACCGCAATCAGCGTGGCGGTTTCCCCGGACTCATCGATATGGAGTGGGGTGGAAGCTACGCAATCAACCGCTATAAAGGAAAATGCTGGATGACATATATCGGCGGTGAGGGTACAGGCTATGAGGCTGTAAACGCACCTCTTGCTGTCGGTCTCGCATGGACAAAAGGAAGTCCCGCGACAGCCCATCTTTGGAACACTTTTGACAAGCCGATACTTTCAATCACCGACAAGGATGTCCAGTGGTGGGAAGCGTTGACAGAATACAAAAGCACCATTTACGAGGATCCGAAAAAGACCCTCGGTTCACGTTTTGTGATGTATTACAACGCCGGTGGTATCAATCCCGAAACCGGCATGAAGGGTGAGCGCATAGGCATTGCCCTTTCGGACAATATGACCAAATGGCGCAGATATGAGGGAAATCCTGTCTTCACCCATGAGGCACAGGGAACAATCACCGGCGACGCTCAGATTGTGAAGATGGGCGACGTCTACGTGATGTTCTATTTCTCAGCTTTCAATCCCTCGCGCAGCTATAAGGCGTTCAACACCTTTGCTTGCAGCTATGACCTCGTCACATGGGATGACTGGGAAGGAAGCGACCTTATCTACCCGACAAAGGAATTCGACGAACTCTTCGCCCATAAGAGCTATCTTGTGAAACACGATGGTGTTGTCTATCACTTCTATTGTGCCGTCAACAACGCCGATCAGCGCGGTATAGCCGTGGCTACGAGCAAGCCGATGGGCCGTTCGGCTGTCCGTTTTCCCGAACGTCCCGCCACCGGTCGCCGTGGCCACCTCAGTCTGAACAAAGGCTGGTCGACATGGCTCGGCGATGACAAGACAACAATGAAGACCGTCGATGTCCCCCACAACTGGGATGACTACTACGGTTACCGTCAGTTGACCCACGGCAACCTCCACGGAAATGCCGGATATGTGCGTGACTTCGACATGGGAACCCGCACTGACGGAAAACGTTACTTCATCAACTTTGAGGGCGTGGGAACATACGCCAACATCAAGCTCAACGGCCATGACCTCGGCCGTCATCCTTCGGGCCGCACTTCGCTCACCCTCGATGTCACCGACTATCTGAATTTCGACGGCAAGAACACAATCGAAGTGATTGCAGAGCATCCCGAAATGATAGCCGACATGCCTTGGGTGTGTGGCGGTTGCTCTTCGGAATGGGGATTCAGCGAGGGTTCGCAGCCATTGGGAATTTTCCGTCCGGTAGAACTTGAAATCACCGATGAGGTCCGTGTAGAACCGTTCGGAGTGCATGTATGGAACAATGCAGCCTGCGATTCAGTGTTCATTGAAACAGAAATCAAGAATTACGGTAAGAAAGCTGCTGAATTTGACTTCATCAACAAGTTCAGCAATGCGGATGGCCGTCAGATATTCCGCCTCACCGACAAACTGACACTTCAGCCCGGCGAGACAAAAATTGTGAAGCAAGCCTCTGCAATCGAGGATGCCCATCGTTGGAACACCGAGGATCCCTATCTCTATAAACTCTCCACAATGGTGAAGCGCAACGGCAAGACTGTCGAGGAGGTTGCGACACCCTACGGTATCCGCAACTTCTCGTGGCCTGTGAAGCGCAACGACGGCGACGGTCGCTTCTATCTCAACGGCAAGCCGGTGTTCATCAACGGTGTCTGCGAGTATGAGCATCAGTTCGGTCAGTCACATGCGTTCAGCGACGAGCAGGTGGCCGCGCGTGTCAAGCAGATTAAGAATGCAGGATTCAATTCGGTGCGCGATGCCCATCAGCCTCACAATCTCCGCTATCAGGAATATTGGGACAAGGAAGGCATACTCTTCTGGCCGCAGTTCTCGGCCCATGTGTGGTATGACACCCCCGAATTCCGCGAGAATTTCAAGACCCTCCTGCGCCAATGGGTGAAGGAGCGCAGAAATTCACCCTCAGTAGTGATGTGGGGTCTGCAGAACGAAAGCACCCTTCCGCGTGATTTCGCGCAGGAGTGTGCCGACATCATCCGTGAGATGGACCCTATGGCGCGCGACATGCGTGTCATCACCACCTGCAACGGCGGAGAGGGAACCGACTGGAACGTCATCCAGAACTGGAGCGGAACATACGGCGGCGATGTCAACAAGTATAATGAAGAGCTTGCCCGTCCCAATCAGCTTCTCAACGGTGAGTACGGCGCATGGCGCACACTCGGCTTCCACACCGAACCTGGTGAGTTCGAACCCAACGGCCCGTGGAGCGAGGAGCGTATGACCCAACTCATGGAAACCAAGCTCCGCCTTGCCGAACAGGCGCGTGACAGTGTCAGCGGTCACTACCAGTGGATCTACAGCAGCCATGACAATCCCGGTCGCCGTCAGCCCGACGAGGCTTATAGAAAAATCGACAAGGTCGGTCCGTTCAACTACAAGGGTCTTGTAAGCCCGTGGGAGGAACCTGCGGACGTATATTATATGTATAAGTCCAACTATACCGACGCATCTACCGACCCCTTCGTGTATATCGCTTCCCATACATGGCCTGACCGTTTCAAGGAGGCCCGCAAGGCAACAATCGAGGTCTACAGCAACTGCGATTCCGTGCAGCTTTTCAACGATGCCGTTGATGCTAATCCGCTCGGTTCACGGGTGAAAGGTGGAATCGGAACACACTTCGTGTGGAAGGACGCACCGGTGCGTTACAACGTGCTCCGTGCCGTGGCATATCATGGTGGTGAAAAGGTTGCTGAGGATGTCATCGTGCTCGACAATCTCGAAACCGCACCCGGCTTTGCAGCACTCCGCTCTCCCGGCTCGACTGCCATCAAGGGTGAGCAGGGTTACAACTATGTCTACCGTATCAACTGCGGCGGTGATGACTACACCGATGAATTCGGTCAGAAGTGGCTTGCCGACGACACTATCTATTCCCGCTCATGGGCGCAGGATTTCAAGGGGCTTTCACCCTATCTTGCAAATCAGCGCGTCACCTACGACCCCATTGCAGGTACAAATGACTGGGGGCTCATGCAGAGCTTCCGTTTCGGCCGTCATAAACTGTCCTACCGTCTGCCGGTCAGCAACGGACGTTACCGTGTGGAACTCTACTTCATCGAACCGTGGCACGGAACCGGCGGCGGTGAAGGAACCGATTGCGAGGGTCTGCGCATCTTCGATGTGGCTGTCAACGACTCCACAGTCATTGATGACCTCGACATTTGGGCAGAGGCCGGACACGACAAGGTGTTGAAAGAGGTTGTTGACTGCGATGTGACCGACGGCTATATCAACATCTCCTTCCCCGAAGTCAAGGCCGGACAGGCTGTACTTTCGGCTATCGCCGTGGCCTCGCTCGACAGCAATGCGAAAGCTCTCGCACCGAAGCGCACCTCCACATGGAGCTGGAAGGCTGCCGACAAGGACGTGATTGAGAAGATGCCTGCCGAGATGCTTCCGAAGGATGAGAATGCCCGCGCTGCGGTGATTTACGAAGCCGAGGATGCGAAGTGTGAGGGCAAATTCGTGAAAAAAGAGTGGAAGAAGCAGACCGGTGTGTTCTTCTCCGGTAAGGGAAGCGTCGAGTGGACTATCTCGACAGGTCTTGCCCAGGTCTATGCCCTCCGTTTCAAGTTCATGAATACCAACAAGGAGGCCGTGGCCGTCAACCTCAAGCTCATTGCTCCCAACGGTGCCGTGTTGAAGGACGATACCATCAATCTTCCCGATACTCCTGAAAAATGGCGTATGCTCAGCACCACCACCGGCGGATATATCAATGCCGGCACTTATAAAGTCATCATTTCCGCTCCTAATCTGAGCGGAGTGGCTTTCGACTCTCTTGAAGTACAATAAAGAAGTACAATAAAAAGATGTGTGCTCTTACACATCTCCAAGCAAAAAAACGACAATCAGGAATCACATTATGTATAAAAAGTTGACCTGCGCACTTTTCATCGGAGCCTCGCTTGCCTCACAGGCAGGGGAGGTGAGGACCGCGCATGATTGGGAGAACCATCATATATTGCAAATCAACCGCGAGCCTGCGCGCGCGGCTTTCATCCCTTACGGACAGGTTAAGGGTGACCGCTCGATGAGCCTCAATGGTGACTGGCGTTTCCATTGGTCGCCTACGCCTGACGGTCGGGTGGACGGTTTCGAGAAGAGCGGTTTTGATGACTCCTCTTGGTCGACCCTCGCTGTTCCCGCAGTGTGGGAGGTCAACGGCTACGGCACACCTATCTATGCTTCGGCCGGATATACATTCAAGATTAATCCTCCTTTTGTAACCGATACCCCGAAGGAAAACTACACGGCATTCGTGGAGCGTAACCCGACAGGTCAGTACCGCCGGGAGTTTGAGGTTCCCGCCGATTGGCTGAAATCAGGCCAGATTTTTCTGCGCTTCGACGGTGCCATGAGCGCGTTCTATGTATGGATCAACGGCAAAAGGGTTGGTTATAGCCAAGGGAGCATGGAAGCTTCCGAGTTCAATGTGACCCCCTATATCCATGCAGGTAAAAATGAGATTGCAATCGAGGTCTACAAATACAGCGACGGTTCATATCTCGAAGACCAGGACTTCTGGCGCTTCGCAGGTATTCATCGCGATGTGACCCTCTTCCATACTCCCGATGTGAGATTGCGCGACTATGCCGTCCGCACACTTCCCGATGCCGATTACAGCGATTTCACACTCCAGATCGACCCGCAGTTCTCGGTCTACAACGGCGAACGCGGAACTGACTATAAACTCAGGGTGAGTCTCGGAGAGGCTGGGCAGGAGAAATGGGACACCACGGTTGTCATCAACGAAATTCTTGACCTTGACCATAAGGCGTCGGTAATGAACGAGTGGTATCCGCAGCGCGGACCCCGCAAACTCGGTCGCATCACCCACACGTTTGAAAATCCCAAACGCTGGACAGCCGAAACCCCGTCGCTCTACGACCTGAAGCTTGAGCTTACGGATGCATCAGGCAATGTCATCGAACGTGCCGACAGCAAGGTGGGTTTCCGCAGCGTTGAGGTGAAGGACGGACAGGTGCTTGTCAACGGAGCGCCCATCCGTTTCCGTGGTGTCAACCGCCACGAGCATGACCCCAAAACCGCGCGCGTCATGAGCGAGGAACGAATGATTCAGGATATAAAACTGATGAAGCAGGCCAATGTCAACGCTGTCCGCACAAGCCACTATCCCAACACCCCGCGTTGGTATGAGCTTTGCGATTCGCTCGGACTCTATGTCATGGACGAGGCCGACATTGAGGAACATGGTCTGCGCGGAACGTTGGCAAGCACTCCCGACTGGCACGCTGCCTTCCTTGACCGTGCTGTGCGCATGGCTGAGAGGGACAAGAACCATCCTTCGGTGGTGTTCTGGAGCATGGGCAACGAGAGTGGCTACGGCCCTAATTTCGCTGCCATCTCCGCATGGCTCCACGACTTTGACCCTACACGTCCCGTGCATTACGAAGGTGCGCAGGGTGTCGACGGAGAGCCCGACCCTGCGACTGTCGACATCATCAGCCGTTTCTATCCCCGTGTTCAGGCCGAGTATCTGAACCCCGGAATCAAGGAGGGTGATGACAAGGAGCGCGCTGAAAACGCCCGTTGGGAGCGTCTGCTCTCAATCGCACAGCGCGACAACGACAACCGCCCGGTGCTTACGAGCGAATATGCCCACGCAATGGGTAATGCGATGGGTAACTTTGGCGAGTATTGGGAGGAAATCTACAGCCATCCGCGCATGGCGGGAGGTTTCATCTGGGACTGGGTTGACCAGGGAATCGAACGTGTGCGCCCCGACGGCAAGACAGAGATGGCCTACGGCGGTGACTTCGGCGACAAACCCAATCTGAAAGCATTCTGCATGAACGGCGTGATTTTCGCTGACCGTTCGCTCAATCCTAAATATTATGAGGTGAAGACAGTCTACAGTCCTGTCGGCATCTCTCTCAAATCATACAATCCTGCCACCGGTGAGGCAGTCGTTGAATTCATCAACCGCAACCATCATATCGATATGTCGGGCTACGACTGTTCGTGGACTCCCGTCGTCAACGGTGTTGCCGGTAAGGGTGGAAGCATCATGCTTCCGGACCTCGCTCCCGGACAGAGCGGTGATGTGACTGTCAATCTCGGCAAAGTTAAAGCCGGAGATGCAGACCTCCGTCTGAACGTATCAGTGACACTCAAGGATAAGACCGATTGGGCTGATGCGGGCCATGAAATCGTGATGCGTCAGCTTGCGCTCAACGACAATATGCTTGCAGCCGTCAAGCGTGATGCAAAAGTGACCAAAGGAATGAAAGTTGACGAGAGCGCAGGGATGCTTAGCGTCAACGGTAAGAATTTCTCCGCTTCGTGGAACCGCGAGACCGGAAATCTCGCGTCGTTGAGCTATAATGGCAAGAAGATTCTCGAAGGTTCGCATTTCCAGGCATTCCGCGCTCCGACCGACAACGACAAGAGCTTCGGCAACTGGCTTGCGAAGGATTGGACAAAGAACAGGATTGATTCGCCTGCAGTCAAGTGTGAATCGTTGAAGTGGAGTGAGAATGACGGTAAAATCACTGTTACGGCAGTGCAGAAATACTCCTATGCGGAAGGTGCCATTAACGTTGAGAGCGACTACACTCTCTATGGCGACGGTACGATTGATCTCACCCAGACCTATACTCCGGAAGGCTCGCTTCCGGAACTTCCCCGACTCGGCAGCGCATTCGTAGCCGACAAGACATTCGACACTGTAGAATGGTTCGGCTACGGCCCCGTTGAGAATTATCCTGACCGTCTGGAAGCTTCGAGGATAGGCCGCTGGCGCAACGCTGTCGACAAGCAGTATGTCCACTATCCGCGTCCGCAGGATTCAGGTAATCTTGAATCCGTGGCAGAGATAGCTATTCTCGACAAAGCCGGAAAGGGGTTGCGTGTGACAGCTCTCGAAAAACCGGTGTCGGCCTCGGCTCTTCCTTACTCGGTTGAGGATATTTATGCAGTTTCCCACGACTGCGACTTGACAAAGAGCGGTAATACCTATCTAAATATAGATGCAGCCGTGATGGGACTCGGCAACAGCAGTTGCGGACCGGGCGTGTTGAAGAAATATGCTATCCCGCATGGCAAGCATGAGCTTAAGGTGAGAATCACACCTGTCAAGTAAAAAAGGATTGGAAAAATAAAACAAGTGCAAGAAAAATAAAATCTAACGATAGAATGAAAAAAACTGTAGTAACTATCTGCTCCATGCTTGCGGGCATGAGCCTGATGGCCCAGTCTGTGACAACCGAGCGTCAGTATCTCTCAGGTACGGGATGTGACGACATGGTGGAGTGGGACTTCATGTGTACCGACGGTAACAACTCCGGCAAATGGACAAAAATCGGTGTGCCCTCCTGCTGGGAATTGCAGGGCTTCGGCACCTATCAGTATGGCATGAAATTCTATGGCAAAGCCTTCCCTGAAGGTGCTGCCGATGAGAAGGGCAAGTATAAATTTGAATTTGAGTTGCCTGAATCATGGCGCGGAAAGCAGATAGAACTCGTGTTTGAGGCTGCGATGACCGACACCGACGTGCTCATCAACGGACGCAAGGCCGGATCGAAGCATCAGGGCGGATTCTACCGTTTCATCTACGACGTGAGCGACCGTGTGTTCTTCGGACCAAACAAGAAAAATCGCATTGAGGTCACTGTTGCCAAGGAGAGCGAGAATGCAGGTGTGAACCTTGCAGAACGCCGCGCTGACTACTGGAATTTCGGTGGCATCTGGCGTCCCGTGTTCATGCAGGCACGCCCGGCGCTCAACATGAAGCATATCGCCATCGACGCTCAGGCCAATGGCGATTTCAAGGCTGACTATACTCTGAGTATGCCTGTCGAGGGTGGCAAGATTACCACTGTCATTACCGACAAGAACGGCAAGAAAGTAGGGGAGAGCGTGACCCCGATCCGCAAGGGTGCGGGTGACGGTCAGGTCGAGGTGAAAGTCAACGCGCCCGCGACATGGAGCGCCGAGACTCCCGAACTCTACAAGGCTGAATTCACTCTTGCCGATGCGTCAGGCAAGGTGTTGCATAAGGAAACAAAGAAATTCGGTTTCCGCACAATCGAGGTGCGCGAAAGCGACGGCCTCTATATCAACGGCAAGAAAATCAATATCCGTGGTGTCAACCGCCACAGCTTCCGTCCGGAGAGCGGCCGCACGCTCAGCCGTCAGAAGAACCTTGAGGATGTCGAGCTTATCAAGTCGATGAACATGAATGCCGTGCGTCTCTCGCACTATCCTGCAGACCCCGAATTCTATGAAATCTGCGACTCGCTCGGCCTCTATGTCATGGACGAGCTTACCGGCTGGCACGGCAAGCATGAGACCATCAACGGTCAGAAACTTGTCAAAGAGATGGTGATGCGCGACGTCAACCATCCTTCAATCATCTGGTGGAGCAACGGTAACGAAAAGGGTTGGAATGACGAACTCAACGGCGAATTCCACAAATATGACCCGCAGAAGCGCCCTGTGCTTCATCCGCAGGGTAATTTCGGCGGTTTCGAGACTATGCACTACCGTTCGTATGGCGAAAGCCAGAACTACATGCGCCTGCCTGAAATCTTCATGCCCACCGAATTCCTCCACGGTCTCTATGACGGCGGTCACGGTGCCGGTCTGCATGACTATTGGGAAATGATGCGCCGCGATCCCAAGTGTGCCGGCGGTTTCCTCTGGGTGCTTGCCGACGAGGGCGTGAAGCGTGTCGACATGGACGGCTTCATCGACAACTGCGGTAACTACGGTGCCGACGGTATCGTCGGTCCTCACCATGAGAAGGAGGGCAGCTACTGGACAGTGAAGGAAGTGTGGTGTCCCATTCAGATTATGAACGAAACCATCACTCCCGACTTTGACGGTGTCCTCAATGTCGAGAACCGCTATGATTTCACTAATCTTGACGGCTGCACTCTCACATGGCGACAGCTCGACATGCCCGCACACGGTGTGAAGGGTGATGCTAAGGTTGTTGCCGAGGGTAAGGTCAATTTCCCCGCCATTGCTGCCAGAGAGGCCGGAACAGTGAAAATCCCGACCCTCAAACCTGAGACAGATGCTCTCGAACTTACTGTCACTGACAACCACGGCAAGGATCTTTTCACATGGTCACATCAGGTTGTCGGCAAGCAGAAAGAGGCTTTCGCTGCAAAGGCCGGTGCTGCTCCCGTGGTCAACGAGACTGCCGACGAGATTATCGTCAAAGCCAACGGACGCACCTATCATTTCAGCAAGAAGGATGGTCAGCTCAAAGGTGTTGATGTCAACGGTCGCCTTATCGAGCTTACTGACGGTCCTCGTGTGATTGTTGCAAAACGTTCCGACCGCTCGATGGACGGTTTCTATAACCATGACGATCCTCAGGCTGAAAAGAAAAAGACTGAATACACTGAATTTGAAGACCTCGGCAAGTTCACCGGTATCAAGGCTGAGAAGGTGGGGGATGATGTGGTCGTGACAGCCGACTATAAACTCGGCAATTTCGATCAGGCCAAGTGGACAATCGCACCCGACGGAAGCGCGGCTCTTGATTTCACATATAATTTCGACGGTGTTATTGACCTTATGGGTGTGAAATTCGACTTCCCCGAAAACAAGGTTGTCAGCAAGCGTTGGGTCGGCGATGGTCCCTACCGCGTATGGCAGAACCGTCTCCACGGTCCGCAGTATGGTGTGTGGGAGAATGACTACAACGACCCCATTCCTGCCGAAAGCTTCACCTATCCCGAATTCAAGGGCTATTTCGCCAATGTTGATTGGATGGACATCAAGACTCAGGACGGCACCATAGGAATCATCAACGAGACTCCCGGCAGCTACGTCGGTGTCTATGAACCGCGTGATGGCCGTGACCATATCCTCTACAATCTTCCCAAGACCGGCATCGCTATCATGGAGGTCATTCCTCCCGTGCGCAACAAGGTCAACACCACTGACCTTATCGGTCCCTCCTCACAGCCCAAATGGGTCAACGGTCAGCGTACAGGTCGCATCATCCTCAATTTTGACTGATAACAATGAAACTACGCGATATACTACTATCGGCAACCGCAGTTCTCTCGCTCAATGTGTCGGCTCAGTCGGCACTTGAGCAGAGATTTTCTGCACCTCCTGCCGAAGCCGACCCCTGGTGTTTCTGGTACTGGATGTATGGTGCCGTGACCGAAGAGGGCATTAAGGCAGACCTTGAGGCAATGAAGAATGTCGGTCTCGGCGGAACATACCTCATGCCTATCAAAGCGGTTGAGACCGCACCTCAGTATGAAGGCAAAGCTCCTCAGCTTTCGCCGGAATGGTGGCGACTTGTTGGCCGCAGCATGGAGATTGCCGACAGCCTCGGACTGAAACTCGGTATGCACATCTGCGACGGTTTCGCCCTTGCAGGTGGCCCTTGGATTTCACCCGCAGAGTCTATGCAGAAGGTCGTGACCGCTGATACAATCGTGAAGGGTGGTGTCGTTGAGAATCTTGTACTTCCGGTTCCCGAGAACTATGAGGGATATTATGAGGATATTTCCGTTCTCGCCATGCCGGTCAAAGGTCGCAAGATTGCCGAACGTCCTAAAGTGACGGCATGGGATGCCACTTCGAGTGTTCCGGCCGGAAAGGGAGTGAACATCGATGAGAAAGGTGTCATCCGAGCATCGTATCCCTGCTACATCCAGTATGAATATTCCGAGCCTGTCAAGGTCAGCAATGTGGAAATCATACTTGCGGGTAATAACTATGAGGCTCATCGATTGAAAGTGCTTGCAAGCAACGACGGCAAGAATTTTCAGGAGATAAAGCAGCTTCAGCCCGCACGTCAGGGTTGGCAGAACACCGATCAGCAAAACACCCATGCCATCCCTCCTACAATTGCCAAATATTTCCGCTTCTATTGGACTCCCGAGGGTAGCGAACCCGGAAGCGAGGACATGGATGCTGCCAAATGGAAGCCCAATCTTAAAATCAAGGATATAGTCCTAAGCGGCGAACCGAAACTGAACCAGTGGGAAGGCAAGGCCGGATTGGTATGGCGAGTAGCTCCTGCCACAACCGACATTGAAATTCCCGCTGAACTCTGTGTTCGCAAAGAGGAGATTATTGATCTTACACCTCAGTTGCGCAACGGGGCGCTTTCGGCCTCTCTTCCGGAGGGTGAATGGCGCATAATGCGTGTCGGCCACACAGCAACCGGCCATACAAACGCAACCGGTGGTGCCGGAAAGGGCCTTGAAGCAGACAAATTCAGCCGTGCTGCAGTGGCCAAGCAGTTCGACAACTGGTTCGGACGTGTTTTCAAGGAGGTCAATCCGGAAATTGCCAAGAAAGTGTTGAAATACATGCACGTCGACAGTTGGGAGTGCGGAAGCCAGAACTGGAGCGACAATTTCGCTGCAGAGTTCAAGCGTCGTCGCGGTTACGACCTCATGCCCTATCTGCCTCTGTTTGCTGGTGTACCTGTGGACGATATAGCGACATCTGAAAAGGTGTTGCGCGACGTCCGCACGACGGCTGCCGAGCTTGTCGTAGATGTTTTCTATGATGTCCTTGCACAAAAAGCCAAGGATTACGACTGCTACTTCTCCGCAGAGTGTGTGTCGCCGACAATGGTCAGCGACGGTATGCTCCACTATCAGGCTGTGGATTTCCCGATGGGTGAGTTCTGGTTGCGCAGCCCGACGCATGACAAACCCAACGACATGATTGATGCCATCCACGGTGGTCATGTCTACGGCAAGAATATCATTCAGGCAGAGGGTTTCACCGAAGTGCGTGGCACATGGGACGAGACTCCCGCGATGCTCAAGGCACTTCTTGACCGCAACTATGCCCTCGGCATAAACAGAATGTTCTATCACGTCAACACCCACAATCCCTATCTCGACAAGAAACCGGGCATGACCCTCGACGGTATCGGCCTGTTCTTCCAGAGGGACAACACTTGGTTTGCTGACGGTGGCCGCGGTCTGAGCGACTACATGCGCCGTGTGCAGGCGTTGTTGCAATACGGAACTCCGGTTGTCGACATCGCAGTGTTCACCGGCGAGGAGATTCCGCGCCGCGCCGTCCTTCCCGACCGTCTCGTACCCTCGCTCCCCGGAATTTTCGGCTCTGAGCGCGTGGAATCTGAGCGCAAGCGTCTTGCCAATGTCGGCCAACCGCTCCGTGTGATGCCCGTCGGCGTGACCCATTCAGCCAACATGGCTGACCCCGAGAAGTGGATTAATCCTATGAGGGGATATAACTACGATTCAATGAACAAGGATGCCCTCCTTCGTCTTGCCAAAGCCGAGAATGGCCGCATCACTCTTCCGGGTGGCGCGTCATACAGGGTGCTTGTCCTTCCGATGGCCCATCCGCTCATGCCCGACACCACTCTCAGCCCTGAGGTTAGGACCAAGGTTGCCGAACTGGTTAAGGCCGGTGTCGTGGTGCCGCAGTTGCCATACGTCAATGATGACTTCTCGGCCTACGGTCTTGAACGCGATGTTGTGGTGCCTGAGAATATCGCATGGAACCATCGCCGTCACGATGGTGACAACGTTGACCTCTATTTCATCTCGAATCAGGAGGAGCAGCCCCGCGAATTCACCGCTTCATTCCGTGTAAGCGGTCGTGTGCCTGAACTCTGGAATCCGATGACCGGTACAATCGACCGTAATCTTGACTGGGAAAGCAAGGATGGACGTACGGAAGTGAAAATGAAACTCGACAATGCCGAATCGGCTTTCATCGTGTTCAGCGAACCCACTTCAGCTACCTCCGGGAAGGCTCCTGAGATGAAATCGGTGACCGCTCCTCTCGCCGCTTCCAAGTGGAAAGTGAATTTCAACACCACTGACCGCGATATGGAAGTTGCAGAGTTGTTCGACTGGACTTCATCAGCCGATGAGGATGTCAAATACTATTCCGGCACAGCCACCTACTCGACCACATTCAAGGCTCCCAAGATTTCAAAGGGTAGCCGTGTGCTTCTCAATCTTGACGGTGTTCACGATGTTGCGACCATCAAAGTCAACGGCAAGGAATGTGGCATAGTCTGGACGGCTCCTTACACGGTCGACATTACCGATGCCGTGAAAAAAGGCAAGAATGAGCTGACCATCGACGTCACCAACACCTGGGCCAATGCCCTCCTCGGTGCTGACGAAGGAAAGGCTCCGTTTGACGGAATCTGGACCAACGGCAAATATCGCCGTGCCGAAAAGACCCTTATCCCCGCCGGTCTGACCGGACCGCTCTCGCTCACGGTCATTTCTGAAAAATAAAACCCAAAATCATACATATAAAATGTATACCAATCATCATTTCTCAATCAAGGGTCTCGGTCTCATGGCCGCGCTGACCCTTGGACTTGCAGCGCAGGCAGAAGTGAAAATGCCCGCTATCTTCGGCGACAATATGGTGATGCAGCAGAACACCGATGCCAATATGTGGGGCACCGCCAAAGCATCGTCGACAGTCACTGTCACTCCCGGATGGACTTCCGAAAAATATACCACCAAAGCCGGTAAGGACGGCAAATGGAAAATCTCAATCCCTACCCCGTCGGCCGGTGGTCCGTATGACGTGACAGTGAGCGATGGAACTCCGCTTACACTGAGCAATGTCATGCTCGGTGAGGTTTGGCTCTGCTCCGGTCAGAGCAACATGGAGATGCCGATGAAGGGATTTAAGAATCAGCCCGTGGAGGGTGCGAATCAGGCAATCCTCCGGAGCGCGAACCCCGACATCCGTCTTTTCACCGTCAAGCGCAACTCATCGACAACACCTGTCGACGACGTGACCGGCTCATGGGCTGAAGCCACACCCGAATCTGTTAGAAATTTCAGCGCCACTGCCTATTTCTTCGGACGCGACATCGAGGAACTTCTCGGAGTCCCTGTTGGATTGGTTGTGGTATCATGGGGCGGTTCGGCCTGCGAGGCATGGATGAACGATGAAATGCTTGCCGCCTTCCCGGAGGCTGCTGCCAATATCCCCGCCGCAGGTGGTGAGATAAAGTCGAAAAATCGCACTCCGAGTGTTCTCTTCAAGGGTATGCTCAATCCTCTCATCGGCATGTCAATGAGAGGTGTGATATGGTATCAGGGTGAGGACAACTGGAACCGTGCGCATACCTACACAGATATGTTCTCGACCCTCATCAAGGGTTGGCGTAATCTCTGGGGACAAGGTGAATTCCCGTTCTACTACTGCCAGATTGCACCTTACGACTATGCAATCATCACCGAACCCGGCAAGGAAATCATCAATTCCGCATATCTCCGCGAGGCTCAGGCAAAGGTTGAGCATATCGTTCCCAACACAGGTATGGCCGTGCTGATGGATGCGGGCTGGACCGAGGGTATCCATCCTCCCAAAAAACAGGTGGCCGGAGAGCGTCTTGCACTCCTCGCCCTCAACAAGACATACGGCATCAAAGGCATAGGTGCTGAAAGCCCTGTCTACAAGTCGATGGAGGTGAAAGGCGACACCGTGATTGTCAGCTTTGACCGCGCTCCCGAATGGATTGCCGGAAAGCAGAGCTTCGAGTCCAAGCAGTTCAAGCTTGCTGGCGAGGACCGTGTGTTCTATCCCGCCAAGGCATGGATTTCGCGTAGCAAGGTGATGGTCAAGAGCGACAAGGTGCCTCATCCCGTAGCTGTCCGCTATGCTTTTGAGAATGCTTCGGAAGGTGACCTTTTCAGCACCGACGGTCTCCCCGTTTCATCCTTCCGCTCGGATGACTGGCCCGATGCCCGACCTATAAAGGAATAATTTCAATGAGAAAACGACACTCACTTGCAGCACTTCTGCTTGCCTCGGTCGCATCGCTTACGGCCAATGTCCCCGTGGACTTCGTCTGGGACAGCATGAGCGAAAATTCATCGGCTTCGATGCCGGTGGGTGGTGGCGACATAGGTCTGAACGTATGGGCCGAGGATGGCGATGTGCTGTTCTATATCAGCCGTAGCGGTGCCTACGACGAACACAGCACCCTTCTCAAGCAGGGGCGCGTCAGGCTTCATCTTCCCGGTGATGCCTTCGCTCCCTTCTCCCAAAGGCTGAAACTCGAAGAAGGCTACTGCGAGATGAAAATCAACGGTTCGAAAGTCATTTTCTGGGCCGATGTTTTCCATCCCGTCGTCCATGTCGAGGTGGAAAGCCCCAAGGCCATTTCGCCCGAGGTCAGCTATGAGAACTGGCGCTATGCCGACCGTCCTTTCAAGAAAGGGGAGGGTAGGCAGAATTCATGGAAATGGGCATCGTCTAAGAATCTCATCACGTCGCGTGATTCAATCGCAGCGAAGGGTGGGGAGGTGACCTTCTTCCACCGGAATCCTGCGGAGACTGTCTTTGACGTGACTGTTGCCCGCGAGGGGCTCGATTCAGTCAAGGACAGACTGTGGAATCCGCTTGCCAACCTTGTCTCGGGTGGCCGTCTGAGCGGAAAGGACCTCCGATTTGTAGGAGTGACCGACAGTGTGTATGACGGTGTCGATTACCGTTCATGGAATTTCACAAGCATAAAGCCTGTCCGAAAGTTCAACTTCACAATCTCGCTCCATAACCGTCAGACCTCCGACCTTTCAGAATGGGTTGCGGGTGTCGACAGCGTTGAGCGCGGTGTGAATCTGCGTCGCGACCGCGAGGCATCCCGCCAATGGTGGCGCGACTATTGGAAGCGCAGCTACATAGCTTCGCCTGCAGGAGCCGACACTGTGGTTGACCGCATGGCGCGCAACTATACGCTGTTCCGCTACATGCTCGGTTGCAATGCCTACGGTAAGGAACCGACAAAATTCAACGGAGGTCTTTTCACCTTTGACCCTCACCATGTCAAGGCTGACCAGATTTTCACTCCCGACTACCGCAATTGGGGCGGTGGCACGATGACCGCGCAGAATCAGCGTCTCGTCTACTGGCCTATGCTCAAAAGCGGTGATTTCGACATGATGAAGCCTCAGTTTGACTTCTACAACCGTATGCTCGACAATGCCGAGCTCCGTTCGGAGGTCTACTGGAATCACGACGGAGCCTGTTTCGCAGAGCAGATTGAGCTGTTCGGCCTTCCGAACATGATGGAATACGGTTCGAAGCGTCCTGCATGGGCCGACCCCGGTGTCGAGTACAACGCATGGTTGGAATATGAATGGGACACAGTGCTTGAATTCTGTCAGATGATGCTCGAAAGTGCCCGCTATGCCGGGACCGACATTTCGGAATATCGTCCTCTCATAGAAAGTTCACTGACATTCTTTGACGAGCACTACCGCTATCTCGCGTCGCGTCGAGGCAGCAAGAATCTTGACGGTGATGGCAAACTTATCCTTTTCCCCGGCTCAGGCTGCGAGACCTACAAGATGACAAACAATGCCGCTTCGACTGTCGCAGCGCTTAAGCGTGTCACCGGTGACTATATCGACTATCTGAAAGCTCAAGGCGACACTGCTGTTTCAAAATGGACCTCATTGCTCGGGCGTATTCCCGAAATACCCCACCGCATTCTCGACGGCAAGACTATGATTGCTCCCGCCAGGACCTGGGAGCGCATCAACAATGTCGAGACTCCGCAGCTCTATCCCGTGTGGCCGTGGCGTTTCTATGGAGTGACTGTCAGTGACAGCGCTGACCTTGCGATTGCCCGCAATACATATCTGTATGACCCCGATGCACTGCGTTTCCGCTCTACGACCGGATGGAAGCAGGACAATATCTGGGCTGCCGAACTCGGTCTGACCGACGAGGCTTTCAAACTGAACTCTGAAAAGTGGGCCGACGGTTCACACCGTTTCCCCGCCTTCTTCGGACCCGGTTATGACTGGACTCCTGACCACAATTGGGGAGGAAGCGCAATGATAGGTTTTCAGGAGATGCTCATGCAGCCCTCCGGTGATAAAATCTATCTTTTCCCCGCGTGGCCCCTCGACCGCGATATAAGTTTCAAACTTCATGCTCCCGAAGGGACGGTTGTTGAGGCTGAGCTGAGTGACGGCAAGATCACAAATCTCAAAGTCACACCTGAGGAACGGCGCACTGATGTAATCCTACCTTACAATCTCGATAATAAATAATAGAAATATACATGAAAATACTTGCAACAATCCTATCCTTCCTGCTCTTGCCGTCGGTGGCTTTTGCCGAGGCGGTGACTCCGCAGGAAATCTCGGTGGCGGGATTTTTCCCCGTCGAGGACTCAGGGCGCATTGTCTATGACTTCAACAACGGCTGGCGTTACCATCTCGGCGACGTGGCCAATGGCGGTGCAGCCAATCTCGATGATTCGTCATGGGAAGTGGTTTCCACCCCACACACTGTAGAACTCCTTCCCGCCGAAGGCAGCGGTTGCCGCAACTATCAGGGTGTGGCGTGGTACCGTAAACACTTTGTTATGCCCGAGGATACGAAAGGTAAGGATGTCAGCCTCCATTTCGAAGCCGTCATGGGCAAGCAGAAATTCTTTGTCAACGGCAACGAGGTCAAGGAACATCTTGGTGGCTACCTTCCCATCAATATCTCGCTCACAGAAGCCGGAGTGCAGCCCGGCGACAGTTGTGTCGTGGCTGTCATGGCCGATAATAGCGACGACAAGAGTTTCCCTCCCGGAAAACCGCAGAAGACCCTCGACTTCACCTATCATGGCGGAATCTACCGCGATGTGTGGATGATCGCGAAGTCACCGGTTGCCATTACAGATGCAATCGAGGCTAACAAGGTAGCCGGAGGCGGTGTGTTCGTTCATTTCGACAATGTGTCGGAGAAAGGTGCCGATGTCAAGGTCGAGACTGACGTAGCCAATTCAGGAACGAAATCACGCAAGGTCTATGTTGAGACCTCGCTCATTAGTCCCGAGGGCAAACTTTTGCAGAAAATCAGTAATTCCGCAGTCACACTCAAACCGGGTGAGACAAAGACCGTATCGCAGAATTTCCATGTAAAGAACCCGGAGCTTTGGTCCCCCTATTCGCCGACGCTTTACCGCATTGAATCGCGTGTGAAGGAGGGAAAGGAGACCATCGACGGTGGTGCGACCCGCATTGGTATCCGCAGTTTCGAATTCAATCCCGAAAAAGGTTTCATCCTCAATGGCAAGCCCTTCGGTCAGCTCATCGGAGGCAACCGCCATCAGGATTTCGCTTACGTCGGCAACGCCGTGCCCAACTCTCAGCAGTGGCGTGATGCCAAACGTCTTCGCGATGCCGGTTATACCATCATCCGCGTTGCCCACTATCCTCAGGACCCATCGTTCATGGATGCCTGCGATGAATTGGGCATGTTTGTAATTGTAGCCACCCCCGGATGGCAGTATTGGAACAAGGATCCGCAGTTTGCCGAACGTGTCCATGAAAACACCCGCAACATCATCCGTCGTGACCGCAACCATCCCTCAGTGCTGATGTGGGAACCGATTCTCAACGAAACCCGCTATCCGGAGGACTTCGCCCTTGCAGCCCTTCAGATTACAAAAGATGAATATCCTTATCCCGGACGACCCATCGCTGCAGCCGATGAACATTCAGCCGGTGTAAGGGAGAATTACGACCTCGTCTACGGTTGGCCCGGTGACGACGAGAGGGCCGATGCACCGAAGCAGAACATCTTCACCCGCGAGTGGGGCGAGAATGTCGATGACTGGTATGCCCACAACAACGACAACCGTGCGTCGCGCAGTTGGGGCGAACGTCCGATGAAGATTCAGGCCCTTTCGCTTGCGAAGACCTACGACGGCCTCTACCGCACGACCGGCAAATTCATCGGCGGAGCCCAATGGCACCCCTTCGACCATCAGCGCGGCTATCATCCGGACCCCTATTGGGGTGGTGTCTACGATGCTTTCCGTCAGCCGAAATATGCCTACTATATGCTCCGCAGCCAGACGGCTCCCGATCAGAATCATCCTGTAGCCGAGTCAGGCCCGATGGTGTATATCATGCATGAGATGACCCAGTTCTCTGAGCCTGATGTGGTTGTGTTCAGCAACTGTGATTCAGTGCGCCTGTCGATGTATGATGGTGAGAAGACATGGACACTTCCCGTTGTCCATGAGAAGGGTCATATACCCTCAGCTCCGGTTGTCTTTAAGAATGTATGGGATTTCTGGGAAGCCCGTGAATTCAGCTACAAGCAGAAAAACTGGCAGAAAGTGAATATGGTGGCCGAAGGCATAATCGATGGCAAGGTCGTGGCTACCGAGCGCAAGATGCCCTCACGCCGTTCGACCAAGTTGCAACTCCGTGCCGACTACGACGGTAAACCTCTCGTGGCCGACGGTTCTGATTTCATAGTCGTAATCGCTGAAGTTACCGACGACAGCGGCCATGTCCGTCGCCTCGCCAAAGAGAACATTGTCTTTGAGGTTGAAGGCGAAGGCGAGATTATCGGCGATGCCTCCATCCATGCCAATCCGCGTCCGGTTGAATGGGGTTCCGCGCCCGTTCTGATCCGTTCGACCCGCAATGCCGGTCCCATTAAGATTAAGGCACGCGTTGAGGCTCCCGGCATCCATGCGCCCACTCCTGCCGAACTCGTTATCGAGAGTGTCCCCGCCTCCATTCCCGCTCTCTATTCCGATGAGAGAAAGGTCGGACAGATCAACGGTAGCTCAAGCTCTGCCGACAGAAGCGGTGAGACAATGTCGGAGGATGAGCGTCGCCGTATGCTTGAGGAAGTTGACAAGCAGCAGCAGGAATTCGGTATCCGGAAGTGATCTCAGAGAATTGAAGAAACGAAAAACCCAACACATATACCAGTAATGAAAAAAACAGCATTATTAGTAATGGCCGTCATGGCATCAATGGACATGGCGGCGCAGTATCCCACAATTCCTGACTCCATCAAGGCCCGCGCGGCCCGTCAGGAAGCTGCATGGGAAGCTGCATCAGACAAGGCATGGGCTGAAGCGCTGCCCATTGTGATGAAAGAAGAAAAGGAAAACGGCCGTCCCTATCGTCCCTGGGCCTCAAAACCTGAGGATCTGATCAAGGCTGACATTGTAGCCTTCCCCGGAGCCGACGGTGGTGGTGCATACACCCCCGGCGGACGTGGCGGCAAAGTCTATGTCGTGACCTCTCTTGCCGACAGCGGCCCCGGCACTCTCCGTGAGGCTTGCGAGAAGGGTGGTGCCCGCACAATCGTGTTCAATGTAGCCGGAACCATCAAGCTTAACTCACCGATTACAGTGCGTGCCCCCTACGTCACTATTCTCGGTCAGACAGCTCCCGGCGACGGTGTCTGCGTGACAGGTGCTTCATTCCTTATCGACACCCACGATGTCATCATCCGTCACATGCGTTTCCGTCGCGGTGCGCAGGATGTGGCTTTCCGCGACGATGCTCTCGGTGGAAATGCCGTCGGCAACATTATCCTTGACCACGTTTCGGGTTCATGGGGTCTCGACGAGAACATGTCGATCTACCGCCATGTCTACAACCGCGACCCGGAATCAGGTAAGGGTGAGAAACTTCCGACTGTCAACATCACCATCCAGAACTCCATCTTCTCCGAGGCGCTCGACCTCTACAACCATGCCTTCGGCGCGACCATCGGCGGACACAATAGCACTTTCGCCCGCAACCTTTTTGCATCGAACATCTCGCGCAACTGCTCCATCGGCATGGATGAGGATTTCAACTTCATCAACAACGTGACCTACAACTGGTGGAACCGTTCGGTTGACGGTGGTGACCACACAAGCCGTCTCAACATCATCAACAATAACTTCAAGCCGGGGCCCATCACCGAGACAAATTCTCCCGACGCTCCCATCCGCTACCGTATCGTCAAAATGGAAGCCGGTCGCGACAAGGCTTTCAAAGACACCTTTGGCAAAGCATACGTCAGCGGTAACAAGGTCTGGGGTAATGACAAGGTGACTGCCGACAACTGGGCCGGTGGTGTTCAGATCGGCAACGGTCCTGTTCCTGCCGAGCGCATCGATGAGCTTCGCATGACCGAAGCCTTCCCGATGGCTCAGGTTACAATAATGGAAGCAGAGCCTGCCTACGACTATGTATTGAAAAACGCCGGTGCAACCAAGCCCAAACGTGATGCTGTTGACACCCGTGTCATCAAGACTGTCAAGACCGGCAAGGCTATCTATGAGAAGGATGCCGACAAATACACAAGCTCGACTCCCTACGTCAAGCGTCGTCTTCCCAGCGATTCCTACAAGATGGGTATCATCACCGATCCCCGTCAGGTTGGCGGTCTGCCTGAATACAAAGGTAAACCTCGCGTGGACAGCGACAACGACGGTCTGCCCGACGCATGGGAGAAGAAACATGGTCTCAATCCCAACGATCCCACCGACTCTGCCAAGGATTCCGGCAACGGTTACACCTGGATTGAAGTCTACGCCAACGAACTCGCCGAATAATCTCCGTGAATGAATTTGCGGGTACTCTTCGCGAATGAATTTGCCGGATAATCTCGGTGAACTGATTTACCGGTAATCTCCGTTAAAGTCCGGCATTGCTGAACGGCACTGCCAACTTCTCTCAGGAGATACAAAAGCACAAAAGGGACACAAGAAACAAAAGATATAATTATAAATTGCCTGAAGATAATATTTTTATTTTGCGGGTGTTTATAATCTTTTGTTTCTTGTGTCCCCCTTGTGCTTTTGCTCGATCATATAACAAATTTGTTATATTGCTTCGTGCTAATGGGGAACGTGTTATAGGGACTTTTGTGCTTTTGCTCTATCATATAACAAATTTGTTATATTGCTTCGGGCTAATGCGGAACGTGTTATGGGGACTTTTGTCATTTTATGCTATTGCTCTTTTTGTGTTCTTGCCTATTTGTACTCTTGTTCTTCTATGCGCCAAAAAATAACATTGTCCATTAAACTATTGCAGTCATAGGCACCCACTTCCATAATCACGTCACAGAATAAGCAGCGAAGTCCAAACGGAGATTCCATTAACAGCTTAAATAAAAATAACAAAAGTGATGGATAGTGATATAGCAGCGTTATAACAACCTCACCTAGCCGGATGGCAATTGGTCAGCAGCGTTGTGACCTCACCTTGCCGGATAGCAGTTGGTTAGCAGCATTGTGACCTTACCTTGCCGGATGGCAGTTGGTCAGCAGCGTTGTGACCTCACCTTATCGGATGGTAGTTGGTCAGTAGCGTTGTGCCCTCACCTTACCGGATGGCAATCGGTCCGCAGCGTTGTGACCTCACCTTACCGGATGGCAATCGGTCCGCAGCGTTGTGACCTCACCTTACCGGATGGCAATCGGTCCGCAGTGTTGTGACCTCACCTTACCGGATGGCAATTGGTCAGCGGCGTTGTGCCCTCATCTTGCCGGATGGCAATTGGTTAGCTGCGAAGCAGCGGTGCGGTGGTAGCCCCTCATCGAGCGGAAACGCAATGAAGCCCGCAGGGCGAAATTGCGTTCCG
>NZ_CAJTMT010000032.1 GCF_910577345.1 uncultured Duncaniella sp.
CATTCTTTTATATAAATTTCGGAGGCAAATGTTTGCTCAGGTCAGAGTAAACGCGCCGCAATTTCGCCCTACGGGCTTCATTGCATCGCGCTTGATGTGGGGCTACCACCGCACCGCTGCTTCGCAGCTGACCAATTGCCATCCGGCAAGGTGAGGTCACAACGCTGCTGACCAACTGCCATCTGGCAAGGTGAGGTTACAACGTAGCTTCGCTGCTTATCGTTTGTCATTTGGTATTTATAAAACCCAATAAATAAGCGTAATGTACACAAGCAAATTAAAATTTTAGATCAAATTGTCAATTCGTATGCCGGAAAATAAAGGGCATGAACAGAATCACTCCCCAGAGGATGACTGAAAAACATGTCCGGAACAATTGGCTGTAACATTTCTGCCTCACACAAAAATAGATTAGTGCACCGAAAAAGCAGACTATTGAAACTATCAGTATGACGATTGCCCATGTTGAAAATGAATTTTCAACCAACATATAGAAATATACGCATAAGGTGGGTATAAGTATCAACGATAATTGATTCACCGTCGGGTGAGCGATGGTCTGATAGGGTTGGGGATTTCGTCTTGGAGGTTTCATAATCGTAATTTTTTAATCAATAAATCCGATGGTGACGCTTATGAAAGGATAACATTATGAAAATAAAAGTAGTTTTTATGTAAATGAATGTTTATAATTGAGTTATTGTTGGAAACAGACAAAATAAAGAGGATAAGTGTATGATATACACTCATTAAGGCTTCCGCCTTGGTTACGGCCTTGCGGAAATATCCGTGATTTTACCCTATTGAAATTTGTTTCTGCCTCAAAATATGATGATTTACGCGAAAATCAATTTACAATAAGATTTGTTAATATGGGGGAAAAGTATTACTTTTGTTATGCCAAAAAACATCTTCCATGAAAGTACTTGCAAAATCTTTGTTTATTTCAGCATTTGCGGTGCTGTCGCTTGACGCGGCGGCTGCGCAGCAACACAAGTTATGGTACGACAAACCCGCACAGGTGTGGACCGAAGCCCTGCCTCTCGGCAACGGCCGTCTCGGTGCCATGGTCTACGGTAATCCCGGCGCGGAGCAGATTCAGCTCAACGAGGAAACCATCTGGGCCGGTCAGCCAAACAACAATGCCAATCCCGAAGCTCTGGAGTGGATTCCCAAGATTCGTCAGCTCGTGTTCGAAGGGAAATACCGCGAGGCGCAGGATATGGCGACAGCCCATGTCAAGTCCAAGACCAATCAGGGTATGCCTTATCAGCCCTTCGGTGATTTGCGCATCACCTTCCCCGGCCACACCCGCTATGACAACTACTATCGCGAACTGAGCCTCGACTCTGCGCGCACGGTGGTGAAATATACTGTCGACGGTGTCAACTTCACCCGTGAGACATTCGCCTCCTTCCCCGACGAGGTGGTCATAACTCGCATTACTGCCGACAAGCCCGGAAGCGTGACATTCAACGCCTCGCTCACCACTCCCCATCCCGACGTGATGATTGCATCCGAGGGCAACGACATCACCCTCAACGGTGTCAGCTCAAACCATGAGGGACTCAAAGGCAAGGTGCAGTTCCAGGGCCGTGTGACAGCTGTCCCCAAAGGCGGACGCATGACTTCGCGCGACGGTGTGATTTCCGTCGAGAATGCCGACGAAGCTGTCATCTATACTTCAATCGCAACAAATTTCAATAACTACAAGGACATCACAGGTGATGAGGTGGCACGTTCGAAGGAATATCTCTCGAAAGCCCTCACCAAGCCTTACGCCGATGCCAAGAAGGAGCATGTGGATTTCTACCAGAAGCAGATCGGCACCTCCACTCTCGACCTCGGCCCCGACAAGTATGCCGACGTCCCGACCGACATCCGCATCGAGCGCTTCAAGGAGACAAACGATGCACATCTGGTGGAGGACTACTACAAGTTTGGCCGCTACCTCCTCATCAGCTCCTCCCAGCCCGGCAATCAGCCCGCCAACCTGCAGGGAATCTGGAACGACAAGATGTTTCCGTCGTGGGACAGCAAGTACACTTGCAACATCAACCTTGAGATGAACTACTGGCCCTCGGAGGTCACCAACCTCACACATCTCAACGAACCTCTTTTCAAGCTCATCAAGGAGGTCAGCGAGACCGGTGCGGAGACCGCCAAAACCATGTATGGCGCTCCCGGTTGGGTTCTCCACCACAACACTGACATCTGGCGCGTGACAGGTGCGATTGACAATGCTCCCTCCGGCATGTGGATGAGCGGCGGCGCATGGCTCTGCCGTCATCTTTGGGAACATTACCTCCACACAGGCGACATCGAATTTCTCCGTGAGGCATATCCCATCATGAAGGGTGCCGGTGAATTCTTCGATGCTACCATGGTCTATGAGCCTGAGAGCGGAATGCTCGTCGTAGCTCCGAGCAATTCTCCCGAAAATGCACCCAAGGGCCACAAGGCAACCACCACTGCCGGCGCAACGATGGATAATCAGCTTGTGACCGAACTTTGGAACAATATCATCACCGCAGCAACAATCCTCGACACCGACAAGGAGTTTGCCGACCGTCTGAAGAAGCGCGTCAATGAGATTTCACCCATGCGTATCGGCAAGTGGGGACAGCTTCAGGAATGGATGGGCGACTGGGATGATCCCGAGGACAACCATCGCCATGTCTCGCACCTCTACGGCATGTATCCCTCAAATCAGATTTCACCTTTCCGCACTCCCGAACTTTTCGATGCAGCGCGCACGTCGCTCATCCATCGCGGAGACCCGTCGACCGGATGGAGCATGGGTTGGAAAGTCTGCCTCTGGGCCCGTATGCTCGACGGTGACCACGCCTATAAACTCATCACCGACCAGCTCACCCTTGTGCGCAACGAAAAGAAGAAGGGTGGAACATATCCCAACTTCTTCGACGCACATCCGCCGTTCCAGATCGACGGCAACTTCGGTTGTGTGGCCGGTATTGCCGAGATGCTCATGCAGAGCCATGATGGTTTCATCTATCTTCTCCCTGCACTTCCTTCCGTATGGCCCGACGGTGAGATTACCGGTCTCGTTGCCCGTGGTGGTTTCGTCATCGACCTTGCATGGAAGAATGGCAAGATTGACAAGGTGACCATCAAATCGACCATCGGAGGCAACTGCCGTCTGCGCACACTCAATCCCCTAAAGGGTGCAGGTCTGAAGACTGCGAAGGGCGACAACTCCAATCCGCTCTTTGAAGTGAACGACGGTCTCGCCCCAATCATCAGCCCGGAGGCCAAACTCAATCCGGTCGAGCTGAAGAAAACCTATCTTTACGATCTCCCGACCAAAGCCGGACAGACCTACGTCCTCACCGGAAAATAATCCGGAGTGATGTAAGGAGCACAAAAGGACAATAATAACAAAAGAAACAAAAGTGATATAAACAGTCTTACGCAAGGATGATTTTATAATAACTTTTGTTCCTTTTGTGCTATTGTAGCCCTCCTGTTTTATCTACCTGACTTCTCTACTTCCAATCATCAATCGCATAATTAAAAAACGAAAAATAAATCAACGAATCATGAAAAAATTGAGCCTGTTTATCTGTCTGGTCATCGCTGCCATGACAGCCATCCATGCCCAGGACCCGGTGAAGAAGAACTATAAACCGTGGGACAATGGAAAACTGCGAGTTTCTGACAATGGCACCTATCTTCAGCACGAAAACGGCAAACCCTTCTTCTGGATGGGTGAGACCGGTTGGCTTCTTCCCGAACGTCTTGACCGTGCCGAAGCTTCCTACTATCTCAACGGCTGCCGTGAGGCCGGCTACAATGTCGTTCAGGTGCAGACCATCAACGCTGTTCCCGCCATCAACTTCTACGGTCAGTATTCACACCCCGACGGATGGGATTTCTCGGAAATCAACAAGAAGGGTGTCTATGGCTACTGGGATCACATGGACTACATCATCAAACAGGCTGAAAACAACGGTATCTACATCGCAATGGTGCCCATCTGGGGCGGTCTTGTGAAAGCCGGTCTGATGAGCGTTGACGATGCCAAGGCCTACGGCAAATTCCTCGCCGAGCGCTACAAGGATTCTCCCAACATCATCTGGATGATGGGTGGCGACGTGAAGGGCGACATCAATCCCGACCAGTGGAACGCTATGGCAAAGACCATCAAGTCCATTGACAAGAACCACCTCATGAGCTACCATCCCTTCGGTCGCACATCATCAATCAACTGGTTCCACAATGCCGACTGGCTTGATTTCAACATGTTCCAGAGCGGTCACCGCCGCTACGACCAGATTCGTGGCGACGGCGACGACACCGCTCAGGCTGCACAGGCCGAGGACAACTGGCGTTACGTTGAGGCCGGTCTCGCAATGAAGCCCCGCAAACCCATCTTCGATGCCGAACCCTCCTACGAGGAAATCCCCCAGGGTCTCCACGATCCCTCACAGCCTTGGTGGAAGGCTCCCGACGTGCGCCGCTACGGATACTGGTCGGTATTCGCCGGTGCTTTCGGTCACACCTACGGCCACAATTCAATCATGCAGATGCTCAAACCCGCCAATGTCGGTGGCTACGGTGCCACAAAGACTTGGTATGAGGGCATGAAGGATCCCGGTTTCAACCAGATGCAGCATCTTAAGAACCTCATGCTTGCCTTCCCCTTCTTCGAGCGTGTTCCCGACCAGAGCATCATCGCCGGTGAGAACGGTACCCGCTACGACCGTCTCATCGCCACCCGTGGCAATGACTACCTCCTCGTCTACAACTACACCAACCGCCCCATGGAAATCGACCTCACAAAGATTTCCGGCAAAAAGAAAAATGCGTGGTGGTACAATCCCACCAACGGTCAGCTCGACTACATCGGTGAGTTTGACAGCAAGGTCACTCCTTTCCAGTATGACGGCGGTCACGGAGCAGGCAACGATCGTGTGCTCATTGCTGTCGATGCCGACAAGGATTATATCGGCAAGGAATGGAAGAGCCTTCCCACTCAGTATTAATCACTACAGCATAATGTGATGCAACGCACAACCTATCTTATAATCTCACTTCTGATAAGCCTCGGCCTCCGGGCCGGGGTTTCGGTGGGTTCGCTGACCACAGAGGGTCAGGTGAACCCTCTTAGTATAGAGACACAGCATCCGCGTCTTAGCTGGATCATCACTTCCAACGAGCGCGACGTCATGCAGACAGCCTATCATGTCCTCGTTGCCTCCTCTCCCGAAAAACTTGCCGCCGGTCAAGGTGACCTCTGGGATTCAGGCCGTGTCAACTCAGACCGGTCGGTCTGGGTGGAGTATGAAGGAAAAGAACTCCCCGACAACACCCGTTGCTACTGGAAGGTGCGCGTCTTCACCAACCGTGGTGAATCCTCATGGAGCCAACCGGCAGAGTGGGGCATGGGTATCGTCGGCGAAGGCCATTGGGGCGGACGCTGGATCGGATGGGAAGGTCCCTTCAAGTGGGACATCGAGGATTCCCACAGCCGCATGAGTTCCCGCTATCTCCGCAAGGAGTTCAACAGCGAGAATAAGGAAATCAAGCGCGCGACAGCCCATATCTCCGGTCTCGGTCTCTATGAACTCTACATCAACGGCAAGAAAGTGAGCGACGACGTTCTCGCACCCGCACCCACCGACTACCGTCGTACAACTCTCTATAATTCCTACGATGTCACCGATCTTCTCAAAGGCAACGGTGACCCCAACGCCATCGGTGTGACTCTCGGCAACGGCCGTTTCTACACCATGCGTCAGAATTTCAAACCCTACAAGATACCTACCTTCGGTTATCCCAAACTCCGCATGAATCTCATCATCGAGTATGCCGACGGGACCACACAGCGCGTCAACAGTGACGAGAAGTGGAGCCTTACAGCCGAAGGCCCTATCCGCAGCAACAATGAATATGACGGCGAGGTCTATGACGCGCAGCTTGAACTCGGCGACTGGACCATGCCCGGCTATGATGACTCGAAATGGCTCAAGGCACAGCGCGCCGAACTTCCCTACGGAACACTCCGCGGTGCGCAGTCACCCAACATGAAGGTCATGCAGACCCTCACTCCCAAATCTGTCCGTAAACTCGGCGACCGCTACATGGTCGACTTCGGTCAGAACATGGCCGGATGGGTGAAAGTCAACATTTCCGATGTTGCCAAGGGCGACACCGTCATGATTCGCTATTCAGAGCGCATTTCCGCTGACAGCACCCAGCTTGATGTCGAGAATCTGCGCAACGCACAGAGCACCGACCGCTACATTGCCAACGGAACCGAAAAAGGCGTGAAGTGGAGCCCGAAATTCTCCTACCACGGCTTCCAGTTTGTTGAGGTTTCCGGAATGAAGGACCTCAAACCTGAGGATATTGTAGCTGAATTTGTCTATGACGCTCTCCCCAACAACGGAACTTTCGCAAGCTCCAACAAGACCATGAATGCGATTCACCGCAACGCATGGTGGGGCACGGCGAGCAACTACAAGGGTGTCCCCGTCGACTGTCCGCAGCGCGACGAGCGTCAGCCCTGGACAGGTGACCACAACATGAACACCTGGGGCGAGAATTTCATGTTTGACAATGCTAATTTCTATGCCAAGTGGATGGACGACATGCGCGAATCGCAGCGCGAGGACGGCTGTCTGCCCGACATTGCTCCCGCCTACTACAACTACTACACTTCCGACATGACCTGGTCGTCGACACTCCCCGTCGTGTGCGACATGCTCTATGAGCAGACCGGAAATCCGCAGCCCATATTCCGCAACTATGAGGCCATGAAGAAGTGGATGAACCACATCCGCAAGGACTACACAAATAAGGAGGGACTTATCACTGCCGACAAGTATGGCGATTGGTGCGTTCCCCCGGAAAAGCCCGATATGATCCACAGTCAGGACCCTGCCCGCAAGACCGACGGCACTCTCATCGCTTCAGCATATTATTATAAGATGTGTCAGTTGATGGCCAAGTTCGCCCGTATGCAGGGACTTGATTCCGAAGCTGCCGCATGGGAGCAGGATGCCGACAAGGTCAAGGATGCCTTCAACAAGAAATTCCTTCTCGTGAAGAAGGGGACATCGCCTGTCCAGACACCCCATATCCTCTATCCCGACAGCATCTTCTACGACAACAACACCGCTACTGCCAATGTCCTTCCCCTTGCATTCAACATGGTGCCTGAGGAATACCGTCAGGCTGTAGCCGACAATCTCATCAAGACCATCATCGAGACCAACAAGGGCCATATCTCCACCGGTGTTATCGGCGTGAACTGGCTCATGCGTGAGCTTTCGCGCATCGGTCGCGGAGATGTCGCAGCCATGCTTGCCTCCAACAAGACCTATCCGAGCTACGGCTATGAGATAGAGAAGGGTGCTACAACCATCTGGGAACTCTGGAACGGTGACACTGCAAGCCGTCGCATGAACAGCAACAACCATGTCATGATGCTCGGTGACCATATCAACTGGTACTATCAGGACCTCGCCGGTTTCAATCCCGCCAAGCCGGGCTATAAGGAGATACTTCTCAAACCCGACTTCTCAATCCAGCAGATGGACAGCGTCAACGCTTCCTACCGCACACCCTACGGTCTCCTTGCAAGCCGTTGGGTCAAGACTCCGATGCACATTGACTGGCATGTGGAGATTCCTTGCAACACCACCGCCGTCCTCTGCGTCCCGACTCCCGACAAGAATGCTGTCAAGGTCAAGGGTGCAAAATATCTCCGCTCCGAAGGTAATGATTCCTATTGGAGTGTAGGTTCGGGTGTCTATGACCTCGACATCAAGGTTGATCCCTCGCTCGGCGACAAGCGCAAGGGGATTCTGAACGATGAATTCCTTTATGAAAGCACATCGTTCCCCGAATGTCACGGCGCTACAATCGTCGAGCTTGCCAACGGCGACCTCGTCGCCGCCTTCTTCGGCGGAACCAAGGAGCGCAACCCCGACTGTGTAATCTGGGTATGCCGCAAGCCTAAAGGTGCTACCGAGTGGACAGCTCCCGAGATTGCAGCCGACGGTGTCTTTGACCTCAATGACCCTGAAATCAAGATTGCAGGTCTCTCGGGCATCAACGAGGAGACAACTCCCGCGACTGCAGGCCCTGTCGGCCCCCACTTCAAGGGCGACATCAACAACGCGCGCCGTAAGGCCTGCTGGAATCCGGTGCTGTTCCAGATTCCCGGCTCAAAGGAACTGATGCTTTTCTACAAGATTGGTTCGAGCGTGGGCGACTGGACAGGATGGGTTGTCAAATCAACCGACGGTGGCAAGACCTGGGCTGAGCGTGAGGCTCTCCCCGAAGGTATCCTCGGTCCTATCAAGAACAAGCCCGAATACATCAACGGCCGCATCCTCGCCCCGAGCAGCCGTGAGGGCAAGGGTTGGACCGCATGGATTGAAATTTCCGATGACGGTGGCAAGACATGGCGCTCCACCGGAGCCCTTCCCGCCGATTCGGCCAAGCGTACCGACCGCACTGAGCTTGAACCCATCTACGCAATTCAGCCGAGTATCCTGAAGCACACGGATGGCCGTCTACAGATTATTTGCCGCACACGCAACGCCAAACTTGCCACAAGCTGGAGTTCGGACAACGGCGACACTTGGAGCCCGCTCACCCTCATGGATATGCCCAACAATAATTCCGGCACGGATGCCGTCACTCTCAAGGATGGCCGTCATGTCCTTATCTACAATGACTTCTCCACTCTCGACGGAACTCCGAAGGGTGTGCGCACTCCGCTCTGCGTAGCTGTTTCGACCGACGGTCTTAACTGGGACAATGTCGTGACTCTTGAAGACAGCCCCGTCAGCCAGTATTCCTACCCGAGCATCATCGAGGGGAAGGATGGTAAGCTCCATGCAGTCTATACCTGGCGCCGTCAGCGTGTGAAATACGCGAAATTAGATCTTTAACCTAAAATGGAAAGGCACAGAAAGACATAAGTGTCAAAAGAAACATAGGTTTTGACTGAATAGCAGTCAGAAAAAATATGCCACTTATGTCCGTCTATGCCTTTCCATAGAAAAACAATAAAATCATGAGAATTCTTACAGCAGCTATAGCAACCCTCGGGCTTACAATGGGTCTCTACTCATGCAGTTCGTCTTCAACCCGGACTCAGGATGCTCCTGAGGAGGATTTATACATGTTTACATCTTTCCATGAACCTGCCGATGAAGGTCTCCGCTTCCTCTACAGCGAGGACGGCATACATTGGGACAGCATCGCCGGAACATGGCTCAAACCTGAAATCGGCATGAACATCATGCGCGATCCCTCGATTGTGGTCGGCCCCGACAGCACCTATCACCTCGTCTGGACCATTGCATGGAAGGGTGACACCGGATTCGGTTATGCCAATTCAAAAGACCTCATTCACTGGAGCAATCAGCGCCGTATTCCTGCCATGGATTCCATCGCCTCGACCCAGAATCTATGGGCTCCCGAACTTTTTTATGATGATGTGAAGGATCAGTTCATGGTCATCTATGCTTCCTGCGTCGTAGATGCCGGTTTTGATGTCGGTATTGAGGATGAGAAGAACAACCATCGCCTTTACTATGTCACCACAAAGGATTTCGAGACCTTCTCTGAACCTAGGCTCTTCTATGATCCCGGTTTCAGTTGCATCGACGCGGTCGTAGTGAAGCGTGGCCCTGAGGACTATGTGATGGTTGTCAAGGACAACACCCGTCCCAACCGTAACATCAAGGTCGCATTTGCCAAAGCCCCCGAAGGCCCGTGGAGCGATGCTTCCGAACCCTTCACGGAATCGTTCACCGAAGGCCCCTCCGTTGTCAAGGTCGGTGATGATTACTATATCTACTACGACACATATAGAAAATTCATCTACAGTGCCCACAAAACCAAGGATTTCGTCAACTTCACTGATGTCACCGACAGCGTGAGCGTTCCCAAGGATCACAAGCACGGCACAATCTTCCGCGCTCCCCGTTCAGTAGTCAACAACCTTATTGAAGCCTCTAAGAAAAAATGAAAATCTCCAGACTCGTCCTCATCGCCGCTGCTTTCATGGCAGCCGGAGGCATGAATGCCGAGGACCTCATTCACTATACCGGGACAAAGCTCTCGAATCCCAACCGTCATGACGGAGGCCTGACCCCTGCGGTGGGTGTCCACAACATCCAGACCATGCGCGCCAACCGCCGCTATGACCTCTATTCGCCCAACGACAACGGCTGGACCTACAACCATCAGCCGATGATGGCCTACTGGAACGGTAAATTCTACATGCACTATCTGTCCAACCCGGTTGACGAGCATGTGGGTGGCGGACGCACACTTTTGCAGACATCCGAGGATGGCTACAACTGGAGCGCACCTCAGATTCTCTTCCCTGTCTATCCTGTCCCCGACGGCTTCAAGAAGGAAGGAATGGAGCAGACAGCTTCCGGTCAGGACGCGGTGATGCACCAGCGTGTAGGTTTCTATGTGTCGAAGTCTGGCAAACTCCTTGCCATCGGCAACTATGGTATTGCCCTCCACCATAAGGATGACCCCAACGATGGCAACGGTATCGGCCGTGTGGTTCGTGAAATCAATCCCGACGGCACTTTCGGCCCTATCTACTTTATTTATTACAATCACGACTTCAACGAGAAAAATACCCTCTATCCCAACTACAAGAAGAGCAAGGACAAGGCGTTCCGTGAAGCCTGCGAGGAGATTCTCGCAAATCCCCTCTACCGTATGCAGTTCGTCGAGGAGGCTGACCGCAACGACCCGATGATTCCCTTGCAGAAACCCTACAAGGCTTTCAGTTGGTACACTCTTCCCGACGGCAACATCGCAGCCCTCTGGAAACACGCCCTGACCTCTGTCAGCAAGGATGGCGGCAACACATGGTATGAACCTGTCGAACGTGCCAAAGGTTTCGTTAACAGCAACGCCAAAATCTGGGGTCAGAAACTCAGCGACGGCACATACGCCACTGTCTATAACCCTTCGGAATTCCGCTGGCCTCTCGCAATCTCGCTCAGTGGCGACGGTCTTGACTATACCACCCTCAACCTTGTCCACGGTGAGGTGCCCCCGATGCGTTACGCCGGACAATACAAGTCGTTCGGTCCGCAGTATGTGCGCGGTATCCAGGAGGGCAACGGCACTCCTCCCGACGGTGACCTTTGGGTGACCTACAGCGTCGGTAAGGAGGACATGTGGGTGGCTCGCGTGCCTGTTCCCGTCGAGCTTGTCGCTACAGAACATGCCGATGAGAATTTCGCTGACTTCAAGAATCTTTCCGACCTGACGATGTGGAACATCTATTCTCCCGTCTGGGCACCTGTATCTCTGCAGGAGAAGGACGGAAAGACATGGTTGACACTCGCCGACAAGGATCCCTTTGACGTTTCGAAGGTTGAACGCAAGATTCCGCCGACGCGTGAACTCACTGTTGAGTTCGACCTCATGGCCGAGCAGAACGACCACGGCACGCTCATGATTGAGTTTGTCGACGACGAGGGCACGGCCTGCGCCCGCCTCGACCTCACACCCGAAGGTGAGTTCCGCTCGAAGGGTGGGGCGCGCTACGGCAAGATTCTCAACTATGAACCGGGCAAACCTTATCATGTAAAGGTTGACCTGACCCTCGACAACCGCAACTCGACCGTCTATGTCAACGGCGAGAAGAAAGCTACCCGTATGCTCTTCGCTCCGGTCAAGGAAGTTGAGCGCGTGGTATTCCGCACCGGCGGTCATTCCAATTTCCCGAATGTTGACACCGAGGCCGACCAGCACAACGATATGCCCCGCGCAAACGATGTCGACAAGGAAGCCGTCTACCGCATAGCCAACTTCAAGAGCTCGTCGCGCGATGTCGACGGCACTGCCGCAGTGCTGAAATACGATGATTTCGCCCACCATGCAGACTATTTCAACGACATGGAGGATGAGAATATCGTTCAGGCAATCCCCAACTCCGAATCGTCCGCATGGATGAAGGAAAATGTGCCTCTCTTCGAGTGTCCCGATGAGGATATGGAAGAGATGTACTACTACCGTTGGTGGACACTGCGCAAGCACATCAAGGATACTCCGGTGGGCTACGGTATGACCGAATTCCTCGTTGACCGCAGCTATGCCGACAAATACAATCTGATTGCCTGTGCCATCGGCCACCACATCTATGAGAGCCGCTGGTTGCGAGACCCGAAATATCTCGACGGTATCATCAACACCTGGTATCACGGCAACGATGGAGCTCCGATGAACAAGATGATGAAGTTCAGCTCATGGAATCCTGATGCTGTCTACAATCGTTATCTCGTCGACAATGACCTCGACGCACTTGCCAAGATGTATCCTGACCTTAAGGCTGAATATGAGCGTTGGGAAAGCTCCCACCGTCTGCCCAACGGCCTTTACTGGCAGGGGGACGTGCAGGACGGCATGGAGGAGAGCATCAGTGGCGGACGCAAGAAGAAGTATGCCCGCCCGACCATCAACTCCTATATGTATGGCAACGCCAAAGCCCTTGCAGCCATTGCCGAAAAACTCGGTAAGAAGGACGAGCAGCAGCTCTATGAGCAGAAGGCCGAGGAAATCAAGAATCTTGTGCAGTCACGCCTCTGGAGCAAGGAGGATTCCTTCTTCGAGACAGTGCGTGGCGACACTTGCGCCCGTGCCCGCGAGGCCATCGGCTATATCCCCTGGTACTTCAATCTCCCCGACAAGGGTGTCTATGACGAGGCTTGGCTTCAGCTCAACGATGAGAAAGGTTTCTCAGCCCCCTACGGCATGACCACAGCCGAACGCCGTCACCCCGAATTCCGCACCCGTGGTGTCGGCAAGTGTGAATGGGACGGTGCCATCTGGCCTTTCGCTTCCGCTCAGACTCTCACAGCTCTTGCCAACTATCTCAACACCGAGGAGAACCCCGTGGTGACCGACAGCACATATTTCGCACAGATGAAACTTTATGTCGAGTCGCAGCACCACCGTGGCCGTCCCTACATCGGAGAGTATCTCGACGAGGTGACAGGCTACTGGCTCAAAGGTGATCAGGAACGCAGCCGTTACTACAACCATTCGACTTTCAACGACCTTGTGATTACAGGTCTCGTCGGTCTGCGTCCCCGCAACGACAACACCATCGAGGTCAACCCCCTCATTCCCGACGGGACCTGGGACTGGTTCTGCCTCGACAATGTGCCTTACCATGGCCGTAATGTGACCATCCTCTGGGACAAGGACGGACAGCGCTACCACAAGGGCAGCGGTCTGCGCGTCTATGTCGACGGCAAGGAGGTAGGTCACGCTCCCAAACTCGAACGCCTTGTCTGCAAGGATGTTCTCTAACCGTCAAAACCGACAATTGACATGAGGCAGATACTTTATATCACACTCTTATTTCTCGCATCTTTGCAGGTCAGTGCGCTCGACGTGACGCGCATGACCTGCGAGATGACGGAGTCGCCCCTCGCCATCGACACCGAGACTCCGCGTTTCGGTTGGCAACTCTCTGGAGCCAACGGCGACATGCAGTCGGCCTATCAGATTGAGGTCTATTCGATGAAGGCAGGCAAGTCGAAACTTGTCTGGAACTCAAAGAAGGTGCTTTCACCCAAAAGTCAGCTTGTGGACTATCGCGGTCCGAAGCTCGAACCGATGACCCGCTACTCATGGCGTGTCAAGGTGTGGGATCAGAACAAGAAGGCCTCCGCATGGAGCGCGCCTGCGGAGTTCCGTCTCGCCCCCGACCGTGCTTTCCTCGACGGAAAGTGGATCGGAGCCATCAGTTATGATGACGCCAAGTTGCCCGAGGGCCGAAATTATACCTACGACAAGTGGAAAGTCCCCGAAATCAAGGAGGCTTGGGAACGTGTCGATTCGATGGCCTCGCGCAGCATCATCCTCCGCACTGATTTCGACCTTCCCAAGAAAATCGCCGATGCTACGGTCTATGTCTGCGGTCTCGGTCACTACGAACTTTCAATCAACGGCGACAAGGTCGGCGACGGCGAGTTCACTCCTCTTTGGAGCGACTACGACAAGACTGTCTATTTCAACACCTACAATGTCACTTCTATGCTTCACCGTGGTGAGAACGCTATGGGTGTACTTCTCGGCAACGGTTTCTACAACGTCGTGCGTGGCAAGCGCTACAGTAAGCTGCTCGTAGGTTTCGGACCGGAGACATTGTGGCTGAAAATGGTGGTCAACTATACCGACGGCTCTTCGGAGGTCATCACCACCGGCGATGACTGGAAATATGACCTCAGCCCCATCACCTTCCACTCCATCTATGGTGGCGAGGACTACGACGCGCGTCTTGAACAGCCGGGTTGGAATAAAGCCGGGTTCAACGACAGTGCCTGGAAGCCTGTGGTCGTGCAGCGCGCACCCAAAGGCAAGCTGACCCCCCAGATGGCTCCTCCGGTTAAGATTATGGAGCATTTTCCTGTCAAGACACGACACAAGCTGACACCTTCTGAGGTCGAGGCTGCATGTAAGTCGACCAAACGCACTGTCGATCCTTCGGCTATCCTTCTTGACATGGGTCAGAACCTCGCGGGTTTCCCCGAAATCACCCTTCAGGGCAAACCGGGCCAGACCGTGACTATGGTGGTGAGCGAAAGTCTCACTGATGAAAATGCCGCCAATCAGCGTCAGACAGGCCGTCAGCATTACTACACCTACACTCTCCGCAGCTACGAACCTGAGACTTGGCATCCGCGATTCTCCTACTACGGTTTCCGCTACATTCAGCTCGAAGGCGCGGTGTTCCCCGGAGAGTATAATCCCTACGGGCTTCCTGTTGTGGAGAATATCACCTCCTGCTTCATCTACAACTCTGCTGAGGAGGGAAGCGTGTTTGAATGTTCCAACCCCATCTTCACTGCGGCCCACAAGCTCATCCGCAATGCCGAGAGAAGCAACATGCAGTCAGTCTTCACCGACTGTCCCCACCGTGAGAAACTCGGATGGCTGGAGCAGGTGCATCTCAACGGCCCAAGCCTCTTCTACAACTATGACCTCACTTCCTACATCCCGAAAGTGCTCCGCGACATTGCCGACAGCCAGCGTCCTAACGGCATGGTCCCGACCGTCGCTCCGCAATATGTCATCTTCGAATGGCCCGGAATGGAAGGCTTCGCCGAATCTCCCGAATGGGGTGCTACGCTCATCATCTCGCCGTGGATGTATTATGAGAATTACGGTGACGATAGTCTGATACGCGAGTATTATCCCAACATGGTTGCCTATCTCGACTATCTCGGTACCCGTGCGGAGGACAATCTGATTGATTTCGGCCTCGGCGACTGGTATGACTACGGCGATTTCAAGGCCGGTTTCTCGCGCAACACTCCTGTGGGACTTGTGGCTTCCGCTCAGTATTATATGGACATACTCTATATGATAAAGGCAGCCGAACTTCTCGGCAAGCATGAGGATGCCTCACGTTTCAGGCTCCTCGCTCAGAATGTGCGCGAATCGTTCAACCGCAAGTACTTTGACCCTGCGACCAACGACTACGGAACAGGCAGTCAGACCTCCAATGCCTTCCCGCTTTTCCTCGGCATGGTTCCCTACGAGAAGCGTCAGGCGGTCATCGACAATCTTGTCGGCGACATCCGCGAACATGGCGTCCGCCTCACCACCGGCGATGTCGGCAACCGCTTCCTCTTCCGCTCGCTTGCCGACAACGGTCTTGACGAGCTGATGTATGAGATGCACAACCACTACGACACTCCCGGCTACGGTTTCCAGCTCCAGTATGGTGCCACTACCCTCACCGAGCAGTGGGATCCCCGTCAAGGTTCATCGTGGAACCACTTCATGATGGGTCAGATTGACGAATGGCTCTTCCGTTCGCTCGCGGGCATAAAGACCGACCTTTCAAGTCCGGGTATGCAGCATCTGCTCATTCAGCCCTCTGTCGTGGGAGATTTGACGAGTGTCCACGGACGCACTGCCACCCTCTACGGCGATGTGGATGTCGCATGGGCGCGCAATGGTGATGATTTCAGCATCAACATCACTCTCCCGGCCAACGTGACTGCCGATGTGTTCATGCCCGGTCAGCTCTCACCCGTGAAAGTGTCGTCAGGCCGACACACCCTATCCTCAAAAATCAAGTAAACCATCCTTATAACTGCAAAATGAAATCAGCAGGCATACTTTTCGGGGCAGCGCTTATGGCGCTCCCCGCTTTTTCACAGAATACCTTTGAAAACCAGTTTCGCCGTCCCCTCGGCGAAGTTCTCAATGAAATCAGCGAACGCTTCCATGTGCGTCTGAAATACGACATCGACACTACCGGTCTCGTGCTTCCCTACGCCGATTCGCGCATCCGCCCCTATTCGGTCGAGGAATCACTGACCAATGTGCTTGTTCCTTTTGACTTCAAGTTCGTGAAGCAGAACGACACCACATACAAGCTTAAGAAATATGAATATCCGCGTCGCACCGAGGCCGATGGCCGTAAGCTCGTCGCATGGCTCACCTCCCTCTACTCCGACAAGGATTCATGGGAATTGCGCCGCGACTCTGTCAAGCGTCAGGTGCGCGAACTTCTCACAATCGACGATGCCCTCGCGCAGCGTGTAGGTGCGAAGCCGGTGTTCTCAAAAGTGAGGAAGTTCGACGGCTACACCGTTCAGAATTTCTATCTTGAGACACTTCCCGGCCTCTATGTCTGCGGGTCAATCTATGCGCCGACAGGCAAGGGAAAGCATCCGCTTATCATCTGTCCCAATGGTCACTTCGGCAACGGACGCTACAACACCGCGCAGCAGCAGCGCCTCGCCACCCTTGCCCGTATGGGCGCCATCTGCGTGGACTATGACCTTTACGGTTGGGGCGAATCCGCCCTTCAGGTCGGAAGCGAGGGACATCATACTTCCAAGGCGCAGGTCGTGCAGGCTCTCAACGGCATTTCCATCCTTGATTTCATGATTGAGCGCAAGGATGTCGACCCGACTCGCGTGGGTGTCAATGGCGGTTCCGGCGGCGGTTCGCAGTCAGTCCTCCTTTCGGTCATCGACCCGCGCTACACCGCTTCGTGTCCTGTCGTAAGCCTCTCGTCGTATTTCGACGGCGGTTGTCCTTGCGAGAGCGGTATGCCCATCATGCGCGCCGGAGGCAACACCTGCAATGCCGAGCTTGCAGCCACATTCGCTCCGCTCCCCATGCGCATCGTCTCCGACGGAAAGGACTGGACAAACATTGTTCCTGAGAATGAGTTTCCCTACATTCAGCGAATCTACGGATTCTATGACGCAAAGGACAAAGTCTCCAATGTCCATCTCCCCAATGAAGGTCACGATTTCGGCCCCAACAAACGTCAGGCCGTCTATGACTTCTTCATTGAGACCTTCGGCCTTGACCGCTCCAAACTCGATGAATCGAAGGTGACAGTCGAACCCCACGAAGCCCTCTTCTCCTTCGGCCCCAACGGCGAAAACCTCCCCGCCAACGCCATCCGCTATCAGAAAAAATAAGCAGGCAGGCCCTCAAAGCTTCCCGACCAGTCGGACTCGTCGGACCCGTCTGACCAGTCCGACTCGTCCGACCACCCCGCTCCTCCCTCCTCCCCATTAGCAGCGAAGCCCTGAAGCCCGATCGGGCTTCAGGGCTTCGCTCACAATAGCGTTGGATTCCCTATTATCCTATTCCAAAATTCTGAATTCAGCCCGGAGGGTGTCTGTGCGGGTCCGGTCATCGTCGGGGTTGACTGTCCGGCAGAGACGGTAGTCCCCTTTAGTGAGATTTTTGTTGAAGAACCCTGTGTGATCGACATGCCGACTGGTGGATTGAGGAAAAATTATGTAGGCCACGGCATTCCAGACCGCAGATGCTTCGTCCGGTCCGGCCGGATTGTATGGAACCGTGACCCAATCGTTGCCCTCCTGCCTTTCAAGCCAGAACATTTCTCCAAAGGTCACTTTGCCGTCAGTTTCATTAATGATTTTAACGACGATTGAATCTGCATGAGCTTTGATGCTGTCGGGATTCTCTATTTCCATTCTTATCGGTTCCGGAGGTGTAGCCTCAGCTATCGTGGCCACTTGAAATTCATGAAGCCTGTTGAAGTTGGGAAGTGATGAGAGTGCGGTGCCTGAATGCACATACCATTCCATCAGCGGACGGATTCTGTCGAGAAATTCCTTCCAACCTTCGTCAGAGCTCCCGATCATTTCATACCAATAGCTTTCCGAACTCGCCTTGCAGAAGGCAAGTCTTTCGGACAGCGGTCGGCTTGTGTAGATTTCAAGATACGGAGCTATGACTGCATTGGCTTTCTCTGCATCTCCCTCTTTGAGGTAACTGAGACATTCATACATCATTTCCCGTCCGTCGGCCGTAGGGTTCATCCCGATTTTTTCGGTTGTGCATCCTGCCATGATAATGGCGATGAGGAGCAGAATTGAAGAGAGTGACTTTTTCATTGTTAAAGGTTTGATTGGTGAGTCCACAAAGATACGCAAAAAAATGACTTATAAGCCCTTTGCTGAAAATATCCTGCAATAAAATGCGTAAATTTGCGGTTGGATTGAAGAGGGCTTGTTGCGTTAGCTTGAGCAACTGCCATTCAGACTCAAAAATTTTACCATGAATGAATATGAATACCGACATTAATAAACTCAGCGCATTATTTTTGGCGCTATGTATGGGTGGAGCTGTGGCTGAGGCTCAGTTTTCTGCTCCGAAGAGAGCATATCTTGAATCGCTTGTCACCACCGACCATCCCGACAGGATTTACCGTACCGGCGAAAACGCCACCGTCACGGTTCAAGCCTTCAAGGGAGGATTGCCCGTGGATTCGGTCTGGATAAGATATTCGGTCGGGGATGAGATGATGCCCCCCGAACGCAAGGACTCCGTAATGATTCTCGGAGGTAAGGCCACGATTGACCTCGGCACACGTAATTTACCGGGCTTCAGGACTTGCAATCTGCGATATACCGTCTACGACAAGAACCACTCCGATATAGTAAAGGTCGGTTACGACCCTGAGAAAATTGAAAGCTTCATATCCGACCCGAAGGACTTCGACAAATTCTGGCGACAGGCATTGAAAGAGGCTGCGGCTGTTGACCTTGCGCCGGAAATCACACCATTGCCCGAAAAATCAACCGAGACGGTCGAGGTATCGAAAGTGAAAATCAATGTCGGCCCGAATGGTCGCCACATCTACGGCTATCTTGCCCGTCCGCGCGACGGAAAGGAGCATCCGGTGCTCTTCTGTCCACCCGGAGCAGGGGCGAACCGCACGACTCCCTACACCGCTTACAGCGACATGGGTTTCATTTATCTCAACATCAATATCCACGACGGCTGTGATCCCGAGCTTGGCGAAGAGGAATTTCAGGCCGCCAAGGAGCGCGTGAATGACTATAACCGCCGAGGGATTGAGTCGCCCGACAGTTTTTACTACAAATCCGTCTATGCAGGATGTGCGAGGTGCATCGACTTCCTCTGTTCGCTCCCGGATTGGGACGGCAAGAATGTCGGTGTGACCGGTGGCAGTCAGGGTGGTGCCTTGTCAATCATCACCGCCGCCTTGAACCCGAAAGTGACAGCCTGTTCCCCCTTCTATCCCGCGCTCTGCGATCTGACCGGCTTCCTCAACGGTCGTGCCGGAGGCTGGCCGAAATATTTCCGTGGGAGGGAAGAGGCAAAAGGTGCTGAAGAGACCTTGCCGTATTACGATGTCGTGAACTTTGCCAAGAGAGTGAAATGCCCCGTCTTTTACTCTTTCGGCTTCAATGACGAGACCTGTTCCCCGACCTCGACCTACGCTGCCTACAATGCCATAACAGCACCCAAGAGGCTTGCCGTCACCCCGACGAGCGGTCACTGGCGCTTCCCGGAGACCAACGACGAATCCGTTGAGTGGATGATGAAGCTTTTCGGAATGAAGTAACGGAATATATACATATATAATAGAACTGACAACAGAAGTCCCGGATGGAAAAGTATCAGTCAATGATGACAGACTTTTCCATCCGGGATTTCTGTTGTCGGTATATGAATTTACTTCTTAGAGCTTCTTGAAGAAGTAGACTGTTGCTTTGTCGGACGTATCAAGAGTGTAGGGCGCGGAGATTTTGACAGATTTGTTGACCACTGTCGATTCTCCCGACTTGGGATTGTAGGCGGTGACACTGTATTTTCCTGCCGGAAGGTCGATGGGAATTGCATTCGCTCCCTGCGAGTAGACAATCATTCCATCTTTTCCTCTGAGGAGTTTGAAGTCATCGCTGTCAGTCCCGACAATTTCCATCGCAGAGGCTGCTTTGAGGAAATCGCTGTCCTTGACGGGGATTCCTGCAAGTGAACCACCTGCCATGAATACGGCCCAGGCCATGTCGGGATAGTTCTGCGCATAGTAGGTGACGGCCTTTTCAGGATACTTGTTGCGGTATTCGCTGACGGCTTTGTAGGCTTCCTTGAAAGTCACCTTGCCGACCTTCATCTTGCGTGCGTGCTGACGCGGTGCCAGATTCTTGCCACCTTCGGGAGCATAGATGCCGTCGGTCTTGTAGTGCCAGTAGCGGATGTCGATGATGTCGACAACATCGGCATATTTGGGATTGGCGAGTATGGCATCCTGCACATCCTTGGTGGTGCTGAGGGCCACTTTCGCATCCTTACCTGTCTCCTTCTCCCATGCGGCAATCTCGTCGAGCCAGAATTCAACGAAGTGCTGCGGACCGGTGAACTCGGCGCTGATGAGGTGGACAACGTTGGGATCGTCGGCGAAGTTGTCGAGGTTCATGCGGATATAGTTCTTGTGAAGCTCACGGCGTGTCGGGTGGTTGACGTCGTAGAACATATCTGCAACGAAGATTCGCTTGTCGCCTGCGAAGGGTACGGGTTCGGGGAAGTCTGTTGCGTTGATGTTGTTGGATGAACGCCAGGGGGAGTCGACCCAGTGTGCTCCTGCTTCGAGGATGTTGTGCTGGAAATAGTGCTCGTTGAAGAGGAGTTTTCCTGCCTCGGCACCCTTGTCGGCAAACTCGTCGAGGCGGCTCCAGTACCATGCGTTGGGGCGGGTGAGGTCATATTTGCTGAGACCGTCCCATGCGGTGCCCTGACCGCTGCGGGCGAAGGGCTGCTCATAGAAAGGTGCCCAGACATCTCCGTCACGACGGCGGATACGCTCATGGTCGTCGCGGCGGCGCTCATACCAGAGTCCATAGTTATGGTCGAAGACTGCAATGTCGTTCTCAACCATGTAGGCAAGCGTGGAGTCGATGCGGTCGGTCAGACCGAGGCCCTCGCGGCTCGGGACGAAGCGGGTGACGTGGGCTTTGGCCTTCGGCAGATAGTTGTGCTTGATTTTACCGTTCCACCAGGGCACTTCGTGGCGTCCGCCTGTCATGACCGCGCCGTCCATGACCATGCGGCCGTTGGCGATGTCATAGCTGTGGGTGGGAGCAGGGGTGGTTTTGGTGGCCTTGAACTTGATGTCGTCGATTGATTTCACACCTTCAGCCGACACTGAGGCGGTGAAAGGTGCGTCCTGAATCCATTTTTCAAGCGTCAGACGCGGGATGTAGGCTTCCTTTGCAAGTTGCATGGCCGCTTCGACTGTCGGGCTGCTTGTTGCGTTGGTTGCCATCGGGAGTATGCGCGACTGCGATTCGGGTACCTCGCTTCCGAGACGGTCGGTAAGCTGTGCGTAGAAGAAGCTTCGCGGCTGGACATGATTGTTGGACTGCGCCCATTCGCCGTCACCTGAGAATTGCGCCCAGCAACCGTAGGCAGCGTTTATGGCATCGGGTGCAGGAGTGTAACACTCGATTTCGGCTGCCGTACACTGCCAGAAGAGGGAGTTGCCGGTGTTCCAGCCTGCGCCGTTCTTGTCCTGACCGAGATTCTTGTATGTGAGGTTATTGCCGTCGATGTTGACAACGTCGAAGAGCAATCCGGGTGCCCATGCGTCGACCGAACCGCTGAATCCGAGTGCTTCCTCGGCCTCACACTGCACGAAGGCGTTAGGACCTGGAGCGATGAATCCGGCTGAGAAGTCGTTGATACCGTTCTTGGAGAGACAGCGCTGGAAGAGGTTCTGCTGTCCGAGTGTCTGGAAGACGGCGCGGCGCATACCTCCGATTTCCGACACGGGCTCGGATGCGATACAGTCCTCGACGGTGATTTTCGATGCTGTGGGCTGAAGGATGACTGCGCTTCCTGCGAAATGCTTGAAATCAACCTTGCGCACCCAGCAGTTCTCGGCGTTGGCCACTGAGATGCCGTCCCAGCAGTGGTCCTCATCTTTGGGATACTTTGTGTTGTAGTCCGAAACGAGGGTCATGTTCTCGATGCCGATGTCGGAGATGCGGCCTGGCCATGAATAGGGGAGGACGGTTGTCTGGGCCCATTTGCTGTCGAGTGCCATTGTGAGCGGTGCGTCAAGCGTAAGGCTTCCGGGAGTGGCTTCGGTCACAGTGCGGTCCCAGCGCATGTCGATGTCGGTCGGTTTCCATGCGAGGGCGCTGATACCGCCTCCATAGATGTCGCAACCCATCGACTCAATCCATTCAGCCGTTGACGGACGCATGACAAACACACGGTCGCCAGCCTTGAGTTTTGCATTGCCCTTCACGTCGAGTTTCCCGGCATTGACGGGGACATAGCTGTCGGTGACGGTAAGCGTATCGGTGACAGTGGGGTTGAAAATACCCTCGACATAGATGAGCGCGCCACGGTCAACTCCGGTCTTCTTGATGACGGTGGCAGTTTCGCTGCTACCGCGGAGCACAACGCCGGAAGCCGCTATGCGGAGCGGTCTGGAAATCTCGAATTCACCTTTGTCAAGAAGCACTGCGCCTCTGAATCCATCCTTCCCTTCAGGAAGCGAGGCTGCATAGTCGATGGCGCGCTGGATGCGCTCGCTGTTGTCGCCGGCTTTCCAGGGGACGAAAACGACAGTGGCCACGTCGGGTATCGGTTGCGATGAATTGCGGTAGCCGCAGGTTGAGTAGTCGAGGATGCGGTTGCCACGCTCATCGGTCACATAGTTTATTTTTCCATCTTTGACCGTCATTGGCATCTCGGCGCGCGCACTGAAGGAGAGCAGCGAGAGAAGGCCGACGGACAGGAATATCTTGTTCATGATGTTTGATTTTGATGTGGTGTGCATTTATAAAATCAGTGCTGAAAGCACCTGCCGTCAATATCAGCAACGTGATTTCAGCACTGCCATTATGCTAAGTATTATATCTGTCAGATTGTGCCTCCACGGGCTTTGATACGTTCGTACCATGCCTCGCGTTCTTTCTTGAGGTCATAGCCGCGTTTGGCGAGATAGTTGTTGATACGGCCTTTGTACTTGCCGAACACCTCGTGCTTCTTGTTGGAAGTCTCGGCGTCAATGGCGAGTTCGCGCGCCTCGATGAGCCAGGCCATAATCTGTGCCTTCTCCTCGTCGGTGAGGGTCGGAATCATGTCGAGGTGTGAATCGTAGGTCACCTTGACAACGCCGTAGGTCATTCCGTCCTTCACGGCATCAATCTGCTCGGGGGTGAGATAGAGCGAAAGGTCAGCCGGAAACTCGAAGTGGGAGCGGTAGAGCGCGGCGTCCTTCTCGTTCTGGGCGGCCTGTACGGCTGCGTTTTTCGCATCACCGGTGAGGCTTTCCTTGGCGGCTTTCACCTTCTCGTCGCGGACGGTGTAGATGTCGTTGAGCTTGAAGTAACGGTTGGCAATGATGTTGGTGACCTCCTTGGCTTTGTTGTCGTCGTTGAGACCGAGCTTGTCGACAATCTTCTGCGAACGCTTGACGATTGACTCGACGTAGGCGGGGTCGCGTCCTTCAGTGTTCAGCTCGACAGCTCCGGCGCTGAGTGAGAGCGCCGAGAGCAGTAAGCCGACTATACAGGATTTGTACATGTTCATAACGTAGGGTATGGGAAAATAGAGGTGTGGTTTGGATTACATCACCTTGCCTTTTGCGGCGAGAGTGTCGTAGTTGTTGTTCAGATCCGACCAGTCAACGCGGATTTTGGTGCTGATACCGTTGATGTATTTCTCAATGTTGGTATATCCGTCGCCGGTGCAGTCTCCGTTGGCATCCGAGGGATCGTTGGGGTTGAGACCGTTGGCGATTTCCCATTCGTCGGGCATACCGTCGCCGTCAGTGTCGACGCGGGGTGTGCCTTTGTATTCGGGATAGCCACCCATCTGCATGGGGTCGGTGATGATACCAACCTTGTAGGAATCCTTCGGGAGACGGCGGTATTTGAACGAACCGTCCTCTGCACGGGATTTCTCAGCAAGACCGGAAGTGTCGCCGTTGTGCTTCTTGGCAAGCTTCTCGTCGTAGTAGGGGACACCTGTGCGGACTTCCTCGATGATGCGCTCGTCGATGATGTCGCGGGTAGGAATGGTAGCACCTACATTCTTAAGAATGAAATCGTAGGCATCCTCAGCCGAAGAGATGCGGACGTAGGGCATCTCGAAAGGAGTCTTCGAGCGCATGTAGTCGGTGAACTCGCCGGTATCGGGATCGGTTTCTATCTGGATACCTCCGGCCCAGTTGTCGGCAGTGATTTCGGGGTAGCCCTCCATGATGTTGCCTTCGGCATAGACGCGGCCATAGACCTTGTGGTCAAGTTTGCTGCGGCCGGCTTCGGGTTTGAGGAAGCGGTGACCGATGTTGCCCTCCTTGGGAGTTGCGGGACCGGGCTTGTAGTAGTTGTTTATCATGTTGAACTTGGCAGTGTAGTCGCCACCGTCGGATGAACGGTGTACCCAGTTGAACACGACATTGTTGACGAAGTTGAACACGCCGTTCCAGCCGATTGACGGGTTGCGGCCCGAGTTGCTTGCCCAGAGGTTGCGGGTGAACATGTTGTTCTCGCCACCGAGGGTCGAACCGAAAGCGTGGTTGTAGGTGTCGAGAGCCTTGGCCGAGATGGTGTTCTGGATGGTCACGTTGACAGTCGGGAGCTTCAGTTCGGTTGTCTGATACTGGCCCTCGCTGGGGTCATACATGTGACGGTAGAACGAGATATTTTCATCGAGACCCCATTCTGCCGAGCAGTGGTCAATCATGATGTTGCCGACAGGGTTGCCACCGAAAGAGTCCTCGCGGTTGTGGACACGGGTGTCGCCGCGACGGAAACGCATGTGACGGATGACAACGTCGTGGGTATCGACCTGGAACGACTCACCTGCGATGCAGATACCGTCGCCGGGAGCTGTCTGGCCTGCGATGGTGACGTAGGGGGCACGGACATAGAGGGGTGTCTTGAGGTTGATGACGCCGGCCACGTTGAAGACGATGATTCGCGCACCGCCCTGTTCGCAAGCCCAGCGGAATGAACCGGGACCGCTGTCGTTGAGGTTGGTGACGGTGATGACTTTACCGCCACGTCCACCGGGAGAGTACATGCCTCCACCTTCCGCGCCGGGGAATGCGGGAATTGTGGCTTTGACGAGGTCATCGGGACGGGAAGCCCAGGGCACATACGGGCGGCCTTCGCGCGCCTCTTTTTCAACTATGGGCTTTGCGATTGCCCATGCGGAATCTGCGTGTTGGCGGGCAGCGGTGATCATGGTCTGGTAGTCCTGCTTGGCTTCCGGAGTGAGCTGCGGATACTGAGCCATCATTGTCGCGGGGATTGCCATCATGGCTGCCACGGCCAGTGTTGAGATTTGACGATTCATTGCTATCAGTAATAATAATGGATTGGGTTTGATTGATTGGTCCTTGGACGGATGTCGTGAGGCCGGTGAGACCGACATTCCTGTCATTGGACAGACTATTGCATTTCCGGTTTAACGCCGGGAAGTGAATTAGAGTTAAAATCGTGGGGAAAACCGGTCTGTCGGACCATCTTTTCCCCACGACTCTATCTTGAAAAATCAGTGATTATTCTGCGAGGGGGTCAAATGTACCTGCCGCACCACCGTTTGCCACGTTGTCCCATCCGATAGTCTGCTCTATTGTCGGATTGGCTGTCATAGCTCCGTATGAAAGACCGGGGAAGTAGTAGTTGGGGCGGAAATTGAGGTAGAGCTGCTGATGGTCTGAGTCGTAGCTGTCACCTTTTTTCTCTTTGCGCACCAGATATGAATTATACCAGTCTGCAAGAGTCGTCAACTGAGGTTCGAGATCATTGCGATAGTCAACGGCGGCGCAACGTTCCACGTCTTTAAGAGGATCGGGATTTGATCCATCGCTGCCAAATTTGTCACCACCAAGACCTCCGTTGTACTTGTCTTGCACGCAGAATTCCATGTTTTCTCGGCGAGTGCCGTTGAGAGGTTCAAATCCGAGATATGCACAGGTGTTGCCACCCCAGCCTGAAAGTCGCCATGTAGAAGGTGCACCGGAGACAATACCTTGTCCGCCATCGAAGAGCATCCATCGACGGAGGTCGTCAAAACGCTTGCCTTCGTAGGCGAATTCAATCTGACGCTCGTAGAGGATAGCTGCCATACAAGCTGCCTCGTCAGATAAGAGGTTGGACTGAAGACCACAGTCGCCGGTATAGCCTACACGGGTACGTACTTTCTTAAGCTGCTCTACAGCCACATCGGGATGTCCGGCCTGGCAAGCGGCCTCGGCATAGTTGAGGATAACTTCAGTGTAGCGCATCTCAATGACGGGGGCAGCAGAGAATTTGAAACCGTTGCCTTGAGAGAAGACATAACGATAAGCTCCTGAAACGTGGAGGTCATCTGTGCGCTTGCGTATGTACATACCCTTCACGTTACCGAGAAGACCATCAGGACCATAAGTGTCACCATTCTCAATGTCATCACGATCCTCGGCTTTAGTATACCATACATAGTTCCATAGCTGATAGTTGTTACCCTCATAAGGATAGTGTCTTTCAGCGTTGACTGCGTCACCTTCGAATGCCCAGCAAACTCCGGGGAAAGCGAATGTACGGTAGAAACGCGGGTCACGATTGAGGAAGGGAAGGTTGCTGTCATAGGCGATGTCGGAGGGATTAAGCGTTGTATAGCTATTGTAGCTTGAGGGACGCTTGCCATCCTTCATCGGGAAAAGGTCAACCATTGTTGCCGATGGAGTTCTGCCGCCGCCGCCAAAGCTGTTTGACGGACGCAGGCCGTTCTCCCAGAGGTTATTTTTAGAGTAGTCAGGTGTACCACCGGATGCGATGGTATTGTATTGAGCAAACCAGAGAGCCTCCGGGTTGGCCTCTGAAGCACCGTCAATGAACATCTTCGCCCAGTTGGAGGCGTTAGTGCCGGGGTTACCTTCGTAGGCAAGATAGTTGCCGTAACGGTTGATTTCAGGAATTGCTGTGAGGAAGAAATTATATGCATCGATCCATCGCTGCTTATCATTAGTGCGGTTGAAAAGCGGACTTGCATAGAGAACCATCATTCGTCCTTTAAGAGCAAGTACAGTAGCTACTGTCGGACGTCCATATTCGTAGTTGTTGCGACCGGCAACCTTACCATCGAGCAGTGTTGCTGCCATGTCAAGGTCTTTCATGATGAAATCATAGGTCTGCTTGGTTGTGGAGCGAGGGACACCGATTTGCGGCACCGGATCGAGTACATCGGTGACGAGAGGTACACCGCCGTACCATTTGAACATCAGATAGTAGCTCCATGCACGGAGAAAGTATGCCTGACCGAGAAACTCAGCCTTGTCTTCCTCGCTTAGTGTGCTTCCGGTCACTCCGTTGATGAAATCGTTGATGTCACGGATACGTCCCCATGCTGAGTTTCGTATTTTGTTGGCCTGACCTTGGAAGAAATCCAATACAGAGTTTGTATTAGACATTGAAGTTAATTCAATCTGCGGATTCACGAATGCTCCGAAACCGCTGTACTCTTCTGTACTCTTTGACATGTCGTCTGCCTCGCCTGAACTCGGGGAGAGATAGGGTAATGCTCCGTTGTAAGTATAGGGGAGCGCGAGCATGTAAAGGTCCTGAAGACGACCGTTGGCACCCGAACGATAGTTGTATGCCTCGGGTGTAGTTGACTGATAGTTTTTCATATCCTTCATGAAGTCGTCGGAACATGAAGAAAATGCCAGACATGCAGCCGCTGTTATGATATATGATTTTAATTTCATATTGTATGGATATTAGAATGTGAGATTAACACCGACAGTGAATTTACGGAGGTTGGGATAGTTACCGTATGTACCGGCCATCGGGCTCATGAAATGATCGGGGTAGGGATTATAGAAGTTGAGAAGGTTCTGTCCGGTAACATTTACTCGTGCAGAGTTGATTCCTACCACCTTTGTGAGCTTTGAGGGAATCGAGTAGGCAAGTGTCAGACGTGTGAGACGTGCGCTTGCTGCACTGATGCGCCAGAATGTAGATGCAGTGCTGTTGATTGACCAGTTGGGGTTGGGGTAGTAGGCATCGCGGTTTGCTTCGAGAAGCAGACGGCCTTGTGCGTCGTATATGTCTTCGTAGACATATACATTGTCCGGATTCCAGAATGACGGCATATTGGTATACTGCATGTCATTGATGCTGGTTGAGATTGATTTACCGGGCATTGTTGTGTAGCCACCCCATTGTGCGCTGATCTGAGCGGTAAGTGAGAAGTTCTTGTAGTTGGCACCGAGGTTGAAGGTCATACCATAGGGATTTGAACGACTTGAGAGCTGAACTTGGTCGTTGTCTTTGTCAACTACACCGTCAGGAGCTGCATACGTTCCATCAGGCTGCTGGGGACCGCGAACGTCCTTGAAAATGAGCATACCGGGACGTACCTGGTCTTTGCTCATACCCATGTAGGAAGTGATGTTGTACTTTGCGAAGTACTCATCAATGTCCTGGAAGCTGCGGAACATGCCGAGACATTGCATACCCCATGTGCCTACATCTGCACGGTGACCCTTGGTCTGCTGGCGGTAGAGATATTCTGTCTGCCAGGGGATAAGGATGACTTTGTTGTCAGAGAGACCGGTATTCATGCCAATGCGGTAGCTGAAGTCCTTGCCGATGTTACCACGCCAGTTGACTGAAAGTTCGGCACCATAGAGATCCATTTTGCCGTAGTTCATAGGAGCGGATGCGATACCTACGAGGCCGGGGACACCGGATCCGGATGTGAATGGCATGAGCATTTCACGGTCCCAGGTGTAGTAAGCATCGAGACCTACGCTGAGGCGGCTATGGAAAAGATTTAAGTCAATACCTGCGTTGAACTTGCTGCTCTTGTCCCAGTGGGCGTTGCGGTTTACGGCTGAAGCGTCATTGACCTTAATGTTTGAACCTGACTGGATGGTGTTACCGAAGCCGAACACAGGGCCTTTGTCAAGGTCAGTTCCGTAGGTCTGCATCCACTGCCATGCGTTGGTATTGTCACGACCGGTGAGACCGTAGGATGCACGGATTTTGAGGTAGTCTATCCAACTGACAGCGTTGCGGAACCAGTCTTCTTCTGAAATAATCCAGCCTGCTGATACAGAGGGGAATTTACCCCAGTAGTTTTCGGGAGCAAACTTGGTCGATGAATCGATACGGAGAAGGAATTCGAGAAGATAGCGGTTGTTGTAGGCATAGTTGGCACGGAAAATGTAGGAAAGTGAACCGGCCTCTGAACGAGTGAAGTTTGTGGTCGGCTTACTCTGCTGATTGACAGAGTTGGACTGTCCGGTACCGAATTCATAAGGATAAGTAACCATACCTTCAAGCCATTCGCTTTCAAACTCAGATTTTTCTATGCCGAAAAGTGCATTGACAGAATGGTTGTTGAAATCACGGTTGTAGGTGAGTGTGAAGTTCATCTGATAGCTGTCAGCGCGGTCCATAGTACGGCTGAGATAGCCACCTTCCTGACCATTGGGGACCGGAACACCTCCGTTGGCGAGGACAAAGTTGGAGGAATTCAAGAGGGCATTGTAGGAATCTTCCTCACCTGCAATAGGAGTGTACAGGTGGTTGCCAGAACCGGAACGGACATTCATCATATAGAGGTCATACGATGAACCAAACTCGTTTGTCTTGGAGTTATTGATTGTCTTGGCATAGCTGAAACGGGCCTTGAGTCCCTGAAGCGGGGAGAAGAATCCGAAATCAAGTTCGAGGCTGGTGTTGACTTGGAAGTTTGAGGTCTTATTACGGCTGTAGTCTCCGCTATTCTGGAGCACTGTGTGATTGTAGTTCTGATTCTGATCGACTTGTGAGTTAGTGGGGCCGTAAGTGGCGATGGGATAACCGTTGACACTCTCAGGGATGTAACGCGGGTGGGTGAGGAGAAGGTTATAAGCCTTTTCATCGCTGGAACCGCCGACTTTCACGAGGGGTTTGTTCTTGTTGCCGTAGTCACCTGAAATCTGAAGTGAGGCTTTGACCCATTTTTTGAGGGTTACGTCAACGCCTGCGCGATAGTTCCAACGGTCATAGTCGAGCTTTCCAAGATTACCGTCCTGATCGAAGTAACCGATGTTGGCATAATAGTTTGCCTTTTCGGTTGCACCGCTGATGCCAACGTTGTGCTTCATTGTAAAACCTGTTTTCCAGTTGTCTTCAAGAAGATCGTAGTTGAGGTTGCGCATTGCGTTGAGTTCGTCAGCCTGAAAGAGGGCTGTGCGACGGTTGAGGGTGGTGTTGGTGGGATCGGCTGCGGCCATCGCGTTATAGAGGCGGCCGTAGTCGTATGCGCTGAGCATCTTGGGGTTGGAGATGGCGTCGGTGAAACCGAAGGTGCCGCTGTAGCTGATGACGGGTTCTCCGAGCTTACCTTTCTTGGTGGTCACGAGGATTACGCCGTTGGCCGCACGCGAACCGTAAACGGCTGCTGATGCGTCCTTGAGCACTGTGATGCTCTCAACGTCGTTGGGGTCGAGGTTATTGAAGGCTTCAGCACCAAGATTCTGATTATCGAGATTACCGATTTTGACAGAGTTGTTGTAGACCACGCCGTCAATCACGAACAGAGGTTCCTGTGTTTTTACACCAATCTCACCGATGGTACGAGCGCCGCGGACAAACATCTGTGCATTAGTACCGGGCTGGCTTTCACCACCGCTGACACTAAGGCCATTGACGAGACCGCTAAGTGATGAGGCAAGATTGCCGTCAGCAAGATCTTTGATGTCATCCATTGCTACAGTCGAAATAGCACCGGTGAGGTGAGCTTTCTTCTGTGTGCCGTAGCCGACAACAACGACTTCATCAAGACTCTGGCTGTCTTCCTGAAGGACAATTTCTTTGATGTTGAAATCGGTGATTGTCATGGGAAGATAGCCAATATATGACACCTCCACTTTACCACCCTTGGGCACTTTGATAGAGAAGTTACCATCGATGTCGGTGATGGTGACGATATCAGTGTCAACAACACGAACTGTGGCACCGATCAGAGGCTCGGCCTGTGAGTCAGTGACTGTGGCCTGATACAATACGTCTTGCGCGAACGCGGGAATGGCCATCAGAAGCGCAAATAGGACGAGGCTTATTTTTGCTATACAGTGTTTCATTTGTCTATATATTTAAGGTGTTTATTCAAACCAACGTGGGTCGCCAATCTTATTCTCGACACAGATGGCTGCTTGCGGACGGAAGTTGACACCACCCTTGGCTTCGTCGAGGTTGAACATTTCTGTTGTTGGTCCGGCGAAATCAGGATCCACTTCTTCTGACATCTTAGTGACATTGTTGTGGAGCTTTGCATCGCTACCTGCAAGCCATGACACATTATTGGATGATATTTGGCTTGTACCGTTGCGGAAACAGTACTCATCAAGACGGTTGATGTCGTAGAAAATGCAGTGGTTGATTGTGGCTACGAGACGGCTGTTGTCCATATTGTTCGCAAACTTATCACCGGTGAAAGTTTTGTAGAACGTGCAATATGTGATTGAGTGTTCGGTTGTAGCACCGGGGCCGAACGCTTTTTCTGGTTGCATACGGACTCCGTAGCGGAGGAAGCGGCATTTGTAGTCAGCAAGATTGTAGAATGTACTTTTTGTAAGAGTCATTCTCTCAATGCCGGCGAAGCCCCAGTTGTCCTCAAGGCTGATTGCGGGTTTGGCGTTGGCTTTGTTGAACTGAACGACGCAGTTGTCGATACGTAGGTTCTTGAATGCCCAACCTGATGTACCTTCATTGACCTTGCCTGTCGCGATAAGACTGGAGGGGACGTTGCGGAGGTTGCAAGACTCTATGGCTACGGGGTTCATGACGATATAGCCGTCCTTTACGTCGCCTGATAAGGCCTTAAGACCAAGAGCCTCAGTCGAGAATCGTGCATCAGCATCTCCATTGATGATGATAAGACTGGTAAGAGGGGCTTCTGTCATGTCAAAATCGATGTAGCGGAGAGTAAGTCCATTTTGGTTGACGAATGCTCCTTGATCCTTGACAACAACGAGCGGGCGGTTGTAACGGTCGCCACGGATAGTTACGTTTGCTACCTTTAAGTCAGCATTACCTGTGAGGTTATAAGTCTCGCCGGCGATTAGCTCGAATGCAATCTCGTCTGTTGAATTGGCAGGAAGATTCTCGGCGATAAATTGAGAAATTTCCATGCCGGCGGGGATGGTTGTTGCAGGAAGCATAGTGCTGTAAGCCACAGTTGAGGGCGTGACGGAACCTTTGTTGTTTAGTTTGTCGTTGCCCAGTGTTCCAACGCTGACTTCATATTTGGTGTCTATCTCGCGCTTGAACGAGAAGTGGCAGCCGTCAATGACGCTGTCTTTCACCACGGCGATAGGGTTTTCGGGATCATTGACAATGCTGACGTTGGCGAGATATCCTCCCGCACCGAATACAACGGGCCAGGAAACATCAACACTTTGAGAGCCGTCACCGGCTGTCTGTACCTTGAAGTTTTCCAGCTCAAGCTTCGGTGCCTCCAATTGGGCATTGGTCACACCTGCTCCGGGACTGAAACGTTCGCTATCGTCCACGCCTTCGGCGCAAGAGATCACGAGAGCTAACATCATGGAGGTGCAGCAAGCGCCACTGAGCCATTTGATTCTGTAGTTCATGGTTCTTGATTGATAGTTTTGGTTAATAATTATTGGTTATTTCTATTTGCTGTATTTGATTGACGGATACTTTATTCGGCCTGAAACACCTTTTTAATATATTCGATGTTTCTGCCGAAGTTGTATTTGACGTCTCTCACCTTGCCGGGGTCTCTCGATCTCTCGACGACGAGCCATCCTTCCCAGCCCATTTTGTCGAGCGTATCCTTGATGGCAGGGAGGTCGACGGCGGGGTCATCCTGAAGATTGAAGCCGTCGGTGTTGCTCAGATGAATCTGGCAGATGTTCTTTTTGCCGAGCGCGCGCAGTTCCTTCACCGGATTGCGGCCTGCGTCGAGGTCGTCCTGAAGATTGTAGTAGATTTTTATGCCCGGAGAGTTGATTTCTTTCAGCAGTTTCAGATTTTCCTTGGCGGGGAGATTGGTGCGGATGCCGATGACGGCACCATCGGCCTCGGCCATGACACCGGCCACATGCAGGCGTTTGACGAGTTCCTTGCGTGCGGGGCCTGCTACGGTCCAGTCCTCCTTGATGCCACCGAGGGGGAGGAACGCAACTTTGGCGTCCATCGCGCGCATTGTCGACAGACAGTCTTCGATAAGAGCCTTGTAGTTGTGGTGGGTGAGGAATGATTGTCCGAAGAAGCCCGACATGGCCACTGAGGGAACCTTGACGCGAAGGCTGTCGGCAGTCTCACGGAAAAGTTTACGGAAATGGGGCTGGTGGAATTTGTTGTCAAACGTGTCACGGGTGCCGAGTCCACCGACATCCATTTCGACTCCGTCGCCTTTCAGTTCTTTGATGAGTTTGAATGAGCCGATTTTTTGACGTTTCAGCATCATCCAGTCACACGCGGCCACCTTGTAGCGGTGGTCACTTGTCTTTTCGTGTGCAACTGCCGGGAGCGTCAGCAACACAATCAGCATAAGGCCGAATAAACGAGTTAGATTCATTGTCACTTGGACTTAAGGTATTTTTGAAATACTGTGTTATTGTAATGCCTACATTAATAATAAACCTCGGCTTTTGACTTTTGGAAATAATGAGCCTTTTTAGTGACCCGTTTCCCGGGGAGAACGTCAAACTCTCTTTAGAATTGTGACTTAGGGACCTGTAACCGGATGCAAAGATATATATTTTTTCACAAAAACAAATGATTTTTCAAATAAAAAGTGTAAAAATTAACACTTATCCCACTTATTGTACTTTGCTTTTACCAAAAATATGTTTTACAGCATAAAAATCGGGCATCTTTTTTGCCCTCGCCGCCTTGTGGCTGTTATTGTATCTTGTGGCTTCTTGTATATCTCATCTTTCCGTCTGTTTTTATCGTTATTTTCCCGCTGCATTTTGCATTATCGCATCTTTTATGGTATATGGAGAGGTATCTTTGCTGAAAAAATTGTAATATCATGAAAAAGTCAGAAAATCTAAGCAAAAAGCACCATCTTGGCATAGAGGCGAATGCTTGCAAAACAGGTAGGGGAATCAGTCATAGAGTCGAAGTAAATCCGGATGTTATGGGCACAAAAACAGTAGCGGATGGGGAATTGTGTCATCCGGCATTGACAGGTGTGCACGCTGAAAGTGTGAAAACAAGGGCTTGTGAGGGATTGGTTGGAGAGGGGGAAGGTATGGACAGTGGGGGCATTGGCGGACGTTCCGGTAGGAAGAAGGCTGAGGAGTGGGATTTGCCGGTGTCGAGGAAGTATTATGCTAAACTGAAAGCCAAGGTGGAGCAGATTTATCTCGATCTTGGCCATGCTGTCAGTTGGGCTGAACCTGTCATGAAGTGGATCAATCTTTATCTGCGTGATGGGGATAAGCCGCAACACAGGTATACGGATGAGCATGTGATGTGCGTGTTCTTCTCCTTGCGGCCTGAGATTGACGAGGCTGTACGTCGCTCGGCCCTTGCCCGTCAGCGTGCAGCCGAACGCCGCGCACGAAAGCTGACCAAAGAGGAATGTGTCCAGGCTGAATGCCGTGCGCGAGAAATGGCTGAGGAGGAATGTGTCCAAGCAGGATCGCAGGCGAATGCTGTGCATGGGTACAGCCGGAGACGAGAGCGGGTGTCCGCAGGACACCGATTTCTGCGTAACCCTGTACATCGGAGCGCAGCGGAGATGTGCAGGGAAAGTGAAATAGAAAAAGCAGAGATGTCCGCAGGACATCGATTTACTTCTTAGTTTGGTGGTATATAGACTATCTATAATAAATAGATGATGGTAAATCGGTGTCTTAGCAGACACCTGACTTATTATAGCTACCATGATCCCTGCACATCTCCGCTACGCTCCGATGTACAGGGTTACGCAAAAATCGGTGTCCTGCGGACACCCGCGTCTGCCATCCGGACCGCCCCCTGTATGTACCTCTGTAGATAATTGCGACCGAGCGGACCACCTCTGCACTATGGACTACTCCTGTAGGTTGGACGCAGATATGTATATCCGGAGGCGTGAGCGGAGCTGCCGGGAGCGGCATGGATGCATCCGGTGACGTGAGCGGGGATGCTGGGAGTGGCAGAGGTGCATCCGGAGGCGTGAGCGTGGATGCCGGGAGGTGCATGGGTGTATCCGGAGGCGTGAGCGGAGATGCCGGGAGGAGCAGGGATGCATCCGGAGGCATGAGCGGAGCTGCCGGGAGGTTCATGGGTGCATCCGGAGGCGCGAGCGGGTGTCCGTAGGACACCGATTTCTGCGTAACCCTGTACATCGGAGCGTAGCGGAGATGTGCAGG
>NZ_CAJTMT010000033.1:0-7570 GCF_910577345.1 uncultured Duncaniella sp.
GGGGCGGCCTGTGAGGAGGGCGGTGGGGCAGCCGAGTGACAGGGCCGGGAGAATATCTTTCGAGAGACTGTCGCCGACGACAAGTACATCTGCCGCCGGAAGGCCAAGTGCTTTCAGTCCGAGATTGAAGATTTCGGGGTCCGGTTTGCGCACACCGACGACCGCGCTTTCGATGACGGCCTTGAAATAGCTGTCGATTCCGAAATCGGAAATGACTGCGTTGATGTTTCCGTAGAAGTTGCTGACAAGTACCAAGGGATATTTCTCTGCAAGTTCCCGGAGTGTCTGAGCGGATTCAGCCACACACTCCCGTGCATGGTTGTAGCAGTATTCGGCGATGTCCACACTCTTTTTTATATCCTGTATGGTTATGTGTCCGGCATTAAGCAACCAATCCATCTCAATGCCGATTTTTTTGCACATAAGCTCGCGGAAGGTGTCGTCCGGAGCGATGTGAGGGCGCGCTGCCAAAGCGCGCTCAGCGTAGACGTATGCCTCAATGAAGCTATCCGTCGGTATTTCAAGACCGTTTGCGCGATAGGCATCGAGGATTATATGGCTCCAATGGTCGCCACGCGAATCGAGAGTGCCCCCGTAGTCGAAAATCAGACCTCTTATATTCGCACCGATTTTGAGGGCCGAAAGCGAGGTGAGTTTTTGGGTATCAGTAGCAGCCATCTTGAAGTTTGAGTGTAAGGCGACGGCAGAGACGTTCGTGACGCACAATCATATAGACAAGTATGGCGTTGAAGATTGTAAGTTCAGCCACGAAGTATAGCCAGGGTTGACCGATGAAAAGGGTTGTGAAGAGGGTGATGGTACGCCAGTTGAACGAGAGGATATTGGTGTATTTCATCAGTGGGAGCGATTCACGACGGAAATCATTGCGGAACGACTGCGGGATGTTTCCTGACGGGAAACGGTGACGCAATTCCTCCCGCAAAGCCTGCATGGCGGGTGAGGTTGCCTCCTGCTGACGGGTGTAGGAGAGATAGATTCCCATTGTCAGTCGTTTCCAGAAATGGTTTTGCCATGTCACACCGCTCTCCGAGAGCTGACGTTCGAGCTGGGCGGCGCTGTCGAGTTCGCTTCCCTCCTCACCCTTCAGGAAGTAGAGGTGGAACTGGCGGTAATAGTCGGCCATAGCGGCCTGTTTCGTATGGCAGATGCCGGTGACGCAGGCCATTGCCCATATCACCCAGGGATGCGCCCCGAAGAAGCATGAGAAGTCAATCTCGCGGAAAACTATAGCGAGATAGATTGTGACAAACCAGAAATCGCCACACAGGCCGTCGAGTATGCGGCCTATGCGTGAATACTGTTTTGTCAGTCGGGCAAGCTGTCCGTCTGCGCTGTCAAAGGAGTTGGCCCAGACGAGGAGGAGCATACCGATGACGTTGAGCCAAAGGTCGGGAAAATAGAAGAGTATTCCGGCACCGATTCCGAGAAATATGGCTGCGATTGTGATGGCGTTTGGGCTTATGCCGAAACGCGCGGCAAGTAGGGCCCAGCGGTAGCCGATGGGGCGGTAGAAAGCCAGGTCGATTCCTTCCTCGGTGTCGAGCGACTTCAGTGAGCGTTGATAGTCTTCCTTTTGTGATTGATTCATCAATTGGAGGGAGAGGTGATGTAGCGGGTATAGGAGTTGATGAAGCGGGCGAAGGCCGGAATCTTCATGAGTCCGTATTCAAAAATGACGTAGCCGATGAGGGTGCAGGCAATGCCTGAAAGCACGTCGATGATATAGTGGTGAGAGGTATAGACGGCAGTGAACCAGATGCCCATGCAGATGACGGCGAAGAGGATGCGCATCCACTGCGGACAGCGTGCGCGCAGGGAGTAGATGAAGGCGATGAGCATGTAGGCCGAATGGAGCGAGGGGAGGGCGGCGAATACGTTGGCGTTGCGCGAGTAGAGGCCGTGGAAGATGTTAAGACCTGTCATCTCGTCCCAGCGTCCGAGCCCTGCGACCTCACCGGGAGTGCCGAGGAGGAAATCGAAGCCGTGGGAGGCCACATACCACGGGGGAGCGGCGGGGTGGATGTAGTAGTATGTGAAACCGAGGAGGTTCACGAAGAGAAATACAAGCGAGAAGTGGAGATAGACCTTGTATTGCCGCTTGAAGTAGAGCCAGAGGCCGAAAAGGATGGGGACAGGCACCCAGCAGAGATAGAAGATACCGGCGAAGAAATCCATCACCTTGCTCGTGTGGATTGCGAAGAATTCGTTGGGGGTGAGGGTACCGGTGGCAGTGGCTATGCCGAAGAGGTTTTTCTCGTTCTCGTAGAGCCCTTGGATGTCGACGGGATTAACCTCGTAGTTGGGGAGGATGTTCATCCAGTCGTAGGATATTCCGAAGAGTGCGAATGGGAGGAGCGCGACGACGAGGCGGCGCGTGGTGGCCGTGACGAAGAGCAGTAGCGTGAGTGCTACCGCGATATAGATGTGCTCAGGTCTGAATCCTACGAAGATGCAGGTGACAAGCAGCCATACGAGCACAGCCGGGACTATTATCATTGACTCCCGGCGTGACGGAAGGTTGATGACAGACATTGCGCTGTTGGTTTTGAGTTGTGCTGTCGGTTTGGGATTACTTGCTGTTCTTGAGCAGACGACGGCAGTGGTTGATGCGGGCGAAGGCGGTGATATTGGCAAACACTGCGATAACTGCCATACATGCGATAAGGATGAGGACAGCATTGAATTCGGAGGGGTCAACGCACTGTCCGACAATACCGGTGGCGAGGGCGCCGATGGTGGTGACTACCACACGCTCGGGGCGCTGCATGAAGCCGACCTTACATTCGAGGCCGAGGCCTTCGGCACGGGCACGGACATAGCTGACCATGATGGAACCGACGAGAGCGACGAAGGTGATGAGTGCGCCGATGATGTAGCCGGTCTGGATGAGGTAGTAGCTGAGTCCTCCGAGGGTGAAGAGCTCGCAATAGCGGTCGAGGACGGAGTCATACATGGCTCCGAAGGTCGAGGTCATGTTGCCGAGTCGCGCCACCTGCCCGTCGAGCATGTCGAAGAGCGAGAAGAGGATGATGACCACGCCACCCCAGGTAAGGAGACCGTAGTTCATGTCGGTTTCAGTGGCTGTATAGCCGGCGTAGACAAAGATGATGGCTGCGGCGATGTTGCCGAGCAGACCGATGGTGGTCACCATGTTGGGGGTGACACCTATGCGAATAAGGAAACGCACGAAGGGATTGATAACAAAATAGATGCCTTGCTGAAGGCTGTCACGGAATCGCTTGAACATGGATGTTTTCTGTGAGATTGTTATTTCGGTTTCAGGCATTTTAATCGGATATGTGAATGTTGGTTTTCAGATAGCGTTAATTTTGAGGATTGGTCTTCCCCAGTTTCCGGCGCAGGCGGGGGGTGGCGATGCGGAGGATGAGGTTGACCAGACGGATGGCGTAGCGGTCAAACCATGTGGGGCGGTAGACGAAGTTGCGTTGCAGGACGAAGTTCCATCCCCACGACACGGCGAGCGAGGCGGCGAGGCGCGCTGCAGCGAAGATGCCGTCGGGTTTGAAGCCGAGGTTCACCAGCCATTCCCAATGGGAGAGGAGGGTTGCAAGTCCGGTTGTCCCATACATGTTGAGCAGGAGCGAGCCTGTCCAGACGAGGAAGTATTTCACTCCGACGGCCTTGACGCTCTGTCCGGCGGCATGGAAGGTGAAGCGGTAGTTGATGCAGCAGTTGACCACACCTCCGGCAATCGCTCCGACGGCTACCGAGAGGTTGGAACGGTAGAAGGGGTCGAGCGCGATGAAGACGAAGGAGTAGAAGAGCATACTCATTCCGAGGTCGATCCACGAGGCCACCTGCGAGGAGACCGAGGAGCGAAGGAAGGTCGAGATGAGACCGCCGCCGTGAAGGAATTTATCTTTGAGTTGCGAAAAGTTCATTTTCTGTCAGTTCTGAATATATAGAGCAGGGTCATTCCCAGACAGGGAAATCAGTGAACATATACATTGCCACCGCGAGGACCACGGCTCCGTAGATTCCGGCGAGGATGTCGTCGGCCATGATGCCTGTGCCTGCGGGAAGGTCCTCCATCTTGCGCACTCCGAGCGGTTTCACGATGTCGAAGAAACGGAAGAGGATGAGCGAGATGACTGTCCAAAGCCAGAAAGAGCCGGAGGCGAGGGGAGCATGGACAGTGGCGAAAGCCGAGAGGGGGAGCATGGTGATCCACTGGCCGACGGTCTCGTCCATGACCACTTTCGAGGGGTCCGGTCCCCAGAATTGTTCGGCGACAGTGGCCGACCAGATGCCGAGGAAGGTAAAGACCACGATAAGGCCGAGGGTGGCGAGGATGGTGGTGGTGAAACTGCCTGTGAGCGCCAGCGGCAACCACAGGATGAGTCCGACAACCGCGCCCGCCGTGCCGGGTCCCCAGGGCCAGTAGCCCGCGCCGAAGGAGGTGGCGATGAATTTGGGGAGGAAGGGAAAGCGTCTGTTCTCGGTCATTTCTTTGCGGTTTTTGCGGCGTTGTGTTTCTTGATTTCCGCGAGGATGGCACGGGCAATCACTCCGGAGGCTTCCGCACGGCAGGCTGCGAAGCTGGGCCAGTCGTTGAAGTCGATGATGGTGAAGGTGCCGTCGGGGGCTATGATGGCGTCGCCGCCGTAGATTTTAATGTCGAGTGCTTCGGCCGCACGTTTGCAGACGGCTTTGAGGGCTTCGATGTCGAATTTCGGTTTGTCCTCGTCCATTCCCTGCTTGTCGCGTGAGCCGAGGTGGTAGAAGCAGTGGAACCAGGGTGTGCCGTAGACACCGTAGAACTTTAGCAACTCGCCTTCGACGTGACGGCAGACGACGGCGCGCTTGATGCCGCGCAGGAAGTATTCCTGCACAACCTCCTGAGCTTCTTCGGGATGGCGGACGTAGGTGACATCCTCCTTGTGCATCGTGTGGAAGTCGCCGCGCTTGACCCATGCGTTGGTCATGCCGAGGCGGTTCATCGTGTCGATGACGCGCTCGTCGGTGTTGACCATGATGCTTTCCGCTGTTGGTATGTTGCTGCCGATGAGGATGCGGGTGAGGCGTTCGCGGGTGCAGTTCTCGACTCCGTAGCCGGAGTTGATGACGAGCGCACCTTCATCCTCTTTCTGCTGCAGGATGGGGAAGGAGCGGTGGTGGCGGCACATGTTGATTATGATGTCTTCGCTCACGGCACCTGCCACAAGCTGCTCTTCGCTGTATATCCTGACCTCGCAGCCGCGTTTGCGCAACTGGTCGGCGGTGAGGTTGAGGATGGAGGCGTCGTTTCCGATATGGTTGGGCGAAAAGACACCTGCCCTCATGATTGCGGCTATCTTTATATCAGCCATGGTTGGTTAGTTTTAGAGGCGTGGGATTCGCCTCGGGGATATGATGGTTTAAAAAAACGGTTCGTTGGTCGGTCAGCCCCGTGCGGAGTGCCGGAGTCTGTCGGTCAGCCGGAGATGAAGCGCTCGGCTTCAGCGAGGTCAGAGGGATGGTCCACGTCGATAATCTTGGTGAACTGCCAGGCTTTGAGCCTCATGCCGGAGGCGATGAGGGCGCGCTGGAAGTCGCGCATACGGCTGACACCTGCCCGCGCGCAGTCCTCAAGGATGTCGAGCGCGGAGGGGCGGAGGAGGTAGATGCCACCGGACACGAAGCGCACCCCGGGGACGGGGCAGTCGAGGAAACCGGTGATGTCGCCCTCAGTGGTGGCGGCGACATAGAGGGGTTTCTCGTCGGCGATGTAGGTGGTGACGGCCATGTAGCCGTCGGTGTCAGGGTCGGCTTCGAAGTCGGCGATGAACTGCGCGAACTCCTCGGGACGGAAGACGGTGTCGACCGTCATCAGGCAGAAGGGTTGACTGCCGTCAATCTCAGCAGCGAGGGCGTGGAAGCTTTCCATCGACCCGCCGGTGGATTTCTCCATGACTGTCAGCTCGGCGCGCGGAGTAAGTGCGCGCAGGGTTGCCGGGACCTCCGGCATGGCCGGATTGGTGATGACGCTGATGCGTCCGGCTCCCATGCTGTCGAGTATGCCGACAAGACGCACGATCATCGGCTCTCCTGCGAGCTCGACAAGGGGCTTGGGGCGCGCTTCGCCTTCATTGCTGAGGCGTGAGCCTTGTCCGGCGGCTATGATGGCATAGTTCATGGCTGTTTTTTGACGGCTGGAGGATTGGTTATGCTTTGGCTTATTGACGTTCGGGCTTCTCGGCGGGGAGCTTGTCGTTGCCCTTGTCGTAGAACTGACGGCGGAGGGGGTTGGCCGTGGCCTCGGCCTCACGACGGCGGTTGCGGTAGATGTCGATGGCGGCATAGATGGCCTCGCGCATTGACTGCTCGTCGGCCTTGCCCTGTCCGGCGATGTCGTAGGCGGTGCCGTGGTCGGGAGAGGTGCGCACGAAGGGGAGACCGGCGGTGTAGTTGACGCCGTTCTCTCCGGAGAGGAGTTTGAAGGGGGTGAGACCCTGGTCGTGGTACATGGCGAGGATGCCGTCGAACTTGGTGTAGGCACCGCTGCCGAAGAAGCCGTCGGCGGGGTAGGGGCCGAAGGCGAGGACGCGGCGTTTGGAAGCCTCGGCGATGGCGGGGGCGATGATTTCGGCTTCCTCATTGCCGATGACACCTGCGTCGCCTGCGTGGGGGTTGAGGGAGAGGACGGCGATGCGGGGGCCGTGGATGCCGAAGTCTTCGATGAGGGAGCGGTTGAAGGCAACGATCTTATCGGTGATGGCCTTGGCGGTGATTTTGCCTGCTACAGCCGCGAGGGGGTCGTGGATGGTGACGAGGGCAACGCGCAGGTTTTCGCTACACATTATCATCATGGCGTGACGGCCTTCGCCGAGACGCTCTTCGAGATACTCGGTGTGGCCGGGGAAGTTGAATTCCTCGCTGTGGATGGTGTGTTTGTTGATGGGAGCGGTGACGAGTACGTCGATGAGGCCGTCGCGGAGGTCGGAGACGGCGCGTTCGAGGGCTGCGAGGGCTGCCTTTCCGGCAGTCTCGGTGGGTTGGCCGGGTTCAATCTTGCAGTCTTCGCCGACGACGTTGATGATGTTGATCTGATCATCAGCCGCATCGTCGGGGGAATCAATCTGGAAGAGCTTGAATTCGGGCAGCTCCATGCCCTTGCGGTAGTAGTTGGCTATTTTGGCTGAGCCGTAGATCACCGGGGTGCAGAGTTCGGTGATTCGGGTGTCGCTCAGGGCTTTGAGCAGCACTTCGTAGCCGATTCCGTTGATGTCGCCGTGGGTGATGCCGACACGTATTTTTTTGTCTTGTTCCATTGCTTTGGAGTAGGGGTTATGGTGGCTTTTGCGGTGTGCGAAAGCCTATTATCCTCAAATTAATCGGTAAAATTACGAAAAAATCCCTCACCAACGGGGTTGGCGAGGGAATGGTGAGGGTTTTTAACGCTTTTTAACGTGCAGGGGGGAGGGGAGGAGGCTGATGGGGGAGGAGGCTAATAGGGCAAATAGGGCTAATAAGGCTAATAGGGGATAAGGCTAATAGGCCTAATAGGGCAAATAGGGCTAATAGGGCTAATAGGGGATAGGGCTAATAG
>NZ_CAJTMT010000033.1:7668-35593 GCF_910577345.1 uncultured Duncaniella sp.
AGGCCCAATAGGGCGAATAAGGCTAATAGGAGATAGGGCTAATAGGCCTAATAGGCCCAATAAGGCTAATAGGGGATAGGGCTAATAGGGGATAGGGCTAATAGGCCCAATAGGGCGAATAAGGCTAATAGGAGATAGGGCTAATAGGCCTAATAGGGCTAATAAGGCTAATAGGAGATAAGGCTAATAAGCCTAATAGGTCAAATAGGCCCAATAGGCTTTGCGCTACCTATTGGGCCTATTTGGCTTATTGGACTTATTAATTTTCGCTTAAAGCTTTGGCGAGGGTTTCGGTGATGGCGTTGGGGTCGTGGCCGGCGTGGACGATGCGGCCTTCGGGGTCAAGGAGCATCAGGAAGGGGATGCTGTGGACCTGATAGGCTTCGGTGATGGGGCTGACGCGGGTCTTGTCGGCCCAGAGCTGAGTCCATTCCATCTGCTCTTCGGCCATTGCCTTGCGCCAGGGTTTCTCGGCGCTGTCGAGCGAGACGGCGAGGATTTCGAGCTTGTCGCCATACTTGTTGTAGAGTTCACGCACATGGGGGATGGCCATGCGGCAGGGGCCGCACCATGAAGCCCAGAAGTCGACCATGACATATTTGCCTTTTCCGGCGAAGTCGGAGAGACGGCGCTCGGTGCCGAGGGTGTCGAGGGCAGCAACGTCGGTGAAGGGTGTCTCACGCTGGAACTTGCGGCTGAATTCCATAGCTTTTGTAATCTGGTTGAGACGTGCGGTGTCGGGCATTGCCTTGAAGGTTTCGGCAAGCGCGTCGAGTTCGGCACCGGTGAAGGCGAATGGTGTTGAGAGGTCGCTGAGCATCTTCATTCCGGAGATGCTGTAGGTGGGATGGGCCTTGATGAAGCTGCGGACGGCCTCTTCCTCTGCTTTATTGGCTTTGGCGGCTGCTTCTTCGAGGCGCTTTTTCCCTTCCTTGCTGCGGTCGCGGTTCTCGTCGACGTGGAGGTTGAAGTGTGCTGCCTTGGCATCGAAGATGTAGGGGAACATGGCTTCGGTGTATTCAGCATATTCCTTCTGGGCCTGTCCGCCGGTGACGGTGACATTTTTCTCTTTGAGAAGTCCGCCTGTGCCGAAGTAGAAACCGGGGGCGACGCTGTCGATATGTGCGGCGCTGACAGTCATGGGGAGGTTCTCGACCATGAGGGTGATGGCTTTGTCGAGCGATTCTTCGTCCTTGGTCTCGATGCGGATTTCGCAGAGGGAGGGTGAGGAGACTTTGCCTGTGAGGGTGAAGGCTCCGTCGGAGGCGGTTGTTTCGGCGAGGTCTCCGCGTTCGCCACGCTCGTGGCTGACGAGTTTGACGGGAATGCCGGGTTTGAGGCCGGGGATTTTGCCGGTTATGGTGAAGCCGTCGGTAGCCTGGAGGGAGAGGGCTGCGGTGAGGAGGAGGGTGGTTGACAGGAGTTTCATGATTTTTTTGATGGGGGTGATAGGGCTAATAAGTCAAATAGGGCTAATAAGTCTAATAGGGCTGATGGCCGTGATTATTCGCCGAGGTGGCGGGTGAGGGCTGCGGAGAGTTCGCGGGGGAGGTTGGTCGAGCAGACCACGCGGCCTTGGTCATCGAGGAGGATGAGGCGTGGGATGGTGTTGAGGAAGAATGCGTTGGCTGCGGGGCCCATCTGTTCTTCCGACAGATGGAGCTGCGGCCATTCCATCTGCTCTTTTTCCATTGCCTTGCGCCAGGGGCCTTCGGTCTCGTCGACGGAGATGCTGTAGATGTCGAGCTTGTCGGCATACTTTTTATAAAGCTCGCGCACATGGGGGATGGCTGCACGGCAGGGACCGCACCATGAGGCCCAGAAGTCGATGAAGGTGTATTTGCCGGGTGTGCGGAGCGACGAGAAGGGGGCAACCTTGCCGTCGACGTGTGTCACCTCGAAGTCGGCACAGGGGCTTTCAAGTGCGTAGCGCTGAGCGAAAGTGCGGCGGCGTTCGACGGTCGATGTGCGGGCGGTGTCGGGGCAGGCTTTCACGAGGTCGGCCATGGCGTTGATCTCGTCGGCGGTGTAGACAAACTGTTTTTCAAGTTCCTTCTGGGTGAGGTAGGCCGAGATATTGTAGTCGGGGTGGGCGGCTATGAATCTGCGCTGCTCGGCGAGGAGGTCGGCGAGGGCTTGGTTCTTGAATACGTCGTATTTCGCAACTGTATCCTCATTGCCGTTGGAATCGAAATATTTCTGTGCCGAGAGATAGGAGGCATCGCTCTCGCGACGTTCGGCGGGAGATACCTGCGCGATATATTCGGCAAATTCGTCGGCTGCTTTTGAGCCTTTGATGTTTACGACTGTCTCAATGGGGCGGACGTTGGCGAGGCTGTCGAAGCTGAGGGGAGTACTGAAGGTCATGGGGGCGTTGTCGGCCATGACGCGGGTTGAGAAGACGGTGAGATATTCACCGCGTTTGGGGCTGAAGCGCTGGAAGGCGAGTTTGCACATCGCGGGTGATTTGACATCGCCTGCGAGATTGAAGCTGCCTCCCGAGGCCATTGTCTCGGCCACTTTCTTCACGTCGCCGTTGGGATCCTCGATGTTGAAGAGGACCACTTTCACACTGTCGGGCATACCCTGAAGGGAGCCGCTGAGGGAGAAACCGGTGGCACCCTGTGCCCCGATAGACAAAGTCAGGGCCATAAGCCCTGACAGTGACATTTTTATCAAATTCATATTCATAAAATAAAATATGAGCTAAAAGAATAAGATATGAGGATTGTTGAAGATTTGTCTATTCGACATCCTTGACCCAACGGACGGAGAGGTAGGAGTCGGCGCGCATACATTCGCGTCCGACCTTGCCGTTGTTGACGGTGATGCGGCGGTAGTAGGCCATCGGTTGTTCTGTCTCGTAGGTGGGTTCGAGTGTGGAAGTCCAATAGTAACCGTGTTCACCAATGAAGTCAAGATTAATTTCAGTCCATCCATAGACTTTCATGGGGAAGCAGCCTCCACCGAAATCAAGGCCAAGCTCACATCCTGAGTCCTTGGTAATCATTGAATAGGCCACACCATCGCCACGGTTGCCTTTGGAAGAGGCGTTGGACATACCGAGAGTCCTTTCAAGTTTCTGCCAATCCTCGTCGGAGGGGAGGCGCCAACCTTCAGGAGCAGAGTCGATGGCATCTTCCATGGTCATAAGATTTCCCATGACCGGGAAATAGTCATTATCAAAATACTCAATATCCTCATCATCTTCGAGGACATAGCTCCACCAGCTACCTGCATAATATTCAGCTTCAGAGAGCGAAATGCCGTTTTTAGCGTTGGAGGTTGTCCACATCTGGTCACCGATACGAACCCAATCATAGACGTTGCCCTGATTATCCGTTACAGTTCCACGGTCGGCGGGTTTCACGTCGGGGAGCTTGTCGTCATCGCTGCAGGATGTGAATCCGAGGGTAAACGCGATGATGGCCAAGGTTATATATTTTTTCATAATCATTGCACTGCTTTAAGGTTTACACCGAGATTTTCAAAACATTCGAGAAGCAAGTCATACTTCTGTATGATAATGGGATATTCTGCCCATTTTTCACGGAATTCAGCCTCATCCTCGTTGAATACTGCATCTTTAAAATTTGTGAGATCATGTGACCGATACGGCATATAGTCGTATTCAGGGTCGTCGCCCCAATATTGATTATACTTCAGGAAACCAATGTTATAGATTTGTTCTATATCCTGCTCGTAAGCCCAGTCCGGGAAAAAGTCTATGATGTCAGCCTCATAATATTCCTCACAGACAGCAAAAAAGTCAGCTAATTCGGGCGAATATTGAGTGAGTTTTTGGTCTACGAGATTCCTTAGCATAGTCTTTCCAAGGGATTTGGCTTCCTCGCCTTCGACACCATGTGTGTCGGACATATTGATTGTGAAACAACGCCAGGTATTATAGAAGGCTGCTTTCTTTGGCGAGTATCCGGTATTTACCATGAGATTGTCTACCAAAAGAATAGAATAGGGTTTCATTTTGCCATCCTTTATGTATGGCAGGAAATAAGTTGCGGCCCAGTCGACGGATGCCTGACGTTCAGATTCAAATATCTTGTCGTAGGTAACTGTGGTAAGGACATCATGAGAGGTGAGAGCGGTCCATTTGAAATCGACTGTCTCAACCCGTTCCAATCCATTGCTGTCGATATAAGTGGCAAGAGTATCGGAAAACAGGAGATAGATGCCGTTTTCCTTGTAGAAGTCACGACGCATACGGGCCTCCTCAGAATTGTCGGCAGGATCGGGGGCGAAGAAGTTGTCGACAGTCAGTCCGGGAACCAAATCCTCGTTGTCGTCCGAGCAAGACGCGAATCCGGTAGCTGCGATGATACAAGCGAGCCCAATTATTTTAGATAAATATTTCATAGTTTTTAATTTTCAAATTCGGTTTTGAATATTTTCCGGAAAGATTTACCAATCCCAGTCATCATCATCCCAATCGTCATCATCATCCCAATCGTCATCATCATCTCCGTCACCGAGGTTGCTATAGTCGGGACCATGGACTTGTGTTACATCAAATGCTTTGCGTGATGGGCGGTTAGCATTGCCGAGCGAGACTTGAAAATTGCGGATGGCACGGGGGAGCGGGAGGGTATAGGCCTGATCATTCTTTTCAAGACGATACCAGTCTGTATGGTCATAATCATAGGAGGCTATATAAGGATAACCATGGATGATTTCCTTTGACCAAGGATAAACTGTATTAACCGTGTAGCGGCGGAGGTCAAACCATCTGTGGCCTTCAAGGAGAAATTCGCGGGCGCGTTCGTTTCGTATGAGATCAATGAGATTCTCGCCTGATTCTTCTACCGATACACTCCCTGATTTGCGGGTCGAGAGGAATTTTTCGAGATAGGTGCGAGAAGTAGCCTCGTCGCCTTTGTAGGCAGACGCTTCTGCCAGTGTGAGATATGCCTCAGGTGTACGGAATGTGAAGACACTGCCTACAGTGGTATATTTTCCGACGGCATCATATTGTCCGTTAATTTTGCGGAATATATTGGTTCCACGATTTTTGGTCGTGCCTATGTAGCGGTCAGTGCGATAATCATCCTTGTCGTAGAGAGCAAGGAGGTCATTTGAGATCTGCAACGATGCTGAATTATAGCGATCGTCGCGGAAATAGAATGCAATGAGGTAATCACCCATCGAAAAAAGGACTTCGGGCGAAGATCCGTCAAGACAATCATCACCGATTGCTTTGGAGCCGATATTCAGAAGAGCATCCTTCTCGGCAAGTACCTCACGGGCTTTTGCTATTGCATTGTCCCAGTCCTGCATGTAGAGATACACACGGCTCAGGAGCAGACGTACGGTATTTCTGTCGGCACGGTAAATTGATTTGCGAGTTGTTCCCTCGAGAAGCTGTTCCGCTTCCTTAAGGTCCTCAATGACTTTCTGGTATGTTTCAGCAAGGGTGGAACGTTCAAACTCCTTGTCCTCGATGATTTCGGAAAACTTCAAGGGCATACCCTTTGTCGAGGATGCTGTGGCCGGATCGTAAGGCTCCGCATAGAGATTTGTCAGGAAAAAGTAGTAGAGAGCACGGAGGAAGTATGCCTCACCTTTCACACGACGTTTCTCTATCTCATCCTCGGGATTCGGGGCCGGCTGCTCGTCAATGAGGGAGATGACCATATTGCAGACATTGATACGGGAATATGGCGCGTTGAAATAGGATTCGTCATTTCCAACATATTTCAATTGATTGTCGACACCGGTATCCTGTTGCCAGGTGAAGAAGGGGAACATATCCTCATAATATTCCTGAAGCATGTGAGTGTCATCCGTGATATACAATTCATCAGACATGAAATGAAGAATATCGAAATGGCTGTCACGATCAGTGATTTCATACGAGTTGCCACTGTCATAAAAGCGGCCGGTGTGAAGATATGCTGCACCAAGAAGCACTTCGTCAAGATCCTCCCATGAATTGACTTTTGCCAGATCCTGAGAATATTCCTGAAGGAATGAATCGCAGGAGGTAAGACCGAATCCTGTAAGGGTCAGAAGGGCGGCACAGATGGTTTTAGCTATATTTTTCATGCGTGATTTCTGAAATTAGAATGTTACATTTAGACCGAAAGAGAAGCCGGGACGGTCGGAGAGTTGGATGGTTGTGAAGCCACCCTGAGTAGGGGTCTGACCCTTCAGTTTGGAATCACAGATGGTGAAGAGGTTGGTGCCTGTCGCAGTCAGTTCGAGGCGCTGGCATCCCCACGGGCGAAGGAGGTTCTTGGGGAAGTCGTATGAAAGACTGAGTGTGGAGAGCTTAAGGTAGTCTGAGCTGACAACGCGAAGGTCGGAGTAGTCATACATATCCCAATAGGAATCGGCAATGGTCTGAATTTCATCCATGCTTGTAGACCAATGTCTATAATATCGGCTATAGCCGGGACTTAGATGGCCGATAATGGCAGGAATATTGGTATGCTTTTCATCGCCAGGCTTCAACCAACGGTCGAGGTAGTCACGACTTAGGTTGTTTTCAGATTTGATCTGACCCTGCTGAGCATAGACACCGTAGCTATCGGTTCCTGCGCCATACATGCCGAAGAGGCGTGTTTTGGCACCGAGGCTATAGACGAAGTTGGCGCTGAGGCGGAGATTCCTCCAGCGAAGCATGGTGGAGAGGTTGCCCGACATGATTGGTTCGCGTGAACCGGTGGCTGTCAGGACAGAGGTATAGGTGTCATACTTGCTGAGACCCTTGAGGTCTTCGTTATGGTCAAACCAGTCGTCGAACATCGGGCCGCCGTCGACGGGACTGAGGCCAAGGAACTTGTAGGAGTAGAAGGTTCCGACGGGCTGTCCCTTGACAATGGCGTTGCCGTTGAGGAAGTCATTGAGCTCGTAGGATTCACCTGCGGGAAGACTCTTGATTTTGTTGATGGCACGGGAGAAGTTGGTCGAGATGCTCCACTGCCAGTCGCGGGTGTCGATGGGGCGGACGGTGATACCGATGGAGTAACCGTCATTGTCAATGTCTCCGCCGTTGACGATGTATGAGTCGTAGCCGTTCACGGTAGATATGGTCTTGGTCATGAAGGCATCTTTTGTGCGCTTCCAGTAGATTGATGCATCGAGCTGGAGCTTGCGGTTGAAGAAGCCCCATTCGAAACCGAGGTTGTAGCTCGTGGTCTTTTCCCAACGGAGGTCTGGGTTGGGGTTGCGCTCGACAGTGGAAACATATTCGCCATAGAAATCATCGAAGGATCCTTTGCGGATAATCATGACAGGGGACTGGTCGGAGAGCATATTGCCCTGGAAACCGTAGCTGCCCTTGATTGAGAAGTAGTCGAGCCATGTGAGCTGCTTGAAGAAATCGAGCTGGGCGGCATCGAATGAACCTGAAACAGACCAGATGGGGAGAAGCTTGTCGTTGGCACGGTCACCGAAGCTGTTTGAGCCGTCGACACGGGCGTTGGCATTGACGAAGATGAGTCGCTTCCAGTTGTAGCTGGCAGTGATGTAGGCAGAAAGGACATTGTCCTTAGAGTTGGTAAGGACGGGGGTGTTTCCTGCAAGCCATGAGGCATAGTTTGGGTACTTGGTAAGATCGATACCCTGCGCGAAGCTCATGCCTCGTTCGGGGAAGTAGCCGCGAGTGGTGTTGCCGTAGCCCTTGTAGTTGTCAGAAGATGCTTCGAAGCCGATGCCACCGCTGAAATTATGGATGTCGTCGTTGAAATATTTGTTCCAGTCGAGCTGCAGACGGGCGGTCCAACTGCGGAGGTCGGTAGAAGTATGTGTCAGCTCGCCGCCCTGAGGCATTGCACTGCCTTCTGAGGGTGTCTTGCCATAATCACAGCCACGGAGTTTGGCCGCATAGTAGGTCTGTGCTCCCCAATAGCTGTTAATGTCGGTATTGGATGCCGAATAAGAGAAAATGGCGTTGGCTGAGAGCCAGTCAGTGAGATGGAAGCGGAAGTTCGCATTGAAGGATAACTGATTGCCGTTCTGCTCAACTCCACTATTCTCAAGCTCATTCAGAATATTATAGCGATAGGAGTTGCCTTGATACTCATGTTGATCATAATAATGATAGTTTCCGTCACCATCAAAAGCGGGGATGGCGCGGCTGGCGCGGTAGGCATACTGGAGAGGCGACAGCGAGCTCTGATAGTAGTCGCGGTCAGAGATAGAGCCGTTAAGTCCGAAAGTGGCTGTCAGCCATGATGCAAAATTTACATCAAGGTTGATCATTGCATTGTAGCGTCGGTTCTTGTTGCCTTTGACAATATCATCGTCATCGGTAAAACCAATAGATGCATAGTAGGCGCTGCGTGAGCCACCACCGCTGAGGGTCAGGGTGTGTTGCTGCGAGAAACTGTCGTGGGTGAGGAGGTTGAACCAATCAGTGTTGACTGTCTCATACCATGCGAGCTGAGAATCAAATTCACTTTGATTGATTTTGCCGGCATAGAGTTTGTCCATAAGATCCTCGAAACCGACAAGGGTGTTGGCCGAGTCATAGACATAGTGGTCGTTGAACAACTGCTTCGACAGGGCGATGCGCTCCTTTGAGTTGAGCACGTCGACCGAGCTGTCGGAGTAGCGCGGACGGCGCTTCCATGTGAAGTTGTTGGAGTAGCGGATCTGGGGTTTACCCTCCTTACCGCGCTTGGTGGTGATGACGATGACACCGTTGGCAGCCTTCGTGCCGTAGAGGGCTGTGGCTGATGCGTCCTTCAGCACGTCGAGGCGCTCGATGTCCTGCGGGTTGAGTCCTGAGATGGCGTTGCCGAGACGGTTGACATAGTCGGGGTCGTTGAGTTCGTCGGGCGAGATGGGCACGGGGTCCTTCACGACGATACCGTCGACAACCCAGAGGGGCTCACGGTTACCGATGATGGACGAGGTACCACGGATACGGATTTTAGGAGCGGCGTTCGACTCACCGGAATTGGACATGAACATGAGGTCGGGCACCTGGCCTTCGAGCATCTGGTCGATAGAGAGAGCGTCGGGGCGGAGGATGTCCTCAGCCTTGATGGATGTGATGGCGGAGGTCGACGCGCGCTTGTCGATGACCTGATAGCCGGTCACGACCACGTCGTCGAGCTGATTGCCGTCGTCCTCAAGGTAGACCTTCAGGGGCTTGCCCGACCAGGTGACCTCCTTGCGCTTCATGCCGACATACTGGAAGACGAGCTGCACGCTCTGACGTCCCTTCGAGGCGAGCTGGAAGTCGCCGTCGATGTTGGTCATGGTGCCGGTCTTGGGCGATTTCTTCTCATAGACTGCCACACCGGGGAGGGTCTCGCCGTTGCTGTCCATGACGATACCCGTGATATGGGCGCGTGAAGTCTGCTTTGCAGCGGGCTTCGAGAGGACTATTGATTGGTCGACAATCTCATAGTCGAGGCCGAGCTGGTCGCCGACCACCTGACTGAGAATGGCATCGAGAGCCATGTCGTGGTATGAACCTGTGACGGAACGTCCGGCTATTCCACTGAGAATGCTTTTGTTATAGACAAACTCATAGCCGGTGGCTTCCTTGATGACCTTGAACGCCTCCTGAGGCGAGTCACCGTTGAAAGTCATGTCGTAGTTGCGGGCCAGAAGGGCCATCGGGATTAACATCCACGCAACCAGCAAAGTTAATAATCTGCGTTTCATCTGCTATAATAATGATTGGTAAAGACTGGGTTGATTGGCATAAAATATATAATTGTTACTATTGTGCGTCTCGGGTTTAGTTTACAGCCCGGGATATGATGACCTTGCCGTCGTCGACCGAGAAGCGGATGCCTCCGCATTTCTCAAGGATGGCGATGGCGGTGGTGAAGTCGGAATAGCGCGGGATGCTCCCCTTGAACTCCTCGGTCTGGAGCGACGGGTCGGCAAACTCGAAGTCGAAGTCATACCATCGGCTGAGGTCCTGCATGATGCGCAGCAGTGCGCGGTCCTCGAAGACGAAGCGACCCTTGCGCCATGAGGTGACAACGTCGGTGTTGACCTCGCGGACATTCACCCGTGAATCGGCGGTCCCGAAAACGGCCTGATGGCCGGGAGTCAGGAAGAACTCGCCCCCGACATCGTCGGCGCGGCGCAGCGAGATGCGTCCCTTTTCGAGAGTGGTGAAGACCTCGGCCTCCTCAGGATAGTAGCGGACATTGAAGGCAGTGCCGTAGACGCGGATGAGCTGATTGTCGGTCTCGACGTAGAAGGGGCGGAGGCTGTCGGTCGCGACGGCGAGATATGCCTCACCCTCGATGCGCACCTTGCGCATGTCGCCCGTGAACTTGTCGGGATAGTGGAGCTTCGATGCGGAGTTGAGCCACACCTCGGTGCCATCTTCAAGCTGCACCTTGAACTCACCACCGCGGGGGACGTCGAGGCAAAGCTCACGCGGAGCATTGTCGTCGGCCGGGGCGGTTTCAGTCAGCAGGACGGTCGCAACCTTGGCCGTGTCGGAAGCATTGAGGGCCACGTTGTGGCCGGCGGCATCGGAGAGGACCGCCACGGTGACACCCGGCTTGATGTCGTCGACGCTCTGCGGGCCCTTGGCCTCGGCTACGACCTCCTCGGGGCGTCCCGACATGTCGATGCGGGAGGGGAGGAGGACTGCTACTGCGAGAATACAGATGGCGATGGCTGCGATGGAGATGCAGCGCGTGAGGCGGCTGCGCCAGAGGATACGGTTGACCTCATGCTGCATGTCGCGGCAGGCACGGCCGGTGTCGACCATCTGCCAGAGCGCAAGGGTCTCCTGCAGAGCCTTGGGGTCGGTGAGCCGCTCGTAGAGACGGCGGTTTTCGTCGCTCTCGTCGACCCATGCCTGCAGTTCGGCCTCCTCGCTGCGTGAGAGAGAGGAGGTCAGTTTCTTTATTATGAGGCTGCTGATGCGCTGCATTTTATATTGGTGATTGGTTAGCTGATTTTTGGTTAAATACCACCGTTTTCGGTGATTGCTAAGGCGGAGGGAGGGGCGATTTAACTGTTTTCGGGGTGTATTATACTATATTTTGGTTAAAAATAGTTTAACAATGCTATTTATCATGTATTCGCAAAGGGTGTGAAAAAGTATATCCCCAAAACCGAAAAATTCTTGATTTTTTTCAAAAAAGCCTATAAAATCTTGACATTTCGACACTTTTCTTGCCGATTTATCAACATATTTCGTAATTTTGTCCTCACAGAATCAATCCGGATATATAAATTGCACACGTCTGACGAGATATTCCGAAAGTTTGTGGCCGGGAAGATGGCGCCGTTCTACGAGCGCTATTTCCCCGGAATGGTCATGTATGCCTCCCGGCTTCTCGGCAACGATCTCGATTGGATGGCCGACGACTGCGTGCAGGATGCCGTCCTCGATGCCTTCCAGAAGCGCTCCACCTTCACCTCGGCCGAGCAGTGGCGTGCCCATATCCTCGCCTGTATCCGCAACAAGGCTGTCTCAGCCCTCCGCAAACTCTCGGCCATGCGCAACTATGCCGATGCCGGCAGCTCCGCCGAGCGCCATGAGGCCGACGCCGCCCGCGCGCTCATCGAGCATGAGACACTCGACTCCCTCTATGCCGCCATCCGTAACCTTCCCGACGACTACCGTCAGCTCCTCCGCATGAGCTTCGAGGAGGGAATGAAAAACGCCGACATCGCCGCCGCACTCGGAGTGGCCGAAATCACCGTCAAGAAGCGCAAGGTCCGCCTCCTCGAAATGCTCCGCCGTAGCATGGGCGACAACTGCGACATCCTCACCATCGGCTTCATGCTCTCCGCAATGCTCCGCCCAGTCTGAGAAGATTCCGGCCCGTATATATAATATATGTGTATGCATAATCCCTCCGTTGTTAATGAATATTTGGTGAAAATAGCCTATCGACGCCGGTTTGCAATGTAAATAAAATTGAAAGGGAAGTGGATATAGTTAAAAATTAACTATAAGTAGATTAAAATCGTTAAAAATAGTTAACGATTTGGGGGGGGTAATTTTTCTCCGTACATTTGTAGCGTATAGTGCGACAAAGGCACTCTGCGTCATGATTTCAACCATGTATACCAATCGTTGCATCACACTCACATCCGGAGGCTGACCCCTTATCGGCCTCTCCATGAAAACTTAAAGGACTGCCACGCTCCGGCGGCCCGACCACAGCGGACACAATCACAGCGGTAACTATCTATATATTTGAATAAATCTAAAAAAAACCATGAGTGTATGAATTTAAGTCAGAAAACTCGTTATTGGTTGGCAATGCTGCTGACCTTGACCTTCTCACTTTCAGTTTACGCCCAAAACATCACAGTGACCGGTACTGTCATCGACAATACCGGTGAACCCCTTATCGGCGCTACTGTCATGCAGAAGGGAACACAGCACGGTGTCGCAACAGACATCGACGGTAACTTCACCATCTCCGTCCCCTCAAAAGCAACTCTCCAGTTCTCCTACATCGGCTATGACACCAAGGAGGTCCCCGTCAACGGCCAGACCCGCATCGATGTCACCCTTGAGAACAACACCACAGTCCTCGACGAAGTCGTCGCCATCGGCTACGGCACAGTCAAGAAAAAAGACCTCACCGGTGCAGTCTCCTCCGTCTCCGGCTCAGAGCTCGCCAAAGTCCCCGTGACCTCCGCAGCAGCCGCCCTCCAAGGCAAGGCAGCGGGTGTCAACATCGTGTCGCAGAACGGCGCCCCCGGTGCCTCGATGAACGTCACCGTCCGCGGTGGTGCGTCACTGACTCAGGATACCAAGCCTCTCTACATCGTGGACGGTTTCGCCATGAGCGACGCGCTCCAGAACATTGACATCAACGACATCGAGACCATCGACGTGCTTAAGGATGCCTCATCCACAGCCATCTACGGTGCGCGCGGTTCAAACGGTATCATCGTCATCACCACCAAGTCGGCAGCCGCAGGCAAGACCAAGGTTGACTACAACGGCTATGTTTCTTTCGACAAGCTCTCGAAGAAACTCGACATGATGAGCAATGTCCGTGACTATGTCGGCTATCAGTATGAACTTGCCGAACTTCAGGGCAAGACCACTACATGGGCCACCGGCTACAACGATGCAAGCTATGACAATGACGATGCATGGTATTCCGGCATCTTCGGTGCAATGGACGAGCGCTACGGTCTCGCTGCCAATCCCTATTCCATCGACTGGCAGGACGAAGCATTCGGTGGCCACGCAACAACCCAGAACCACAACGTTTCGCTTTCGACAGGTACTGAAAAGACCCGTGTCCTCCTCAGCTACAACCACGTCAATCAGGACGGTCTTCTCGCCAACCACGACTATCGCCGTAACTCTATCCGCGCCAAAATCAACGCCGAGCTCTGGAAGGGTGTGAAGGTTGACTTCAACTCATTCTTCTATGACAACATGACCCACGGTGGCGGTAGCTACGGCCACATGGACTATGTGCTTCTCCAGCCTATCAACGGCGGTACGCTCTTCACTCAGGACGAGATCCGCAACACTGAGACTTCAATCCAGTTCAAGAAGCTCGACAGCAACTATAACCTCAACAACCCCCTCGTTCAGAATCTTGCATCGACTTCCGGCAACCATACCCGCCGCTTCGAGGTCAACGCAGGCATCACAATCGATTTCCTCAAGTACCTCTCATGGCGTACTCAGGGCAACTACAGCACCTCGTGGGGTAAGGGTACGACTTTTGCCGACGAACGCTCGACCGGCTATCTTGCCGACCCCGAGAATACCGGTATGACCGGCTCTATCAAGAACTCTTCAAGCTCGGGCTGGCACATCTCCAACACCCTCAACTTCGTCAAGACTTTTGCCGAGAAGCATGACCTCTCCATCATGGTAGGTCAGGAATACTCTTTCAGCAAGAGCGACAAGAACAACTGGACCCTCCGCAAGTTCCCCTATCCCAACCATGGTCTCCATGACATCTCCAACGTAGAGGTGCAGAGCAAGGAATCAGGCTACTCCGAGAGCAACATGCTTTCATTCTTCGGCCGTGTGAACTATGGCTATGACGACCGCTACCTCCTCACCGCCACAATGCGTGCCGACGGCAGCTCGAAGTTTGCCAAGGGCAACAAGTGGGGTTACTTCCCCTCGGCTTCTGCCGCATGGCGCGTGTCGCAGGAAGAATTCTGGCGCGAGAACTCGATTGCCGAGTGGTTCAACAACCTTAAGTTCCGTGTGGGCTACGGTGTCACCGGTAACAACGGCATCGGCTCGAACCTCTATGTGACCAACGCCACCATGACCACCTATCCCATGGACAACGACGAGAACTCTCCCGCTTATGTTGTGGGCTCAACTCTGGGCAACAAGAATCTCAAATGGGAAACTCTCCACGCAACCAACGTCGGTCTTGACCTCGGTATGTTCAACAACCGTATCAGCCTCACCGTCGAGTGGTACAACAACCAGATTTCCGACATGCTCATGAACTGTGTCATTCCGACTTCTACCGGCTACAGCAAGCAGTATCAGAACGTCGGCAAGATGCGCAACCGCGGTTGGGAATTCTCGCTCAATACCGTCAACATCGCCACCCGCGATTTCCAGTGGACCTCTTCACTCAATATCTCGCTCAACAAGTCAAAAGTTATCTCTCTTGAAAGCGGTGAGGACCACAAGACCTTTGGTGCCGGCGGCAACCGTTCGGGAACAGTGACCTATTATGCAACTGTAGGCGAGAGCCTCGGTGACATGTACGGTTACAAGTATGAAGGTATCTACACTACTGATGACTTCGAGCTTAACGAGGATGGCACCTACGGCGCACTCAAGCCCGGTGTCGTGCTCCCCGCATCCGGCACTCCCAAGCCCGGCGACATCAAGTTTGCTGCCGATACCGAGAACGAGGACGGCACCAAGCAGTTCACCCGCAAGCTCGTCAAGATTGGTAATGGTACTCCCGAGGTTATCGGCGGTTTCAACAACCAGTTCACCTTCAAGGGCTTCGACCTCAACGTGTTCATGAAGTTCAATATCGGCAACGATATTTACAACGCCACCAAACACGCAATGAGCCCCTACGCTCCCTTCGAGAACGTCCCCACCGAGTTCGGCAACAACTACTATCGCCTCATCGACCCGGTGACAGGCCGTGAGACCAAGAATGTTGCCCGTCTTAAGGAACTCAACCCCAACGAGGCCGGTCGCACTTGGGCGCTTTCGACAAGCAATGTCAACACCATCACCTATCCTTCGTCATACTTCGTCGAGGACGGTTCTTATCTCCGTCTCGCTCAGGTGACACTCGGCTACACCTTCCCCGCCAAGTGGATGAAGAAGGTCCATGTCAGCAACCTGCGTCTCTACTTCACTGCCAACAACCTCTGCACCATCACAGGTTACTCCGGCTATGACCCCGACGCATCTGCCAAGAACGACAACATCATCTGTACTCCCGGCTACGATTCATCGACCTATCCTCTGTCGCGCAGCTATGTTGTCGGTCTCAACCTCTCGTTCTAACCTTAATCTGACATCAAGAATTTAACATGAACAAGAAAAATATATTCAGTTTCCTCACCGCAGCCATGCTCGTCGGCGCTGCTGCGCCCATGCTCACTTCCTGTGAGGATACTCTCGAAAAGCCTTCATATACCGCCGATGACCTCGATTTCGTGTTCTCCGACGAGGGCAAGGCCGAACTTTTCGTCAAGGGTTGCTACCGTTCGCTCGTTTTCTCAGAACTCTGGCGTCCCTTCATTGACCCGGGTGTCACGCTCAGTTGCGAGGAGGACCTCGTCGGTGGCCGTCCCCGCTCGGCGAACTTCGCCTACGACGTGATTCTTCCCGCCACAGCCACTACAGTCTATTCGCAGTCATACAAGACAATCGAGTCCTGCAACGTGGCTCTCGAACGTCTGCAGGGTCTTCCCGAGACTCCCAAGCGCGCTGCCCTCATTGCAGAGGTCACTTTCATCCGTGCCTTTGCATACAATGAACTCATCCGTTTCTACGGCGACGTTCCCGCGCTCTTCACCCCTATCAGCTCCGAGCAGGACGAGACATGGTATCCCAAACGCTCTGACCGCGACGGTATCTATGACCGCATTATCGGCGAGATGCAGGCTTGTGTCGATGACCTCCCCTGGTTCTCCGAATCAGAATATGGTTCGGCTCCCGAACGTCTGACCCGTCAGGCTGCCAAGGGTATCCTTGCCCGTATCTGTCTCTATGCCGGTGGCTACTCGCTCCGTTGGAACACCGAGACAAATGATGCCTCGACACTCCACATGGCGCGCCGCGACGATGAGGCCCGTGTCCGCGAGCTCTACACCATCGCCGACAATGCTCTCAATGACATTATCCAGAAAGGCGAGAACAGCCTCATTCAGAATGGCAGCTCGATGAGCGGTTACCAGACCCTCTTCTACAACTACTGCCAGCGCAACTTCAACATTTCATCACAGGAAATGATGTGGCAGATTGCCAGTCTCGGTGAATCGACCAACTTCGACTTCGGTGTCTACAATGGTCAGCCCGGATGTATGGGCGGAACCTACGGTACCCGCAAGACCCTTCAGGTAAAACTCCCGACCTACTATCTGTCGTTTGACGACAAGGACACCCGTCGCGATGTCACCTGCTGTAACTATTCTATCACATTCTATCAGAATTCCGCAGATTTCGACGGATCCAACTGCGCCACTACCTTCTCAAGTGTCATGCCCGGTAAGTATCGCATCCAGTGGTGTACCGCTCCTTTTGCAGCAGCCAAGCGTAATGTGGATGTTCCCCTCCTCCGCTATGCAGATGTTCTCCTGATGTATGCCGAGACTCAGAACTACCTCAATGGCCCCTCTGCAGGTACTCCCTACCTGAAACTCGTGCGTGACCGTGCCGGTATCGGTGACCTCCCCATTGCAGCAGCAAGCAAGGATGAATTCCTCGAGACAATCATGCAGGAGCGTAAATGGGAACTCGGTGATGAGCTCGTTGTCCGTGGCGACCTCATCCGTACCAACCTCATCGAAAAGGAAATCCGTCAGGATCAGCAGGACATCAAGGACCTCTCCGACCGTACAGGCAAGTATGCTGATGTGGCTCCGATCCGCCTCGTCAAACTCGAGATGTGTACCAACACCTACGGCGACAAGTTCCTCACCGTCCCCTACATCGAAATCACTGACCCGGATGAAATCGCCCTTCTCTCAACCACCCCACAGGTCAATACTGCCGCCAATCGCAACAAGCACACCAAGAAAGTCAATGAAGTGCTTGCTGCTCATGGCATCACACCCGCTGACGGTGAGATGTGGTATTCCGTGAAGATGTTCGAGGCTTGGACAAGTACTTATAATAAGAATTCCCGTCGTTGCGCCGGTTATACGGCAGCTGCTGTTCCGGCTCTCAATATCGGAGCTTCTATATATACCAAACCTCTTGGCCGTGCCGAGAATAAGGGAGAATATCCTGACTGGGTAGCCGGTTCGACAGGTATCTACTACGGTTTCGAAAAGAATAAGACTGAGCTTTGTCCCTTCGCAGCCAAGAGCGCCGGTCATCCTCTCATCGACAACCCCAATCTGACCCAACATCCTGCCTATAAGTAATTATGTAGGGACGCGCTGTAGTGCGTATGCCAAATGGCGTTTTTCCATCCGGATTCAATCCTGTCCGGCATACGCGCTGCAGCGCGTCCCTACAGAAATTTGATTCTACACAATATATTGAAATCACGTTCCCCTTGGCCGGAAAATTGATTTTTACGGCTGCACACTCTAAATAATATTCACCAATTAAATTATATTTCTATTAAACATTTCTACACAATGAAAAAATCATTAATCCTCTCCGCAGCGCTTTTCGCTGCTTTCGGAGCAAATGCTGAAGTCTTCACATACGACTTCAACGAAACTCCGCTTTTCTGCAAGGCTATTTATGCTGAGGCCGGTTCAATTGTCGATGAAGCAGCCGGAATTGAAGGAATCGGTCTCGGTAGCACCAAGAACTATGACTTCATTGACAAAACAGGAGCTGCCGCAATGACCGATGGTTCTATGTTCAACGTAAAGGATGCCGACGGTAACTGGGTTGCCGTGAAGAATCGTGCTATCAGTCTTTTCGACGGCCAGACCTATACTCTCGAGGGTGAGGAAGAAGGTGCTGACGGTATCGTATTCACCCCTATTGATATGAACTATCCCTTCATCTGCTGGGATCAGAATGGCAAGGGTCCTGCCCGTACACTTTGCATGGGTGGCTGGGGTCAGCTCGAAATGGATCTTGAAGGAAAGAAAGACTATAATGCCATCGACGCTGACAACTGGGTTTCAACCCTCAATGCCATTGCCTTCAACCGTAATGCTAACACAGGTAGCCGTACAGGTACCTACGTTCAGTTCCCCGCTGTGAAGAATCCTTCTTCACTCACTATCTATATCGGTCATGCCGGTGGCAAGTATCTTGACAAGGGTCTCTATGCAGAGGTTGTTCCCGTTGTTGACGGTGTTGTCGGTGAAATGATTCCCGTACAGGGTCCCGATGATGCTGTGGCTAAACGTTACTATAAGATGAACGTCGCTCTTCCTGCAGGTCTTACCGGTAATGTTGCTTTCCGTATCGGTTGCGGTGGTAGCGAGCTCGGTCTTTACCACGTTGTCATGGAAGCTGAATCTGCCGGTTCTTCTGCTATCGAGGACATCATCGCTAACGATGTTGACGAGAACGCTCCCGTTTACAACGTTATGGGTATTCAGGTTGACGAGAACTACAAGGGCGTAGTCATCAAGAACGGTAAAAAGTACATCCAGCGCTAATATCAACAATCCCCGGACTTTCCGAGGATAGAACCACTCTATTGTAGGGGCGCATCCTCAATGCGCCCCTATATTTTGTGGCTTCGGGATATATATTGTTTGTAGAAACACAAATCTACCAATCATTTAATTTTTAACTTTCAACCATGAAACAAACTTTAAAGAAACTGTCCATAGGTTGCGCTATGTTGGGTGTGGCTTTTGGGGCAGTAGCTGCCGACAATACACTCCTTGCCTTCCCGGGTGCGGAGGGTTTCGGCCGTTTCACTCAGGGTGCCCGTGCAGTTGCAGCGCCCGAGGTTTATCATGTGACTACTCTTGCCGATTCCGGTGCAGGCTCCTTCCGCGATGCTGTCAGCAAGGAAGGGCGCATCATCGTGTTCGATGTCTCAGGTGTCATCAAACTGAAATCAGCTCTTGTTGTAAAGGGTAAGAATACCATTCTCGGTCAGACTGCTCCGGGTGAGGGCGTACAGGTCTACGGTGACCGTGTCAGCTTTTCCGGTGCGACTAACCTGATTGTCCGTCACATGCGCTTCCGTATGGGTGCATCCGGAACAAGTGGGGCTGATGCCTGCGGTGTGGCCAACGGTACCGACATGATTTTTGACCACCTCTCCGTACTTTGGGGACTTGATGAAAATTTCTCCGTGAGCTGGGACAACAAGAACAGCCGTCCTGCCAACATTACCATCCAGAATTCAATCATCGGTCAGGGTCTCCAATCTCACTCATGTGGTGGCCTTATCCAGACCATCGGTGGTGTGACACTCTACCGTAACCTCTACATTGAGAACAAGACCCGCAATCCTAAAGTGAAAGGTCTGAATCAGTTCGTCAACAACGTAGTCTATAACTGGGGTAACGGTGGTTGCTACATCATGAGCGACTCCGAAGGCGACTCATGGGCCGACATCGAGAACAACTATTTCGTAAAAGGCCCTTGGAACAATTCTACAGACCCGTTTGTCCGTGGTATAAAGACATTCCGTTACTATGGTGCCGGAAACTACTATGATTCGGACAAGGACGGTGTTCTCAACGGTCACCTCATGACTGAGGAGGAGATGCGCGGTGCACAAAGTGGAACAGCTCCATATTCTACGCTTTTCCCTTCACTTGATGCTCTTAACGCAAACATTACCGAGTACAATCAGACTGCGACCGAACAGATTCAGCTCATCCCCGAGATTGCCGGTAAGATGACTGCCGAGGAAGCATACGCATGGATGCTTACAAGCGTCGGTCCCGTGCTTCCTGCCCGTGATGATGTTGACCAGTATCTTATCGACGAACTCGCAAGCTATGGTAAGACCGGTACAAAGAACGGCATCTCCACCGAAAGCCAGCTCTCACACAAAGGCACCGGCACTATCTCCGGTGGTGTGAAGCCTCTCGACTCTGACGGTGACGGTATGCCCGACGCATGGGAGACTGCCAACGGCCTCAACCCCAACGATGCTTCCGATGCGCTTGCTGTAGCCGCCAACGGCTATCTCAACATCGAGAACTACGCCAACTCCATTGTCGAAGCCTACCCCTACATCAAGAAACCCATCAAGCTCGTAGCCGGTACTCCCACCAAGACTACCCTTAAGCTCACATGGGACATCAACAAGAACACCGAACACGGTTTCGTCATCGAGCTTTCGACCGACGGCAAGACATTCGCAGAAGTCGCTTCCGTTTCCGCGGGAGCTGCCGAATATGAACTCGCCGACCTCACCCCCGAGACCAACTACTGGGTGCGCCTCCGTGCAACCGACGGCAAAGGTCTCTACTCGGACTATACCGACACCATCGCTTTCGCGACCATCGGCGACCCCTCCGCTCCGAAGCCCTCTGTCAATCCCTTCCCCGCCGACGGCTCCAAGGAAGGCATTGCCAACGGTCTCAAACTGACTTGGGAGAATAACATCAACACCTATGGTGGCGATGTCACCTACACAGTGATGCTCGGCGAGTCCAAGGACGCACTTGCATCCGTTGCCACCGGTCTTAAGAAGACCGAATGGGATGCCACTTCAAGCGTTGAAGCCGGCAAGACCTACTACTGGCGCGTCGATGCAACCAATACCCTCGGAACAACTCCGAGCGATGTATGGAGCTTCTCAACCACCGCCGGCGGTGTGCTCTTCTACGCCGATTTCCACACCCTTCCCGCATCATGGGGTGAAAAGTATGCCAACATCACGACCAACACCAACGTCTTCAACGCAGCCAACACGACTGCCGAATTCGACGGCATGATTATCGGCAGCGGCAGCAATGCCATCCGCGCTATTGCAATGAACGGTGCCAACAACTCTGCCGACATGACCAAGGACTACGGTCCCGCTACTGCTGAAGATGCAGGAGCTTCTGACCGCTGTCTGCAATTCTACACAACCAAGGCAGGTGGCTATATCGAAAGCCCCGAAGTGCAGGGTCCCTGTGTCATTACCCTCTATCTCGGCAACCCTGACAAATCGTCAAAGACAGTCAAGCTTGTCACTATTGCAGGTGGTAAGGAAGAATCTCAGGATCTCGTGCTCGGTGCTTCCAAGCGCATCTATAAGTTCACTTCAACCTACACCAATGCCGGTGCCGTCAAGTTCCGTCTTGATGCAAACGGTAAGAAGTTTAATGTCAACGACCTTCTCATTGAGCGCTACATCGCTCCCGAAGGCGAACAGGCTCTTGAACTCACTGCCGGTTCACTTGAAAATGATGTTGTCTACACCGACGGTTCGATTTCTCTCTCCTTCAATCAGGAAGTGAAATACAACGGTGGTGCCACCATCGACGGCAACCACCAGTTTGAGAACATCACCGTAGGCGCATCCGGCTCAAAGCTCAGCATCGCATACGAAGCACTCGATGCCAACTCGACTTACACCGTCAGCTTCCCCGCAGGTGCGCTCACCAACGTGGCAGGCGACAAGTCCTTCATCGGTGATGTGAAAATCAACACAAGCGACTTCCCCCGCGAGAAGGAAGCAGGCGAGACCCACTGGGGCAAGGCTGCAGTCAATCTCCCGCTCAACTTCGCACCCTTCAACGAGACCGCACCCTTCGAGACCGCAGGCTCGCTCGTCCAGACCAAGCAGAACGACTATCCCCACTGGTGTCAGGTTGGTGGCGGCGACAATGCAGGCGAAATCGCGGCTGACCATGTCACCTTCCGCTCATCTTCAAGCAACGATAAGGTGATGGCCTACTTCGGCGAGGAAGCCAAGCAGATTCATCTCGAAGTTGAGGCAACCGAAGGCACAACCGTCCGCCTCAAGATTCAGGAGACCCGCAACGCCGACATCGCTCCCACATGGCGCACAATCCGCATCCTCACCGAGAAGGATCTCCCCTTCAATGGCGAGCTCGACCTCAACCCCGCTTCACGTTTCGTCAAGATCACACCCTCGTCAATCGCAGGAGCCGTAAGCCTCAAGGCATTCCGCATCTCTGATGCATCCGGCAACTTCGGTGATGACTTCAGCGGTATCCTCGACATCGAGGCCGACAGCAATGCCCCCGTTGAATATTTCAACCTCCAGGGTATCCGCGTCGACAATCCCACTCCCGGTCTCTACATCCGCCGTCAGGGCACCAAGACCGAGAAGGTCATCGTGAAATGATAAGCTCAGATTTGAATTCCTGACCCATCAGGCATTCAACGGCTGAAATATTCAACAATAATTGCACTCCGGAAAGGCATTTTCGCCCTCCGGAGTGCTTTTTTGTTCCATTTTGTCGCTTAAGCCGCAATCTTTTGCTAAATTTGTGGCTCCGCATATCCGTGTATTTTTCCAAATTGACAATATCCGGTTTCTGCTGACACGAATACGCCATCAATCAAGACCAATCATGTTCAGATTTACTGCAAAACTCCTCCTCGCGGTGATTGCAGTCGCCGTCACCCTCCAGGTTTCCGCGGCCGACCGCGACAAGTATTTCCACGACTATCCCCGGATGCTTCAGGGTGTCTCAGCCAAGTTGCGCGACTATATGAAGACCCATCCCGGCAACGACATCGACTCGGTGCGCCGTCATCTTCTCGCAACCCTTTCCGACAGCCGCGTGGCCTCCCGCTCTGCGCTCACTCCTCCGCGCAAGAAGAAACTCACCCCCGAGAAGCTCTATGAGGAGGCAATGAAAAGCTCCCTCGTATTCGGAAAGATGCACTTCCATCCACAGTTCGGAGTCGACACTGCCTACTCGACTGCATCGGCTGTCGCGCTGACCCCCGACGGAATCTGCGCCACCAACTATCATGTGGTCTCCGACATCGTCATCAATGCCGCTCTCGACAATCAGGAGAAGGGCGACATGATGCGTTTCGTCATGGACTCCCAAGGACGCGTCTATCCCATGACCGCCGTGCTCGCCATTGACCCCGTCAATGATATGGCCATAATAAAAGTGGACCCCTGCGGCGATAAGCTCTCGCCCGCACCCGTCGGCGACATCGTCACCCCCGGCACCAAGGTGTTCTGCCTCGCCAACCCGAGCATGACCTACTTCCATTTCACCGACGGAATGGTGAGCAACTGCATCCGCAAGCTCAAACCACGCACCGGCCACACCGAATACATCCTTGAGATTACCGCCGACTACGGCAAGGGTGCGAGCGGAGGCCCGATATATGACGAATGCGGCAACCTCGTGTCGATCGTCAGTTCCACCGTCTCCGTCTATGCCGACGACAACTACCGCGACTTCCAGATGGCCTTCAAGCAGACCATCCCCGTGTTTCTGATTAAGGATTACTTCAACGATTGATTGCCCACACCGCCATGACACAGATAAGGAAAACAATAGCAGCCGCAGTTCTTGCGCTTTCGTTCGCCACTCCCGCCGCCTTCGCCCAGCATCAGCAGGGTGGGGGACAACAGCACTCTCAGGCCGACCGTCAGGCCCGCTACAACGAGATGCTCGCGCGGATGCAGGAGGAGGCGAAAGCCTATTACGCCGACGCTGACACCGCCGAGTATGGTGTGCGCTACCGCCTGAAGTATCTCTACAACAAAGCCAACAACCTTACGTTTGCCGAGGACCGTGTGGTGCTCATCCATCCGCGCGTGTCACTCGACATGAGCTATGAGAGCATCGGCGAGACCCGCTGGCGCAACGCGAACCCCGGCTCGAATGCCGCCGATCCCGGTCTGGCTTACCACCTGACCCCCTCATACTATTTCTTCTATCCCGAGAGCGGACGCACGGTCAACACCTATCGTGTGATTGGCGAGGAGTTCAAGCTCTCCGACTCAGTCTGTGACAACAACTGGACAATCACTGACGAGGAGATGAAAATCGGTGTCTACAATTGCCGCAAAGCCACTCTCACCAAGGATGGACGAGAATGGACCGCATGGTTCACCACCGACCTTCCCCATCGTGGCGCGCCGCGCAATTTCAACGGTCTTCCGGGTGTGGTCCTTCAGGTCACCGATGCCGACAAGGAGGTCTGCTGGTATTTCAACGGACTCGTCGAGAATCTTGAAAACGACGTCCTCCACATCAAGTTCCCCGAACGCTTCACCACCATCCCCGTCGAGAATTTCGGCAAGGTGGTGCGCATCATCGCCGTCTCCGATGCCCACGGCCAGAGCTATGTCCAGCAGTCGGGCGCGATGAGCAAATACAAAGGTTTCTATCCAGAGAAATTCCGCCCCTCGACAGGCATCGACGCCTGCAACATCGACAACCCCATCGAACGCTGACAGCATGACAGTTTGCGCAGACTGTATTATTTTGCACTGATAGCCTTATGTGATGGCGCTCCGCCCCAATCTTCCGCCACTTTCCATATAATTTTGGTGGCTATGTATTTTTTAGCTAACTTTGCACCCCAAAGTAGCCAACATTATGGAAACCAATATACTTACCGGGTTAATTGCGCGCCAGAGCGCCCGCTACGGCGAGCGTGCCGCGCTCAGTGCCCCCGACAACAATGGAAAGTGGCACGACATTTCGTGGCATAATCTGAGTGCCGATGTCGACACCGCTTCAGCCGCAATGGCTGTGCTGGGCATCCGTGAGGCTGACAATATTGCCACCTTCTCGGCCAACAGGCCTGAAAACATAGTCACTGACTATGCATGTTTCAACAACCGAGCCGTCTCTGTCTCCATCTACGCGACAAGTTCGCTCGAACAGCTCGCCTATATACTCAACGATGCTTCTTGCCCGCTGCTGTTTGTGGGCAACACCACCCAATATCACATTGCGCGCCGGGCGATGGCTCTCTGTCCGTCGCTGAAACGCATCGTGGTCATCAAGCCTATCAAGCTCGATGAGGATGATGACACAAGTATGCTCTGGACCGACTTCATGAATCTCGGCCGTCAGGCTTCCGATGAGATCAAGGCGACAGTGAAGTCGCGCACGGCTTCAGCCACTCCTGATGATATAGCCACTCTTGTCTACACTTCTGGTACCACCGGTGAGCCGAAGGGTGCTGTCCTGACCCATTCCAACTATGATGCCGCGATGGAAGCCCATCTGCAGCGCATCGACATGGTCTCTGACAAGGATGTCTCGATGGCCTTCCTCCCTCTCAGTCACATATTCGAGAAGGGATGGACATATTTCTGTCTTGTCAAGGGCATAAAGGTTGCCGTCAACCGTGACCCTCAGGACATTCAGTCGACCATCCAGCAGGTGAGACCCACATGTATGTGTGCCGTTCCTCGTTTCTGGGAGAAGGTCTACACGGCTGTTCAGGAGAAGATCGCCTCGATGAGTCCGGTGATGCGTATGCTCGTCGGTATGGCCCTTAAGGTTGGCCGCCGCCGCAACATCGAGTATGCGCGTGTAGGCCGCAAGGCTCCCTGGTGGCTTGAAACCCGCTACAAGTTCTTCGATTCGAAGGTGTTCAGCCTGCTCCGTCATGCCATAGGCATTGACCACGGTAATATTTTCCCGACCGCAGGAGCGCCTGTGTCGCCCAAGATTGTCGAGTTCTTCCATTCCTGTGGCATAAACATCGTGGTGGGCTATGGTCTTTCCGAGACCACTGCAACGGTTGCGTGCTTCCCACGCGTAGGGTGGGAGATAGGTTCGGTCGGCACTCCCATTCCTTTTGTCGAGGTGAAAATCGGCGAGGAGAACGAGGTACTCGTGAAGAGCCCGATGGTCATGAGGGGCTACTACAACAAGCCCGAGGAAACCGCGAAGGCTTTCACCCCCGACGGTTGGTTCCGCACGGGTGATGCCGGTTATATCGACGACCACGGTGCCCTCTTCCTCACCGACCGTCTGAAAGACCTGTTCAAGACATCCAACGGTAAGTACATCGCCCCGCAGGCGATCGAGACACTACTCGGCTCCGACAAGTATATTGACCAGATAGCCGTCATCGGCGATCGTCGCAAGTTCGTGTCGGCTCTTATCGTTCCCGACTATACTGCTCTGAAGGATTTTGCCGCCAAGGAGCGCATATCCTACCATTCGATGGATGAGCTTGTGCGCAATCCGCGTGTGCGTCAGCTTCTGACCGACCGCATAGAGGAGATTCAGAAGGGGCTTGCTTCCTACGAGAAGATTAAGCGTTTCACCATCCTTCCGAAGCCTTTCTCGATGGAGAACGGAGAGTTGACCAATACTCTAAAGGTCAAGCGCCACGCCGTCAACCGCATCTATGCCAAGGAGATTGATGCGATGTATGACTGCTGATGCGTGAGGGGCAATTTCAATGAAAAATAATGTATTAATCACTATTTTATAGCATTACACAAGAATGAAAGTAGCAATCGTAGGCGTCAGTGGCGCCGTGGGACAGGAATTCCTCCGTGTCCTTGACGAACAGAACTTCCCTATTGACGAACTCCTGCTTTTCGGCTCCGAGCGCAGCGCCGGTAAGACTTACACATTCCGCGGCAAGGAGCACACTGTCAAGCTTCTTCAGCACAACGACGATTTCAAGGGAGTGGATTTCGCATTTGTTTCGGCAGGTGCGGGTGTTTCGCGTGAGTTTGCCGACACCATCACCAAGCACGGTGCTGTCATGATTGACAATTCAAGCGCCTTCCGCATGGATAAGGATGTGCCTCTGGTCGTTCCCGAGGTCAACGGTGAGGATGCGTTTGACGCTCCCCGTGGTGTCATCGCCAACCCCAACTGTACGACCGCCATCATGGTCGTGGCCCTCAAACCCCTCAACGACATCTCGCCCATCAAGCGTGTGCATGTGGCCACCTATCAGGCTGCTTCCGGTGCGGGTGCCGTCGCAATGCAGGAACTTGAGAACCAGTATGCCGAACTTGCCGCCGGCAAGGAGCCTACTGTCGAGAAGTTTGCCTATCAGCTTGCCTACAATCTCATCCCCCACATCGACGTGTTCCTCGACAACGACTACACCAAAGAGGAGATGAAGATGTATAACGAGACAAAGAAAATCATGCATGCTCCCGAGCTTGAAGTGAGCGCAACATGTATCCGCGTCCCGGTGATGCGCGCCCACAGCGAGGCTGTGTGGGTGGAGACCGAGCAGCCCATCAGCGTTGAGCAGGCCCGCGAGGCATTCAGCAAGGCCGAAGGCCTCGTTGTCATCGACGAACCCGCCGCCAAGAAATATCCTATGCCCCTCGACGCGGCAGGTAAGGATCCCGTCTATGCCGGCCGTCTCCGCAAGGACATCGCCAACCCCAACGGTCTGACATTCTGGCTCGTCGGTGACCAGATCAAGAAGGGTGCAGCCCTCAACGCCGTCCAGATTGCCCAGTACATGATCGCTCATCCGAGAGGATAATTGGGTGCAAGCCGTAATTACAGCGCATTAAATTCGTCAATATCTGAAAAGGGTACAGAATGACAGAAGTCCCTATAACGCGTTCCGCATTAGCTTGAAGCGATATAACAAATTTGTTATATGATGGGTCAGAAGATACAAAAAGATTAATTTCAGTAAATTATACTTCTTTTACTTTTGTTTATTATGTTCTTTTGTATCTCTTTTTACAGTATATGAACCGAAAATCGCGATATCATAAGTCATGCGGAAAAAATTTCCCATGACCTCGCGTAATTTATAATCAAAACATTTACTCCCCCGCCAAAAGTGCTATCCAGCGCCTTCGGCGGGGGAGTAAATGTTTATTTAATATTTATTTGCCTTAAAATTTGTAAATTTTAAATCTATTTCGTACATTGCGAACGATGAACCCTTGGGTGCAAATATCAGTGACTGTGTCGGTTGTCATGGCTGTTTCGTTTTTTG
>NZ_CAJTMT010000034.1 GCF_910577345.1 uncultured Duncaniella sp.
TTTCAAAGCGTCCGCAACAGCATACAAATGGATTTGGAAAATATGATGCAAATGACAAATGAATTTCGGAAACATACCGCAAATTAAAAATCAAATAACAAATGGATTTTTCGGAAACATCTCGCAGACCGACCACGGATGTTCAATTTACCCACGGATTTTCAATTTCGGGATCCGGGCATTTCAAATTCCGGATTTCCCTGCATTTCCAATTCCGGTTTCCGTGCATTTTCAACCCGTATGCTGTTGCGGACGCTTTGAAAAGCGTCCCTACCGGCCATCCCCATTACCGGGGCGCCCAAATATCGGCTATCCCAACTACCCCGCGTATCCCCCTATACCTATTAGGCTTATTAGCCCTATTAGCCTTATTAGCCCTATCCCTCCCCACCCTCATCCGGCATACGCGCTACAGCGCGTCCCTACACCCCCCAAAACCCAAAACTAAAAACTCACAACTCACAACCACTCAAATCCTCCCCCTCATTTTGCCATCACACGGAAATTGAGTATTTTTGTGGCATTATGAGGCTGGTGGAACTTTCACTTACAAATTTCAAGAACATCCCGGAAGCTCGGCTCGAGTTTTCGGGCAAAGTCAACTGCTTTCTCGGCAACAACGGCATGGGCAAAAGCAACATGCTCGACGCCATATACTTCCTGAGCTTCTGCAAAAGCTTCTCGCGGATGCCCGACAAAATGCTCCTGCGCCGTGGCGAAGACTTCGCAATAGCCAAGGGCCGCTACGTCCGCAAAGGCATAGACGAAGAACTCACCCTCGGCATGTCGGCCACACGCCGCAAGACCCTCAAACGCGGAGGCAAGGAATATGACCGCCTCAGCTCCCATATCGGCAGCTTCCCACTGGTCATGGTAGCACCCCAGGACATCGACCTCATCCGCGAGAGCGGCGAGGAACGCCGCCACTGGATGGACGTGGTCATCTCGCAGAGCGACCCCGTCTATCTCGACAACCTCATCCGCTACACCCGCGCCCTCGAACAGCGCAACCGCCTCCTCCGCGAAGGCTCCGTGGATGCCAACCTCTATGCAGCCGTCGAGATAGTCCTGGACATGTCGGCAACCTACATCCACTCAGTCCGGAAAGCAAAAATAGCCGAACTCACCGTCATCTTCGACCGTTACTACAAAGCCATCGCAGGCCCCGGCGAGACCGTCACCCTCAGCTACCAGAGCGGTCTCAACCGCGATGGAAGCACCATGCAGAGCCTCCTCGACGAAGCCCGCAGACACGACGAGATTGTCAAACACACCTCCGTCGGCATACACCGCGACGACATCGGCATGGAACTCGACGGAATGCCCATGCGCCGTACAGGATCGCAGGGCCAGTGCAAGACATTCACAATCGCCCTCCGACTCGCGCAATACGACTTCCTCCACAGCGCAACCGGAATCCGTCCGCTCCTCCTCCTCGACGACATCTTCGACAAACTCGACTCCTCCCGCGTGGAGCGCATCATGGAGCTGGTCACCTCCGACTCCTTCGGCCAGATCTTCATCACCGACACCAACCGCAAGCATCTCGACGAAATCATGAAGCGCACGGGCGGCGACTACCGCATGTGGCAGGTCGAGGACGGAATCTTCACACCGACAGAATCATGAAGCGCACCTATCCCAAACATATAGCCGGAATCATCGACGAGGCAATGGCCCGCGCCGGACTCACCGACTCGCTCAACGAGCAGCGCGCCGCCGCCGCATGGATTGACGTGGTCGGCCCCGGAATCAACCGCTACACGACCCGCCGCTATGTGGACCACGGTGTCCTCCACGTCTACATGACCTCGGCACCCCTCAAAAACGAACTCTCCTTCAACCGCGACCGCATCATCACCGCCATCAACCGCATGGTCGGCGCGGAAGTAATCAACGACGTTCAGTTTCACTGACCGGACAGCCCGCCCCCACCGCAACTCTCTGCGTCGGGGGGACGGACACAAGCGTCCGGAATTCATTAATATAGAAATAATTCCATAGAAATGAGCACAAACCGTTGCGAAGCAGGAATCGACACCTTCCGCCATCATCTCCCGCTCCAGATGAGGTTCAACGACATCGACCTGCTCGGACATCTCAACAACAGCGTCTACCTCACCTTCATGGATCTCGCCAAGGCCCGTTACTTCGAGGAAGTCAACGGAGGCCCGGTGGACATCCGCACGATGGGTGTGGTGATTGTCAACATCAACGCCAACTTCTGCATCCCGACTTTCTTCCACGAGCAGATAGAAGCCGAGACAGCCGTCGTGGCCATCGGCGAGAAGAGCATCACCCTCGAACAGCGCATCTATTCCGTGCCTGACCGTCAGGTGAAATGCTCCTGCCGCACCGTCATGGCAGGCTTCGACATCCGGACCAACACCTCAATCCCCATCTCGGAAGAGTGGGTGAAAAAATTCGAAGCCTACGAAGGCCGCAAACTCCAAAAAACCAAATAGGAAAGGCATTTGCTGAGAAGGGTACATAAGGACATAAGGTCAGAAGGGACATAAGTTTTTTATTTAATTTAATCTCAAATATTTTTCAGATATAATAATTTCTTTTAAGAATTAATCTTTAAAAAAATTAATCTTTTGTCCCTTCTGACCTTATGTCTTTATGTACCCTTCCATCCCTCCCTCCTATCATTTTTAGCTTGTTAATTATTTTGTAATGGCATTGCGTCAACTTCCCGAGGAATTCCTCACCATGCTCTCCGAGACAGGCCTGGAGGAGCTTCAGACAGCTCTTGCAGAGGGCGAGCCTTGCACATCCCTCCGCCTCAACCGGCGCAAAACGGCCCCCGGCACCCAACCCGCATGGGCCGCCACGGCAGTACCCTGGTGTGACGGCGGATTCTATCTCGACCGGCGCCCCCGCTTCACCTTTGACCCCATGCTCCATCAGGGATGCTATTATGTGCAGGAAGCCTCCTCCATGTTCCACTCCCACGTCGTCAGGCAACTGACCGCCGGAGCATCAGGCCCGCTGCGCGTCCTCGACTCCTGCGCCGCACCCGGAGGCAAGACCACAGCCGTCATCGACTCCCTCCCCGACGGATCGCTCATGGTGGCAAACGAATATGTCCCCTCACGCGCCGCAATTCTCCGCGAGAACATCATCAAGTGGGGCTACCCCTCGGCAGTGGTCACCCGTGGCGACACAGCCGCTTTCCGTCATCTTAAAGATAGCTTCGACCTCATAATCGCCGATGTTCCCTGCTCAGGCGAGGGAATGATGCGCAAGGATGAGGATGCCGTCAGCCAATGGTCGCGCGGACTCATCCGCGAATGTGCTGAGCGGCAGTGGGAAATCGTCGGCAACCTCTGGCCAGCGCTCAAACCCGGGGGCTGCCTCATCTACAGCACCTGCACCTTCAACCGCACCGAAAACGAGGAGATGGTAGGCCGCATCATCAGCGAACTCGGAGGTGAAAGCGTCGGGATAGACATAAATCCGGATTGGGGAATAGCTCCCGGAATCGACACCTCCGCCCGTTGCTACCGTTTCCTCCCCGGAAGGGTGCGTGGCGAAGGGCTTTTCGTCGCCGTCATCCGCAAATCGGGTGAACCGCGTCCCGAAAAATCCTCATCCAAAGCCAAAAAGGATAAAGGGAAGAAGAGCAAACCCATCCCGCAGCTCGCAGAAGCCGCATCGTGGCTCCCCGATGGATTGAAAGAGGACTTCGAGGTCTATGCAGAGGATGACCGCATCAGCGCCTTCCCGGCAATCCATGTGCCCATGCTCAAAAAAATCAAGAATGAGCTTGACGTAATCCACGAAGGCATCCTCATCGGCACCGTAAAGGGCAAAGATCTCATCCCCTCGCAGTCACTCGCCATGCTCACCCCCTCCACCGACCGTTTCCCGACCCACGGATTGAGCGAGGATGAGGCCATAGCCTACCTCTCCGGCGATGCCGTCATCCTCCCCTCCGATATGCCGCGAGGCTACGTCATGCTCACCTACCTTGACCGTCCCCTCGGCTTCGTGAAAAACATCGGAAACCGCTCCAACAACCTCTACCCCTCCCCCTGGCGCATAAAGACAAAGCCCAACTGACAACTCAAAACTCAAAACTCACAACTGACAACTCACAACTCAAAATGCGAATCGACATACTCACTGTACTCCCCGAAATGATTGAATCGCCCCTCAACTGCTCGATACTGAAACGCGCGCAGGACAAGGGCCTTGCAGAAATCGTGGTCCACAACCTCCGCGAATACACCACCAACAAGCACCGCAAAGTCGACGACTACCCCTTCGGAGGCGAAGCCGGAATGGTCATGCAGATCGAACCCGTGGACCGCGCCATAGCCGACCTGAAATCGCAGCGCGATTACGATGAAGTAATCTTCACCTCCCCCGACGGCGAACAGTTTGACCAACCGATGGCCAACTCCCTCTCCCTCGCCCAGAATCTCATCATCCTCTGCGGCCACTACAAAGGTATCGACTACCGCATCCGCGAACACCTCATCACCAAGGAAATCTCCATCGGCGACTACGTCCTCACCGGTGGTGAGATTCCCGCCGTGGTCATCGCCGACGCGATCGTGCGCCTCATCCCCGGAGCCATCGGCGACGAACAGAGCGCCCTCAGCGACTCCTTTCAGGACAACCTTCTCGCTCCCCCCGTCTACACCCGTCCCGCTGAATACAAAGGCTGGCGCGTGCCCGACATCCTCCTCTCCGGTCACAAAGCCAAAATCGACGACTGGAAACACGAACAGGCCCTCACCCGCACCCGCCTTCTCCGCCCCGACCTCCTCAAAGGAATGGAATAGAAATTATTAACAATCATACAATTGCGATATTTGTTATAATTTTATATCTTTGTATAAATTAAAATATCATAATATGGCAATGACAATCAAGACATCCCCTGAACTTTGGGGAGAAGATGCCCGAATCTTTATGGAAGAAGCGGAACATAACGGGAAACTGCCTACGCCTAAACTCTCGGATGCACAGCGAAAAATACTCACCACAATGTTGGACAGTGCTAAAAATATTATTTTCCCACCGCATAAAGGCTGAATCAAATGGCAGGCTTCATTTTCGTTGAAAAAACTTTTATGGTTCCTTATACGAAAGAGGTTGCAGATTTCTGTGACCCCTTTTCGTGTGGTGACGATGATCTGGACGACTTCTTCAGCAAGGACGTATTTCTTTACGAAAGTGAATTACTTGGAAAAAGCTATTGTTGGATAAATCGCGACAATCCTCATGAAATAGTAGCAATCGCTACACTTTCATACGACGGAATAAAAACATATACGTTAGATAATCCCTCCAAGAATGCCTTACAACGTAAGATTCCTCAACAAAAACGCCATCGGAGTTATCCGGCAGTGTTGATAGGAAGACTTGGAGTTAATAAAAAATTCCAAGGCCACGGACTGAAAGCCGGTTCGCAACTCATGGACGCACTTAAATATTGGTTCATTGATGAGAACAACAAAGCTGCTTGCCGGTATATGCTCGTGGATGCATATAATAGTGAACCTACAATCAACTATTATACTAAGAATGGCTTCAAACCGCTATATAAGACTGAATTAGGCGAAAAAGAAGCTTTCGGAATACCGCACGATACGCCTCTTAAAAGTCGTATATATTTTTTTGATCTCAAATTAATTACAACTTAAAAATACCATCAGACCAACCTTTCATCAACCATGCTGAAAAAGTATTTTTTATTGCTGACGCTGCTCCTAACTATGATTTCTGCCTCGGCGGAGGAGCGCAAATATGATTTCGTTGTGGCGCAGGACGGAAGCGGTGATTTCACCACCGTTCAGGAGGCCATCAATGCCGTCCCTGACTTCCGTAAGGCCAACCGCACCAATATCCTTGTCAAGAAGGGCACTTATAAGGAAAAACTTATCATTCCCGAATGTAAAATACAGGTCTCGCTCATCGGCGAGGACGGCGCGGTGATAACCTACGATGACTATGCATCGAAACTGAACCGTTTCGGAGAGGAAAAATCCACTTCCGGTTCGGCTTCATGCTACATCTATGCCCCCGATTTCATAGCCGAGAATATCACCTTTGAAAACAGCGCAGGTCCCGTCGGACAGGCCGTGGCCTGTTTTGTAAGCGGCGACCGTGCCATCTTCCGCAACTGCCGTTTCCTCGGCTGTCAGGACACCCTCTACACCTACGGCTACCCCTCGCGCCAATACTATGAGGATTGCTACATCGAAGGCACCGTGGATTTCATTTTCGGCAAGTCTACAGCCGTTTTCAACCGCTGCAACATCCACAGCCGTGGAAATGGCTATGTGACCGCTCCGGCAACCCCCGAAGGGAGCAAATATGGCTATGTTTTCCATGATTGCAAGCTGACGGGAGCCGACGGTGTGAAGAATGTGCCTCTCTCACGTCCCTGGCGACCTTACGCACAGGCTATTTTCATCAACTGCGACCTCGGCAAGCATATCTCTCCTGCCGGATGGGACAACTGGGGACGCGAATCAAATGAAAAGACCGTCACCTACGGCGAATACAACAGCAAAGGCCCCGGCGCAAATCCATCCGCCCGCGTCCCCTACTCACGCCAGATCACCGACCCCACCCCCTACGCAATAAGCACCGTCCTCTCCGGCGACGATGGCTGGAATCCGGTGAGGTAAGATATAAATTCCATAAAGAATAAGGACAAAGATAACTGATTAATCTGATGATGTTCAATTATCTTTGTCCTTATCTTTTTATTTAGACATTTATTTTATCAATGTAATGCCATTTGTCCAATCATAGCGGAAGTCTATCCATTCTGTCTCTATATAATTTCCTCGAGAGGTAATATAAATCCTAAGTTTAAATGAATTTGTTCCTACTGTCCATGTATCAAAATTCCATTTATCAGTCCAATTATAATCCCACTCACTTAACTCGTTTTTATATATATAAGATGGGGTCTCCCCTTTTCCGCTATAGTAAAACTCCGGTTCGTTTTTAAATATGGAAGTACTGCCATAAAAATATTTGACATCTTTCCATTCTAATTTTAAAGCAGGATATATAATGCCTCCAGATACCACAGGATCAAAATAAGGAGAGAATAAATTATAGACACTTAAAACTTTTATTCCAGGATTTCCTGTGGTAAATTCACCCTTAAAGAAATCAGCATCGACGTATGAATCAGCGTTTTTATTTCCATACGAGAATACCAAATCACCATGGTCATTGGAATTTTTATATTTATAGAAAGTTTTATAGTAATAAGTAGTATTTGGTTCAAGATTGTCAAATTCTACACGGAAATTCTTTTCTGTTGCATAAACGCATCTCTCAAAATTATCCAATGAAAGATTAGATGGATTCTTTGATAAAATAATACCCCACTCACCTTTTTCCTTAAAGTGGTCAGACGCACAATATATGCCTCCGCCAACCACAGCTGAGGTACCGAATACCTCTGTAGCTGTACGCTCTGTGCGGACTGATATAGCATATTTTATCGGGTCATAAGTGACAATCTTGACTTTGGTAGCATATTGTGTAAAGCAATAAATTATATCGTTTGTCTCCTCGTTTTCCGTGCGACATAAATCCAACTTATCAAGGATAGATTCTACATTCTCATAATAGTAGAACGGAGAGATCTTATCAAGATTTTTCTTTAAAGTGCGCAATTGAGATGTAGTATAACCATCTCCAGCTTCAAGAATAGCATCAAGGGCTTTCACTACCTTATGAACCTTATCATCTCTGTTGACAAAAGAAATAGTTGTGAACTTGCTCGATGAACCACTCTTTGAAACACCTTGAATCTGAACCGGTATACTGTCCACATACTCTATTCCATCCGCAGAACTTTTTGAGAGTACTATGACACTATCGCCTACATTATCAAAATAATAAGTTCTGTCAGGAAAGCTTAATGATGTCGGGATACATGAGGTATCATCAGATGTAATCGCACAATCAAAATCATCCTCCGGATTCATAATCTGCATGTATAAGCTACTTTCACCGGCAGATGGATTTTTAGTCACAATAAAACCGTCCTTATCAAAGACAATACCTTCATCCCATTCTCCAATATTTTTCGTAATCTTGATGAGACCATCTTTAAGCACATTCTCAACTTTCATATCATCCGAATCATTGTCTGAATCACATGATTGAAATGAAAGAGAAGTCAAAGGCAGAACTATAAAAAGGCATAGAAATCTAAAAAGCAACTTCATGATGTAATTTTGATTGGTTTATAATTATTTATTCTTTGAAGAAGCCGTCAAATGAGAGGTCTTCGTCAATTTCTGGCCAATGTATACCGAAATGAGAGAGTGTATAGTTCTCACGCTGCTTCAATGAAGATGATTGGAAGCGCGAATAATCTGAAAAACGCTCACAGGCCTTACGGCCATCTGTTGTTTCAATCCAAATTTCCGCAGGCGTAAGCCATACACGAGATATGTCTGTCCGATTCATGATTTCTTATTCTTAAAATATTCATTCCATCGTTCTATTATAATACTTTCATTCTCTTCAATTAGAGATTCTATCATACGCAATTCATTTCTTTTGAATCCAAAATTTTCAATAAGTTCAAGAGGCATAACGTTAAATTTAGCCTCTGAATCACCTTTACCCACATGAATGTGTACAGGTTCGTGATCATTTGACCAAAAGAAAAATCTATAACCAAAAAGAATAAAAAGTGTAGGCATAAAATATAGGTTTTCTGCAAAGTTATAGATTTATGGCTAATTATCAAATAATTGGAAATAAAAACAGTTCCCATCAGCAATTTAGGATGCTGATGGGAACTGTTTTTTGGTTGTCAGTTGTGGGTTGTGAGGTTTCAGTTGTGAGTTTTGAGGTTTCAGTATTTGGTTAGATATTGGGGGGTATTTGGCATACGCGCTACAGCGCGTCCCTACAAAGGCATAGTATTAAAGTTGGCGGAATCAGTAAGCCAGTAAGCGGAGTATTATCTATACTCTATACTTTAACCTCTATACTAAATCTATAATCTATACTCTATACTTTAACCTCTATACTATAAACCACTAAACCAAGGCTCACCCTACGACGATATTGACAATCTTGTTGGGGACGACGATGATTTTCTTGACTGACTTACCTTCGAGCCACTTGGCTGAGGATTCGTGGGAAAGGGCCAATTTCTCGACTTCGTCCTTGGGCATATCGGCAGGTACCTGAATGGTGAAGCGGGCCTTACCGTTGAAGGAAACGGCATAATTGGCGGTGTTCTCCTTAAGGTACTCCTCATTCCACTCGGGCCACTTGGCATCGTTGACAGTGGTGTCGTGACCGAGAGCGGTGTGCCAAAGCTCTTCAGCAACGTGAGGAGCGAAGGGTGCGAGGACAATCACGAGGGGTTCGAGCACCTCACGGCTGTGGCATTTGAGCGATGAAAGCTCGTTGACACAAATCATGAAGGCAGCGACCGAAGTGTTGTAAGAGAATGTCTCGATGTCGCCTGTGACCTTCTTGATGAGCTTGTGGACAGCCTTAAGAGCCTCTGCAGAGGGCTTGGAATCGTCGACGAGACACTGGTCACCCTTATAGTAAAGACCCCAGAGCTTCTTGATGAAGCGGTTCACACCGTCGATACCGTTGGTGTCCCAAGGCTTGCTCTGCTCAATCGGGCCGAGGAACATCTCGTAGAGGCGGAGTGTGTCGGCACCGTAGCGCTCCACAATATCATCGGGATTGACGACATTGAACATCGACTTCGACATCTTCTCGACAGCCCAACCGCAGACATACTTGCCATCTTCAAGGATGAATTCTGCATCCTTGAACTCCGGACGCCATGCGCGGAAGGCATCGAGGTCGAGGACATCGTTGCTTACGCGGTTAACGTCGACACGGATGGGAGTGGTGTCATACCGGTCTTTAAGACCGAGAGAAACGAAGGTGTTGGTGTCCTTGATACGGTAGACGAAGTTGGTGCGACCCTGAATCATGCCCTGGTTGATGAGCTTCTTGAAAGGCTCCGGCTCAACGACATAACCGAGGTCATAGAGGAACTTGTTCCAGAAACGTGAGTAGATGAGGTGGCCGGTGGCATGTTCGGTACCGCCGATATAAAGGTCAACGTTGCGCCAGTATTCGTCTGCTTCCTTCGATACGAGAGCCTCGTTGTTGTCGGGATCCATGTAGCGGAGATAGTAGGCCGACGAGCCTGCGAAACCGGGCATGGTGTTAAGCTCGATGGGATAGCCTTCGGGAGTGACCCAGTTCTTGGCACGTCCCAGCGGGGGTTCGCCTGTCTCGGTGGGGAGATACTTGTCGACTTCGGGGAGAAGGAGGGGGAGGGATGACTCGTCCATGAGGTGGGGGATACCATCCTTATAATATACGGGGAAAGGCTCGCCCCAGTAGCGCTGACGGCTGAAGATGGCGTCGCGCAGACGGTAGTTGACCTTTACCTTACCGATACCCTTCTCGGCGATATATTTCTTGGTGGCGGCGATAGCCTCGGGAACTTCAAGACCATTGAGCGAGAAGTCGGCCGATGCGGAATTAATCATCTTGCCGCTCTTGGCCTCGAAGCACTCCTCAGACACATCGCAACCCTCGATGAGAGGAACGATGGGGAGGTCGAAGTGGCGGGCGAAGGCGTAGTCACGGCTATCGTGGGCAGGAACAGCCATGATGGCACCGGTTCCGTAGCCTGCGAGCACATAGTCGCTGATCCAGATGGGAATTTCCTTGCCGGTAAGGGGATTGACAGCATAGCTTCCGGTGAACACACCCGACACTTTCTTGTCGATCATGCGCTCACGTTCGGTCTTGTGCTTGATGCTTTCGAGATATTCGTCGACGGCCTTGCGCTGCTCGGGAGTGGTCACCTTGTCGACATATTCGCTCTCGGGAGCCATCACCATGAAGGTGACACCGAAGACGGTGTCGGCGCGGGTGGTGAATATCTCGAGTTCGATGTCGGAACCAACGATGGGGAAGCGCATTTCCGCACCCTCAGAGCGACCGATCCAGTTGCGCTGGGTCTCTTTGAGCGAGTCGGTCCAGTCGAGGTCATTGAGACCGTCGAGAAGACGCTGTGCGTAGGCCGAAACGCGGAGACACCACTGATACATCAGCTTCTGCTCCACTGGATAGCCGCCACGGATTGAAAGACCCTCGCTCACCTCATCATTGGCAAGCACGGTGCCGAGCTGAGGACACCAGTTCACCATAGTGTTGCCGAGATAGGCGATGCGATAGTTCATGAGGGTGTCGCTCTTCTCCTTCTCCGACATGGCCTTCCACTCATCAGCTGTGAAGTCGAGTTCCTCAGAGCAAGCGGCGTGGACACCCTTCGAACCTTCCTTCTCGAAGTCCTCGACGAGCTTGGAGATTGGCTGAGCCTTGTCAAGCTCAGTGTCGTAGTAGCTCTCCACCATCTTCATGAAGGCCCACTGTGTCCACTTGTAGAACTTGGGGTCGCATGTGCGCACCTCACGGTCCCAGTCATAGCAGAAACCGATGCGGTCGAGCTGCTGACGGTAGCGGGCGATGTTGTCGGTAGTGGTCTTCTCGGGATGCTGTCCGGTCTGGATGGCATACTGCTCGGCGGGGAGACCGTAGGCATCGTAGCCCATGGGGTGAAGGACGTTGAATCCACGCAGACGTTTGTAACGCGAGTAAATATCGGACGCGATGTAGCCTAAGGGGTGACCGACATGCAGACCCGCACCCGAGGGATAGGGGAACATGTCGAGCACATAGAATTTAGGACGCGTCGTGTCGAGGGCGGTCTTGTAGACCTTGTTGTCACGCCAGTAGTTCTGCCAGCGTGATTCGATGTCTTTATGATTATATTCCATGATTTCAGTTGGGGGTTGTCACGCGGATGCGTTATTGAACATTTGTAGGGACGCGCTGTAGCGCGTATGCCAAATTGAATTGGTTTATTTATGAATTTTCAGTTTTGAGTTCAGGGCGTTTTTTGTTTGTCAACCCATTTAAGGGATTACCACTTTCATCGGGCATACGCGCTACAGCGCGTCCCTACAAAACCTATTAGCTAAGCTTCAACATTCTCTCGATGGGGCGGCGGGCATCGTCGATGATTGCTTCGTCGACGTGGACTTCCGGCATCTCATAGCGGAGAGTGTTGTAAAGTTTTTCGAGTGTGTTGAGCTTCATGAACGAGCAATCGTTGCAGGCGCATGTCGAGTCGTTGGGAGGAGCGGGAATGAATTTTTTCTCCGGACAGCGACGACGCATCTCATGAAGAATTCCGCTCTCGGTGGCAACGATAAATTCATCGGCATCAGCCTCCACGGCGTATTCGAGAAGCACGGCTGTCGAACCGATTTTGTCGGCCACAAGACGGATGGGTTTCGGGCACTCGGGATGGACGAGAACCTTGGCCTCGGGATGCTCCTTTTTCAGTTCTAAAATCTTCTCGAGAGAGAACTGTTCGTGGACGTGGCAGGCACCGTCCCAGAGGAGCATTTCGCGACCCGTCTGCGAGTTGATGTAATTGCCCAAATTGCGGTCCGGACCGAAGATGATTTTCTCGTCGGCGGGGAGCGACGAAACAACCTTCATCGCGTTGCCGGAAGTGACCACAATGTCGGTGTGGGCCTTGACCGCAGCGGAGGTGTTGACGTAGCTGATGACGGTGTGATCCGGATGCTTTTCGACAAAGGTTTTGAACTCGTCGGCAGGGCAACTGTCGGCCAGCGAGCAGCCGGCGTTGAGGTCGGGGACGAGCACCTTTTTTCCGGGGCAGAGAACCTTCACGGTCTCACCCATGAAGTGGACTCCACACATCACGATTATGTCATTGTCGAGGGTCTCGGCAATCCGTGCGAGAGCGAGGGAATCACCGACGAAATCCGCGAGGTCCTGAATCTCGCCGACGGTGTAGTAGTGCGCGAGTATGGCTGCGTTCTTTTCCTCCTTGAGTTTTTTGATTTCAACAGCGAGGTCCAGACCGGCCTCTACCGGGACATCGACGAACCCTTTTTCAACATTCATTTATTTTATGTTTTTATTTTGTGGAAAAAATTTTTTTCAAAAAGCTCAATAAGTAGAAGTATATTGGATGTTAATAAGTGAAATAACTTTTCAGCCCTTTTCTTGCATTTTCGGGTTATTGATGTCGGGTTAACATTTTCATCATAGTTATTGACATATTAAGTGCCATGAATTCGACCACTTACTGATGTTATTAACATTGTGTTAATAAAGTGCAAAGTTAAAAACTTTTCATGTTATTTCCAACCGTTTTATGTTGAAAAGGGTATTGAAAACCGTTTGAGAGATTTATGATAACTTATTTTGAGGAAAGGGACTAAGTCATATAAACCGCAGGTGTTGAGATATGCAAGTCTAATCTTTAAAAAGTCATTGAAATCTTATTGACAGTTTTCAACATAGTTTTCAACAGTGTTAATAACTCTGTCCGGATGTTGAAATCAAGCTTTCCCGAGAGGCTTGACACGGAGCTTTCCGGCGCGCTTCTCGGCGTTGGCCAGACGGCGTCGGTCACGTCGGGTGAGGGCGGGACGGAGGGGGAATACGCCCGCTGATGAGGCTTGTCCGAACGGGAGATTTTTCTGCGGATTTCAGCTCTTCATCAGCTCCGGATTTCTGTATGTGAAAAGGGTGCTCCACCTCTTCGTCAACATTGATTGCCGACCTGCGCGAAGGGCAAATTTTCGTGGAGATCGAAGCGGTTTCCGGGGTGGAATTTTTGAGGGAAGACAGGGTTGTGGAGGTAGAGATTTTTGTGGTTTCGGATGAGGTTTCCGGTGAGTTTTCCGGGGTAGAATTTTGGTGAGAAGACAGGGTTGCAGAGGTAGAGATTTTTGTGGTTTCGGATGAGGTTTCCGGTGTGCTTTTCGGGGTGGAATTTTGGTGGGAAGATATGGTTGCTACATGGGCGATTTTACCCTGTCCCGATGAGGCTCGGGGAGCAGTTTTCGAGGTGGAATCCGATGCTGAAAAAGTTGTGGCGGAAGGGGGGATTTTTGCGGATTCGGAGTGGTGGTCGGAGCGGGATTCCGGGAGGTTTTCAATAGCGGTTCCACGGCGTTTTTCCGCCCTCTCCCTGGCACGTTCGGAGCGCGTGAGGGCACGGTCGATTTCGGGTAGAATGACTGCAAAAATGAGCTGGATTTCCTTGGGCTGCGATGGGAGATGAATTTTGTGTGTCCGGAGGTAGGTGTCGATCAGATCCATTGTCTGACGAGTGAATTTCTCGCTCTCCGGGAGGAGCAGTGACGTGACGATTACCCGCTCCAGAATGTCGGCATAAAACTTCTTGGAGACGGGGAGAGACGATGATTTCCGTGGGCCGGCAAATTTAAGGCAGATATTGTCGAAGGTTGAATCGGCTTTGCGTCGGGATGTCTTTGAGGCTGGAGAGAGGATTGAAGTCATGGTTGCGTAATTAATTTTGTTTCTGCAACAAAATTAATACGCAAAATCCCGTAAAAGGTGCGATAATGCAAATAATACTCCATCCGGAATGTATTTTCGGGAATGTGTTGGCATGGAAGGGTACATAATGACAAAATGGAAGCTATTTGCAGGAAGGGTACATAAGGACAAAAGGTCAGAAGGGACATAAGTTTTTTTATTTTATTTTAACGGCTGATTAGCTGATTGCGACAAAAAAAAGCGTTGCAATTCAATTAAAAAGCAGAATCGAAAAAATAAAAAACTTATGTCCCTTCTGACCTTTTGTCCTTATGTACCCTTCCTGCTAACACGAAAGGGTATTGAGGATTTTACTTGGAAGTGGCGATTTCGAGGATGCGTTTGGGGAGGTCGGTGTTGTCGTTGAACGAAGCGAACTTCTCAGCTCCTACGCCGATAGCATAGACAGGCACAAGACCGCCTGAGTGACCGTTGGTGGTCCATCCGAGGCCGGTGAAGCTGTCGAGGATGTTGAACACCTTGAGGGTGAACTGGTCGAAGCTGTTGTAGAGGGTTTTCTGGTCCGAACCGCTCTGGTGGACGATGCAGCGGTCAAATTCGGATTTGAGCATTGCAGTCTGTTCGGGTGTCACGGGGACGTTGGTCCAGAAGCCGAGTTTCTCTTTCAGGAATTCCTCCATATCGTCCCAACGGTAGGCACGGCGTGAGCGCGCAAGGCTGCGGCAATAGTCCGAGAATTCGTCCTTTGAGATTTTCTGATAGTCGTAGTAGTGGAGGTGGAGATCATAGCCTACGGCATTGTTTCCGAGGCCCATGCCACCTGTCTCGTGGTCAGCGGTGACAACGATAAGGGTTTCGTCGGGGTGAGCGAGATAGAAGTCGTAGGCAATCTTCAGGGCTTCGTTGAAGTTGAGGGTCTCCTTGATGATTGTACCGCCGTCGTTGGCATGGCCTGCATGGTCGATATTGCCACCTTCGACCATCATGAAGAAGCGGTCACGGCCATTGCGTTCAAGCTGAGTGAGACAGGCTTGTGTCATGACGGGAAGTGTGAGTGCGCCGGGGATTGAGTCGATGGTGTAGCCGATGTTTGAAGTGCGGTCCTCGAAAGGCGATAGCATGAGGACACGGCGCGAGGTGATGGTGTCGAAGCCTTCGGCACCGCGGATGACGCGGACATTGTTCTCGGCAAAGATGTCCATGAGGTCGGTCTTGTTGCCGTTTTTGTCCTTGGTTCCACGGAGGTTGGAACCACCGATGAAGTCGTAGCCACAAGCTGCTGCATCCTTGCCTATCTCATAGAACATACCGCGGTGGGGAACATGGGTGTAGAATGCTCCAGGAGTTGCGTCGTCGGGGTAGACTGAAGTGACGAGACCAACACCATAGCCATCGTCAAAGAGTGTTTTTGCTATGGATGTGACGGCTGTCGTGTCGGGAGTCACGCCGAGCATACCGTTTCGGGTCTTATAGCCTGTGGCGAGTGCGGTTCCGGCTGCTGCGGAGTCGGTGACAGGCGATGACGCTGAATATGTGGTCGATACGGAGTTAACGGGGAATTGCATCATGAGGATGGGCTCGTTGTTGCCGAGGACTGTGCGGTTGTAGGCTTCGGTGCCCATTACCTGTCCCATTCCCATACCGTCGCCGATATAGTAGAAGATGTATTTCGGAGATGCTGCGAAGAGCGATGCGCCGATGAGAAGTGAGGCGGCTGAAGTAAGAAATCTGTGTTTCATCAGGTGTTTTGAGTTTAGTTTTTGATTGGTTATGGCAAAGTTAGGAAATAAAATCGGAAGGGAGGCCGAGAGTTTTGCGCCATCTGGTTCAAATTTTTTCAAAAACGGTTCAAAGGGGGTGGGAGTTGTGAGTTTTTAGTTGTGAGTTGGGGGATACAGAAGAACAGACGGGCAGAAGTGACAGAAGTTTTTTAGTTGTGAGTTGTGGGGCTGTAGGGACGCGCTGTAGCGCGTATGCCGGATGACATACGATAAGGATAGTTTTGAGTTGTTAGTTGTGAGTTTTGAGTTGTTAGGTGTCAGTTGTTGAAGCGGAGGATTTCGTCCATCGGGTGGCGGGAGTTGGACAGGCGGGGCACTTTGCGCTGTCCGCCGAGCTTTCCTGTGGATGCAAGCCATGTGTCGAAAACTCCGGGACGCCCTTTGACTACCGTAAGCTGGTCGAGAAATATGCCGTGGCTGCGCTTGGCCTCGTAGTCGCTGTTTTCCTGCTGCAAGGCGAGGTCGAGACAGCGGGCGAACTCGTCGAGCGATGCGGGTTCGCGGTTAAATTCTATGAGCCATTCGTGGCGTCCACGGGAATGGTCGGAGGCGTAGACAGGTGCGGCGGTATAGTTGGCAATCTCACAATTGAGGTCGCGACACACTTTCGTCAGGGCTGCTTCAGCATTCTGAACCATCAGTTCCTCGCCGAAAGCGTTGATGTAGCTCTTGGTGCGTCCGGAAATGGTGATTTTCAGCGGGTCGACAGATTCGATGCGGACGGTGTCGCCGAGGGGATAGCGCCACAGACCGTTGCAAGAGGTGATGACCATAGCATAGACCTCCCCCTCTTCCACTTCCCAAGCAGGGATGATTTCGGGTCGGTCGCTGTCGGCTTCGTCGGCACGGATGAATTCGAAGAATGTCCCGCAGTCGAGCAAAAGCAGGAGCGAGGGGTCGCCGATGGCGTTCTGGAGTGCGAAGAAGCCTTCCGATGCGTTGTAACATTCGAGATAGCGCATCGAGGGTGAGGTGATGTGGCGGTACTGTTCGCGGTATGGGGCCATAGAGATACCTCCGTGGAAGAAAACTTCAAGGTTGGGCCATACGTCGTGGATTGTCGAGGCTCCTTTTTTGGCTATGATTTGTTTGAGGACGGTCATGAACCACGATGGGACACCTGAAATATTGGTAATGTTCTCGTCCATCGCGGCTTCGACAAGTGCCGGGAGTTTTACAGCCCAGTCTTCGAGAAGGGCCACTTTCTTTGAGGGTACGCGGAAGAGGTTGGCGATAGGGTTGATGCGGTCGATGAGGTTGGCCGAGAGGTCGCCTACCTTCACTGAGGGGGGCAGTGTAAGTTCGTTGGCGAAGCTGCCTCCGAGGATGAAGCTCTTGCCGGAAAATATGCGGCTGTCGGGGTAGAGGCTGAGATAGTGAGCCACGACATCGGCTCCTCCACGGTAGTGGGAGCGGTTGAATGATTCGCGTGTGACGGGGATGTATTTGCTTTTGCCGTCGGAGGTGCCGGATGATTGTGCAAAGTTGCGTGTCACACCCGGCCAAAGGAGGTCTTTCTCACCCGCTATCATTCTCATGACCCACGGGCGGAGGGAGGCGTAGGGGATGGTCGTGGGGAGCGCGCGGCGGTAGTCATCATAGTTTTTCACCGTGTCAAGTCCGTTTTCAGCGGCCCAGCGGGTGGAACGCAGGGCTTTGAGCAGACGGTCGAGCTCGTTGAGCTGGATTTCGCGTGTGTGACCGGTCCATGACCGTGAGACATTTACTCTATGACCGAACAAAGCGCGTGCGAAGGGTGTGAAATCCATGATGGAGTTGACGTTTGGTTTGATTCAAATGATGATTGTAATCTCGGAATCGATGACTGTAGATTGTCGGGTTTGCTGGCATTTCCCGGACCGGGAAGGGAGCTGAGAGAGGGCTCAGAGCTCGTCGGGGTGCTTGCGGTAGTATTCCTTCAGCAGTGGACCGATGTTGAAGTAGTAGCCCCCTTTGGATTTTCCTTCGGAGTCCTTGACGGTGATATATTCGTAAGATGGATCGTAGAAGACGTGGTCGGCTACGGTGTAGTCCATCATGTTGAGGAGGACATACTCATGTTGAGGCTCGATGACATACCATGCGTTCTCCTCATCCTCGCCGGTACCGGTCGAGACGATGGCCATGAGCAGATAGTTGAGCTTGTATTGCCAGATGTTGGCGAGGTTTGTCTTGCCTTTCTCGCGCAGTGCGTTGATGAGCATCACCATCTCGCCGAGATTGAAGGGGTTGTCGGCAAGGGCTTTCTCAGCGTAGGCTATCACGGAGTCGCATTCCTGACGAGTGAGTTTGTTTGAGCGGTTGAGGACGTTGTACTGGATGTCGCGCTGCGAGGAGCGGTAGGGGTTGTAGTCCTCCTGAAACATGTAGCCGAGGTAGAGATGGCGGTACTTGTCGATTTTCATCAGCGTGTCGTTGCGCTGGAATTCCTGCATGAGGCGGGGATAATAGTACTGGGAGCGCGTGTCGAGTGTCTCCTGACGGATTTTTTCGAGGTCGGGTTTCTCGCGTTTGAGCTTGTTGATCTGCGCAGAGGCAGTTGCTGTGAAGAGGAGGGCGAGTATGAAGGTGATTATCGGACGCATGGGAAAGATTATTGTTTAATTGAGAGGTGAGGGTACGGTTGGGTTGGATGAAAACGCGGCGATGAGCCACAGTAGAGCAGTGCCGACGATGGACATTGTGACCACAGCCGGCAGTCCTTTGGCACAAAGATAGTTTAAAAATTTGGAAGATGGAAATTCCATCACACTTCCTGCCGGCGTGCGGCTGTAGGCTATGCCTCCGAGGATGGCTCCGGCGACGGCACCTATTATCATCCATTCGTGGGAGATGGCGAGTCCGACGAATGTACCTGCAAGAGCTGCTCCGGCGATGTAGCCGACACCACGGCGCGAGGTGGAGATGTTCTTTGGCAGGAGATATTGAAGGATGAGAACGATGACGGTCGCGATTCCCCAGAAGATGAGGGGTGTTGAGGTGGCATGTACGGCGGTCAGCCCGATGCCTGCCAGTCCGGCGAAGGCTGCGAGGACTGCAAAAGTATTTGACATGAAAGTCAGTATGATGGAGGCGATGAGGAGTATCATGCTCACCACCATTATCGATATTATCAGGGTTGCTGAGGTTGCCATGTGGAAGTGCGGATTGGAAAAATTAGAATTTGCTGATTCGTGAGAGCCGGGAAATCCCGGGCTATAGATAAGGATGTTGTCGACTATCGTTGACGGAAACGTAGAGGGTTGAGGAAAAGTAGAGGGTTGAGAAAAAACATGAGTTCTTTCAATATTTTTAACGTCCTCCCCACCCCGATTGTTGCTTCCGCCCAATGGAAAGAGGAATGTTTTGATGTGATTTCTTCCCCTGGAATTGCATTTTGATGAAAAAAGGGTAACTTTGTAATTTCAAAGATGTTCATTATGGAAAATAGCAGATATATAGAAAATTTTCAGGTCCGTAAGATGTGGGGAAGAGTTAATCTCCATTGGGGTAACATCAACGAGGATGTGAATATTCTCGTCGGTATCAACGGCTCCGGAAAGACTACATTGCTGAATCTGATTTATGACTTTTACAACGGACAGAAGCCGAAAAAGAATTTGGTTGAGTTTGTTGGAGGTTCTGAAATCAGCAGTCCGGTCACATATATCCGTTCGTTTGATGTCCCGGCTGCAAGCAGGAAAAAGACCGAAAGTCTGCTGTTGCAGGAATTGAAACACACCATCAATCAGAATGGAGAAGGAACATCTTTTTTTGACTATCGGATGAAGATGCTGAATTTTCCTGAACAATCGTCGACGATAGAGAAGAGAATCGACAGATTCTTTGAACTTGTCAATTCGCTCTTCGAAGAAACCGGAAAGAAGATTGCCATTGATCCGCAAAACAATACTCTTGTGTTCTCTGTAAAGGGAACCGAGAAGTTACTGACGGTCGGTGGAAAGTTATTGACGGTCAACGATAAGTTTCTGACAGTCGGTGGCGATAAAGTACAGCTTGACCAGCTATCGTCGGGTGAGAAACAGATATTGCTGATATTGACCACTGTGTTCCTGCAGGAAGAGAGACCGAGTGTCCTGCTTATGGATGAGCCCGAAATTTCCTTGCATATTAGCTGGCAGGATAGGCTGATAGACCTTATCAGGGAACTTAATCCGAATTGCCAGTTGATTCTGACCACCCACTCGCCGAATATCTTTGCCAACGGATGGGAGGATAAGATTGTGTTCATGAATGACCTCGAATCCGATTAGGCTATGGATGCTGACAAAAAATCTTTCTATGAGAAGGCTGCAAAGGGTCTTGCGGCTTCAACCTTGATGTATGGAGTGGACTCCATTGTGCATGTGGAGGATAAGGACGATATATGGTTCTGGAGACAGATTCTTTCAAAATACCGGCCTGTCAAATATAAATTCATGCCTGCGACAACCAATGAGAAGGGGCAGCGAAACACCGGATGCACTCAATGTCTGAAATATCGTGGCTACCTCTCCCGGAAATTTTTTGTCTGCATAGACAGTGATTTGCGTTATATGCTTGATGAGGATGTATCGGCGGAAAATGGAATATTGCAGACATATACCTATTCATGGGAGAACCACTGTGCATTTGCCCGCAGATTGCAGGAGACGTTTGCCCGGCGTACCGGAAAGGGTGATTCGTTTAATTTCGAACTGTTTCTGAAAGAATATTCCCGGATACTCTATGAGCCTTTCCTGTTTATGCTCTATAATGAGCGAAACGGTCTGAGGGGGTTCAACCGGGATAAGTTCCGCTCGATAATCACTCTACAATACCGGCAGGGCGATGAATTGAACAACGGAGAGGCATTTTTATCACGTCTTGCCTCATCATTGTCCGAAGTTGTGGCGGAGATTAATGACAGAGGTGATTTCAATCATCAGACAGAGGCTGCCCGATATTCCGCAAAAGGACTCACGCAGGATAATGTCTATCTTTACGTTAGGGGACATTGCCTGTATAATTCCCTTGTATCCATCGGTAAGAAGCTCTGTGAGGGCACCGGAGTTGATTTCGAACAGAATGTGCATAAGGATGCGCTTGCTTTTGAGGAATATGATGCGATATCGCGTATAAAATCAGATGTAGGTGTGCTCAACACTGTCCGCTTGAATATGCCGAAAGAATGATGAAGACGGGTTGCGGAGTCTGAAAACTCGATGGATAGGCAATGCTTTTCGGCTTTGGGGCTTTGGGTGTTGGAAAAAGTTTGTAACTTTGTAAGTTGAAGAATTGTTTTTTCATCTGAGGATTTTTCAATTTGCTTATGAAGGTTAACGGCGACAGTTCAGAATTGGCTCCCGGGGCTGCGAAGAAGCGGCTCGGGACATATCTGCTGAAATACGGGGTTCCTCTCGTGATTTCGGTGGGCTTGTGCTGGTTGCTGTTTGACAATGAGGATATAAATCCGGCAAATATGTGGCGCATCATCCGTGAGGAGTGTGACTTCCGGTGGATGGTTGCCAATATAATCTTCGGACTGCTTGCCCAGGTGTTCAGGGCTGCGCGTTGGCAGATACAGTTGCGCGCGCTCGACATACGTCCGACATTCGGGCAGCTTGTCCTGAGTATTCTCGGGACCTATTCGGTCAATCTCGTGTTTCCTCGCCTCGGTGAAGTATGGCGGACGGGTTATATAGCCAACCGTGAGAAGGCGCCGTTCACGACGGTGTTCGGCTCTATGGTGGCCGACCGTCTTGCCGACACGGTGACTGTGTTCCTGCTGCTGTTGCTTACGTTCATTCCTGCCGGAGCGCAGCTAAGGGCCTATTTCGGGCAGGATGGCGGTCTGGTGGCCAAACTTTTCGATCTTCTCGGTTCCCCCCTGCTCTGGGGAGCGGTGATAGCCACGCTGATTCTGTGTGTGTGGCTCTTCGTGCGTTTCCCCGAGCATAAGGTCATTGTCAGAATCAAGCAGATATGGCACGGATTGTGGGAGGGTTTTGCCGTGATAGTCAAGATGCGCGGAAAGGGTCTGTGGCTGCTCTACACGGTGTTGCTGTGGGGCTCCTACATCACGGCTCTCTACTGCGCTTTCCTCTCTTTCCCGCTCACTGCTGAAATGATTGGCCGCCACGGAATCGCCGCGCTTGCCGTGTGTTTCGTGTTCACGAGTATTTCGATGGGGGTGCCGTCAAACGGTGGCATCGGACCCTATCAGTGGGCCATGATTTTCGGTATAGCATTGTTCTCGACCGATATTCCCGGTCTGACACGCGAATATGCCCTCTCGTTTGCCAACATGCTTGTCGGGGTGCAGACCCTCGTGCTCATCATCCAGGGATTGCTGACATTCGCTTGCATAGCGCTCTCGAAGCACCATGCCCGGCACTCCTGACCACTCATCTCTCAAAAACCTCAATAATTATCTGTGAATTATGAAATTTGACGATAGCGACAAGGATTATTTCCTCCACGATTTTTCGGAAGAGCAGACTGACGACTCCCCTGCCCGACCCTCTTCCTCCCCGCCTTCTGACGGACAGTCCGGTCAGATGACTGATCCGGCATCACCATCGTTTGATTTCAGTAATCAGTCCGGCGAAGGAACGACCGGCGTGGCTGTCAAGCCTAAACGCAGGCATCGCAAAGTGCTCGTCTGGTTCTTTGTGATTGTCTTCGCGGTGCTCGGAGTGACGGTGTGGATCCGCTATTTCGTCCCTTACGTCACTGAATCACAGGTGACCGGCTATGTTACACTTGTCGAGAAACGCGGTATCATCTTCCGCACGTTTGAAGGTGAGATGGTGAGCGAGTCGAGACTGGCCGACAAAGGAAACGTTTATTCAAGGGATGTCTATTTCAGTATTCCCGATGATGATATGGCCCGGCGGTTGCAGCAGTATCAAGGCAGCGGCACGCCGGTGACAATCACCTGCAAACGGTATTACGGCACATTGCCTTGGCGCGGAGCCTCCAACAATGTCATGGTATCGTTTACGCCTAAGAATTAGTTTATGTTGATTTAGTTAGGAGCTGTTTTGAAAACTGACAACTCAAAACTCACAACTGAAAACTCAAAACTATCCTGATTGTATTTCATCGGGCATACGCGCTACAGCGCGTCCCTACAATTACGGAGTTGACAGCTAAAAACTTACAACTCAAAACTTACAACTCACAACTAAATAACCCACAACTGACAACTCAAAACTCACAACTCCTGTGGACTACAGAATACTACCCCCCGAGGGATTTCTGGAGGCTCGGCTGAGCCTTCCGCTTTCCAAAAGCATGAGCAATCGTGCGCTGATAATCAATGCTCTCACTCCTGGCGCACGGCCTTTGGAGGAAGTAGCGGTGTGTGACGATACGGATGCCATGCGCAATGCCCTTGCATCGCAGGAGGCAAAGGAAATCAATATCGGTGCAGCCGGTACGACCATGCGTTTCCTCACAGCTTACTTTGCAGCCAAGGAGGGTAGCGATCTTCTGCTTGACGGAAGCGAACGTATGCGCCACCGTCCCATCAAGGTGCTTGTCGAAGCTCTGAGAACGCTCGGCGCAGACATAGAATATGCAGGCGAGGAGGGCTTTCCTCCCTTGCGTATCCGTGGCCGCAGACTTGCCGGTGGAGAACTGAAACTGGATTCATCTGTCAGCTCGCAATACATTTCCGCTCTCCTGATGATAGCCCCGACAATGAAGGAGGGGCTGAAGCTCACCTTCCTTGGCGAGACCGTCTCGCGTCCGTATATCCTCATGACTCTGAAAATGATGGAAGATGCCGGAATAGAGAGTGATTATTTTGACGATGTGGTCACCATCAAGCCGCAGACCTACAAGCCTTTTGATTTCAAGATTGAGGGTGACTGGAGTGCGGCTGCCGCATGGTATGAGATTGATGCAATCTCGTCGGGAGCCGTGACAATCGACAATCTCGCCCGCGAATCCTGTCAGGGAGACCGTAAACTGGCAGATATTTTCGAACGTCTCGGTGTCACCACCGAATGGGAAGGTGAGGACGGCGGTTCTGACCTCATCCCCTCGCCTGATCAGGATGCACGGTTGAAAGTCGACTTCTCCGACACTCCCGACTTGGCGCAATATGTGATTGTGACCTGTGTGATGCTCGGAATACCGTTCAGATTCACAGGACTTTCCACCCTTGCCATCAAGGAGACTGACCGTGTGAGCGCTCTCACTGCCGAACTTGCCAAAATCGGGGTGATGCTTCAGCCGGAGAGCCGCGATGTGGTTGCATGGGAAGGTCAGCGTCGTCCGATTGACGCACTGCCGGTATTTGATACCTACGATGACCACAGAATGGCCATGTGTCTTGCTCCGATTTCCATCTTCCTTCCGGGAATCATCATAAAGGATGTTGAGGTGGTTGCCAAATCCTATCCCGAATTCTGGGATGAGATGCGCAATGCAGGTTTTATCCTTCTCGACGGCGATGCACCCCTCCCCGACCCTGAATAATTTGATTTGCAAGAGGATATGACAGGTGCTCTAATAATACTTGGCGTGACCCTTCTGACGGGTCTCATACTGTGGCTCACCCATCGTCCGGGAGATGATTCCGGTGCTGATGAAAGCCCTGAGGCCGATGCTTCTGGCGAGCCGGAGGTGTGCTGCGGTCTTCATGCCGTCTGCGAGAAGGGACTCAGCCCCGACGGTAAGCCGGTCTATTATGACGATGAGGAGCTTGACCGCTTTTCCGGCCGGGAGCCTGACAGTTATTCGTCTGAGGAGGAAGAGGAGTTCCGTGAGGTCCTCTACACGCTTCTTCCCGCCGATGTCTATCCCTGGGGTGTTTCCCTCACCCAACGCAACATTGCCCTGCCGTCGGCGCTGCGCGACGAGTGGGTGATGATGGCCGGAGATGCCGCCGGGCATTGAGCCCTTTTCTCAGGGTGTGTGACCGGCACCATTAAAATTTTAATTCTGACTATATTACTACTACCGTTTCTTCTTCGCTGTGGAAATATTCGGATACGATTTCTTTCGCAATGCCTTCGCGGGAATGTTGCTGCTGAGCGTTGCCTCGGCTATCATTGGCACCTATATCGTGACACGCCGCCTTGTGTCTATCTCCGGCGGTATCACCCATGCCTGTTTCGGAGGTCTGGGTCTTGGCTACTTTCTGGGTTTGAATCCGGTATTGATGGCTGCGGTTTTTGCCGTCGGTTCGTCGTTGGGTGTCCAGTGGATGTCGCGCCGTCACCGCGTGAGGGAGGATTCGGCTATAGCCGTTGTGTGGGCGCTCGGAATGGCCTTGGGTACGCTTTTTATCTTCCTGACTCCCGGCTATGTCCCGGAGCTTAATGCCTTCCTTTTCGGTAATGTCCTGACGATTACGAAGGGAGACCTATGGTCGTTTGCGGCCTTTACGGCTGTGTTGCTGATATTTTTCGCATGTTTCTTCCGCAAGATAGTCATTTGTGCCTTTGACCCTGACTTTGCCTCCGTGCGGCATCTGCCGGTGGCTTTCATAACGACGGCTATGACCGTTCTGGTTGCAGTCTGCATTGTCCTCACCATCCGTCTGGTCGGGGTGATGCTGCTCATGTCGATGCTTGCCCTGCCTCAGATGGTCGCCGAGACATTCTGCCACAGATTCAAGTCGATGATGCTGCTTTCAATAGCGGTTTCAATGTTCTGTTGCGTGGCGGGACTGCTGCTCGGAACGGTCATCGACGTGCCCTGCTCTGCGCTTATAGTCCTCACTATGACAGGGGCTTATATCTTGGCGAGGATTTATGCTTTTTTGCGTTTGCGCTCATAAATTTCACTAACCTTTTGGCTTCCGGGGTGTTGTTTATTGTAAACGGACAACATCTCGACTATGAAAAAGAAACACACTTTTAGGCTCATGATCGCTCTCGGAGCGGGAGTGGCGATGTCAGGACTTCTCAGCGGTTGCGCGGGGATGTGGCTTGGCACCGATACAGACCTGAACTTCACACAACCGGGCGGATTCGGGATAGATTTAGGTATAGGAGGCCCTATAGGGGGGCCTGCAACACCTCCTCCCCCACCTCCCGGCGGACCATTCGGTCCCGGCCCGGGCGGTCCGATGGGTCCCGGCCCCGGAGGGCCACCGCCATTTTAATTGGAGAATAAGGCAGATAGGGCTGATAAGTCAAATAGGGCTAATAGGCCAAATAGGGCTGATAGGTCAAATAAGGACGATAAGTTTTGACGGGCTTGTGGATTTTTCGTAATTTTGTCACTCAATCCACAGTCAATATTAGTTTTATGTCTCAATATTCCTACCTGCACATCGCCCTGAGAGGCGAACTTCAGGGAGCAACACGAACCATTTATTCCTATCCTGCCTCCGGCAGCGAGATTGATCCGCGTTGGAATTCAACTATGGTTGAGCCGGGCGCGGCAATCAAACGTTTTCTGAATGCTACTGAATGTTACATACTCCAGTCCTCTCCATTAGGCCACTATTTTTCTCTGATTACCCGCAACACGATGAATCCGGAGCGTGGCTACATGATGATTTCGATCCTCGTGGACAATGGCTGCGCCCTGACGGGCCGTCAGCTCATGAATGCCTTTACGAATCTGAAAAAGGCTTTCATAGAGGAGGAGAATCTGACAGACGAGGCTGTCGAGGAGGCTCTTGCAGCCGCATCTGTACCCGAGGAGCCGCTGAGGCTTGAGGCATGGATGTATCATGAGCCGGCAGAGGGTGTCCAGCTTCAGGAAGCCGCCTACCGCACGTTCATCTCGCAGCAGGAACTGGAGTCAATCTTCTCGTTCCCCTATCAGCCGGACTACAGCTCATATCGTTGCATCATAGTGGTCTCGGCTACCACTTCATTGCGTCCGGGTGTGAAGATGCCCCGCATAACGGTGCCTATCCGCAAACTCTACTCCGTTGTGTGTCACGACGGTGTCACAGCTTCCAGCACTCAGGTCTACGACGGTGACCGTCTGGAGCTTTGCTTCCACAAGGAGGGCTTCAAGGAGCACAAGGAGAATGTGATTGTCGGAACTCCGTCGGCCTACACAAAGTATGAGGGCTCGACGATTCTGGTGCGCACCGCACAGCAGACCGGTATCCGTTTCGAACGCCGTATCCCCGTGAAGGTTCTTTCAGCCAAGGGTGCGCCCCTCAACGGCTACACAATCACTCTCAACGGCCGTCCGGTCAACACGATGGAGCCTTGCATTGTCCTCTACGAGAAGGATCTGCAGCCCGGGACTGAGGTCGACATCCATGTGCAGTCCAACAACTACCGTTCGCTCAAACTGAAAAAGCCTGCCGAGGAGATGCTTGTCACCGAGGAGCTTGAACTTGTCATGCAGCCTGTCGAGCAGGGTGTCACCCTGCGTCTTGATTTCGGCGATGGCCGGGTGTTTGAGCAGCAGATTTCGATTGAAAAGAATACTCCCGAATATAATCGCCTCCATTCAGGCAATTTCCACGGTTTCCGCGCCCATCGTCAGGTCACCGAGGATGACAGTGAGGTCTACAATGTCGATGTCCGCATCACGAGCCGTCCCGTCGCTCCCAATTTCGAATCGGCGCGCGGAGAAAGCTCCTCATCGACTGAAACTGCGGGGAAAGCTCCTGTGTTTGAGAATGTTTCGGCTGATGCTAAGCCCGAACGCCCGAAAATCGACACCACTCTTCCAAAAGCTGAGAAAACAGAGCCGGAGGAGCGTGAGGAACAGCCCAAGGAGACGCGTAAGCCCGTCTATCCCGATTATGATTCGAATGATGACGAGGATGACGACGACAGCTCTTCGACGAAGGGTTCAGGCCGACGTAAGATGTTCATCTACGGTGGTCTTGCCGTGATTCTTCTGGTAATTGCGGCTGCTGTCTTCCTGCCCGGCTACACCGGAAATGAGGATGATCCCTCCCCTGCCGAGGAACTCACCGCTATCGACGGTTCAGAGGCTCCTGCACCTGTGGCAATGACTGCCGAGGAGACTGAGGATGTCAGCTATCTCAACTCATATCCCGTCTGGGAAGTGGCCAAGCTCAAAAGCCAGATGGGCAAGAGTCTCATCGAAGCTATCGAGGCAGGCGACATTGATGCTGTTGTCAACAATGACTACTTTACCGTCGCAGGCCGTGCTACAAATGACAAGGCTCTCCTTTTCGTGGACCTTATCTGGAAGGCCAAGGGTTCATTCAGCGAAGCCAGCAACCGCCGCCTGATGCGTTCGGCCGTCAAGGATGGTCAGCTTGACCTCAAGAAGTTCTCCGACAATCTTGCCAAGCGCCGTCCTGCCGAGAAGGAGAACACCGCTCCCCGCCCCTCGAAGCCCGGTGCGGCTCCTGCAGCAATGTAAAGGATTAAACCTTTTGCCTAAGCATCAGTCAAATATATTATAATCAGATATTCAACATCAAATTAATTAACACTACTGAATTATGAGACTACGCGCATTGACAATCGCAGCAGTAGCAGCTATGTTGGGATTCACCGGTTGTGTGAGCAACAAGAAATATGTTGCTCTCCAGGCCGAACACGATTCACTGCAGAAGCAGTACAATGCCTCGCAGGTGGAGCTTGCCGAGACCCGTGCCAACGGCAAGAGCCTCGAAAGCCTTCTTGCTCAGGCAAGAGCCAACAATGAGGAGCTGAAGCGCAGCTATGCCGCTCTCCAGAAGTCGCTCGACAACAGTATCAACCAGAACACTCAGGGCAATGTCAACATCTCCAAGCTCGTTGACGAAATCAACGCTTCAAACCGCTATATCAAGCAGCTTGTTGATGCCAAATCAAAGTCTGACTCCCTCAACCTCGCCCTCACCACCAAGCTCACCCGTTCGCTCGATTCAAGCGAGATGGACGACGTGAATGTGAAGGTGCTCAAAGGCGTGGTATATATCTCGCTTGCCGACAATATGCTTTTCCAGTCGGGTAGCTACGACGTGAATTCACGCGCTATGGAGACCCTCGGCAAGATTGCCAAGATTATCAAGGACTACGGTGACTATGATGTGCTTGTTGAAGGTAACACCGACCCTGTGCCCATCAACCGCACCAATATCCGCAACAACTGGGACCTCAGCGCACTCCGTGCAAGCTCTATCGTGCAGGTGCTCCAGAACGATTTCGGCATCGATCCTTCGCGTCTGACAGCCGCCGGACGTGGCGAGTTCAACCCCGTGGCCGACAATTCGACCGAAGTTGGCCGTCAGCGTAACCGCCGCACCGAAATCATCATCACTCCGAAGCTCGACCAGTTCCTTGACCTCATCGACAAGGCTCCGGAGACCAACGAACAGTAACCCTCCGTCAAGGGATACAAAAGAACATAAAGAAGGGATTATGCCGGTCAATACGGCGTAATCCCTTTGTTGTCAATGCAGGAAACCAAGGGTACATAAATTCAGAAAAGGCATAAATTACAGATTAATGTAAATCGTATAATCCGATATATCCAAACATATAATTTATGCCGTTTATGAATTTATGTACCCTTTTTATTAAACTGCAATATGGCATGTGGAACGGGCAATCGGAACAGTTAAACCGCGAAGCGGTGATGCGATGGTAGCCCCACCACGAGCGGACCGAATGAAGGCCGCAGGCCGTAATGAGGGGAGCGAGGCGTGGGGTTGGGTAGATTTTTTTCTAATGCCTTCGGAGAAGGCTGGCAATCAATCATCTCCGTTGCGAATTGACGGACATCTTCGATGCCCATTTTCGGGTGTGTTACCATTTACCCCACGCCTCACTCCGGTGCATGGTTTCGGCCTGCGGCCTCACCTTGCACCTACGCTCGTGGTGGGGCTACCATCATATCACCGCTTCGCGGTTTAACTGTTCCGATCGCCGGCGGGTGCCTGTCCACATGCCGGATTGCGGCTTAATAAAAATTGGTACATAAATTACAAATTAATAGGTACATAAATTCATAAATGACATAAATTACGGATTAATATAAATCATATAATCCGATATATCCAAATCTGTAATTTATGCCATTTATGAATTTATGGACCTTTAAAATGCTTATTTTGAATTTATAGATGTTGTCGGGGCGTTGTAGCCATCGGGGCGGAGGTCAATGACGGTGATTGTGGGGTCCATCATGGCGAGGAGGCGTGAGAGAGTTTCGACGGCTGAGGCGCGGGCACGGCGGACATAGCCTTTCTCGTAGAATGAATCCTTGTAGCGTTCGGCCATACGGCGCTTGATGGCGCTTTCCTCGGCAGAGGTCATCTTGCGGAAGCCGGGAAAACGTGCATCCCAGGTGTCGATGACCTCGTAGGAATTGTCGGCTGTCGATTCATAGACCTCAATTTCCTCAGGGGGTAGAATGATGGTGATTGAATCGTTTTTCACTTGATAGTCAAGATTTTCGAGATTGAAGCGGATATACCCGTTGATGGTGTTGCGGGCAAATATCCATTTGCCGTTGATGGAATCCTTTATGGCTACGTCGTCGCGCACTTCAATCGAACACAGCTTGACCATATCCTTTATTTCCGTGAGACGGGTTTCGGACACGGTCATGTTGGTCGAGCCGACACCGCTGCGCCATATCAGCAGACCGGCTCCGAGCAGTCCTGCAATCAGCAGGAGAGCGCCGAAAATGTAAAGTCCTATATATTTTTTGAACATAGTGATTGAGTGTTTGACTGGTTAGTTGCGGAAAGTGATTTCGCTGTCGTAGCCCTTGTCTTTCAGGAGAATGGAGAAGAATCCGCGGGCTTTCGACTGTGCTTCCTTAATGAGCATGGAGCGATATTCAGGATTTTTGCGTATATCCTCCCTGAGCGATTTGCTCATTTTGTCCTTCAACTGGGCGCGTTCCTGAGCTGTTATCTGTGAGCGCATACCGCTGACACGGTAGTGCTCCTCGGTGACCCCGACATCGCGGCCGATATATTGGGTCTGCACCGGCGGGAGTGTGAGTTTGACGAGCTTGCGCTTCTCGTCGACCACCACGTCGGCATCCCGCAGCTCGCCGAGGTCGATGTATGCTTCAATGTAGGTGTGGAAAGAATAGGCAGCGATGCGGTCGCCGAATTTAAACTCATTGACAAAGGCATCAAGACCCTTTGCCCCCACGTCGCTGATGGTTCCGACCTTGTTGAGCGACATTTCGGCCAGAACGAGCTTCTGCACGTCCTGAAGCTCATGAAACACATTGACTTCCTTCTTTTCCGTACACGCGACAGTCAGCAAAGTGCCAACCATCATGCACCCTAATAATCTGAGTGTTCGGTTCATAGTCTGAGAGATGTGAGAATATGGAATGTTGGAAAAAACTATTATATATACAAATAGACTTGTCGAATTGTTAATTGTAAAGTTGTTTTGAGCGTCATCTGCGCGGATTTATATATTTTTAGGGAATGTTTAGGTTTGGAAAAACGGGGAATTGTGTGTAAATTTGTGGATATGGAAAACTATATTGTCTCGGCACGAAAATACCGTCCGTCGACGTTTGACAGCGTTGTCGGTCAGAAGGCTCTCACGGCCACGCTAAAAAATGCCATAGCCACTCACAGACTGGCACATAGCTATCTATTCTGCGGTTCGCGCGGTGTGGGAAAGACATCGTGTGCGCGAATTTTCGCCAAGACAATCAACTGCTCCAATCCGACTCCGGATGGCGAGGCGTGTAACGAGTGCGATAGCTGCCGCGCGTTCAATGAGGGTAACTCGCTGAATATCATTGAGCTTGACGCTGCGTCCAACAACGGTGTCGACGACATCCGTCAGCTCGTCGAGCAGGTGCAGATACCGCCGTCGCAGGGAGCCTACCGCGTGTTTATCGTCGATGAGGTCCACATGCTCTCCCCTGCCGCTTTCAATGCTTTCCTGAAGACTTTGGAGGAACCGCCGTCATACGTCATCTTCATTCTCGCTACGACGGAGAAACACAAAATTATCCCCACCATCCTGTCGCGCTGCCAGATATATGATTTCAAGCGCATTACGGTGAGGGATATGATTGACCATCTGTCGTACGTCGCTTCGCAGGAGGGTATGACTGCCGATCCGGCTGCCCTCAATGTAATCGCGCGCAAGGCCGACGGTGCGATGCGCGACGCGCTCTCTATCTTTGACCAGGTGGCTGCATCGTCGAGAGGCAATATCACCTATCAGAGTGCTATAGACAACCTCAACGTCCTTGACTATAACTACTACAACAAGCTCCTTGACTGTTTCCTCGCAGGAAAGGTGCTCGACACATGGCTGATATATAAGGAGATTCGTGACCGAGGATTTGACTCGCATTTCTTCATCAACGGTCTGGCCGACTATATGCGCGACCTGATGGTGGCCATGGATCCCTCGACTATGGTGCTCCTTGAGGCTGACGACGAGGCGCGCAAGGCAATGGCCTCGATGGCTGCGAAATGTACGCCCGATTTCATCTACCGGGCAATGAATCTCTGCAATGAGGCGGATCTCAACTACCGCGCCGCCTCCAACAAGCAGTTTCTCATAGAGCTGACATTGGCGAAGATATGCCAATTGCTAAGCCCCTCTCCCGCTAACAGTGGCGCAGGTGAGGGGCGGTTACAGAAGATTCAGAACGCCACTCCCTCCCACTCTCCCGCTCAGCCTGCTCCGGCTCAACAACAGACCGCTTCTGCGCCAAGACCTGCTGCATCCGCTCCACAGGCCGCCCCTGCATACGCCCAGTCCGCTCCGCAGCAAGCGCAACAATATCCGGCGCAGAATCCTCCTGCGTCGGGAGTGCAAAACGCGCAGAACCCCTACCCGACTTCCACGCCGCAACCCGCAGTCCGTCAGGCTGCGCCCTACCCTTCATCCGCGCCTCAGACACCCTCTGTGGCCTCTTCGCCAGCCGTCTCCTACGGGAATCCTCCTGCACCGTCAGGAGGGGCAAAACGGCCTTTAAAACGCCCCACATCCACATTCTCCATCAATCCTGCCAAGAATCAGGCCCAGAACGCGGCGCAGGCCTCTTCGGCGGCTTCGACACGCGAACCACGCAACGGTCTCTATACGCGCGATCAGCTCAATAAAGCGTGGCAGGACTTCATCAACATGCATCCGACCGAGCATATTCTGATAAATACGATGCGCGCGTCGTTCCCCGCTCAGGTTGATGGCCACCATTATAAAATAATGGTAGAGAATGAGATGCAGCTCAACATGGTCGAGCAACGGAGCATGGAACTTCACACGTTTATCCGTGATGCTATCGACAACGACCATTTCATGCTCACTGTCGAGGTGAACCAGGGAGCAGCCTCGCCCCACACATGGAGCGAACGCGAGGTGCTTGCCCACATGGTCGAGAATATCCCTGCGCTCAAAGGATTCATGGAAGATCTCGGCCTGACCTTGGGGTGATGAATCCGACAAGCCTGCCTATCAGTCAGTTGTAATATTTATGAATGCCTTATGGATTATGAAATTATAAAGAGCCGTCATTCGGTGAGGGCTTACCTTGACCGTCCGATTCCTGCCGGGAAGGTGGAGAGCATTGAAGCCATGATTCGTGAATGCAACGAGGCGGCAGGTCTTGACATTCAGTTGGTGACGGATGAACCGAAGGCTTTCGGGACTTCGCTGATGGCGCGTTACGGCAAATTTGAGAATGTCAGGAATTATATATGTATGATAGGGCCAAAGGGGGGCGACACCGAGGAAAAGTTGGGCTATTATGGTGAACGTCTTGTCCTTAAGACACAGGAAATGGGTCTGAATACCTGTTGGGTGGGGATGAGTTTCAAAAAGGGTAAGGTTCCGGCAAGGATAGCCGAGGGAATGAAGCTCTATGCCGTGATAGCCATAGGCTATGGAAAGACGCAGGGTGTGTCACATAAAATAAAGTCACCCGACCGTATATGCCCTGAAATCGCTTCGACACCCGGATGGTTCAAGAGAGGTGTGGACTGCGCGCTGTTGGCACCGACAGCCGTAAATCAACAGAAATTTCATTTCAAATGGCTCGGAGGAAAGCGCGTGGTGGCTTCAACCTCGTGGGGATTCTACGCAAAGATGGACCTCGGTATCGCCAGACTCCACTTCGAACTTGGCGTCCGGCCGGAGAAAGTGGAGTGGGAGAGAGGTGACCTATAACTACACGGCAACGAATGTCGGTGTGAATTCAATCCCGAGAGCGTTGGCAATTCTCATAAAACTTGAGAGTTGGATATCGGCCTGACCGTTTTCAACGCGCGAGATATATGTACGGGCAACCCCAACTTTGTCAGCTATCTCTTTCTGTGTTATTTTCAGTTCCTTACGCCTGTCGCGAAGGATGGAGCCATAGTACCAAGCCATAGCCTCATCTTTGAATCTCTGACGGCTTTGGCTGCCTTCTGCTCCATATTTATTATCGAGAAGTTCGCCGGCCGTGTGGAGACGGTTAAGTTTTTCTATATCAAATTTTCTCATGATTCGAATTGTTTTAGGATATCCTCTGCTATTTTGATTTGTCTGGTATAGTCCTTTGTGGACTTTTTTTGAAAACAGTTAAGGATAAGTATTTGTGTTGCCTCGATTATGTTATCGTGGTCTATCGCGAAAAGAATAGTCCTATATTCATTGTTTCCGACCGATACCCTCATTTCATATAAGTCAGTAGAACTAAGGTGTTTGACAAATTTTGTACTTATTATATGTTCATATCGGACTAATTGAAGCACATAATCGAATTTTGTCTTTACCTTAGTGGGTAAAGAATTGTAGAATTCTAAAAATTCGTCGGAGAAGTAGAGTTCCCTGATATGTTTCTTTGCGGTATCCATCATTGGCAAAGGTAACGAATAAGTTACATTTTAACAAATGAAAAGAGATTAAAGTTTTGTCATTGGTTTTAAAAATCCTATAATAATTGGTGGTATATAATAAAAATAGGTGTAGGGTGGGGTAGTGGAG
>NZ_CAJTMT010000035.1 GCF_910577345.1 uncultured Duncaniella sp.
GGCGACGCAATGGAGCCCGCAGGGCGAAATTGCGTCACCGCGAAGGTGTGTGGGTGGGCAAATGGATGTCATTCCCGTCACGGGCATCGAAGATGTCCGATAATAACCCTTTGTCAAACGCCCAATACCCCAATCATCTCATATATTGATCTCGCAATATCCTCATACATGAAAATCTCAGGGACAATCTTTACATATAACCGTATTACCTTACCGGACATCTTCGATGCCCATCATAGCACAATCATCATTACCCCATGCCTCGCGTTCGATGGAAAATTACGGCCTACGGCCTCCATTTTCCATCTCCGCTCGTGATGGGTCTACCATCACATCGCTGCTGTGCAGCTTACCAATCGCCATCCGGATTGAAATCCGATAAAAATAACTCATACCGATTTCTAATCACTGAACATGAATCATAAAAACCGAAACCCATCATCAAAATCCAAAAACTACCATCAAAACCAAAAAACCACAATCAAAACCAAAAACCAATCATCAAAAACCAAATACCCACAATCAAAAACCGAAATACATACCATCAAAACCGAAATACGCATCATTAAAACCAAATCAACATCACAAAACCACCGCGATACGTTAATAAACATTAATACAATGTTTTTTCTGTAACCATATTGTCGAAGTTTTGTAACTATGTTGTAACTTTGCCGAACCAAACACCTTAAATGTCCATGTCGTGATATACACGGACGAAAATTAGCATCACAGACACCACAAACACAGCCAGCAGAGTCATGAAAGAATACATCATAGCAGCCATAATCAGCCTGCTTGCGGCCACCGGCCTCGCAAGCTGCGGTTCTACGGCCTCTAACGGCGACGTTTCCCGCGAGAAGCAGGATGAGAAACGCCTCAAAACCCCTGCAAAATTCAATCGTGACAGCGCCTACTCCTACGTCCGCAGGCAAGTGGCGTTCGGCCCCCGCGTGTCAGGCACCGAAGGCAACCGCCTTTGCCGTCAATACATCGTCAACGAGCTCAATCGTCATGGCGCCGAGAATGTCAACGTACAGACAGGCGAAGTGAAAGCCTTCAACGGCGACCGTCTTCCCATAGGCAACATCATGGCCTCATACAATCCCGGTATCAAAGACCGTATCCTCCTCGCAGCCCACTACGATACCCGTCCCTGGTCCGATTCAGACCAGAACGAGGACAACCGCCTCAAACCGGTCCTCGGAGCCAACGACGGAGGCAGTGGCGTAGCTGTCATGCTTGAAATTGCCCGTCAGCTCAACCAGACCGAAGCTCCGATCGGTGTCGACCTTCTTTTTGTCGATGCCGAGGACTACGGCCAGTCATCCGGTTTCTCAACCCATGATGAATCATGGTGTCTCGGAACCCAATACTGGACATCACACATGCCCTACGCAAAGGATTCGCTTCCGCGCTATGCAATTGTCTTCGACATGGTTGGCGGAATTGACGCCAAGTTCCACCGCGAATACTTCTCGGACCGCCACGCCCGCAAGATTGTCGACAAAGTATGGTCCGTGGCAGAACGCTCCGGCTATCAGAACCGCTTCGTCAACAAAAACGGCGGTTCGGTCGTCGACGACCATCTCTTCCTCAACGATGCCGGCATACCTGCCATTGACATCATCGAGTCGAAAAACGACGCAACCGGAACCTTCCCCCCGACATGGCACACTGTCAACGACAACATGGACAACATAGATCCCGCCTCGCTTGAGGCAGCCGGACAGACAGTCCTCAACCTCATCTACAACGAAATCCGTTGTATTGAATGATTCTCCTCCCCGCACTCAGACTCATTTAAATAAAGCTATCATATATTTATCATTATCTTACAATTATTGTTATCTTACATCTTGCGCTTGATTTATATGCGCAACGTCAGTTTCCAACAGGTAACACCATATAATTCATAAATTAAGGGAAGCGTGCTCTTGACGAGTGCGCTTCCCTGCTTTTCATAAAAGAATTGATGATTATAATGAGTTCCGGGCATTGAGCGGAATCATCATCCACGCATCAGGATTGATGCTGACAGGAGATGCTTACTTCAATGTGCCCTGGTTGGCCTGTTCGATCATCTCCTTGCTTGCGGTGATGTAGACCTCCACGCGACGGTTCTGGGCACGTCCCTCTGCTGTAGAGTTGGATGCGATGTAGTCCTGCATGGGGAGACCTTCAGCTGAAAGACGGCTTGCGCCGACACCGCTGTTGAGAAGATAGTTGCGGACAGCGTCTGCACGGCCGGTGGCCACACGTTCGTTGACTGCGAGTGTGCCGGTATCATCGGTGTAACCGTAAATCTGCACGTTTGTGCCGGGGTTATTGATGAGCGAAGCGGCAAACTTGCTGAGGTCAGTGCGTGCGCTTGCGCTGAGTGTCGTACCGTTGGTCGGGAAAAGGATACCGCCGTTGAAAGTTACCTGAATAGCCTGAAGACCGTTTTCGTCAGTCACCTGCTTGATTTCAGCCTGCTTTGCGAGTTCGGCCTGAAGTTCGGCCTGCTGCTTGTCCATCTTCTTACCGATGAGGACACCTGCGCCTGTTCCGACAGCCGCACCGATTGCAGTACCGATAGCCGCGCCCTTACCGCCGCCGATGAGAGCGCCGAGACCTGCGCCGAGAGCGGCACCGCCGCCACCGCCGATAGCCGCGCCCTTGCCTGTATTGGTCCATGATGAGCATCCCGTCGAAAGAAGCACACAGAGAGCCATGGCAGGAATTCCTAAAGCTTTTGCGAGTTTCATTTTAAAAATAATTTAGTTAACGTGTTAAAATCGCCACAAAAATAACGATTTATTCCCATTTTCCCAAAAAACCGGTCTTTTAGCCGACATATCGGCACATACGATTTTCAAGGGCTATGTATAGTTATTACGTCCCGACAAAAATAAAGTTCTGACGCTTTCCGTAATCTTTGATAAAAATTTCTTAATTTTGTCATCGTTATGGCGACGTCAAGTCCTTCCGTTGGCATAACCGACCCTGAAAACACAACTATCGGAGGGTCTTAAACGAAGGTTAACCTTAAATATTGTCATGTCAACAAAGCGTTTTTCGCCGAAAAGCAACCTTTTGCTTTATCATGCAGGGGCTGCTGTTGCTGTCATTGGCTGGGGAGTCTCGTTTATTTCCACCAAGGTGCTCCTCGACAATGGACTGCACCCCATCGAGATTTACATCTACCGTTTCGCAATCGCCTACCTGGCCATGCTGCTGATCGCCCACAAGAAAATCTTCAGCAACTCCTGGCGGCATGAGCTGACATTCATGCTCGGCGGTCTTTTCGGAGGTTCTATCTATTTCATTTCTGAAAACGTCGCGCTCGAATACACCCTCGTGAGCAACGTCTCCCTCATCACATCCCTTTCACCTCTGTTGACAGTCCTGCTCATCGGTTTCATCTATAAGACGGACCGCGTCGGGAAAGAGACCATTTTCGGCTCCTGTCTGGCATTCCTCGGTGTCGGGCTTGTCATCTTCAACAGCAGTTTCTCCCTGAGCATAAATCCGCTCGGCGACCTCCTCTCGCTCCTTGCGGCACTATGCTGGGCCATATACAGTATAATAATAAAGAAACTCAACCCGCTCTACAGCGCACTGTTCATCACCCGCAAGACATTCTTCTACGGCGTGGTGACGGCCATCCCCTTCCTCCTCATCGAACCCTCCATCACACCGCCGTCAGTGCTGCTTGAGCCCAAACTCATAGCCAACCTGCTCTTCCTCGCCCTCTTCTGCTCGATGTTCGCCTACCTGATGTGGGCCGTCATCAACGCCAAAATCGGAGCCGTGAAAGCCGCCAACTACATGTATTTCCAGCCGGTCGTCACTCTCGTCTTCTCCTTCCTCATTCTTGGAGAGAAGATTTCATTTGTCGGCTACACAGGCTGCGCGATGATTCTCCTCGGAGTATGGCTGGCCGACTTCCTCCAGAAACGCAAACTACGCACATCAAACAAATAAAACCATCAATATCACATGAAGAAATCACTCCTGAGCGCACTCCTCATCAGCGCATCCTTCGGTGCGGGAGCAGTCACGCCTCTGTGGCTTCGCGATGTACGCATCTCCCCTGACGGTTCAACGATTGCCTTCACCTACAAGGGCGACATCTACACTGTCCCCGTTGCAGGCGGACAGGCCCGTCAGCTAACCACCCAGTCGTCATACGAAACAGAACCCGTATGGTCGCCCGACGGCAAGAAAATAGCTTTCGCAAGTGACCGCGAGGGGGGCTCTGACATTTTCATCATGGATGCAGCAGGCGGTCCGGCAACTCGTCTGACCTTCAACTCCGCATCCGAGATTCCCCAGGGCTTCACCCCCGACGGAAAAGCCGTCATCTATTCAGCCTCAATCCAGGATGCCCCTTCGGCGCTCCTCTTCCCCGCCTCATGGCAGACAGAACTATATTCGGTTCCTGTCAATGGCGGACGTCCCCGCCAGATACTCTCGACCCCTGCGGAAGCTGTCAATTATCTTCCGGACGGAAAGTCGTTCATCTACGTTGACCGCAAAGGCGGCGAGGACCAGTGGCGCAAACACCACACCTCGTCAGTCACCCGCGAGATTTGGAAATATGATGCTGCCACAGGCCGTCACACCAACCTCACAAACCATCCCGGTGAGGACCGCAGTCCTGCCGTGACACCCGACGGACAGACCCTCTACTTCCTCAGCGAACGCGACGGAGGTTCGTTCAATGTCTACTCGATGGACCTCTCCAATCCCTCCAAAATCACTCCCCTCACTGATTTCAAGACCCACCCCGTGCGCTTCCTCTCCCGTGGAGCCGACGGCACCCTTGCCTTCACCTACGATGGCGAGATATACACTATGCGTCCCGGCAGCAAGCCCGCAAAGGTCAACATCTCACTGACTGCCGACGAAAGCAATCCTGAGCTCATCAGCCGATTCACCACCGGAACCCGTGGAGCCGTTCCCTCGCCCGACGGAAAGCAGGTGGCCTTCGTCAGACGCGGCGACGTGTTCGTGACCTCCGTAGAATATCCCACGACCAAACAGATTACCACTACCCCTGCAGCAGAAAACTCTGTAAGCTGGGGCAAGGATAACCGCACGCTCTACTACACTTCGGACCGCGACGGCCACTTCAACATCTACCGCGCTGAAATCGGCCGTGAGGAGGACCCCAACTTCCCCAATGCCACCCTCATCAAGGAGGAGCCTGTCTTCAAGACCTCCGACAAGGTTGACCGCGCACAGCCCGACATCTCCCCCGACGGCAAGAAGATGGCCTTTGTCATCGACCGCCGCGACATCGCCGTGATGGACATCGCTTCCGGCAAGGTTAAGCGCCTCACCAACGGCAACATCTGCAATTCACGCACCGGCGGACTCAACTTCACATGGTCGCCCGACAGCAAATGGCTTGCAGCCGAGGTCGACATGCACCGCCGCAGTCCCTACTACGACATCGCCATCATCAATGCCGAAAACGGTGAAATCACCAACATCACCAACTCTTCATATTCCAACTACAGCCCCCGCTGGGTGATGGGCGGCGACGCCATCCTCTTTGTCAGCGACCGCTACGGTATGCGCAGTCAGGCTTCATGGGGTTCGCAATACGACGCACTCCTCGTCTTCACAAACCAGGCGGCATACGACCGCTACCGCCTCTCGCCCGAAGACCTCGCCATCCAGGATGAACTGAAGGCAGCCCGCAAGAAGAAGGCTGATGCAAAGGATAAGAAGGACGGCAAGAAGGATGCCAAGAAAGACTCAAAGATCGGCGACTCAAACAAGGAGAAAGAGTCGAAAGACATCAATATCGAGCTTGACGGCATCCAGGACCGCATCGTCCGTCTGACACCCTTCTCATCTGACCTTGCCGATGTCTATATCGACGACAAGGGTGAGACCCTCTGGTTCCTCGCTGCATTTGACGGCGGTTATGACCTCTGGAAGAAGAATCTGCGCAAGGGCGATGTGAGCCTCGCCAACAAGCTCGATGCAGGCGGTCTCTCTATGGTTCCCGATGCAGCAGGCAAAAACCTCTTCCTCCTCGGTACGACTTCCATGCGCAAGATGGCCCTTCCCGGCGGAAAGATGGACCGCATCAGCGTCAGCGGCACCCAGAAGATTGACCCCGCTGCCGAACGCGACTATCTCTATGACTATATCCTCAAGGAAGAGGACAAGCGCTTCTTCGATCCCAAGATGCACGGTGTCGACTGGAAGAAGATGGGCGAAGCTTACCGCAAGTTCCTCCCCCACATCAACCACAATGCTGAATTTGCCGAGATGACAAGCGAGCTCCTCGGTGAGCTCAATGTATCGCACACCGGAACCCGCTACTACGGCGACGGTGCCAAGGAAGCTACAGCCTCGCTCGGTCTGCTCTACGATATGGCCTATGATGGTCCCGGCCTGAAAGTTGCGGAGATTGTCGAAGGAGGCCCCTTCGGTCACGCCGACACCCGCATGAAGCCCGGAGCCGTAATCACCGCTATCAACGGCAACAAGATTGATGCCGAGAGCGACTATACTCCCCTCTTCAACGGTATCTCTAAGAAAAAGACCCTCGTCAGCTTCACTCTCCCCTCAGGTGAGAAGGAAGAAGAGGTAGTCATCCCCACCACACGAATGACCGACCTCCTTTATAACCGCTGGGTGAAGCGCAACGCCCATCTCGTCGATTCTCTTTCCGGAGGCCGTCTCGGCTACGTCCACATCCGTGCTATGAATGATGAAAGCTACCGTACAATCTACGCTGACCTCCTCGGCAAATACAACGAACGCGACGGTATCGTCATCGACACCCGTTTCAACGGTGGTGGCCGTCTGCACGAGGACATCGAAGTGCTCTTCAGCGGTAAGAAATACCTCACTCAGGAAATCAAGGGTGTGGTATCCGGCGAGATGCCCTCGCGCCGTTGGAACAAGCCTTCCATCATGCTGACAGGCGAGGCCAACTACTCCAATGCCCACGGCACACCTTGGGTTTACCGCAAGGTGGGTCTCGGCAAAATCGTAGGTATGCCCGTCCCCGGCACTATGAGCTCTGTCAACTGGGTCAACATGCAGGATCCCTCGCTCACATTCGGTATTCCCGTCGTGGGCTTCAAGACTGAGGAAGGCAACTACCTTGAGAACACTCAGCTCGAACCTGACGTGAAGGTAGCCAATGACCCCGCCAAGATTATCCTCGGTATCGACGACCAAATCTCAGCCGCAGTCAATACCCTCCTCAACGACATCGACAGCAGCAAGAAATAATCCTTCCGCCCTCAATTCCCCTTTTCCGGCATAATCTGACGGAAGGGTACAGAAAGCCAAAAGTGCAAAAGAAACAGAAGATTATAATCTCAATTCTGTTTCTTTTGCACTTTTATCGTTTCAGCCATTCCGTCCCAGTCAAACAGCTAATTGTAGGGACGCGCTGTAGCGCGTATGCCAAATGAACTACCGGAATGGTGAGGTACATAAATTCAGAAATAACAAAAATTACAGATTTTATAATCGGCTATTTTACGGCTGAAAATAAAATCTGTAATTTTTGTTATTTATGAATTTCTGTACCTATAATATTATATGGGTACACTGTTTGTATTTCATCGGGCATACGCGCTACAGCGCGTCCCTACAAACGATTGGCGCTAACATGCACCTATCGCTTACAAACCATCCGCACTAAAACGAGAAGGTCTGCGAGGAGTAGTTGCCGGCGGAGTGGGCTGCGGAGCTTGAATGAGAGCCGGAAAGCTCTGTCATGCCTGAGCGGACACTCTCGACAATCTTACGGTCACGCTTGTAGGTAGGGTATTTTTCGAGCACATCACACACGGCATCATCATCGAGCTGGTCAATACCAAGAATGATGGTCGATGTGCGGTCCTTGCCCTCTGTGAGATCCTTGATTTTGGTCAGTCCGTATTCCTCGGCCAGACGCTCGTCGGTCACCTCCTCAGCCTTTGATTTGGGCTTAGGTGCAGGCGCGGGAGCCTCGGGAGCAACCTGCTGAGCTGTCACCTGAGCCGCAGGAGCGGGAGGAGGGGTCGGAGTTGCGGCATTGTTGCCGCCAATCTTACCTGCGGGGAAACGGAAACCGCCCTTCATTGCGCCACCTTCTGCAACAATCTCTTCCTCTTCCTCGCGGAGAGTGACATCGAAGCCGGCAGCGAGAATGGTCATCTTCACGCCGTCGCCGAGAGTCTCGTCGAAACCGACACCCCAGATGATGTCGACCTCCGTTGTCATCGAGCTGATGAAATCGGTGATTTCGTTGGTCTCGCTCATGAGGAACTCGGCATTGGGGTTGATGTAGAGGTTGAAAAGGAGCTTCTTCGAGCCGAGGATGTCGCGGTTCTTGAGCAGAGGTGAATTGAGGGCATCCTGGATAGCCTTGGTCACACGATTTTCTCCCTCACCGTAACCGGTCGAGATGATGGCTGCACCACCGTCGCGGAGAGTTGTGTCGACGTCGTTGAAGTCAAGGTTGATGAGGCCGTTGCAGGTGATGAGTTCGGAAATCGAACGTGCTGCAATCGAGAGGGTATCGTCGGCCTTGCCGAACGCATTGATGAAGTTGAAGTCACCGTAGATTTCACCGAGACGCTCGTTGTTGATGACGAGGAGCGCATCGACATGCTTCGCCATCTCGTCGGCACCGGCAATCGCCTTCTTGATTTTCTTCTGGCCTTCGAAAAGGAAGGGGATGGTGACGATACCGATTGTCAGCAGACCGCGTTCCTTGGCGATACGGGCCACGACGGGAGCGGCACCCGTACCGGTACCGCCGCCCATACCTGCGGTGATGAACACCATCTTGGTCTGGTCATCGAAGAGGGCAGCAATCTCCTCGGCGCTCTCCTCGGCAAAGTCGCGGGCCTTTTCAGGCTTGTTGCCGGCACCGAGGCCGTCGCCGATTTCGAGTGTATGGGGGACTTTTGAATGGCAGAGAGCCTGACGGTCAGTATTGATGTTGACGAACGACACACTCTTGATACCCTGGGCATACATGTGGTTGACGGCATTGTTACCGCCACCGCCAACACCGATGGCCATTATGTTGCAGGCAAGGTCGGGAGCTGTTGTATTGCCCTTGAAGGCTGATGTGTCGGAGAGATCCTGATTATATTGATTCTTGATTTCGTCCATTTTTCAGTAAGAATGGGGTTGGATGGTCAATATTTATATTCTAAACTATTACAACGCTATGTGTTCTGCGCTTGCAGGGATTAATTGTCATTGTCGGGGTCATCATCCTCAACCGGCTCGGTCATCAGCGAGACCACACGGTCGCGAAGCGAGGACCATGCGCGCGACAGACCGCCCTTCTTGTTGGATGCGGGCTGCGGCTCCGGTTTCTCCTCGGGAGCATCGTTGATGTGGGTGATGTTGCGGGCCTGTTCGCCGTAAGGATTAGCCGCAGGCTGCTGGGGCTGATAGGGCTGCTGACCGGCATGATAGGGATGTCCGCCCGGCTGATAGGCTGGCTGCTGCGGTTGCTGATATGCACCCTGCTGAGGAGCCTGATAGCCGCCCTGCTGAGGCTGCTGGTAAGCGTTAGGCTGCTGCGGCTGATATGCGGCTGCCTGCTGACCCTGATAAGGATTGGCGGGCTGCTGATAGGGATTTGCAGGCTGCTGGTACTGCTGACCCTGATAGGGGTTGGCGGTTTCGCGGGGATAGAGGGGTTCCTGCGCGGGCTGCTGGGCATGGAGAGGCTGGGGGGGGGAGGTGTAGGAATACTCAGGCATGATGCGTTCCATACATTCCACCACATCCTTTTCAGCCGCTGCGGCTGCGAGGACAGAGATGACATCCACATTGTCCGAACCGTTCAGACGGCCGTCGAGGATGCGGATACGGTTGGCGGGAGCGCCGAAGCGCACCTTCATTGTGGTCATGCTCTCCAGACGGCTGTCGAAGCCACGCAGTTTGGAGCCACGGCCCACGAGGATGATGCCGCCGGGAAGTTTGTCGGCTGTGAGACCGGCATATTTGATCTGCTCGTTGATATTGGCGATAATCTCACCTGCACGGGCAGAGACGTAGTTGTTGAGCTGATTGAAGTCCACTCCGGCGGGAATATGTGACGGAGCCACCGGTTCGGGCTGAGAGAGGGCGTTGCCGACCTCGATTTTCAGATCCTCCGCACGCTCTTCAAGGATGTTGAGCGCAGTGATGTCGCGGGTAATGTGGCGCGAACCCATGGGGATGGTCGAAAGATACATCAGCACACCGTTCTTGAAGATGGCGACAGTGGTGGTGTCGGCACCGCAGTCGACGAGCATACAGCCCTGACGCTTCTCCTCGGTGAAGAGGACAAGGTCGGCCTCGGCGAGAGGACGCACGAAGAAATCGTTGATTGCGAGATGCAGACGGTCGTCAAGCACAACCTTGAGGTTGGTCATGAGACGGTTGCGGCAACTGATGAGGTTCAGACGCGCGGAAACGTAGGACCCGAACATGCCGACCACGCGGTTTGCGGGGAAATTGTCGACACGGAATTCCTTTGGAGAGACACCGACGATAGTGCGCTCGTGGAGCTGATATTCAAGAGCCTCCTTCGTCATGTCGGCGATAAGCTCGTTGGTGATTTCCATTTCGGAGGGAAGACGGCGCTCGACCTCGATGTCCTGCGACATGAGCGAACGGCCACCGACCGAAACATAGACACCAGTAATCTTGCGCTGCGGTTCGCGCTGCTGCAAGCGGCTGATGACGTTGCGGATCGCGTCGGGGGTCTCACGGATATTGAGTATGCAACCATAGCGCACGCTATCGGCCAGCTTCTCCTCCTCGACGGCCTTGACGCTCAATGCGCCCGAAGGGTCGACGATGCCGATTGCGCCTTTGATTTTCGAGCTCCCTATCTCGAGAGCCACTATATATTTCTCTTCCATTGGGGGATGTTAATTTATTCGGATTAATGCTTTGGTTTCGTTGCTGTGGGCTGAGGTTTCGTTGCCTCGGTTTTCGCTGTTCCGTTGTCGGCACTTTTCGAGTCCTTGCGCGTGGAAGCGGAGGATGATGTGCGCACCGTCGCAGGAATCGGCTTTTCGGAATGGGCCTTGACTCCGGGGACTGTCTGGCCCGGGGCCACTCCATCGCCTGCAAGCATGGTGCCCATATCGACGGCCTCATCATCGTCATAGTTGACAACCTCTACCTTCTGCACGGCACGGCGGCGCTTGGAGGCCACGAGCTGTCCGCTCCATTTAAGGCAAAGGGTATCGTATTTCTGCCAGCCCTGCTGAGGAAGCACCTCGGAGTAGAATTTCTTAAGGCGGGCAAACTTATCGTCGAGATGGTCGGGCGCGCCGATGTTGATGACATGTTCGCGTATGACCGGGACGAGGATGATGTCGGTAGGCGATTTGACCTTTATCATCGAGACGTAGGAATTCCACACCGAATCATTGGCGATATAGCTCAACAGCGGCAACAGCGACTCGGGTGTGAAAGTTGTGTCGGGATAGTTGAAATGCCCTTCGATAATGGGGACATCCTTGTGGTAGCGCGCATCGGCGCTCACCTGCTTCCCTGCACGGTTGATATAGTAGGAACGTCCGGCATCGAACACTCTCGCCACAGGTATGATGGGAGTGGCCTTGATGCGGATGGTACCGTCGGTCAGGCGCAACACCTCCACGTCCTCGATTTTGTCAAGATCGAGAAGATGCTTGCGGATGGTCTGGGTATTGATGTTGGCCAGAGCCATGCCGGGGGCCTTCTCGGGGAGTGAGTCAAGCTCACGCGCGAGTTCGTCAGGGGTGACGAAACGGCGCGAACCGTCGCCCTCCCCACCTTCAACGGTAATTTCAAGCGCACGGCAAAGCTGTGTGTCGGACTCGCTTGCAGTCATCGTAAGGGCGACCACAAGATAGGCGACAAGCATCAGTGAGAATATTACTTTCAGATAGCGGGGCATTTTTCAGTCAGAGAGAGTATCTTTTTTGAGGGTTGCAAAGGATTGTACCTGTGAATTTTCGTTACTAATCTTTCAGCGACGCTATGATTTGGGGGATAAATGTGTTTATATCTCCCGCGCCAAGTGTCAGTAGGATGTCAAAGTTACGATTTTTCAACGTTTCCACCAATTTTTCTTTGCCAATTAAGATTTTATCCTCGCATTTAACATTATCAAAGATAATCTTGGAGCTTACACCCTCGATAGGTTCCTCTCTCGCGGGATAGATGTCGAGGAGGATGAGTGAATCGGCATCCGACAGCGCATCGGCAAATTCGGGCGCGAAATCGCGGGTGCGGGTGTAGAGATGCGGCTGGAAAGCGACCGTCAGTTTGCGTCCGGGATAGAGGGCCTTGACCGATTCGATTGATTTGCGTATCTCTTCGGGGTGATGGGCATAGTCGTCGATGATGACATGACCGGCTCCATTGTCCTCCTTAAGATGAGTCTCGAAGCGGCGTTTGGTGCCACGGTAGCTGCTGATGGCATCGCGGATAAGTTCGGGTGCCCATGCGTTGGTGAGACATACGGCTGCAACCGCAGCTACGGCATTCTCGATATTCACCTCGACGGGCACACCGAGATTGACGTTGCGGATGGTGCCGCGCGGAGTGACGATGTCAAAGGTGATGTTGCCCGGTTCGCGACGGATGTAGGCTGCGTGGAAATCACCCTTGTCACGCGAATAGGTATAGACACGTACACCCTCCTGCGGACGCGGACGGAGTTTGAGGTCTTCGTGGATAATCAACGCGCCGTCGGGACGGACAAGTTCGGTGAAATGAGCGAAGCTTTCGAGATAGGCCTCTTCCGTACCATAGATGTCGAGATGGTCGGGGTCGGTTGCTGTGATGACGGCAACGTAGGGGGTCAGATGATGGAAGGAACGGTCAAACTCGTCGGCCTCGATGACACTGAAGTCCGATGAAGGGCTGAGGAGGAAATTGGTGCCGTAGTTTATCAGCTCACCGCCGAGGAAGGCGTTGCAGCCGACCGAACCGCTGTTGAGGATATGGGCAGCCATTGATGAGGTTGTGGTCTTGCCGTGGGTTCCCGCAAAACAGAGCGAACGGGAGTTGCGGGTGATGAGCCCGAGGACAGCGGCACGCTTCATGACCTCAAAACCGTTCTCGCGGAAATACGCAAGTATGGGAAGATCGGAAGGAACGGCAGGGGTATAGACTACAAGAGTTGTTTCCGGATTGCGGAAAGCTTCTGGGATAGAATCGGCGCTTTCGTTGAAAGTCATGTCCACACCCTCGGAGCGGAGTTCATCGGTGAGCTGTGTGGAAGTGCGGTCATAACCGGCCACCTTTTTACCCTTGGCGAGAAAATAACGTTCGAGGGCTGCCATGCCGATGCCACCTGCACCGACAAAATATATGTTCTGTATTTTTGATAAATCAACGTTCATGATATAGTCTGTTTTGATGATTATAGAATTGTTAGCTATATCGTTAAATGGTTTATTTAAGGATTTCTGTGATTTTGTCGACAATCTTCTCATCGGCATCCTTCAGAGCCATCTTGGAAATCTCGCGGCTCAGAGCCTCGCGCTTTCCGGGATTGTCAATGAGGTCGGACAGAGTTGACGGAAGGGTCGTCACGGCGTCGGCATCGAGAATCATCACCGCCCCACCACGGGTGGAAAGCGCTTCGGCATTGTGGCGCTGATGGTCCTCGGCCACATTGGGTGAGGGGATGAGGATACATGCCTTGCCGAGATTCTGCAATTCGGAAATAGTACCTGCACCCGCACGGGAGACAACGAGGTCGGCGGCACGATAGGCAGTGGCCATGTCGGAGATGAAGGTCGTCGCCTTCACATTGTCAAACTCCTTCGCCTTGGCCTGAAACTCAGCCTCTCCGTAGCGGCCTGTCTGCCACATAAGGTTGACACCCTTGTCGCGCAGAAGCTGAAGCGATGCAGCCACGGCCTCATTGACAGTGCGGGCGCCGAGACTGCCGCCGACAGTAAGGACGAGGGGCTTATCCTCATCGAAACCGAGCTGCTTCTTGGCCTCCTTCTGCGAGAGGGTGCAGCCCTCGAGGTCCTTGCGCACCGGATTGCCGGTCTTGACAATCACCTCGGCGGGGAAGAAGCGCTCCATTCCGTCGTAGGCCACGCAGATGGCCTTTGCCTTTTTTGCAAGGAGTTTGTTGGTCACTCCGGCGTAAGAATTCTGTTCCTGCAGGAGTGTGGGGATACCCTGCTTCTGGGCCTGTTTGAGCACAGGGCCGCTTGCATAGCCTCCGACACCGATAGCGATGTCGGGCTTGAAGTCACGCACGATTCTGCGGGCTTTGCGGAGCGACTTCCAAAGTTTGAGCAGCACTCCGAAATTGCGCCAGAGGCGTTTGCGATCGAAACCCGCAACCGGAAGCCCCTCGATGGGATAGCCCGCCGCCGGAACGCGCTCCATCTCCATGCGTCCCTGCGCACCGACAAAGAGGATGTCGGCCTCGGGATAACGGCGTTTGACTGCGTTGGCAATCGAGAGGGCCGGGAAGATGTGTCCGCCGGTTCCACCGCCGGAAATCAGCACCCGCTCGACCGCTGCTTTGGTTTTATTCTTATCTGTATGTCCTGAATCTGTCATAAGAGTGTACTTTACATTTAAATTATAAATTTAACACTTGTAAAGCCTTTATTGCTCACAGTTGCATCTGATTTTCCGCGCCGAACTCTTCGGGGAGTGAATCAATCTCGTCGCGGATGTCCTGTTTCTTGCCGCCCTGACGTGTGGCCGTCCGGCTTATCGACAGCATTATGCCGAAGGCTATGGCTGTCACGAGAATGGAGGTACCACCCTTCGAAAGCAAAGGCAAAGGCTGACCGGAAACCGGGAAGACTCCGCTGACAATGCCCATGTGGAAGAGTGCCTGGAAAGCTATCATGATGGCCATGCCGATGACGACAAGTGCCGGATAGGTGCGGTTGCAGTGTGAGGCAATACCGGAGGCGCGTCCGAGCAGCCAGAGGTATAACACAAGCACCACTATGCCACCTATCAGTCCGAGTTCCTCGATGATGATGGCGAAGATATAGTCAGAGAATGCAAGCGGTAGACGGGACGCCTCACGCGAGTTGCCGGGACCGACACCGTAGAGACCGCCGTTGGCCTGAGCCATGTAGGAGAGGATTTCCTGACGGTTCTTGCCAGTCGCGGGTATCTCCCATTTAGGCACTGAATCCTGACCGTGGCGCTGCACTCGCGCAATCCATGTGTCGAGACGGTTGGGGTTCTTCTTGGCAGTACCGCTCACCATTTCTATCTGCTGTTCGGCATCGGCAGGAATATCCTTGGGTTCACTGAAAAGGATATAGAGGATGAACACGCCGCCACAGGCTGCGTAGGCAATGGTAAGGAGAAGCAAATGCCAGAAACGCACACCGCCGACAATCATCATCGAGTAGCTGATGGCAAGGAGGAGGAGTGTGTTGGTCAGACCCTGTTCAATGAGCAGACCGCTGAGAAACAGGACTATGAAACCCGAATAGACCACGGCTTTTGATGTCACCCCCACATTCTTTGTATTGGGGTTCCAGGTCATGACAAGTGCTATCAGCAACACCGCCGATAATTTGACCATCTCTGCCGGATATATGCCTATGCCCAATATCGTCAACGAGCGCCGCGCTCCATTGACAATCTCTCCGAAGAACATCACATAGATCATCATCACCACACTCACACCTGCAAATATCAAGGTGAGAGGGATGAAATCGGAGTAATGACGTTTTGAGAGGAAATAGACGAGAAGGGCACCGCCACCGAGCATGACAAGATGGCGCAGGATGGGCCCCATCACACCTATCGATGAACTGGCGACCTCACGGGAAGAGGCACTGTAGAGTTCGATGGTAGATATGATGCAGAGGGCGATGAAAATGCCCCAGATATGTTTGTCGGCCTTGGCAACCGCCTTGGGTTTGGAGTTCGACTGAACATCCTCGGCCTGAATGGAGGGAGATTGGATGGACACTTATCTAAGTATTAAGTGGTAAGGATTAAGTATTAAGTTTTTTCAGTATAGAGGTTAAAGTATAGAGTATAGATAACAGTTTTTGAGGATGAAATGAGGGTTAGAGAAGAGGAAAAAGGTGATGGTGAGGTTCGACTAAAGTATTATCTATACTCTATACTTTAATCTCTATACTCAACACCCTCTATACTCTATACTTTAATCTCTATACTAAAAGAATCTCTATATTAAAAAACAAGAGCACAGACGCGGTCCTTGAACTGGCGGCCGCGGTCTTCGTAGCTGCTGAAGAGGTCGAAGCTTGCGCAGCAGGGCGAGAGGAGCACTGTGTCGCCGGGTTTGGCGATTGAGGCGCAAGTGTTGACGGCATCGTCAATCGAATGGGTGTCGTGGAGCTCAATACCCTCTTTCCCGAAGAAATCGAGGAGTTTGGCGTTGTCCTTGCCCATGCACACTATCGCCTTGACCTTTTCCTTGACAAGAGGAAGAATCTCGCTGTAATCATTGCCTTTGTCCTTTCCTCCGAGAATGAGGATAGTGTTCTCGGGCATCGATTCGAGAGCATACCAGCAGGAGTTGACATTCGTAGCTTTGGAGTCGTTGATGTAGCGCACATCATTGACTGTGGCAACATATTCCAGACGGTGCTCCACACCCTCGAAGTCGCTCAGCGCCTCGCGGATTTCTTTCTTGTCGATGTCAAGGATGCAAGCCGAGAGAGCTGCGGCCATAGAGTTGTAGAGATTATGGAGACCGTTGAGCGAAAGCTCCGCACGGGGCATGTTGAGCGATGTCTCGGGGGTGTCGATGATGAGCGAAGCCTCATCGTCGACCCAAGCACGGCTTCCTTCCTCGTGATGTTCGGCAAAGGGGAACATCTGCGCCTCGGTGCGGATCTGCTCGAGCTGACGGGTGATGACGGGATCGTCCTGCCAGTAGATGAATGCGTCCTGGGGAGTGAGATTGTTGAGTATGCGGAATTTGGCGTTGATATAGTTCTGCATCTTGTATTCGTAGCGGTCAAGATGGTCGGGAGTGATGTTGAGAATCACGGCGATGTTGGCACGGAACTTATACATGTTCTCCAACTGGAAGCTCGAAAGCTCAATCACATAGAAATCATGATGGTCGCGGGCCACCTGAAGAGCGAGACTGCGGCCTACGTTTCCTGCAAGGCCTACGTTGAGTCCTGCATTCTTGAGGATATGATATGTGAGGAGTGTTGTGGTCGTCTTACCGTTGCTGCCGGTGATGCAGACCATCTTGGCATCCGTGTAGCGGCCGGCAAACTCGATTTCGGAAATCACGGGGATTCCCTTCTCGGCGATTGCCTTCATGACAGGTGTGGTGGGGGCAATACCCGGACTCTTCACCACCTCATCGGCAGCGAGTATGCGGTCCATCGAATGATGTCCATCTTCCCATTCAATGCCTTCTTCGTCGAGCTGGCGGCGATATTTTTCGGCTATGGTTCCATAGTCGCTGAGAAAGACATTCATTCCTTTTTCCTTGCCGAGGATGGCGGCGCCCACGCCGCTTTCACCTCCACCGAGTATGACGAGATTCTTTGTCATGTCGTATGTGATTTTTTTATTATGAGGTCAGGCCTATTACCTGATTTTAAGAGTTACGAATGTGATGACGGCGAGAAAGATTCCTACAATCCAGAAACGGGTGACAATCTTCGACTCAGGTATTGCCCGCAAGGGTGCCTGAATCAAGGCCTGGATGCCGGAATTGCCCGGTTTCTGATAGTGGTGATGGAGAGGGGTCATCTTGAAGATGCGCCGTCCCTCGCCGTATTTGCGTTTAGTGTATTTGAAGTATGCCACCTGCAACATGACCGAAAGGTCCTCGACGAAGAAAATCGCACAGAGAATCGGTATGAGCAGCTCCTTGTGGATAAGGATGGCAAAGACGGCGATGATACCGCCGATGGTGAGCGAGCCTGTATCGCCCATGAACACCTGTGCGGGATAGGCATTGTACCAGAGGAAACCTATGAGCGCACCGATGAAAGCCGACATGAACACCACCAGTTCCGAGGACTGGGGAATGTACATTATATTAAGGTATGTCGAATAAATGACATTGCCTCCGAGATAAGCCATGATGGCGAGGGCCACACAGATGATGGCCGACGTTCCCGCACACAATCCGTCGAGTCCGTCGGTGAGATTGGCGCCGTTGCTCGTCGCGGCCACGACAACTATCACAACCAACACGAAAAGCACCCAGCCACCGGCCTGTGCGTAGGGTCCCATCCACTCTGTGAGATAGGCATAGTCGAAGTTGTTGTCCTTCACGAAGGGGATGGTGGTCTGTGTCGATTTCACATCCTGCGACGAACTCAGATAGACTGTCTCCATGTTCTCCGTCGTGTATTTCACGGGGACAACCTGGCGCTGTGTGATGTCGGGGCTGAGATACATGGTGAGACCGACCATCAGACCGAGACCCACCTGACCAATAATCTTGAATTTACCCTTCATGCCCTCCTTGTCGTGTTTGGCGACCTTGATATAGTCGTCGCAAAAGCCGAGGGTGCCGAGCCAGATGGTCGATATGAGCATCAGAATCATGTAGATGTTGCTCAGGTCGCCAACAAGCAGACAGGGAATGAGTATGGAGATGATTATAATGACACCACCCATCGTGGGGGTACCGGTTTTCTGCATCTGTCCCTCCAGCCCGAGGTCACGGATAATCTCGCCCACCTGCATCAACTGCAGACGGTCGATAATCTTGCGTCCGAACACCAGGGCGATGAAAAGCGACAGCAAGAGCGCCGCTCCCGAACGGAAGGTGATGTAGCTCATCAGACGCGAACCCGGGAAGTTGTAATCCTGAAGAAAATCAAATAAATAGTAAAGCACTTTTTAAAGAGTTTTTTAGCGATTAATCAGATGATTTTTTGAAGGGGGAGAGGGAGGAGCGGAAGGAGAGAGGCAATCAAGGATTCTCGGGGCTGATACTGACCTGTGTCAGCCCTTCCTCCTATTTTTCACCGGCAATTATTTCCCTCACCACCTCGCGGTCATCAAAGTGGTGCTTGACGCCCTTGATTTCCTGATAATCCTCATGGCCTTTTCCGGCAATCAGAATGACGGTGCCTTTTCCGGCAAGAGTTGCTGCGGTGCGGATGGCCTGACGGCGGTCAGTGATGTGGAGGGTGCGTTTGCGGGCCTCGTCGTCGAGTCCCTCCTCCATATCCTTGAGAATATCTTCCGGCTCCTCGAAACGGGGATTGTCGGAAGTGAGTATCAGACGCTCACTGCGTGAGGCAGCCTCACGCGCCATGATGGGGCGCTTACCCTTGTCGCGGTTACCGCCGGCACCGACCACCGTGATAATTTCGCCCTCCTTGCCGATGACCTCGCGGATAGCGTTGAGCACATTGACCACAGCATCAGGCGTGTGAGCATAGTCGACAATGGCAGTGTAGCCCTTGGAAGAGTGGAAGGACTGGAAGCGTCCGGCAACCGGAACGAGGCGCGACATCTCGCGCAACACATCCTCCTTGTCCCAACCCATCAGCACACAAGCACCGTAGACGGCGGTGAGATTATAGGCATTGAACTTGCCGGTGAACAGCAGTTCCACCTCATGGCCGTTGAGCGAGAGGAGTGTACCGTCGAGACGCGACTCGATGATGCGCCCGCGGAAATCAGCCTCGCTGCGGAGCGAATAGGTGTAGCGATGGGCACGGGTGTTCTGCAACATCACCTCCCCTACCTTGTCGTCGGCATTCGTGAGGGCGAACGCATCGCGGGGAAGCATGTCGAAAAATTTCTTCTTGGCAGCGAGATAAGCCTCGAAGGTCTTGTGATAGTCGAGGTGGTCGCGGGTAAGATTGGTGAAGATACCACCCACGAAATGCAAGCCTGCAATGCGCTGCTGGTCGGCGGCATGGGAGCTTACCTCCATAGCTGCATATTCGCATCCGGCCTCCACCATCAGATGAAGCATTTCATTGAGGGTGTATGGATCGGGTGTCGTATGGTCAGTGGGATAGGCTTTGTCATCGACATAGTTGCACACGGTGGAGAGCAATCCGGCCTTGTGGCCGAGCAGACGTGCCATCTCATATATTAAGGTGGCAGTAGTGGTCTTGCCGTTCGTACCGGTGACCCCGACGAGCTTCAGCTTGCGCGAAGGATTGTCGAACCACTGCGAAGCGATGTAGCCGAGCGCGAGAGCCGACGAGGGAACCACGATGTAAGTCACATGCGTGGAGAGATTGGCCGGCAATTCCTGACACACCACCGCAACGGCACCCTTTTCCTCTGCCATGGGAATAAAGCGATGCCCGTCGACACTCACGCCCGGGACGGCCACAAAGAGTGTGCCCGGTTCGACTTTGCGCGAATCGGAGGTAAGTGCGGTGATTTCCTTATCATCATTTCCGATGATTTTAGTGATGTCAAGTGGGGAGAGAAGCTCTTTTAGATTTTTCACCTTGAATATATGTGTTTTAAAGATGTGACATATTCTTTTTCATAACCTGACCGGCGGCTCAGTTGCCGAGCACCAGTCTGACGCGGGTTCCTCGGGCGGGACGTGTCCCCGCAGCGGGTTCCATCGAGCGGACATAGCCGGAACCGGTGTAGTCCACGTTGTAGCCTGCAGTCTCAAGCGCGACAATCGCCTCGCGAAGTCCGTAGCCCTTCACGTCGGGGAGTGTGCCTTTGGCAACTGTCGACGGAGATTTGAGCGAACGGTGTGAGGGAATGGCGAAATCAGACTTCACACGCTCGTATGCCTTACGTCCGGAAGCCGAGGCATAGAAGGTTGGAGCCGCGTCCGATGGAGTAACGCTCCGATAGTCCGAACTGTTGCCGAGCATACCTCTGGAATAGAGTTTGAGGGCAATATTGCGGAGAACCTGACCTGAAGTCGTCGCCGCACCGAAGAAATTCTTGGTCGGATGGCAGGTCAGCACCACGCAGGAGTATTTCGGTTCCTCCGCCGGGAAGAAACCGCAGAACGCAAGACGTTTCTTTCCCTGATTGTAGGCTCCGTTCTCAATCATGTAGCATGTTCCGGTCTTTCCGGCGATTCTCACCGTATTGTTGCGGAGGAAACGACCGGTTCCGTGGTCACCCCATACCACATTGGTGAGCATCTGACGGAGGGTAGCGGCGGTCTGCGGTGAGCAGGCGCGGCCATTGCCCATGTAGCCGACAGGGAATACGGAGTCGACCGCACCCTTGACCTCCTTGACAAGACGCGGACGGACGAAAACACCATCGTTGGCGATGGCATTGTAGATGGCAAGGGTGTAGAGCGGCGGGATTTCGGTAGCATAACCGTAGCTCATGCGGGAGAGAGCGATGCGTCCGCCACGGTCGTTGGGGACACTGTCGAAACGCGGAGGCACCTCACCGGCGATACCGGTGTTCATCGGTTCGAGGAAACCGAGAGCCTTGACGCGCGAATAGAAAGCGCCGGGATTGTCATTGTATTTACGGGTGATGATTCGGGCCATGCCGATGTTGGATGACTGCTCGAGAACGTCGCCCGCACGGATGGAGGCCGAATGGTGGGCATCGGTGATGGGACGTCCGCCCGCGTAGGCCCAGCCGCTGCCGGTCGGGAGCACTTCGTCGAGGTCAGGCACGAGACCATCCTCAACGGCAATCATCATCGAAAGGGTCTTCACGACCGATCCGGGTTCGTAGCCCATCACCGCACGGTTGCGCGCCTCGATATAGCCGGGACCGCGCGGATTGCGTTCAAGATTCGAGATGGCCTTGATGTCGCCGTTCTTCACGTCCATCAACACCGCCACTCCCCAGTCGGCACCGCAGGTGTCGAGCACATTGTTGAGTTCGCTCTCGACAATGTCCTGCATATTGATGTCGATGGTTGTGACAATATCGCTGCCGGGGATTGCGGGAATATCGGTCCAGTCGGTGATTTTTTTCGTGAGATTAATCATCTTGCTGTAGCCGACCTTGCCGTAGAGGAGCGAGTCGAGGGCCTTTTCGAGACCTGATATACCGTGAATCTCCTTGCTCTCCGCTGTCTCGCCCACACCGCCGATGCTTCGACGCGCCATGTCGCCGTAGGGGTTGAAACGGCGCATGTATTTTTCAAACGTCAGACCGTTGCGGTTGCGGTTCTTGATACTGAAAAACGGGAAGGTACGGAGGGTCTCCATATCAGCGTGGGAAAGCCCCGACATAAGCTTGTAGGCGCGGGGACGCTTCTCCTTCACCTTGTCGAGCGGTTTCAGAAGATGCTTTTTCCACTGTTCGGCAGACTTGACCGGGAAATGCTCGGCCATTCTGGCTGCGAGCTGGTCGATGGTGTCGCGGAAAAGTTTCTCGTTGAACTTCTCGGCGCGGTAGTCGATGCGCGCGGTGTAGAAATTGAGGTTGGTTGCAAGCACACTGCCGTCCGAAGCGAGGATGTTGCCTCGGCCCGGGATGATTTCTTTGGTCTGCGAGAGAAGTTCGTTGGCCCTCTGATTCCACTTGTCGGCATCAACGACTGTGGTCTCACAAAGTTTCACCACGATGCAGGCTGCAAGCCAGAGGATGAAGACTATGACGAGACCATAGCGTAGGAGGATATAGCTGCGGTTGTCCTTTTTCACTATTTCGGAATCTTATAGGGTGGCTGTGACTGAACTTTCAGGTTGAGATGGAGCGAATCGACCATCTGCTGCATCGAAGTCTCGCGGATACGGCCCATGAAGGCGCTGCGCTCGCGCGACTTCTCGTTGTTGACGATTTCAAGCTTGCGTTCAAGCTCGGCAATTTTTTCCATGTTTGTCTGGCAGGTGTATTTGGTGGTGATATAGACCATCGCCACAACCACACCAATCGCCACAGGGAGCCAATGGCGGGCAAAAAAGTCGCTCGACAGTACCTGACCCCTGAAAAGACGGCTTATAATTGACGGACGCCCGGAGGCTTTTACGGTTCGTGTTGCCAATTTTGTGTTTTCTTGAGTTGAGAGTTAGCGATTATGGATTTTTCTATAGTTTGACGGCTACACGGAGCTTTGCGCTGCGTGAGCGTGGATTGCGTTCGATTTCCTCGGCATCCGGGACAACCGGCTTGTTGCCGAGCGGTTTCAGCGGGGCGTTGATTTTGCCGAAGAAATCTTTCTCGGCCTTGCCTGCGAAATCGCCGGTCTTCATGAAATTCTTCACCAGACGGTCCTCAAGGCTGTGGTAGGTGATGACGGCAAGCCGTCCGCCGGGTTTGAGGACCTTCAGTGCGCCTTGCAGCAGTTCCTTCAACGCTCCCATCTCATCGTTGACCTCGATGCGCAGAGCCTGGAAAAGCTGTGCGAGTTCCTTTTTCTCCTTGCGTGGGTCAATGTGGGGCTTGACGGCCTCCATCAACTGCCCGATGGTGGAGAAGGGAGCATTCGCACGGGCCTTGACAATGGAGCGGGCCATCGCACGGCTCTGCTTGAGTTCGCCGTAGATGTAGAGCAGGTCGGCAATCTTCTCCTCTGGGAGAGTGTTGAGCAGGTCGGCGGCCGAACGCGAAGCCTGACGGTTCATGCGCATGTCGAGAGGGCCGTCGAAACGGAATGAGAATCCGCGCTCAGTGTCGTCGAAATGATGGAACGAGACCCCGAGGTCGGCAAGCACTCCGTCCACACCATCGACATCGTAGTAGCGCATGAAGTTGGTGATGAAACGGAAGTTGGAGTAGACCATGGTGAAACGGTCATCCTCCGGAGCACGCTTCACGGCATCCTCATCCTGGTCGAATGAATAGAGATGTCCGCCACATCCCGCATCCAGACATTCCATGATGGCGCGTGAATGGCCGCCGCCACCGAAGGTCGCGTCGACATAGACACCGCCGGGGTGAATATCAAGTGCCTCAATGGTTTGGGGTAGCAGCGCAGGGATGTGGTAAACTTCTTCAGACATAGGAGATGAACTTGCATTTATGAGGGTGTAAAATTACAAAAATTTGCAAAACTAAACTGCATAATTTACCCACTTTTTTCAAGAAATTATTAACATTTCCCTATCTTTTTGATTCTCAACAACAATTGAAATTTGCAATTGCAAACCTCAGCAAACTGCCCTCACGCCTCCTCAGCCATAAAATGTACCTCCGGAGCAATATTAAGGGCCTTACAGCGTTAATTATTAAATATGTCCGAAACAATGCAAGATATAGTATTTGCCACCAACAATTCCCACAAGCTTGAAGAAATCCGCAGGATAGTCGGCGGAAAGTTCCGCATACTGTCCCTCAAAGAGATTGGTTGCGAGGAAGATATACCTGAGACTGCCGACACCCTCGAAGGAAATGCGCTCATGAAAGCCCGCTATGTCAAAGAGCACTACGGCTATGACTGCTTCGCCGACGATACCGGTTTGATGGTCGATGCTCTCGACGGTGCCCCCGGGGTCTACTCGGCACGCTATGCCGGACCCGGTCATGACAGCGCAGCCAACATGGCGCTCCTCCTTAAGAACCTCGACGGCATCACCACCCGCGGCGCCCGCTTCGTGACGGTAATAGCCCTCATCCTCAACGGTCGGGAAATGACCTTCGAGGGACGCGTTGAAGGAGAAATCCTGACGGAAGCCCACGGAACTGCAGGTTTCGGCTATGACCCTGTGTTCAAACCCGTTGAAAGCGCTGTCAGCTTTGCAGAGATGACTCCCGACGCCAAGAATGCCATCAGCCACAGAGGCCGCGCCACAGCCCGTCTGATGGACTATCTGCAGACCCTCTGAAAACCCTCTCGGAACAGATAAAATCACCCGGTCAGACCTCCCACTCTCCAACCAACACAATACCACCACAGCAATGCTACGAAAACTTACAATATCCCTGCTTTCTCTCCTCCCCCTTGCCCTCTCCGCGCAGCTTGCCACCGGGAGCTGGAAGTTCTATCCGGCTTTCGGAACCCCCGACCGCCTGATCGAAACCCCCGACCATGTCTATCTCGCCACATCCGGCTCACTCCACTCCTATGACAAGGCCAATGACGAGAGCCACGCCTATATGCCCGGCTCAGACCTTGGAGGCACCCGAGTGGACGACATATATTATAACTACGACAAGGGCTACCTTCTGGTGGCCTACGAGGATGGCAACATCGACATTCTCATGGATAACGGCGAGCGCATCCCCCTTCCGGAAATTCGTGATTCAAATGTGGCCAGCAAGGGTATAAACCATGTGACTTTCGACGATGGCCTCATATACATCGCCACGACTTTCGGCATAGTCATCTATGACGACACTACCTTCCAGGTCAAAGAATCAGGAATTTTCGACACTGAGGTTCTCGCAATAGCAACCACCCCCGAGAATCTGCTGATTGTAATATCGCCGGAACAATGGACCTATACTGTCTATTCTTCGCCAAAGACCGAACGCCACAACAATCTGAGCAAGTTCAAACGCCAGCACAACCTTGCAGGTGTCCCGGCTGACCTTGTCAAGATAGCTGACGACAAGGAGAACAAAGTGACGCACTTCGCCCTCCGCACCACCCGCAATCTCCTCCTCGACCTTGTATTTTACGATTCACGCAACAGCGGCACATATACTGACCATGGAATCACCGGCGTGACCGGACTGTTCCATGCCGAGGATGGCGTATGGTTCACCACATCGACCTCTCTCAACCACATATCCTTCCCTTGGACTGTCAGCCGGAGCGCCACTATACCCGAACCGCTGCAGAGCAACATGATAGCCACCGTCGACGGCCCGACATCAATATGGGCAGCCGATGTGACCGGACTTGCCAACTACCGCCTGTCGGAAGATGGCTCAGTCACAGTCATGCGCGACAAGTACCGCCCGATGGACGCAACTACTTTCTCCGACATCTGCACACTCTATCCTTTGACCGACAACAATGGATTCCTCATGTCGAACCGAGGACTGAGCCGAAGTTTTGCTGTCGGCAACGGCGATTTCTACGACACCCCCTTCACCGGAAATGTCTATGAAAACGGTAAGATTTCCAATATAGAAGCCTCAGGCATCACCTACAAGTCAAAAGCTTCTGCCCAGACATGCGTAGGAAAAGGTGACCATATCTTCTCTCCCACTTTCCTCCTTGAAGACCCCGACAATCCCTCCATCCACTATGTAGGCTCAGGAAACGAGGGTGTGTATGTGCTGAAAGATGGCCGTCAGATCGGCAAGTTTGACGAGAATTCACTTATCAATTACAACTACAATTACGCCTGGAGAACGACTTCCGCACAGTTTGACTCAAAAGGCAACCTGCTGGTCGCTGTCTACACAGGAGATACAAGCCAACCTCCCCTCGTGATTCTTCCCTCCGACAAACGTAAGAAAGACCCTGCGACAGTCACCAAAGAGGACTGGATCGGGCTTGACTTCGGCGGCAATGTGAAGGACCGCGACGTCATCTTCCATCTTTGCAACAAAATCCCCGTCATACTTCTTGCCGACTCCCGCTATCAGGAGGGATTCACGGCACTGTATTACGGAAACTCCATTACCGACACCTCCGATGACCAGCCCCAGGCCGTGACAATCATGACCGACCAGGACGGCAAGAACTTCACCCCTGACTATATCACCTGCTTCGCGGAGGACAGTCGCGGACGCGTGTGGATAGGCACGACAAACGGCCCCGCAGAAATCGTCAATCCCGCCAATATATTCGGCACCGATTTCCGCATCAACCGTCTGAAAATACCCCGCAACGACGGCACCAATCTTGCCGACTATCTCCTTGACACCGAGAAGATACACGCAATCGCTGTCGATGCCTCCGACCGCAAATGGATTGCCACCGAGGAGTCGGGACTGTATCTCGTCAGCCCCAACGGTGATGAAATCATCGAGAATTTCAACACTTCCAACTCTCCGCTTGCCACTAACTGCGTGTCGGATGTCTATGTCGACCCTAACTCGAACTCCGTATTCATCGCGACCCTAAACGGTCTCTATGAATACTCTTCAACCTCCTCTCCGGGTCGTCCCGACTACTCCGACGTCATCGCCTACCCCAACCCCGTCACCCCCGACTACACCGGACTTATCACCATCCGCGGACTCATGGATTCCTCGATGGTCAAGATAATGGACTCAGGTATGCACCTTGTCTACCAGACCATCTCCGACGGCGGTATGGCCACATGGGACGGCTGTACGCTCAACGGCGCGCGTGTCAAGAGCGGTGTCTACTACGTCTTCGCATCCACGAGCTCCGACACCGACTCGCAGGGCGATGTCGTGGCAAAAATCCTTGTTGTAAATTAAGAGTCTATCCAAAACCCTTCATGCCCGAAGGACGTTTGATACTATAAAAACGATGTTTCATATATGAAAACTCTAAAATACACAGATGACAATGACCGGTGCTACGGAGCCACCGGTATGGCTATTGGCCTGATGGTGTTTGACGGCGACGACATGCTTGCCTCAATCACTCTTGACGGCGACCCCAATGAGATGGTCGCCATGTCGCCTGATTTCTATTTTGCCGGCAATCCCGGAGTTTCGGCCAAGGCCGCATGGAATCAGATGCTGAAGAACTACAATATCGGCATCGGTATGCTCATGTCAAACCTCCTTTGCCGTCACCTCGTCAACCGTCGGGAAGCGCTCCCGCAGGACCTTCATGATTTTCTCCATGACTTTGCCCGAGAGGAGGGCCATGAGGCCTGTTCGCTTGACGATGATGAAATCGACCGTCTGTTTGACAAGAACTTTTCATACCTGAACCGCGTGTTCTCCCATCGCGGGGTCCAGTCCGTAGCCCACGACTTCGCCACCACACTCTCACAACGGCGCACCCTCTCGCGGCTCGACACCCTCGAACTCCTCGATGCTCTCCGTATGCTCTGATCCCATATACCCCCACTTCCCTCCTCACCTTTACCTTTTTCATCACGTTTCCAATAGTTTTTATGTTTACTAATGTGTTGCATTTTTCCCCCTACCTCAAATCAGTGATTTGGGGTGGTGAGCGTATTGCCCCATTCAAGGGGATAAAGACCGACAGGAACGCCATTGGCGAAAGTTGGGAAATCTCGGCTGTTCCCGGTCATGTATCGGTTGTTGACAAAGGTCCTGAAAGCGGAAAATCGCTCTGCGAACTCATCCGCGAACATGGTGCCAAGCTTGTCGGGCAGGATATTTTCAACCGCTTCGGCGAGAATTTCCCTCTGCTTATCAAAATCATTGATGCCCGCGACAATCTGTCGGTCCAGGTACATCCCGACGACGCCCTTGCCCGCAAACGCCACAACTGCCCGGGCAAAACGGAGATGTGGCATGTCATCGACACCGATGCAGATGCCAAAATATATGTCGGACTGAAGGAGTCAATCACCCCGGAAGAGTATGAACGACGCGTGGCCGACAACAGCATCATGGATGTCATAGCCGCCTACGATTCCGCTCCCGGCGATACCTTCTTCCTCCCTGCCGGACGCATCCACGCCATCGGTGCCGGTAATCTCCTCGCAGAAATCCAGCAGACAAGCGACATCACCTACCGCATCTATGACTACGACCGTCGCGACAAGGATGGAAATCCGCGTCAGCTCCACACTGCCGAGGCCCGCGATGCCATCGACTATACCGTCTATCCCGACTATCGCTCAAAGCCGGAAGGGAGTCTGCTTGCCGACTGCCCCTATTTCGTGGTCCACAAACTCAATCTGACTTCTGAACCGACTGTCCTGCCCCACACACGCGAGTCGTTCACCATCGTGATGTGTCTCAGCGGTGAGGCCGAGATAACCTGCTCGACCGGCTTGACTGACAGCAACCCTCAGACCCTTCGCATTTCCCAAGGAGAAACCCTTCTCTTCCCCGCCACAATTACCTCTATCTCCGCAACCGGCACAGCCGGTCTCCTCTCCATCCAGGCTTAGAGAGCATAACAACGACAGGCCATAAAATAGAAAGACTACCATGCTATTTACAGTTCGAAATAGCATGGTAGTCTTTCTATTTTATGGCCTGTTCTACCAATCCCTGAAATTCAGGGATTGAAGGGCTTGTATCTGAGAACGGAGGCTTACCAGATAACGATGCGTTCAGCCTCGGGACGGAACATCGGCTGACCCTCAGTGATGCCGAATGCCTCGAAGAAGGGTGCGATGTTGCGGAGTGTCACATTCACGCGGTTGCGGCCGAGCGAGTGAACATCGCCGGTTGTGAGCGAACGAATCTCCTCGTCGCGGATATTGTTGGCCCAGAGGTTGGCATAGTTCATGTAGAACACCTGTTCGGGAGTGAAACCGTCGATTTTGGCTTCGGGCGACTTGATGTCGACACCCTTCTTGGCCTGAGCGTCAAGGAAGGCTGTCATGGCCACGCGCAGACCACCCTGGTCGGCGATGTTCTCACCGAGAGTGTACTGGCCGTTGGCGTGAACGCCGGGAAGCACCTCAACCTCGTCGAACTGAGCGATAAGGCCCTTTGTCTTCTCCTCGAATGCCTTTGCGTCGGCCTCTGTCCACCAGTTGGTCATGTTGCCCTTGGCATCGAAGTTGCGGCCCTGGTCGTCGAATCCGTGGGTCATCTCGTGGCCGATTACCACGCCGATACCGCCATAGTTCTCTGCATCCGAAGCGTTCGGGTCGAAGAAGGGAGCCTGCAGGATAGCTGCGGGGAAGACGATTTCGTTGGCAAGAGGATTATAATATGCGTTGACAGTCTGAGGAGTCATGCCCCACTCGGTGCGGTCCACGGGTTTGCCCCACTTGGCGTAGGTTTCCTTCTGGTGCCACATGCCGACGTTGTGCATGTTCTCATAATAGCTGAGTTTGGGGTCGATTTCCATTGAGGAGTAGTCCTTCCACTTGTCGGGATAGCCGATCTTCACGGTGAAGGCCGCGAGTTTCTCCTGTGCGCGCATCTTGGTCGAGTCGCTCATCCAGTCGAGGTTTGCGATATGCTTGCCGAGGGCAGTGCGGAGATTCTCGACGAGGCCGAGCATATATTCCTTGGAGCTTGCGGGGAAGTACTTCTCGACGTAAAGTTCGCCGACTGCCTCACCGAGAGCACCTTCGGTTGCATCGAGAGCACGCTTCCAGAGGGGACGGAGTTCCTGCACACCGCTCATCACCTTCGAGAATTCGAAGTTGGCGTTGGTGAAGTCGTCGCTGAGTTTAGATGAAGCCTGGCTGACATACTTCCAGAGATAGTAGTCCTTGATTTCGCGGTCGCTGAGGGAGCCCATGAGCTTGTTGGCCTGAGCGACGCTCTTAAGCTCGGTCACGATAAGGGTGTCGGGCGACTCGATGCCCATTGTCTCGATGAAGAAGCGGTCCCAGTTGATGGCGGGATACATCTCCTTGACCTGGGCGAAGGTGCGGGGGTTGTACATGCGGGGGATGTCGCGGCTCTCCTCACGGGTGAAGGCAGAGTCGGCGAGGGCCGTCTCGATCTTCATGACGTTGCCCACGATGCGCTGCGCGTCGGCTGCGGAATAGCCTGCGTTCTGCATCTGGTCAGCGATAAGTTTCTTGTAGGCGTTGCGCACAGAGGTGTTGCGCTCGTCGTTGAGCAGGTAGTAGTCGCGGTCACCGAGACCCATGCCGCCGCCGGAGACATACATTGCATAGACGGTGGAGTTCGAGAGGTCTTCCATGGGGCCTGCGCCGAAGAAGGGGCTTGCATAGTTGCCGTGCATCCAGAGGAAGAGGTCCTCCATCCCTTCATGGGGAGTGTCTTCAATCTTCTTGAGGTCGGCGAGGATGGGCTTTGCACCTTCGGCATTGCGGCGCGCGGTGTCCATTGCCTGAGAGTAGACGGTCCATACCTTGTGGGCAACGGTGCCCTCTTGGGGATTGGAATCGCCGAGGTTCTGGATGAGGTTGCGCACACGAGCCTCCGACGAATCGTTGAGGATGTCGAACTGTCCGTAGCGTGCATGTTCGGCTGTCAGGGGATGTGCATCCATCCAGCCCTTTGTCACATGGGTGTAGAAGTCTGAACCGGGAGCGACGGTGGTGTCCATATAGGCCACGTTAAGACTGGCGAGATGCTCGGTCTTGTTCTGCTTACATCCGGTTGTCGCAACTGTCAGTGTCATGGCGACTGCTGCAATAGGAAGTAGTTTCATGTTGGAGTTGATATAATTGGTTCTGTGTTTTCAGTCGAGGGCGCGGCGGGAGCGGCCATTACCGGTCAGGCATTGCCACCGGTCTCGGTGCCGAGGGCGGCGAGGATGTCGCGCAGTTCCTCCTCGGTAGTCGTCAGCCGTGAGCGGCAAGCTTTCAGCAGCTCTGTCGCACGGCGGGTATAGGCGGCAAGGTGATCGATGTCACAGTTGTCGCTCTGCATCATTCTGAGAATGCCTTCGAGCTCACCCACGCTCTGGGCGTAAGTGAGCTCGCTTATCGGCTTGAATTCTGTCATGGAGAGTTTTCGGATGGTTATGAATTTGTTTGCGGGGAAACCCCATTATGTCACGCCTTGAGCTGGGGATGATTGTCAATGGCGTTGACGATGTTTGAGAATATTTCGTCGACATGTCCCGACCCGTGGATCGGAGTGTACTTGCCTTCGTTCGTATAGTATTCACGCAGAGGTGAGGTGGTGTCATGGTAGACTTTCAGACGGCGACCGATTGTCTCGGGGTTGTCATCGGAACGTCCGCTGTCGATTCCGCGCTTCACGAGACGCTCCATCAGCTCTTCGTCCTCGACTTCGAGACCGATGACCGAATGCACTTCCTCGCCCCTCTGTTCGAGCATCTTCTTCAGAGCCTCGGCCTGAGGAATGGTGCGGGGGAAACCGTCGAAGATAAAACCGTTGGATGTCGGACGCAGGCGGTCAACCTCCTGCGCGAGTATGTCGACCATCAGATCATCAGGGATAAGATGGCCCTTCGAGATGTAGCTGTCGGCAATCTTGCCGAGCTCGGTTCCGGCGGCAATCTGTGCGCGGAGCACATCGCCGGTCGAGATATGGGTCAGACCATAGCGGTCGATAAGTTTCTGGCTTTGGGTGCCTTTACCACTTCCGGGGGCACCGAAAATTACAAGATTAAACATTCTTTATCCTTATTTTTTACCTATTATATTACAATCCGGGGCCGCTGGCCGCCATCATCCGGCGGCAACTCTGTGCCCGCTCTGACAGAATTGGGAATTATGTGTCAAACTCACACATTATTCATCCTTGCAGTCCTCATCGAGCACATAGATGTCGTTGAGGTTGCGGGCAAGGCCGTCGATGTCGAGGCCATAGCCGATGATGAACTTCTTGGGAATCTCGAACCCGACATAGTCCGGCTTGAGCTCCGGATGTTGCAAAGCCTCTGGCTTGAAAAGGAGAGTGGCAATCTTCACCGAAGCGGGACGGTGGGCCTCAAGGTCGGCAAGAAGCTTCACCATAGTGTTGCCTGTGTCGATGATGTCTTCGACAAGGATGATGTGACGGCCTTCGAGATTCTCGCTCAGACCCATGACCTGCTTGACGACTCCGGTGGAGCCCATCCCCTCGTAGCTCTTCAGACGCACGAAGGTCAGCTCCGCATCGATGTCCTCACACGCGCGGAAAAGGTCAACGGCAAAGGGTGCGGCTCCGTTGAGCACACACACGAACAATGGATTGCAGTCACCATACTCCGAGATTATCGACTTCGAGATTTCGGCGATGCGCTCTGTTATCTGTGTCTGGGTAATGAACGGTCGGAAATTCATCCCCTGATAGCATTTACATTTCATGGTTCCGGGCAGAAAAAATTTTGCGCAAAGTTACTCAAAAATCTCAATATTACCGCCATTTTTCATCACCGACAAGCAAAATTTACCCCTCATGGCTACACTTTGTCCCGATTTTACCGGGAAATACAGACCTGTATTTCCTAAACCTACGCCGGGAACGCCTCTCCGAATCCTGATATTATAGGATTATAGATATATGGGATATGTCATCCTATTAGCAATATCAAATTGCCGGACGACAATCTTTTCATCATAACTCATAAGTCATTGACATTCCGTCTGCGCGGTCTGTGCCAGTCTTACTTTCTCTATAACACTGTCGTCCCATGGAATTCTTTCACCATTCTTATACATGTGATGCTTGTCTATGGCATAACCGTCACCAAGATACTTAAATGATTTAGAGTCAGCATTTTGAACGACATACCGCGTGATATATGTGGCATCGTCACAATCTTCAAAACCGGGCAAAAAATCTACCGTCCGGAGTGAAATAGGAAAATACACTTGATTTTTATCTTTTGCATAATCGTTACCTTTTGCAATTAAAAATGTCGCAACGTCCACTTCCAATGGACTATTATACTTAATCGCACACGAACAATTATTTTCCGTAGTTCCGTAGATTGATCCTTCAATCCGATAATAATACTCATCACGCTCGCCATCTTCAAGCGAAACCCACTGAGCAACATCTCGAACATCATTATAACCTCCATGTGTACAGCTACTGAAAATTAGAATCATTGCTGTAATTATATTAATTTGCTTTATTTCCATATCTTAAAAATTTATTTTATTTTTTAATGTTATGAATGGCCAACGTCTTGAAAACATCATACTTCGCGACTTGGAATAACCTTGATTTAATTCTCCGTTATTGTAGGACCGTATAATTGAATTTAATTGGTTTACATGAAGATGTCTATTATCATTTTTTGCTGCAAATCTTGTTTGGGTCATTAAATTATTACGTCTATTAGTTATTTGTAATTTATTTCTTTTCTCATTTGGGTGATGCAGTCCGGCGGTATGTCCTAACTCATGTGCTATCGTACGATCATTTGTCCCATCTATAATCTGTTTTGCAATAGTTGTTCCGAATCTTATTGTCAATCCATTTGGGACAGCATCAGCAGCACTATTTAAATCATTAAACTCAGACTGGTCAACAATTGCGAAAACATGGTCTTTGTCGTTGACTTCATCGACACTGCTCACGGCACGAATATCTGTTGTCATGGACACACTGAAACCATTTCCACTGAATGTGAACACGTCTTCTATCTGTGAAGAAATGGCATCCCGGACAGCTCCCATATCAAATTTCTCATTGCTCGCATTGTAGACCACTCCGGTAATTTTCATCATTATATGCAACTTATCATCCTCATCGCGATAGGAATATATGCTCCAATCCTCCCCATTCGGATCGATGTAGTTGATGGGATTTCCTGCGCAGTAGGCGTAGGGGCTCAGCCAGGGATATTTCTCGGCGAGGGGATCCCAGGTGGTGAAGGAGGCGAGGAGGGGGTTATAACGGCGGGCGAGGAAGTCGTATTCGTTCAGCCCGAAGAGGCGCAGGCGCTCGTTGCCAGCGTACAGGAAGGGCTGCTCAGTGGCTTCCCGCCACGGCTCACCGTAGGGGTAATAATTGGTCTGCTCAACTATCTTAC
>NZ_CAJTMT010000036.1:0-16245 GCF_910577345.1 uncultured Duncaniella sp.
TGTCCGCAGGACATCGATTTACTCGTAACCCCGTACATCGAGCACAGCGAAGATGTGCGGGGACCCTCCCCTCAAACAAAAAAAAGGTGTCCGACAGGACACCGATTTACCATCCCCCCCTCACCCCTCCTTCCGAGGAGTAAACGTAACCGGAAGAACATACAAACACCTCACAGGCACACCCTTAACCTCCGCAGGCTTAAAATCAGGCAGCATCATGACCACCCTCAAAGCCTCACTATCCAGAATCGCCCCTTTACTGCGAATTATTTCCGGATTACAGACATGCCCCTCCCTATCAATCTCAAACCTCACCACTACTCTCCCCCATACATCTTGTTTAACCATCTCCGGACTATAAACAATATTATCCTTTACAAAATCCAACACAGCCTTATTCCCTCCGGGGAACTCCGGCTTGACATCAGGAACCGTGTAGACACGATTAGTATCTACCTCTTCCTCATAATAATCCACATAATCATCGTAGTATACATTACTATCAGGGTCCCATTTTGGCCTCGAATCCACAAACAACATACACCTCTTCTTCTTAACCGTATCTACCTCCTGCACAGACGTCTCCGTCACAGCCTCATCCTGCACAGCTACCTTCTTCTCGCAGCATCCCGCCAATCCGACCACTCCTGCCGAGACTCCGGCAAGCACCACAGCCTTACCAAGCAGCCGGCGCGCACGCAACTCATCCTCCAGGTAGCGCACCTCCCCCTCACACTTGGGACAGGTCCCCGCACAGTCCCCTTTGTAACGACATTCCGACGTCACATACTCAATCCCGTTGACCTCTGCGATCCGACGGCGGATTTCTTTCAGAATCTTGCACTTTTCCCTGCCTATTGACATAATCTATCGCGTATTTTATAGTTGAAAAAATCAAATTGTGAGAACCCGAGCTCACTAAGCCATTTCCGGCTTCGTTCGCGGTCGGTATCAGTATTAAATCCCGCTATAAGCGGAATGCGCACAAGACAGTCTCTCTGTCTCCCGGCCTCAGCTATCAATCGCAGATTCTCCTCCACACGCAAATTATGCTGACCCGTATAAGCCCGGTAAATCTCCGGATTCATATCCTTTATGTCAATGACCAGCATATCAATCACCGGCAGAAGAGCCTCAATCTTCTCCCGTGAGACATTGAGCGACGTTTCAAGAGTCAGCCGCCACTCGTCACCGCAAAGCTCCCGGAACTCCCGGATGAATCCGGGATGCAAGGCCGGTTCACCCCCTCCGAATGCCACCCCGCCACCGGTTGCAATGAAATACAACTCATCGACCACCGTCTCGGCATAAAGTTCCGCCACAGACATTTCTCTGTATCGTTCCGGATATTCCAAAGTGTGAGGATTAAGGCAATACCTACACCTCAACGGACATCCGTGGAAAACCACAAGCGTCGTCACCCCATCACCATCCGTACCCAGACGGTGACGCGAAACACCCGTAATCCTTGCAAATTCATTTTCCATGAGTAGAGAGGAATTGATTCAAATTATAGACATGATGGGAATTTTTTCATCTAAACGCCCTTACCCTCAACCTCCGTCTTTTCATCTTTCGGCAATCTGAATCTCACCGGAACAGTGAACCATGACTTCACCTTCACTCCCTTATATTTTGCCGGTATGAATTTCGGCAAAGTCTTCACCAATCTGAGAGCCTCCTCTTCCAACAAAGGGTTCGCATGTCGGATTATTTTAAACCCACTATGGTTCCCTAAAGTATCTACCACGAATTGACATACCACCACACCCTCTATCCGATCGTCCAATGCCTGCTTGGGATAACGCATATTTTGGCTTAAAAACTTTGTTAGCCCATCATTTCCTTCGGGATATCTCGCACTCTCTGTCACAACAGTATACACGACATCCGGATCAGGTTCAAAATCATTATTATCTATTATTACCTCCTCACCGGGATGTTCTATAATAACCTCCCCTCTTTGTGTTTTAACTGAATCTCCACTCGGGCGGTTCGATTGATAAACAGCAGGCATGGCCAATTCCTTATCACTACGCAATTCGGGACCAACATTAGCCGATAAGTTTTCTGCACCTCCCGCCAGTCCGACCACTCCTGCCGAGACTCCGGCAAGCATCACAGCCTTACCAAGCAGCCGGCGCGCACGCAACTCAGCCTCCAGATAGCGCACCTCCGCCTCACACTTGGGACAGGTTCCGGCACAGTCCCCTTTGTAACGACATTCCGACGTCACATACTCAATCCCGTTGACCTCTGCAATCCGACGGCGGATTTCTTTCAGAATCCTACACTTTTCCCTGCCTATTGACATAATCTATCGCGTATTTTATAAAATTGCAAAAAGAGCATTAGCTCGCACTCCAACATCTGTAGTGGAATACTGCATAATCGCCATTCGCAAATATAGCCATAATTTCCCACAATATCAATCCATTATCACGAATAAATCCGCTTCTCCCGACAGGGCGACGGAGGGCGGACTCGCATTATAGAAATCCGTGTCAGGCGGGCGCAGAGTATACGCGACATTATAGAAATCCGTGTCAGGCGGACGAAGGGCGGACACGACATTATTCCAACCCGTATCAGTCGCATGAATGTTTCCATTGCGGGTCGAGTTGCTTCAAGGGGATCATTACAAAATCCCGCAGGAGCATACGCGGATGGGGAAGCGACAGTTCGGGGGTTTCCACAATCCAGTCGTTGATGGCTATGAGGTCGATGTCGATGGCGCGGTCAATGTATGCTCCCGTTGCGTCGCGGTGAGGCGACGGGTCAATCGATGCCTGCACTCGCTGGAGGCTATGGAGTACATCCACAGCAAATTTCTCCTTCATTTTTTGCGATATGTCGGCTACATCGTCCACAAGCTCGGATTCAATCCGGCTGGCATTGTAGGGACGCGCTGTAGCGCGTATGCCGGATGAAATACAATCAGAATCCGCTACATTCTCTGATACCGTATCTGAATCGGGTTTTATACCATTTTCATCACTATTCCGTCTGGCATACGCGCTACAGCGCGTCCCTACAACCGTGCCCGGATTGCCGTCCGGACGCATGTGCATACCAATGTTCAGCGCTGCCTTGTCGTCTGGACATACAGGCATACCAATATTCAGGGCCGGATTGCTGTCCAGACGTACGAGCATACCAATGTTCAGGAATGGATTGGGGGAATCGAAGCCCCACGGCGGGGTCTCGATAATATCGGAACGGCGGATTTCAACAGCATCCGGAAATATCGACGACACGGCTACCACCGCCCGTTCAATCAGCGCTTCACGGTCACCGCTATTCGAGCCTATGTTTATATGTATATCTATCATCTCTACTAAAAATGAATCAAAGAAGAGGTACAAAAAAAGTGATACAAAAGAACAAAATAGACAAAAGCAACAAAAGTATAATATACAACAGAGGTATAATTTACTTGAAATTAATCTTCTGTTTCTTCTGACCTTCTGTCTTTATGTACCTTTTAGAAGTATAATCTACAACAGAAGCATAATTTACTTGAATTTAATCTTCTGTATCTTCTGACCTTTTGTCTTTATGTACCTTTTTCCAACTGCAAACAGCGAACGCTAAATGAAAAACAAACGGGCAGAAGTCTTTTGTCTCTTCTGCCCGTCTGTTCTTTTGTATCTTTTCAGTTCATGAATGAAGGCTTAGAGGCTCTTCTTAACCTCAACCTCCTCGTATGCTTCGATAAGGTCGCCTTCCTGAACGTCGTTGTAACCTGCGATGGAGAGACCGCAATCGTAGCCCGAGGTAACCTCCTTGACATCGTCCTTCATACGCTTGAGCGAACCGAGTTCACCTGTATAGCGGACAATACCGTCGCGGATCAGGCGCACCTTGCAACCACGTTTGATTCGACCCTCACGCACGATAGTACCGGCGATTGTGCCCACCTTCGAGATGTGGAATGTCTGGAGCACTTCGGCTGTACCGATGACCTCCTCCTTGATTTCCGGAGCAAGCATACCTTCCATAGCGTCCTTGACCTCCTCGATGGCCTGATAGATGACAGAGTAGAGGCGGATTTCAACACCGTCACGCTCGGCAGCACGGCGGGCAGCCTGCGAGGGACGCACCTGGAAACCGATGATGATGGCATCCGAAGCGGCAGCGAGAGTGACGTCGCTCTCCGAGATGGCACCCACAGCCTTGTGGAGCACATTGACCTTAACCTCTTCGGTCGAAAGCTTGATGAGCGAGTCGGAAAGAGCCTCGATAGAACCGTCAACGTCACCCTTGACGATGATGTTAAGCTCGTGGAAGTTTCCGATGGCACGGCGGCGGCCGATTTCCTCAAGAGTTGTACGCTTGGCAGTGCGCAGACCGAGTTCGCGCTGAAGCTGCTCACGCTTGGTGGCGATTTCGCGCGCTTCCTGTTCGGTCTCCATCACGTTGAAGGTATCGCCTGCGGTGGGCGCACCGTTCAGACCAAGGATGAGGGTAGGCTCGGCGGGACCGGCCTCGGTGATGCGCTGGTTACGTTCGTTGAACATAGCCTTCACACGGCCGAAGTGAGTACCGGCAAGGATGGTGTCGCCGACACGGAGTGTACCGTTCTGGACAAGCACTGTGGCCACATAACCGCGACCCTTGTCGAGCGACGATTCGATGATTGAACCTGTTGCGCGACGGTTTGGGTTGGCCTTGAGGTCGAGAAGTTCTGCCTCGAGAAGCACCTTCTCCATGAGTTCCTCAACACCGATACCCTTCTTAGCGGAAATATCCTGCGACTGATACTTGCCACCCCACTCCTCGACGAGATAGTTCATCTGAGCAAGCTCTTCCTTAATCTTGTCGGGGTTGGCGGCAGGCTTATCAATCTTGTTGATGGCGAAGACGATGGGCACACCGGCAGCCGAGGCATGGTTGATGGCCTCGATTGTCTGCGGCATGACATTGTCGTCGGCTGCCACGATGATGATACAGAGGTCGGTCACCTTCGCACCACGGGCACGCATTGCGGTAAACGCCTCGTGGCCCGGAGTATCGAGGAAGGTGATGTGACGGCCATCGGAAAGTTTCACGTTGTAGGCACCGATATGCTGGGTGATACCACCGGCTTCACCGGCGATAACGTTGGCGTTGCGGATGTAGTCAAGAAGCGAAGTCTTACCGTGGTCGACGTGACCCATGACAGTCACAATCGGCGGACGGGTGACGAGTTCCTCCTCGCTGTCCTCCTCCTGATGGATTGCCTCGACCACTTCAGCCGACACATATTCAGTCTGGTAGCCGAATTCCTCAGCCACAATATTGATGGTCTCGGCATCAAGACGCTGGTTGATTGAAACCATCACGCCGAGATTCATACATGTTGCGATTACATTGTTGATGGGCACATCCATCATGATGGCAAGGTCGTTGGCAGTCACAAACTCGGTGAGCTTAAGCACCTTGCTCTCTGCTGCTGCCTCAGCGGCCGCCTCATGCGCACGGTTGGCGATAGCCTCGCGCTTCTCCTTGCGCCACTTGGCACCCTTCTTCTGACCCTTGTCCTTGGAAGTGAGGCGGGCGAGGGTTTCGCGTACCTGCTTCTGTACGTCCTCCTCGTTGACCTCGGTGTGGACAGGACGCTTGTTGCGGTCGCGGTTACGTCCGCCACGCTCGCGGTCGCCACGGCCACCGCCGTTGTTACCGCCATTACCACCACCGTGGTTATTGTTGCCACCTTTGCCGTGGTTGTTGCCACCACCGTTGTTGCCATTGTTACCGCTGCCTTCACCGCCGCCCTGATTGACGGTCTTCTCGATGTCGACCTTACCGCCGATGCGGCGACGCTTCTTGCGGTCGCCACTCTGAGCAGAATTGGCTGCGCCGTTCTGGCCGCCACGGTTCATGCGCTCATTGCGACGTTCCTCCTTCGATTTCTTCTTCGGACGGGTTGACTGATTGAGGGCTGAAAGGTCGATATGACCGACAACCTTCGGAGCCACTACCTGTGCATCAGACTGATAGCGGAACACTTCATCCTCCTGCTTGGGAGCTGCGGGTGCGGCCTCGGCTTTCGGAGTTTCGGGTTTGGGTGTCTCTTTCACGGGTGCGGGTTTAGGCTGAGCCTTGGGGGCTTCAGGTTTCTGTGCGGGTTTTGCCTCTGCTTTGGGTGCAGGCTTGGGAGCCGGGGCAGGTTTCGGGGCCTCGGTCTTGGGTGTTTCCTTCACGGGAGTCGGTGCGGCCTTCGGAGCCTCCGGTTTCACCTCTGCCTTGGGAGCCTCAGGCTTCACTTCAGCCTTCGGAGCTTCAGCTTTGGGGGCCTCGGCAGGCTTGGGAGCCTCAGTCTTCGGAGCTTCCTTCACGGGAGCCGGTGCAGCCTTGGGAGCCTCCGGTTTCACCTCTGCCTTGGGAGCTTCCGGCTTTGGAGTCTCCTTCACAGGAGCGGGAGCCGGTTTCGGCTCGGGCTTGGCTTCTACCTTGGGGGCAGGGGCCGGAATGGGATTATTATTTTTGTCAAGCGAGATTGTGCCGACCACCTTCGGGCCTTGGATGTGGGGAGTGCCCTTCGACACCGTGTCGGAGGGGGCTGACGGAGCAACCGGAGCTGACGGAGCAGCCGGAGTTGACGCGTTTTTTTCTTTTTCTTTCTCCTGACGGATACGGTCGATGCGTTCGCGCTCCTTGCGGTCGGGCTGGAAAGCCTGGACAAGGATATCGTAGGCGCTCTCATCCAGACGGGTGTTAGGATTCGAGGCATCAATTGAGATACCCTTCTTGTTCAACTGGTCAGCCAATGACTGGATGGTGACGTTGAACTCTCTGGCGGCTTGACTGATTTTTATTCTCGGCATATATTGCTTTGTGGTAATGTTTTAATTGGTTAAGAGGTGAGAGGGAGAAGGTATGCGGAAAAGCTCACATCATTCCTTGGGCTCCTCATCGGCGGCAGGCTCTTCGGCAGGAGCAGCCTCCTCGGCAGCGGGTTCCTCTGCGGGAGCGGCTTCAGCAGGAGCCTCTTCAGCGGGAGCCGACGACGGTTCCTCGTCCTCAAATTCAGCGCTGAGGATGCGGATGACATTGTCGACGGTGTCCTCTTCGAGGTCGGCACGGTCGATAAGTTCCTGACGGGGTGTTCTGAGCACGGTCTTTGCAGTGATGCAGCCCATGTCCTTGAGTGCGTCGATGACCCAGCCGTCGATTTCGTCCTTGAACTCGTCGAGATAGATGTCCTCGTCGATCTCCTCGGGGGTGTCGCGGTAAACATCGATGACATAGCCTGTCAGCATGGATGCAAGCTTGATGTTGAGACCGCCCTTACCGATGGCGAGAGACACTTCCTCGGGGTGGAGGAAGACTTCGGCCTTCTTCTCCTCTTCGTCGAGATGGATGCTCGAAATCTTCGCGGGACTGAGGGCGCGCTGGATGAAGAGCTGAGGATTGGCGGTGTAGTTGATAACGTCGATGTTCTCGTTGCGGAGCTCGCGGACGATACCGTGGATACGGGAACCCTTGACACCCACACATGCACCTACAGGGTCGATACGGTCGTCGAAGCTCTCGACAGCAATCTTGGCGCGCTCACCCGGGATGCGGGCAACGGCACGGATGCTGATGAGACCGTCGACAATTTCGGGAACCTCACGCTCGAAAAGGCGGCGGAGGAAGGCTTCGTTGGTGCGCGATACGGTAATCTTCGGGTTGTTGTTCTTGTTGTCGACATTGGCGATGACAGCAAGCACATTCTCACCCTTGCGGAAGAAGTCGCCGGGAATCGACTCGCTCTTCGGGAGGAGAAGTTCGTTCTTCTCATCGTCGAGGAGGAGGGTCTCGCGCGACCAAGTCTGATAAACCTCGCCCGACACGAGCTCACCTTCGAGTTCCTTGAACTTGGCATAGACAGCCTCTTTCTGAAGGTCAAGAATCTTCGACTGGAGGGTCTGACGGAGGTTGAGGATGGCGCGACGACCAAAGTCAGCGAAGAAGATTTCCTTGGTGTGCTCCTCGCCGATCTCCACATCGGGATCATCGTCAGCGCGGGCATCGGTCAGGGAGATCTGGAGGTTGGGGTTGGTCACCTCACCGTCGGGCACAACCTCGAGATTCTGGAAAATCTGCACGTCGCCCTTGTCGGGGTTCATGATGACATCAAGATTCTCGTCAGTGCCAAACATCTTGGCCAAAACGTTGCGAAACGACTCCTCCAGCACACTGATCATGGTGGTCTTGTCGATGTTTTTCAGTTCCTTGAATTCGGCGAAACGCTCCACCATGTTGGGAGCTTCTTCTTTTCTTGCCATAATGGGATATTATGTGAGTTGAGTTTTTTATTTTTTCGTGGAATATTTTACTTAAAATTGATGACGTAGCAGACCTGCTTGGCCTGAGCGTAGGGGATGACCATCGGTTCGGTGACCATCACGGGGCGCTTTGCTCCGGGTTCCTTCACCTTGCGGGTGACATCGACGGTGAAGTCATCGTCGGCAACAGCCGAAAGGACTCCCTTGAACTTCTTGCCGTCGCGGGTCAGCACCTCGACCTCGTTGCCGAGATTCTTCTCGTACTGTCCCTTCACCTTGAAGGGAGCGGTGAGGGATGCGGAGCCAACCTCAAGGCTGTAGTCCTCATCCTCGCGGTCGAGAGCTTCGTTGAGCGTGCGGTTGAGTTCCGCGCAGAAGTCAAGGTCGACACCCGTCGGGCTGTCGAGCTCCACAACGACATCATTTGCAGCCGACACAGTGATGTCAACCACAAACGCATCCGTTGCAGCTATAGCTTCGTCCACCAGACGGCGGACTTCATTTTTGTCTATCATTTTGCGAATATAAAAATAATGGAGGAAGCTCAGTGGCCTCCTCCGTGACTTTCTGACTGCAAATTTAGCAAAAATTATGGTTTCGTGCAAGTTAAAGGGATTGGGAGCGAGGAAGGAGAGGATTTATTTAGAGTTTTTTAACAATTAATCAAGTTGTGGAAGTTATAGTATAGAGATTAAAGTATAGAGTATAGATAATACATACTGCTTTAACCTCTGGGCTGCCTTAATCTCTGTGCTATGCCTTAACCTTATATCCTAACCTCTATACTCTATACTTTACCCTCTATACTCTTAGAGAACCTCTATACTCTATACTTTAATCTCTATACTATAAATTCAGCACGGGCGATAGATGAGCACATTGGCATGGGTGGGGTCGAGGACGCGGCGGGCGGTGGTGGCAATCATCGCGGTGGTGACACGACGGTAGGCAGGGACGATTTCGTTGATGTCCTCACCGTGCATCTCAGCCATAGCAAGAGCCTGCGCCCGCTGCAGATAGCTGAGCGACGAGAAGGTGAAATCGCTTGCAAAACGATTGATGGCACGCTCAACCTCGTAGGGGGTCACGCCACCGGGACGTGCCTCTGTCAGATGGTATGAAAGGCGGTCGGGGCGCGATGCCTGATAGCAGAGTTCCGAAGCCTCGGCCATCAAGCGCTCGACGGCTCTGCGGGCAGCCTCCTCCGACGAGTCGGCAAGGTTGCCTTTGAGCATGAGCATACCCGTCTCCTCACTGCCGGTAATGACCGCATCAGCCGACGTGAAGAGATCGCTTCCGAGCAGCAAGCGGCGATAGAAGCGCGAGGAGCGTCCGGAAGCAAGGATGTCGGTAATAAGGTCACACTCGATATAGCCCGGCTGTCCGTAGGCCGGCATGGGATAGGCAACGACCACACAGGTCTGCGGCACATGACCGCTGACTTCAAGCTCACGCGGAGCATCCTGCTGCGGCTCGGGCTGATATGTCCGGGGCTTGACATCGCGACGCGGGATGGAATCAAACCACCGCTCCACACCTCTGCGCACCTGGTCCGGACTTACATTTCCACTTATGGCAAGCACCGCATTGTTGGGGGCATAGTGGCTGTAGAAGAAATCGCGGACATCCTGCTGGGTCACCTTCTCGATATGCGACGGATCCTTGCCGATGGTCGGCACACCGTAGGGGTGCTGACGGTAGACGAGTCCGCGGAGTTTATGATAGAGGTCTCCGTATGGACGGTTGAGGTGGGTCTGCTTAAACTCCTCGATGACCACGCTGCGCTGCACCTCCAGAGCCTTGTCGGAGAATGCAAGTCCGAGCATACGGTCACTTTCAAGCCACAGAAGTGTCTCGAAATTCCTCGCGGGAGCCACGTCATAGAAATTCGTGAAGTCATTGGAAGTCCAGGCATTGTTCATACCTCCCGCACGTTCGATTTCCGCATCGAAGTCAGGGATATTGACCGAACCGCCGAACATAAGGTGCTCGAAAAGATGGGCAAGCCCCGTCATATCGGCATCCTCATCGCGGGAGCCGACATTGTAGAGCACGTTGACCGCTACCATCGCGGTAGTGGGATCATAGTTATGGATAACCCGAAGGCCGTTCGGGAGGGTAAATCGGTTGAAGTCAATCATGATATATCTATAACGCGTGAAAAGCGGGCTCAAAGTTAGGGAAAATAAGCGAAATGAGGAAAAAAACTTAAAAAGTATGGATTTTGAGCGGTTTATAGTCGAATTTTTAACAAAATTATTGGAAGTTTAATTTTTTTGTCCGTATATTTGCATCCAAGCAATGTCAAAAAGGCTTCTTACCAGAATCAATACCCGCAATTCCCATATTTAATAATAACTTAACCCCCAAGAAACCACGATGAAGAACCTCGTTGAACAACTCGCTTCCAACTTTGAAGCATTTGCAAAAGACGCACAGGCACAAGTAGAAAACGGCAATAAGGCTGCAGGCGCACGCGCACGCAAAATTTCTCTCGAAATCGAAAAACTCCTCAAGCAGTTCCGCAAAGACTCTATCGCCGCAGGAAAATAAAGAAATCAAATTTGTCGCGCCCGACCTATTTGGATTCAAGGAAGGGCACATAAGGACAAAAGGTCAGAAGAGACAGAAGTTTTTTCAGTCAACAGTCATAAACAAATCTGACTACTGAAAAATTATTCTGTCTCTTCTGACCTTTTGTCCTTATGTGCCCTTCTTTGAAGCAATCCGAAGGGGTCAGCGGGTGCAGCGGTTGAGGATGGCGCGGAAGGTGCGGTCGGTGAAGCGGAAGGTGGCTGCCGGGCGGGTAGTGGCGTGGATGTAGAGGGCAATGGCGCGAGTCATAAGAATATCATCGTGGGAACCGCGCGAGGCGGCGTAGGAGCCGTCGGGGAGAGATTCGTATTGCAGAAACTCATTGCAGGCAGCATCCGAGCGCTCGATATAACCACGGTCACGGATATAGGCCACGAGGTTGGCGATAAGCGCGGGCTTGGTCCGAACGTTCGTGTGGAATCCCGCCGTCTGTCCTGCCGTTCCTCCGGCTCCGGCCCGATAGTAGAGATTTGGATATGTGGCTGAAAGGGAGTCGAGGATATAGCGCCCCTCCCCTTCCGAAGAGCTTTCCCAGGAATTACTCTCCACGAGAAGGAGCGCATCGCGGTAATAGCGCCCTATCGCCCCGGCTTTCCGCGCAAGGAGGTCGTGGTCAATATGTCCCCGCCATTGCGCCACCACCTCCGGAATTGCGCCTGCGTCGGAATCGCTGTGGCGGTCAATGACACAGATGACCGAGAAATCCGAATCGCGCGAACGGCCACCGATGTCCACGCAGGCGATGTAGTCACCACCCGGACGAGGATGTTTCCACAGCTCACACAGTCCGTCGGGCGAAGGTTGGAAACGCGGACCTCCAGTCGTGCCCGCATCACCGACAGCGGAAGCGATTATCTCACCGCGCAGGGGCTTCACACAGCAACCTTCCCGCAGGACTTCGACATCAACAGAGTTGAACACGCTCCTTGCGGTCGAGGCGAAAGCCTCGTCGGGAGTACCGGGATACTCCGCCATCATCGAGCGGTGGTCAGGGAAACTGATGCGCTTCTTGTGATACCACTTTATGGCTTCGAGGGTGCAGCCGTGGCTATACCACAAATCACGCTCATAATCGTCCATGCCGTCCCACAGCGCATCCGGGTCGGTGACCTCGCTGCGGTTTATCTCAATCTCATGCCAAGGTACAAAGAAGGGAACTTTATCACTTGCTCCCGGCGTGGAAGCCCTGAGCCATTCGCTATGGAAGAAATTGCCCACTCCGTTGGCTGTGCTCTCCATAGCGATGAACGAGAGGGGCTTGGAGGCGATGCCCGACGTGACCGAGCGCATGAGGTCGGCGGGATTGTGGAGCGGCGAATCCTTCCAGAAAGCAACCTCGCTGAGATGGGCAAGTGCGCAGTCCTGACCTCGCGTCGACTCCTGATTCTCGCTCGAACAGACCGTCACCTTACATTCGCGTCCCGGGATGAAACGGGTGTTGGTCATGCGTTCGAAGGGCTTGAACTCAGGTTTGCTGTCCTCCTCCCAGTATTCTTCCGGATAGCGCGCGAGAAGTTTGGTGTACATTCCACGGATAGTGGCTGCGGTGTCCTTGACATGTGCGCAGATGAGTGAGTTCCAGTTGCGGCAGTGGATAATCTGAATCCAGGCAAAGTAGACCTGAATCAGCGTGGAGCCTCCCCACTGACGGGCTTTAAGCATTATGAGGCGCAGAGGCCGTCCGGCGCGCCGCTCACGTTCGAGCAGCCCGACAAGTCGCCGCTGCGGACGGTTGAGGCGGAAGGGGATGTCGCGCGAGGTGATTTTGTCGTTTATCACCACACAAGTGGCCGCCCAGAAAGGGAAATCATGGCGGAAGCGGAGGCGGGCAAGGTCGCGCTCATTGCCGACGGTTGCCAGACGAGGATCGGCGAGCATTTCGGCAGGGAGATAGTATGTTTTTCCGCCGAAAGTAAATGCCTCGCGCCCCGTATCGGCCTCATCGCCGACAATTGGGTCAGGCGACCGGCTCAGCAAGGCATTCCGCCTCGCGTTTTCGATAAGGATTTCGTTGGGAATCATGGTTGATATTTTATGCGCGCGGGCCGAGAAACAATGATTTAGCACGGAGATGGAGATTGAGGATGAAGTTGTGGCGGTGGGGGCTGAGTACGCGCAGAGGCGGCAGATGGGAAATCTCGCCCCGAAGCTCTATTCCGGTCAGCAGGTCGGAGCGCAGGGTTCCTGCGCCGTTGTCGCCACGGATTTCGATGCGTCCGGTTTCAACATTTCCGAAAAGCGGCAGCTCGAAGTCATACCGGCCCGAAGCAAAAGCGCTGTTCCTGCATCCGATACTACCACCGGATAGCTTGGCGTTCGTGGTGCCGGATTTTGCAGCAATAGACGCACGATAATAAATATCGACACTCTCCTCATCGCTCTCACGGCAGAAATCGTAGAGCTGACCGTCGGCATCTATTCCGACCACCTCACCGGCCACAGAGAGTAGCGACCGCGGTTGAGGCGCACTGCGGCTGTAGAGCAGGCGTCCTTGCAAATCAGTCATCACGGCATCCGGAAAGAGAGGTGTGGCCACATTTCCTTCAATCAGTGTGAAATTCTCGGGGCAGGGATGGTCCGGGGAATGGAAGCAGGTCAGTTCACCGCGCCGTGCGTTCCAACCGAGACTCCGCGCACCTGTAAATGGACGCAAGGTGGTCACTTTCTGACCGGAAATCTTCACAAGGTCCTCCCCGGCAAGCAGGGCTATCGAACTGTCGCCGAGTTCACAGACCGCATCTCCACTCCCGACGGGGCGACTGTCAATGCGCCTTACCGTCAGCCGCGTCCGCGCGGAGTTGACGGTCAAGGCATGGGTACCGCCCGACCCGAACAGATAGAATCGCGCACTTCCCGCTTCCCATCCTCCCGCCGAGGAGGGTGCGGCCCTCAGCGCGACAGGCTTTCCCTCGGAAGTGTCGGCCACGGCTACTGCCCTGAGCGGATCGGAGGCGGAAGCGACGGCTACCATCCCCGGGAACGGCAAAGAACGTGGTGACTCGGTCGGGAGAATGAAAGCAGGCATGTCGGGCTGCATTTTCACCGGCGCGCCTGTCTCCGAGAGCCAGTAGGCAAAACGGCCGGAGGGGTCGGGACGCAGAGGGACGGAAAGGTAGCGGTTGTCGTAGAACAGTTCGAGCTTCACGGCATCAGCCGACGGATATGTGAGCAACGGCGACACAGCCCCGATTGAAAAACCTCTGACTATTCCGCTGCGCACACAGGAGGATCCGTCGGCAAAGGTCACCTTCGAGGCTACAGCAGCCGTGTCGGGCACGTCCGGATCGCTTTCGGCAGTCTCGACCGCAAACTCGCAGGGGAGCCAACCTTTGAAGCGCTTGGCAGCGACATCGGTATAGGCTATGCAGTCGCCATCCTCATCGCCCGCACCGGCGCAGAGCCAGTGGGAGGCGGAAAGAGTGTCGGCCACACGTCCGCGCGATGCGATTGAAGCAAGGGCCTCACGGCTCTCGTCAATCAGCTCGTCGAGGAGTTCGATTTCGCGTCCCGTCACGAGTATGGGGCTGTAAAAGGGATACTCTATGCCATTCCAGACACCCTTGACGGGGTTGAAACGGGCGGTGCCGATGCTGCGGACACATACGTCGAGTCCGGCAAGCACATCCTCGACAAGCGAACGCAGACGCGACCCATAGCCACCCTGTGTCGCCACTGCATCGTTCACACCGGGAATGTGGACACGCAAAGTGCCTTCCGTAGCCGTGAAGGCCCCGAAGCGGTATGGAGCATAGCCACCGCCATCGTAGGGATGGAGCTGGGGCGTGGCCATGATACATACATCCCCCACGACATCGTGCCACTCCTCGCCGAGTGGAGCGCAGGGTTTGAGCATGACGCTGAAAGCCTCGACCGAGACAGTCTGCTCGCCCACCGTCGAGAAACCGTTACCGCTAAGGCTGAGGTCGACACTCAGCAACTGCTGCCCGACGGAAGAGGAGACCATGACAGGCGCGGAGGTGTAGAGCACACGCCCTTGGCGGTCAAAGAGGCAATAGCGCACAATCACGGGCTGAAAGAAGAGCATACGGGCATTGGCGGCATAGCCGATGGAACAGTAGGCATCCCGCAGGAGGTTGGCAACAGTGCCCTCGTCGGCTTCCGTCAGGCGCGACGAACGCGCCGAGTAGCTCCCGCGCAGGGTGCAGCCGGCGATTTTGGCAGAGAGCCTCCCTTCGTCCTTGCGGACAATTGCCAAAGGTTCGGGCATGGCGGCAGCGCTGCGCCATGTCCATTCGCCGTCATCGTTGACGAAAAGCCACATCATGGCTTCTTCATCGCCCATCAACACAAGGTAGCGGTCACCGCTGCGGATGATTCCGCACGGACAGCCGGGAGCTTCGGGGAGAGCCGTCAGATTCTCGCCGTCGTAGCAGAGCAGTACTCCGCCATATTCCAAAAACAGATATTCCCTGCCGTCGGGCCCGATGATACGGCCTCCGGGCAGCAGACGCGCGTCGCGCAGAAGAGTTTTGAGCCGGAGCGGTACCGGCTTACCGACAGCCTCAAGGCCGTCGCCACGATCCGACGGTCGGAGGTTATGACAGATTTCGACATCACGATGATGGAGGGGAGAGGAGGAGAAACGCATGGTTGTAAGGGGGATTTGAGGTTATTTTTCTGCAAAGAGTGTTTTGATGTTATTTTTCTGCAAATATACCCCATCCCACCCCCAAAAAGGTGCGATAATGCAAACCACCCCTCAAAAAAACCTGAAAACCCCAAAAGTCCGCCACCTAAAAAAGTCCCCCAAAAAAGTCCGAAACCTAAAAAAGTCCACCCCCCAAAAATCCGCCTCTCCCCAAAAGGCCTAAACCCCACCCTAATCCATAAAAGCAATCTAAAAAACCATCATATCCATACCAAAAAACATCATACCCATCCATTGTAGGGACGCGCTGTAGCGCGTATGCCAAATAAAATAGGTATCACCTTATGGCAACCAATAAACCGCGAAGAAGCATCACCTTACCGGATGGCAACCAATTAGCGACATGACATTCCCGTGCCGGATGGCAGATAACAAGCTGCGCAGCAGCAATGCAATAATAGCCCCGCATCGAGCGGCGACGCAATGAAGCCCCCAGGGCGAAATTGCGTCACCGCGAAGGTGTGTGGGTAAATGGATGCCATTTCCGCCACGGGCATCGAAGATGTCCGACAATAACACACGCATCCGGATAAACAATGGGTAATATAAATTCGGGGAATTACCTATTGATGGTTAAACCAAACAATTGGCCTACACCTATCGGGGGATATTATAGGACATCTTCGATGCCCACCCCTATGTATCAACCCATAACCCCGCATCGAGCGGAAACGCAATGAAGCCCCCAGGGCGAAATTGCGTCACCGCGAAGGTGTGTGGGTAAAT
>NZ_CAJTMT010000036.1:16345-29822 GCF_910577345.1 uncultured Duncaniella sp.
GAATGCCCCCACCACGGGCATCGAAGATGTCCGACAATAACACACGCCTCCGGACAAATAATGGGTTATATAAATTCAGGAAATTACCTATTGATGGTTAAACCAAACAATTGGCCTACACCTATCGGGGGGTGATATTATAGGACATCTTCGATGCCCGCTGGGTATCATCCGATAACCCTACGCCTACCGGGGGGATATTATAGGACATCTTCGATGCCCGACCCTGTATATCAACCGATAACCCCACACCTTCGCGGAACGCAATTTCGCCCTACGGGCTTCATTGCGTTTCCGCTCGATGCGGGGCTATTATCACATCGCTGCTGCGCAGCTTTCCGATTGCCATCCGACATGATTATGATACGACTCAACTGCGCTGATTTCCAATTGCCATCCGGCACGGTAATATCACATCGCTAACTGGTTGCCATCCGGCAAGGCCATATCATAGCGCTGCTGCGCAGCTTTCCAATTGCCATCCGGCATGATTATGATACGACTCAACTGCGCTGATTTCCAATTGCCGTCCGGCATAACGATGTAACATCGCTTATCGGTTGCCATCCGGCAAGACATATCTTCAGAAATTTACCCTTCTGTTTCTTATGCCCTTATGTTCTTTTGTATCAAAATCAAATATGTTCTTTTGTATCAAAATTAAATATGTTCTTTTGTGTCAAAACCAAATCTGTTGTATCAAAACCAAACTTCAATTGTTTCAATATCAAACATCAATTCCCAACCGTTCCAAGCTCACGGACTGCTCCGGTGAGGGGGTTGAAATGCAGATAAGCCGGTTCGCGCTTGTTGGTGAAAAGCGACGGGTCGAGACCGAACACAACACCGTATTGAGCCACGTCAAACTCCTTCTCCGTCAGAGTGCGGTCATCGTAGGTCAGACTTACCCATGCAGCGCCGGGGATACGGTAGGCAACTCCACCCTTGGGGAAGGTCTTGGCCACACCCTTTTCGTTGACAGGAAGTTCGCCACGGGTGATTGGAGTGATCTCAATATAGATGGGATCACCCGAAAGGTCGTTGGCATCCACCAGACCGTCAATAGCCGACAGACGGGCAATGACCATACGGCTTGCCTCACCATCCTCAGGGATATATACGGTATAGGTGCGCACCTCAACCGACTTCTGCACAGTGCCGAGGAACATCGCAGTCAGCGCTTCCTCCTGTCCTGCAAGCTGGTCGAGGGCAAGTTTCATCGCCGCACCGTCAGAAGGCATGGCATCGGCCTGACCGGAGATGATTTCATTGCGGTTGGTGCGCAGTTCATATATCTTCTCAGCGGCAAGCTCCGCACGTTTGGCCGACGACTTGCTCTGAATCATCTCAGGAGTGATGGCCTGCTGTGCAATCGGCTTCTGCAAAACCGTAGGCTCCGCTGCGACAGCCTTAGGCAACTCCGTGAGGCTGACTTCCGGATTGTAGTTCTCATCGTTGATGGAGAGTGGATAATTGCTGTCGGACAGCATCATGAAAGTGCCCGTCCCACCCTTGAAATTAGCCAGATAGCGCTCCTCCTCATCGGCAACTGCGACAGGATTGACAACAGCCTCAGTGATGCGCCATGAAGTCGAGGGCTTGATGATAGGCTCGGTGTTGAGATACTTCTTGGCATACTGATAGAACTCGCCCGGAGTGTTGACAGTCTTTTCAACTGCAACTGTCACCTCGAACGCGGTGAGCGGAAGAGTGTACATAAGCCCGAACTCATTAGCCTTCGTAGCCGTCAGCTTTGTTGATGTCTGAGCGAAAGCCGGAGCGACAACCATCGCCATCGGCAGTAATATTGAGAATAACTTTTTCATCATGGTTTATATAAAAAACTTTAAACTCAGCGGTCTAAATTTTGGAATCTGAAATTTATTGTGAGGAGGATATATGAGGGTTATAATATGTAATAGGGAAATGAATGCCAAGAATAGAATAACGGACAACTGCAAATAGAATACCGAATAAATAAAAAATACCTATGTCATCCGGCATACGCGCTACAGCGCGTCCCTACAGCAAAACTATTATCTATACTCTATACTTTATACTCTATACTGCGATATTTTAGCGCCAAACGCTAAAATATCTCCCTGATTGCCTTCCCGACAGCGGCGGCGATGTCGCCGGCCGAGGTGCCGTAGTCACCCTCAGAGCGCGCGGCGATGTCGCCCGCAAGACCGTGGATGTAGACACCTGCCGTGACAGCGATTTCCGACTTGTAGCCCTGCGCGAGGAGCGAGGTAATTATGCCGGTCAACACGTCACCGCTACCTGCCGTCGCCATAGCCGCAGAGCCGGTGGAGTTGAAAAACACCTTACCGTCGGGGCGCACAGTGGCACTGTAGCGGCCTTTGAGCACGATTATCAGCTTGTACTTGTGGGAAACCTCAAGAGCCCTCAGCAGACGGGTCTCAGCCGAAGCCTGCGAACCGAAGATGCGGTCAAACTCGCCGGCGTGGGGCGTGAGGATCGAGCCGGGGGCGATGTGGTCGATGAGAGCGGGATTGCGCGCGATGATGTTGAGCGCGTCGGCATCAATCACCATCGGACGTTTGATGGTCTTTATGAGTGTCTCGACAGCGCCTCGGGTGGCATCATTGGTACCGATACCGGGGCCTACGCCGATGGCAGTATAATTGACACGCGGACTCATGTTGGAAATCACATTGTCGTTTGCATCGGGGAGGAAAAGCGCCTCGGGGACAGCCGTCTGAAGCACACTGAATCCGCAGCGCGGAGAGTGGACCGTCAGCTTACCCACACCCGCACGGAGCGCACCGCGCGAGGCAAGCACTGCAGCACCCATCATGCCGTAGCAACCGGCAAAGAGTAGCGCATGGCCGAAATCAGCTTTCGAGCAGAAGTCGGGACGGGGTTTGAGCACACGGCGCACATCCTCCTTCTCGATGAGGAAATATTTCGTGGCGGTCTGTTCGATGGCGCGTCGACTCAGGCCGATGTCAACGGTAGTCCACCGTCCGACAAGGGGAGCGTTATCGCTCAGGAAGAAGGCAAGACGGGGAAATTGCACGGCAACCGTGAGGTCGGCGTGAACAACGTCGCGGGCAAGGATGCGGGAATTCCAGTCGCCGAACATGCCCGACGGAACGTCGATGGACACCACCGTGGCACCCGACTCATTGATGTAGCGCGCCATTGCCTTATAGCCGCCGTCGAGCGGATTGCGCAAGCCGGTGCCGAAAAGGCCGTCGATGACAAGATGGTCAGGCGTAAGGGTGGGGATATGGGAAGTGTGGACAATCTCGGTCATGGCAACATTGCCCATGCGCAGAAGCTCGTCGCGACATTCGCGGCAGTCGCGCGAGAGGGAATTGCCCTGCACGTTGATGAGTACCACATGCGGATTGAACCCTGCCTGAATGAGCAGTTTGGCCACAATAAGGGCATCCGCGCCGTTGTTTCCCGCTCCGGCAAAGACCATTGTCGGCTTCGACGGACTCCAGCGGCTGAGTATCTCGTTGACCACCCCTTCGGCTACACGGTGAATCAGCTCCATCGAGCTGACTCCCTCATCTTCGATGGTAACGCGGTCAATATTTCGTATATTTTCGGTGGTAAAAATCTTCATAATCAATAAAAAAGAATTGCCCACGCAAAATTACTGAAATTTCGCCGAAAATTCCGAACCTCATCTGATTTAAATTCAAAAAAACCGATGAAAGAGTTGGAAGAGAGGGAAAGGTACATAATGACATGGGGATAGAATGATGGAAGGGCACATAAGGACATGGGGATAGAATGATGGAAAGGCACATAAGGACATAAAGTCAGAAGAAACAAAAGTTTTTTATCCACTAAACCGCATTAGATATTAAATAAATAATATCATAGCCTTAAAACATTAATATTATAACTATTATCGATGATTATAATATTATCGAACATTATCGCTAATAAAACCCTTTTGTTTCTTCTGACCCTATGTCCTTATGTACCATTCCATCCTTAAAATCAGCCCATAATAAAACCTTTTGTCCCTTCTGACCCTATGTCCTTATGTACCCTTCCATCACTTCCATCCCATCACTTCCTATACCCGATACGAATGGAGAGAGGAAAGGAAGTTGACTCCGGAGTAGGTCATGAGCATCGCCAGTGAGGCGAGGAGGAGGTATATTGCCAGAGAGCGTCCACGCAGACCGGTCGAGCGGTGGAGCGGGACAGCATATATGAGCATCGTCACCAACGCCCATGTCTCCTTCGGGTCCCAGGCCCAGTAGCGTCCCCACGACACATTGGCCCACACCGCACCCAACCATATTCCAAGACCTAACAACCATACTCCCCACTCTGTCAACCGAAGAGCCGTCGGCATCAATCTCTCCAATCCGGCAGGACGCACCAACCCAATCAATCCCCCTAAGGATGCAAAGCCAAGAAGTGCGTATGAGGTCATCACGACCGACACATGCACCGAGAGCCAAGGAGAAGCCAAAACAGGCATCAGCGGTGTCAACTGCGGAGTGCGCGACCCGAGCCATGCGACAAGCGCCAAGGCTCCGGTGGCCAACAGTCCGCACGACCCGAGCAGGACATCTTTGCGCCCAACCCAAATGCACAGCCCAGAAAGCATGACGGCTGTAAAGAAAAGCAGATCCGACGACCCGACCAACGGGGCCTCCCCCGAAGCTGCCCAATGCCATGCGAACGTCATCAGCCCGAACAGTGTCAGTGCTACGCCACCCCACAGCCTCATCTTCCGGCAACGATTTCCCGCAACCAATGAAAGCACACCGGCGAGGAAGGCACATATAAAGAATATCATCCCCGGACGGCAGCGGTCATAGGCAAGTACGAGCATGACCTCCTCATCGCTCAACCGCAATTCACTGTCTGGAGGAAGAGGCGAGTACAGCTTTCCGCTCCACAATTCGGCAAGCAGAGCCACTTTCTCGTCAAGACGCAGTATTGCCTTATCAAGCTCTCCACTGCCATCCCGCCACAGGGTTTCAGGAAGGTACCGGCCATCCACACTGTAGAGAGCGGCAGGGCTGACGTATGCCCCCTGCAGCTCCAGGGCTTTTCTCAACCCCTTATCCTTCACGAAAAGGAAACCGACATCCCGCCACTCGTCGGGATAGACTGTCAGCGAAGCGATGAAGCGGGTGGCATCAATGCCTCCCACCTTTTCCGATCCGGTCAGCGCGAGTGTAAGCTTCCGCGCCATTGACTCAAACGGAACGGCATGTCCGCGAAACAGCACCTGCTTTCCTGCAAGCGAATCGGCAAGCGACTGCGGGACTGCCGGAGCGGCCTCTCCCCTACCGGTTCCGGCAAGAATCATCAGAGCCATCACCGTCACGCCCCTCACCGGTCTGCGAAATGATTTCCCGACGAGCATCAGCAATCCTGCGAGGGCGAAAAGTGCATAGCCCGCGTAGGTCAATGCAATCCCGAAGGGATCATGGGCCACGGTCAGGACTGTTGCACCGGTCGAATCGTAGGAGGTCTGGTATAGACGGTAGTCATCCCAACTTCGTCCGGGGGCAGACAGATGTCCGATTCTGTTCATTGAAATCACAATCCGCTCCCCGCCATCGGTCACTATGACCGAGCGGAAGTCACGCGGAAAGGTCATTCCGGGATAATACACCACCTCAAATTTCTCAAGCCTTACCCCGACCGGCAGTGGCAGGGCAAGGCTGTCGGAATCATAATAGACATCGGAATGTTCTCCCGGCAAAAGGCGCAGGGTGCCGCGTTCAGCCGTCAGCGCCGTCACTCCCCCTCCGGCAAGGATGAGAAGCAAAGAGAGGTGAAAGCACCAAAGAGTCTTGCGTCCGCGCATCCTCTTTCCGGCAAGGAGAGCGACAAGCAGTAGTCCCGCTACAGTCCACAGCGCGAACCACCACCATGAGGAATAGACCTCCGGCGGCAGCAACACAGAGCCTCCGACAAAGAGGCTCCCCACGACTGCAAGCGTGGCTTTCACGCGTGGTGACTTCAGCACTGACATTCCGAAAAAGTTCTAATATTTCACTTTGCTGCCGGTTTTCATCCCTTTGACAGCCATACATTCGGTCTCAATCAACCATCCCGGACGGCATACAGGAGCAAGGACTATCACACGCGGCACTTCGGGCAATCTTTCAGCAAAAATTCTCTCGACCACGGCATGGTCGGCCGCATCGCGCAGGTAGACAATCAGATGAGCCACATCCTCGAAACCGCAGCCACCCTCGGCGAGCAGTACGCCGATGTTTTCAAGCATACGGTCGGTCTGTGCCTCTATGTCGCCGGGAGCCACGATGCAACCACGGTTGTCAATACTTGCCGTTCCGGAGACAAACACCTCCCTGCGGTCGGCATAGTCTGTAGCCGTCGCGCGTTCGAAAGCCACGCCATATTCCGCCGTGGGGTTGAGGTGGGTCGAGCCTTTAAGATAGGTGATGTCATCCTCTTCAAGACGCAAATCAGCGAATGCGTTGAATGCGACGGTCTGACGGGGTTCGGGGCTGAACCCGCCGATTCCTGTCGAGGCGATGAAGTGAGTGTCGTAGGCAAGCCCGATGCGGTCAAACACGTCATTGCGCGCTGCAACAACCCCCTTGTAATTTGAATCCACATCGCGCACCACGAACCATGTGCGCATACAATGGTCGGCAAGCGAACCGCCCAGTCCCTCAAGTGCCTTGTCCATGCGGTCGAGAGCCTTTTCGGTGAGCATATATGAATCGCCGGGCTGCGCTTCGCTGCAATCACCCTGCCACAGCTGCGAACTGCCGTTGCGCCAAAGTCCGTCGCCGAGATTCTCACATTTCCCCTCCTCCTGCAGCCACACCCATTCGGCAACCTTGGTTCCGTCGAGCGGCGACTGTCCGACAATGCTCTGAGCGCAGTCAGCGGATGTCTCAATCAGCGGAGCCTGATTTGTGGGGTCACTGAGGAAATAGCGGCGGAACACCGGGGCCATCGCGCGTCCGGTGAGGTCCTTCACCTTGTCGGCAAGCGTTCCGGCAGCCTCGCGTACACATTCAAGCTGGCGCTGAAACGGTTCACACGGCAAGGTCGAGCGGATGATGGCATGAGCCTCCCCGCGTCCTTCGGGAGAGAGGAAGAGGGCAAGCCGACATTCGGCCCCCTCACTGTGTATGGTCAGATAAGTCATGGTTAAGCAGTGATTATGGATGTTTGAGAGGTTGAATTGTGAGTGAACGGCTGCCTCATTCCGGCGCACCGGCCATTATCCAGTTGCGCACGAGGTCGAGCCTGACTGTCGAGACAACCTCGACCGAATGGTCATAGCGCCACGATGCACTCTTGTCGGTCGAAAGGATTTCCCAAAGCAGACTTTCGTCAGGATTTCCGGCCACGACACGCATTGATTCGGCTTCGACGGTCGAACGCGCGCCGACGAGCTGCGCATGGCTCTCTCCAGCGAGGAGCGACAGCCCTGCGGCGGCATGGTTGGATGCTCCGTGGCAGTTGGCACAGGTGGTGTTGAACACCTCGCTCTGCACAGCCGCCATCGGCCCGACATCCGTTCCGTCGGCGGTGATTACAACCTCGCCTCCGTCAGCATCACACTTGACGGTCACGAAGCTCGCCACCCTGCGACGCAGACGGTCGATGACGCAGAGTTCGATGCTTGTCACGTCGGCGGGAACTCCCGAAAGGGTCATTGTCCCCGTCTTTTCAAGTGCCGAGGGGTCGACGGTCTTGCTTATCATGGCATATTCGTCGGCATCCCCGAATCCGGCGAGTGCGACCGAATAGCCTGCGGGCCACTCGTCGGCCTTGACCACCGAACCTTCAAGCCGCGCGGTGCGTCCGCTCCTGTCGACATCCGCAACCTTGTTTGGAATGTCACCCTCGTCGCACGATGCGAGGATGAACGGAAGACAGGCCACCGCCAGCAGTCCTGGCTTTATAATATTATGAATCGACATAAGGGTTGCGCTTTTCAGAATGTATATTGGGCCATGATGACCGCAGTGCTTGTGGCAAGGCCGAGGTTGTCCTCATCGCGGTCAAGCTGACGTTTGTGACCTGTGCGGCCGGTATATTGATACATCGCCTGCAACTTCAGATTGATTTTGTCGAAGAAGTAGTTGACACCGACAGCCGGCATGTTGAGGAAACCACCCTTTCCGGTCGAATTGCGTTCGAAGAAGTCGTAGCGCAGCGCTCCCTGAAGACGGGGAGTGATGAAGTAACCGGCCTGGGCGTAGGCACCCCAGTAGTTGAAGGTCTCGTCGATTTTCTGTCGCTTGGTGAAGCCGACGTGCATATAGTAGGCCTCAGCTCCGAAATACCAGCGGTTTTTGTTCCACGCCCATTCCAGACCGACGCGAGTATCGTTGGTCGACTCGTTCTCACTCTCGACATTAATCGAGGCGGAAAGTCCGACGAGCATCTTGTCGGCTTTCAGGTTGCGCGGATCGCCCTGCGATGCGGGCATCGGGCCTTGCGGTTGCCATGTCAGACGCGCGGCATAGAGGAGCGACGGTATGTGCCAGTCATCGCTGAATGTCTTGGTTGCGCTGTTGACACTCGCACCGGTGCCGTTGAACACTCCCAACTGATAGCCCCACTTGCCTTTGAGGAGACCGTGGAGTTCCACACCGAGATCAAAACCGGTGCCTATGTTCGGAGTGACCGCGTTGAGACTGTGGGGAAGGATGACAGGCGCGGTGAGCGAGGTGGGAAGAGAGGGGAAGAGTGTCGAACCGAGGGTGGTGAGATAGGCATGGGAGAAAGGTGTCTTGAACTTACCGATTCTCACACCAATCTCATCCTTGGGGCGGATGTCGGCCCAAGCCTGCTGCAGTATGCCTCCGCCCGACGAGGCGGCATTAATCGAGAGATTGAAGGTCACGATTCCGAACGCCTTGCCGGTGAATCCGAGAACGGCGTAGGGGATGGCGAAACCTGAGTTGGCCACATTGTCCTGATTGTAGGCCGGGTCAAGACCGGCGTCGTCATACCAGTTATAGTTGGCCGAGGTCTGCAGAAGCAGATACGGCTTGAAGAGGAAATCCCCCTTCTGTGTCTCAAAGGTGAATCCGTTGTGTCCCGCGAGCGACACCACACCATTCTCGGTGTCGGCATCATACTGTGCGGAAGCCGGAAGCGCTACGGCTGCGATTGCAAGCAGCGAAGTTGCTATCTTCTTTAACATCTGTGTATTCTGAATTTTAGAGGGTATTAAATGATAATGATTGCAAGGGTGGCGACATTGCGTCGTCAGAGCGACTGGAGGAATTTCACGACGGCATCGCGCTTCTCGCGGGGCATCGAGGCGAATTTCTGACGCGAGGCCCATCCTTCACCGCCGTGCCACATGATGGCTTCGATGAAATTGCGCGCACGTCCGTCATGGAGGAAGCAGGTGTGGCCGTTGACCTTCTCCTGCAGTCCCACACCCCAGAGGGGAGTGGTGCGCCACTCGTTTCCACGGGCCAGACCGGAGGGATAGTTGTCGTTGAGACCAGCGCCCATGATTTCCGACCCCATGTCGTGGAGGAGGAAGTCGCTGTAGGGATGGATGGTCTGATTTCCGAGCCACGGAAGCTGTGTTCCCGCAAGAAGGGTCGAGCCGCGCGGACGGGTGTGGAGTGTGGTGACGTGGCAGAGGTGACAGCCTGCTTCATAGAAAGCTTTCTCGCCCTCCTTGACCTCAGGGTCGTTGACATTGCGACGCGCGGGGACTCCGAGCGACTGCATGTAGAGGTCGACGTTCTCCATATCCTCGGTCGAGATGTCGAGTTTGTCGTAGGTCAGACCCATCATCGACCCTTCGGTCATCTGGAACTGACCCTCGCAAATCTCCTCGGGGTAGCGGCTGTTGGTCACGCCCATGTCCGACGAGAATCCGAGCTCGACGGTGAGGTCGGCGTGCTGCGCCTTGTTGCCTGAGAGTCCGAGACAGAGTTTTCCACGTTCGGTGATGTAGTTGCAGCGTCCGCTGATACCCCATTCGGGATAGTTGCTCTTAGCCGCCAATTTCTCGATTTCGGTTTGGTCAAGGGCCATGATCTGACCCATGCCCACATGGCGGAGAGGCACGCGCACAGAGCAGAAGAGGTCTTCTGGTGCAATCTCGTCGGCATACCAGTCAGTGATGGTATAGTGAGGAAGAGCGAGTTCATAACTGTCGCCGTCGGGGAAACTGAAAGTCTGATATTCCCAATCAACCTTTAACTTACCCTCGGCGGTCACACCATAGATGGACTGATCGTGGAGCACGCGGCCATACTGCCGGAAGAATGCTCCGTTGCGGCGGGTGATATAGACAAGCATGGCCGAGAAGCCGTAAGGCCCGGAACCGTTGTCGTTCCACACTCCCGGACGGGTGCGTCCGGCGTTGCGGTGACAGCTTCCGCAGGAATATCCCGCATAGACCGGTCCGAGGCCGCCGCCATCGCCATTTGTGGAGGTACGCACGTCGTCATAGAGTCTGTCGCCGCGCACGAAGCGTGTCAGGTAATCGCCGCTCACCCAGGGAGCCTCACTGTCGTAGGCCACGGAGGATGTCAGGAAGACAGTGGAAGTTCCCGCCGACAATTCGTAGCCGGCGGGAACCTCTATGTCAATGGCATCCAGGCCATCGCTGTCACATGAACCTAACAGCGACGACAACAGGACTCCAATCGGGATTGAAAGAAAAACCGATAGTTTTTTCATTCCGTATCAAAAACTCATTAATCAACTTTGCGGGGATTGCCATCCTTGAAAAGGAGGAATTCAAGAGTGTGGAAACCGCGGACTGACTGCACGGCCTCAATCTTGTCGTCATCGTCGCCGTCGGTCCAGTCGAGATTGTCGTAGTTTCCGGAGTTGAGAATCTGCACGATGGCATCCTGGTCAAGAGGCCAACTGTCCATATTGGGGTCGAGACCGAGCGCATCAACGGGACCGAAGAGGAAGGCCTCGCTCTTTTCCCACGGTTCGCGGGCAGTGAGCCATGCCTCGCAGGCAGCGGCAAATGTCGAGTTGGAGGGATTGTTCTTGAAAGCAACCACCTTGTCGTAGAGCGCGCTGTTCTTGGCAGCAAGGTCGGAGTAGGTCGGGAGAGCCACACCGTCGACGAAGCGGTCGACGATTGCCTGCAGACGGCTGTCGTTGCCGAGGTTGGCCACAGCGGTCTTGAGCTGCTTTGAGAGGAGATCCTCGAGGTCGGCACATGCGGTCATCGCAGTGCGTGTCTCGCTCGAATTGATATTGTTGCGGAAGGGCTGGGGAATGCCGAGGATGGCGGCAGATGCATCAGCTATGGCTTCCTTCATCTGAGTGTCGAGCGTGGGATTTACGCTTGCCATGAGGGCTGAGAGCGATGCGCTGTTGACGGTTCCGTCGAGAGAGCCGTAGTATGTGTTGCGGATGGACATGATGTTGTTCGAGTAGTCGTCACGCGAGTGCCAACTGTACCACGACTCAACGGCATAGACAGCGCGGGTCTTCTCGCCGGAAACCCAGAGGTTGAAGGGGTCACCGATTTTGGCTGTACCGACCTCATTGGCAATCTCGGCGCAACCTTCAATCATCTGGTCAACACAGCTGAGTGCGCTCGAATAGTCGCCGCCGTTGTGCTGCTTGAAGATTTCGGCAAATGGCTTGCCACCCTCGTAGCTCTGTGTCCAGGAGTTGTAGAGGTTCTGTGCGTCCGAACGGAGGAGGTAGGCCACCTGAACCATATAGTTGCCCCAGCTTGAGGCATTGGCTTTGGTGTAGTTGATGTCGGCAGCCTCTACATTTTCATCTTTGTCGGGACCGTCGTTCTTGTCGTCGCTGCATGAGGGGAGACCGATGAGCGAGAGCGCCATGACTGCGCTTAGAAATACTTTTTTCATTGCTGTTGATATGTTTTTTTGTTATTTATTTCTTTATGAACCAACCGACGTAGGCCACGCCGAGGGCAAATTCGTTTTCCGAGTTGTAGTCACCCTTGCCAAACACCTTGGCTGTTCCAATCTGACGGCCTGTCCAGTCGGCCTTGACCACAAGGTTGGGGAGGGCAAACCAGTTGAGGCCGAATTGCCACTGGCTCACTTCAAGTCGCTTGTCCATGTTCTGCTTGCCCTGTCCGCGATACTGGGGATTGTAGTATTCATAGCGGGCAAAGGGATAGATGACCGGGAAGTCTCCGCCGATGGCCTTGCGGAGATTCACTCCGAGTTCGGCTCCGTAGCTGATGGCATTCTTGGCCACGGGGACAAGGCGCGAGTAGGGCGACTTGTTGGAGAGCATACGGTTGATTTCGCTCACTCCGGCAGCATTGCCGACATAGCCGTAGGTGAGGTTGCCACGGGCTGTGATGAGCGGGGAGCGCCACTGTGCATCGAAAGTCGTGATTGCCACCGGGATGCGGCCGATTGAAGAATAGGTGTGCTGCTTGTCGGAGTTTGATCCGGCATCACGGCAGTAGTAGCCGCTCCAGCCGATGCGCAGACCGGGGACACCGACATAATCGAGACGGGCAACATAGCCGGGTGAGTTGAAGTTGTCGTTCTCAAACACTCCCTCCTTGCCGCCGATGACCCACTCGTCGCGGTCAAAGCCGTTGGCGTTGAGTCCGGCCACGACCATGAGCTGATAGTCGAACTGCGCCTTGCGCTTTCCGAATGAACCGAAGAAGGCAAGGCCGGTCTCATGCCATGTGGAGGGAATGAGTTTGGTTTCGGCCTCTGGGCGGCGTGTTCCGAAGAAGTTGATGGGTTCGTGGTGGGAGTTGGTCAGTCCGACAGGCACGATGAGATGGCCGACGCGCACATTGAAAGCGGGATGGATGAGGCGCGTGATGTGGAACTGTTCGAGTGCCACTTCCCCACCCTTCTCTATCTCGGTCTCATATTCGCCGTTCTCACTGTTTTCAAGCTCGACGGCCGACCCTACGCCACCCGATTCAAATTCGATTTCGGCTCCGAGAATCCATTTCGGGGTGAATTTATAGTCGAGTGCAAGCACGAAGCGAGGAATCGACACGGTGTTGCGATGGGTGCGGGCATTGCCGGTCGATGTGCCGTCGAAACGGTTGATACCATAGTCTTTGAACTCGGCAATCATCTCGCCATAACCGCCGAAGCGGAATTTGCGGAACCCTGCCGTATCGGCAAGCGCCGCCGGACGGAGAGCAACAGATTTAGTTGCAGCCTCATGACCGGTGACAGATGCGGCATCGGAAACATTATCTATTGAATTTGCAAACGCGGTCGCTCCGCCCAATGGGAGCGCTCCGAAAATGACCGCTGCAATAGCGCCACGGAGCAGACGGTCGGAAAATGTAAGGAAACGGTTATTCATCATGATTGGTTTTCACGATGCAAAATTACCCCGACCCCGCCACGACGACAATACTCAGAAATCAGTAAAAAACCGCCCAAACAAATGGCCAACGACCGCAATTCACCCGCCAAATACCAATTTATAAGTATTTTTCATATATTTTTAGTTAAAATCACCTCCCCAAATCGCAGATTACCCTCCCCAATTGTCTCCCCACGCA
>NZ_CAJTMT010000037.1 GCF_910577345.1 uncultured Duncaniella sp.
CTTTTCAAAGCGTCCGCAACAGCCTCCCAATCCGTCCCTACCGGAAGCGTCCCCACCGGAAGCGTCCCCACCGGCTTCGGGGACACGGAGAGGATGATATGGACGTGGTTGGGCATGATGACATGGTTGAGGAGTTCGAGGCCTGGGAAATGTGTGGGGAGTGCGGCGATCTGTCGGTCGATGATTGTACCGGGGAGGGATGGGCGCATCTCGCCATTTTCTATGGCTCCGAAGTAGTGCGATTTGTCTTTGCAACATATCGTCACAAAGTAAATGCCATCGTTATAGTCATGCCAGTCAGCACGAAATTGACACCTGTCAGTCATTCTTTTTGGGGTTCCATCTGAATAAAAAGAGATACAAAAGCACAAAAGGGCATAAGGAACAAAAGAATTTTATAAGGCCATGAAGTTAACTACCAGTCTTACAGAAAAATATGATACAAAAGCACAAAAGAGCATAAGAAACAAAAGTATAATTTACTTCAATTTAATCTTCTGTACCTTCTGATCTTTTGTCCTTATGTACCCTTCTCGCAGTTTGGATACAAAAGCACAAAAGAGCATAAGGGACAAAAGTATAATAATCTTTTGTACCTTCTGGCCTTTTGTCCTTATGTACCCTTCCCGCAGATTGCACTGGATGGTTAGAGTTTCATGCCGATGCCGAAGAGGGCGAAGTCGTAGATGGTCGGGTCGGTAGGGTTGAAGCGGCGGAGGTGGGCGGTGACCTCATCGACCGAGCGGCGGTCGTTGGCCTTGCGGGTCAGCAGTCCGAGCTCGCGGGAGATGTCGCCCACATGCACGTCAAGCGGAATGAACAGTTGCGAGGGATTTATGACATCCCACACGCCGAGGTCGACGATACCATCGTTGCGCACCAACCAGCGGAGAGCCATGTTGACACGTTTCAGAGCCGTTGTCGTGAGATTCTGCGGAAGGCATCGCGACGCAAGGTCAGTGTTGGCCGGATCAGTTTCGACAAGCACGCGGTTTATCCCCTCGACAAGTTTCCATGCCGGAGCCTCGGATGACGCAATATCCTCGCTGCGGGCAAAATCCAGAAGCGAACCGTGGCGCGAGTAGATGGCACGGAGTCCGCGCAGATAGTGTTTGAGATGCTGCGTGAAGAAAGTGCGGTGGATATTCTGTCCGTCAGGGAGGTCCTCATAGCCACGGTCCATCATATAGGCGTAAGGCTTGTTGTCCATGAGCGACAGGAGGCGGTCGCAGTCACGGCATATCATCTTGCGGTTGCCCCAGGCGATGCCCGAGGTCAATAGTGCCGATATTTCTATGTCGCGGAGGTCGGAAAACCTGCGCGGGAATTGAACGGGATCATCATCAATAAAAGACGGCGAGTTGATTCTCGCCGCCTCTGTATCAAGAAGATCCTTAAGATCTCTTTCAGTCATTTGTTGGGATAAGTTTTTTTGGGGAGGAATTAGAGGGATTAGAGTTATCAGAGCTATCAGAGTACTCTGACAACTCTGATTGCTCTGATAATCCTGATTGCTCTGATAATCCTGATTGCTCTGATAATTTTCTCTGATAATCCTGATTGCTCTGATAATTTTCTCTGATAATCCTGATTACTCTGATATTAGAAAATCACTGCTGCGGTATCCTTGGCTACTTCGGCGGGAGCGACGAGGGCCTGGGGTTCGAAACCGGCCATTGCCTTGTCGACATCATCAATAAGCTCCTGGCTCTGCTTGTCGCGCGACACGATGATGCCTTCGGGATTGATAAGGATGATGCAGGGGATGCCTGAAATGCCATAGAGTTCGGTGGGAACAGACTGAGCGTTGATGATGCAGGGCCATTCGAGACCGTGGCTCTTGATTGCCTTGAGGGTATTGTCGGGCTCATCCCAGACGGCAACGCCGAGGACATCGAGACCCTTGTCCTTATACTTGTTGTAGAGCTCCTTGATGACCTTGGTCTGACGGATGCAGGGACCACACCAGCTTGCCCAAAAGTCAACGAGAGTGTAGCGGCCCGGCTTCACATAATCGCTGAGTTTCTCTTCCTTTCCATTGTAGGTGACGGTGAAGTCCTTGTAGTGCTTGCCTTCGGAAGTCTCAGCTTTGGCCACTTTACCCTTGCGCACAGACTGCACCCGTTTTGACTGTGCAACAGCCTTGTCGGCCGCCATCGCTGCGTCAAGTTCTGAAAGCTCCATGTCATTGGCAAGCTGAATGAAATAATAAAGCCCAAGGGCATTACCCTTGTTTTCCTCGTAGGCTTTGAGGGGAATGGCTGTATATTCTTTCTCAAGCTCAACGCCTTTAGCAACCTGAGTGGAATCATTCTGGTCAAGAGCACGGAATTCCTTGACAATATCATTCATCTTTTTGGAATAAGCCGTCATCTTTGCATTGAGAGGAGTACGGGAGTCATCACCGGCAGGCCCGATGACAATATTTCCTTCTTCCACAATGAAGATAGGTCCGCGGGCACCGTTCACAATGATGCGACCGATGAAAGGAGCATCGACGTGACCGGCAAATTTAACCTGCTTGTCAGTGACAACCATCGAATCGAGCTTGGCATCGTTGTCCCAATCATAGAGATATGCCATTGTATTGTTGTGTTCTTCCGAAACCGGCAGAGTCACCGTGTAGTTGGGCTGAGCCTGCAGTCCACAGGCGCTGACGGCCATCATCGCAGCCGAGAGCATAATCATTGATTTCTTGTTCATAATAAGGTTTTAATCTTTATATGCGACAAAAGTAACTAAAATCCACCAAACAGCCAAAGTCAAAAGCAACGGTTTCAGGGTCTATTATACCGGAATCTGCTGATACAGGACTATCAGCTGACTTATCGATAAGAAAAAAAGTGCCTGGCGGAAGAGTCCGTCAGGCACAATGATTATGAAATTGATACTGAAATATCCAGAGGCTTATTTCACGATGACCGAAGCTTATTTCACGATAACCTTGGTGGTCACTGTGCGGCCTGAAGCAAGGGTGTCGACCTTGATGAGGAGCCCCTTGGCGTCGTTGCCGACACGGATACCCTGAAGATTGTAGAAGACAGTGGAGACTACTTCTGCGTCAGCACCTACTGAGTCGATACCGGAAGTGGAACCGCCTACCTCGACAGCGTCACCGAGACCGCCCATCTCGTTGGCGGCACGGACTGAGTAGACAGCCTCATCGGCACGGCTCTCGGCAATCTCAAATTCGGGTTCGAGTGTGAAGGCGATTACCTGACCGTTGCGGCATACAGCCCAACATGCGGCGTAGTCGCTGTTGTCCCAAGTGAGGAGACCGTTTTCGAGTGAAAGGTTGGTGACGATGGGAGCCTGTTCGGTGAGACCGAGGGGGTTCCATTCGTCAGAACCGCCCATGACGTTCTCGACGCTGAGTTCGGCAACCTGAGCTTCGGTGAGGACAGCGCTTGCCTGAGTGCCACCGTCGAATTTCACCTTGCGGGAAGCAAGATCAACGGCGATACCATTCTTGTCTGTACTGTTGTATTCAGCGAATACTTCGGGCTTGTTGCCACCCATCTCACCCCAACCGTCGGCTGCAGGGATGACGTTCATGCGGGTGTTGATGTACTGCGCACGGGCATTGGCACCCCAAGGACGACCGAGACGGTAAGAACCGTTGACAACAGATTCGGCACCTGCGGGACAATTGATTTCGCAGTCAAGGAATACATAACCGTATTTGAGCTGACCGTTGGGAGCTGCAATCACATTGCCCGAGCGGTTCTCGACAACGAGGTTGACACGGTTGTAGTAAACGTCGCCGCCGCCGCAGAGGAAGTCGACTGTTCCGTGGATTTCAGAATCCTCCCAGTAGAAGCGTGAAGATGAGTTGTTGCTGTAGTATGTATCCTGATAAGAAAGGAGTGTCACGCGCTTGGCCACAGTCTTGTTACCCTTGTCCTGGAGGCAGACAGCACGACCGGTGGTGTTGGCGTAGGGATAGTCATTCTTGATGGTGATGTCCTGCATGTAGAGACCGGTGCTGGTGTTGAAGAGAGTGGCTGTCACGCCGATACCTTCAACTTCGGGCTTGTTGACGATGACGACACCTTCCTGGCTCTCACCGATGAGCGAGATGTTGGATGCGGAGATGCCGGTCAGAGTAGCCTTGCCGAGATCGTAGGTTCCGTTGTGGAGGAAGATGCGGTAGCGTGTGCCCTTGTCGCTGCGGGTATTTGCGGCTTCAAGAGCTGCAAGGAATTCAGCGGCGTTGGTGACCTCCTTGTCGAAGGCTACCTTTGCAACGGTCGGACGGCTCATGGTTGTGAATGTAATCTTCACAGCCTCGCTCATGGTGTTGCCGGCGGCGTCACTGACAGAACCTGCTGCGAGATTGAAGACATATTCGGTAGCATAGTCAAGGTTGCGGTAGTTGGCGGTCACGGTCTTGCCGGAAACTGCGAGCTCGAGTGCCTGACCGTTGAGAGTGGCCTTGGCAGCCGCTGTCAGCTTGACTTTCTCGTCGAAGTTGAGGACGATGCGGCCGGTGGAAGATGCACCTGCAGCATTGTCGGCGGGAACAGAAGAGATGAGCTTGGGAGCGACACCGTCGTTGTAGACCTCGGCATCGGCAGTGATGTAGATGGCAGAGATTGCTGTGCCGTCATTGTCAGCGGCAACGGTTCCGTCAACTGCGCCGTCGAGATCGGGACGCCAGCGGATGAAGAGATTCTCGGCATGGTCGGCGGCTGCGGGAAGAGCACCGGCGATTTCGTTCTGAGTCTTGGCACCTTCCATGGTGATGCGGGTCACCTCGTTCCAAGTCTCGCCATCGAGAGAGTATTCGAGCACCTGAGTGGTGTAGGCGTTGTAGTTATACATCATCTTGGCCTGCACCTTGATGTTGGAGAAGTCGCGTGCGTTGATCTTGGTCTGATAGTAGTACTGACCGAGCTTCTTCCAGTTGACGGCTGCACCTGCGAAGCTTTCGTAGCCACCGGCAGCGACAGTCGACTTGTCAAGCCAGCCCTGAGTGTTGCCTTCGGCATCACGGAGCACGAGGGTGGCGCTTTCATTTTCAGGAGTCGAGGCGAAGTCAGCGGGACGACCATTGGCACCTGCGAGATAGAAGTCCCATCCGACGATGTAGTCAACGGCAGAGTAAACGGCGGTGAGCGACTTGTCGCCATCCATTGTCACCTTGGTTTCGGCAAATGTTCCGCCGTCGCTCCAGTTGGTGAAGGTGAGGATGTCGTTGCCGCTTGCTGTGAGGGTCACGACAGTGCCTTCCTCATACATGTTCTTACCGTCGATAACCACGGGTGCGGGCTGCGGCTGAACCATGTAGAGGTTAGCTCCGCCCTCAACACCATAGTCGAGCGCATAGGTTGTAAGCTTCTCGAAGTTGGCTGTCAGTTCGGTGTCAGCACCGATTTCATAGGAGAAAGAAAGTTCGTCAGACACAACCTTACCGGAAGCATCTGTCCAATTCACGAACTTATAGCCGAAATTTTTCTCTACAGAGACTTTAATGACAGAACCATTGTCGTAGGAATCAGCCTTGGGATAGATGCTGACAACACCTGCACCCTCGGGAGCGACCACTGCCGAAAGAGTAAACTTGGCCACTTCCTCCATAGCACCGTCTACGACACCTTCAATACGGACATCGCTGAAACCGCCCTCCTTGGTGTTGCCGACACCGATGGTGGCGAAGAGCGAGAAACCTTCAGTCGAAGCAAGCTCTGCCTGCTGCGCCGGAGTAAGCTCAATCACAAAGCGATTTGTGTAGTTGTCATTCGAGCCATATTTATCTTCATTCTGCTGCTTATTGTTGCGGGGTGCGGTGAAGTTGCCGAGCTCGATTTTCTCACCATCTGCCTTCTTTGCGCTCACTGTGACACCGTTTGAAGCATCGGTACCAAAACGCTGGATGTAGGCACTCACCTTAGTGGGAGTAAATGTAAGTCCCTTGGCGGGTTTGAGAGTCCATTCCACCTCATCCTTGGCATCTGTCATGGGTCTAACCTTGAGGAATGTAACGGTATTACCGTTTTCATCGACAGCCTGACCTGTGCCCTGGCCTGTAATGTTTGCTCCACCGAGGTTGACAGCAGCAAAGGAGAACACGTTTGCAGGAGTAAGCTGATATGCTTCAGCAGTCTCATTGAATGACCATACAGCAGAAGCGGCCTCTTTGGTGAACACCTCACCTCCGGCAGACTCAACGACCGGAAGTTCAACCTGAATGTAGCGATAGTAGCTTCCATCTCCAATCACGATTTCAACAGTCTCGGGATTTCCGGCGCAAGTGAAAGAAGGAGTGTTAGATCCGTTGGCAACATTCTGACCGTCGACAGTTGTAGAAGTTGTCGGGCTGTAAGATTCAAACGAAACAACCGCGCCCTTACATGCAGGAGCAGTAAAGAGGGTACCATTGTTCATCTGTGCCCAGTCGTTCCAGTTGGCATTTGCAATCTTACCGTTGTGGGTATCGAAATCGAGCTTCACATCGATTGTCTCGGTACCGATCTTCGCCTGAGTCACCCAGAAACCTTTGACACCCTGGAAACCGACAGTCGGCGCACCGTTCTTGCGCTGGAAGTCCCAACGGAGAGTCACAGCATCGGTGCGGTCAGCGAGGGTCACGGTGTTGTTGACGAAGACTGGAGTGAGTGCGAGTGCGCCTGATACAGTCACGACCTCACCAATCTCATAGTTCTTGCTTCCGTCAGTCCAACCGACAAGGGTCTTGCCTTCCTGATACATTGTGAAGTTTGCAGGAATGGTGAAAGTCTTGCCTATCTCAACCTTCTCACCTGCAGGGAGGACACCGGCATCGGCATATTCGCCAAAGCCGAAGGAAACCTCAACCTCTTCAGCAAGGTCGGCAGGGTCTACAGCCTCTACTGCGATGTAGGGGGTGTAGGCACCTCCGGAAATAGTGAGCGTAGCAGCTCCACCCTTGTAGGTAGCCGAAGCGATATTGGCAGCCTTGTCGTTGTGGTAGCAGGCGCCGGTGTTTGTGTTGAATGAAGCGACTGTCTCGCCGGCTTCATTTTTAACAGTTACATCACTACCCCAGGCGCAGGTTCCCATTGAAACCTTCACGGGACCCTCGACTTTCACGGTCGAAGTGAAATTGCCCCAACCATGCTCATTGGTGTGAAATTTACCTGTAAGCACTATCGCAGCCGCAGCATCATCTGCTGTAACACGCGAAACCGAACCGTCAGCACCGACGGCAACTCCGAATGTGGTCAATGACTTGTCGGCAATCTCCTGTTCGGTCAAAAGATTTCCGTTAGTCAGATCCACTTTGATGTCCTTGAAGTCAGCACGCGCGGACTGGTAGCCCAGCAGACACGCCAGAACAAGGACAACATTCCAGATTCTTTTTGTCATGAGTAAAAATTTGTAATGATTGGTATTAAATTTATTGATAATAAAATAGTTAATTCCGGAGGTAAGAGTTATTGTAATTTCTATTGTGATTTATACACTCAAAACAAGCGATATTAGACTTTACGATTGCAAATCTACAACTTAATTCGCTAATTTACAAGCGTTATGATAAATAAGAATTCAAATTTTACTCCGAAAGATTTAACAACTCTGTTTGCACAGGTATCAAAAATAATACCTATCTTTGCGTATCAAACCTTAAACAATAAAAACCACCATGCCAGAACTATTCAGATTTTTCGGTTTCTCATTTTTCTTCTTCAGCAAAGAGCATGAACCAATCCACGTCCATGTTGAAGGAGCCGAAGGAAAAGTGATTTTTGATTACGACGAGGATAAAGATTGCTTTATCATCCGAGAACTCATAAATATCAAACCGAATGATTTGAAACGAATCAGAAAAATCATAAAAGAGAATCAGGATATTATCATCAAACGTTGGAAAGAATATTTTGAATGAACAAGATTACGGAAATATGGTTTGACAGCCAACATATCTACGGAAGAACTGACGATGGACAAACCGTGAGCCAGTCACTCCTCTGGTATCCGAAGTTACTCAACGCTTCGGACCTGGAACGTTCGGAATACCGTTTCGGATTCGATGGCATACACTGGCGCAATCTGGACGAGGACATCAGCTTTGAAAGCTTTGAATATGAAGATACTGAACCGACGCCAATGCAGAAATTTTTCCTCACACACCCTGAAATCAACATTGCAGGGTTTGCAAAGCATATCGGTATAAACGCATCCTTGCTTCGAAACTATATCAACGGATTCAAAAAGCCCTCACAGGAAAGAGAAAAAGAGATTCTCGATTGCATCCACGCATTAGGACAGGATCTGATACGGATAAATTTTTAGAAAAAACGACCTTAGGCACTAACCACATTAATATAATACAACAAAAGTCCGTCTGCACTGTGCAGACGGACTTTTGTTGTATTATAAGTTCCGTTTATCAGCGGATATGATTTTTTACATCATGCCGCCCATGCCACCCATTCCGGGAGCGGGCATTGCGGGAGCGGGGTTCTCCTCTTTCTTGTCGGCGATGACACAGGAAGTGGTGAGGAACATTCCGGCAATCGAAGCCGCATTCTCAAGAGCCACGCGGGTAACCTTGGCGGGGTCAATGACACCGGCTGCGAGAAGGTTCTCGTAGTTACCGGTGCGAGCATTGTAGCCGAAGTCAGCGTTGCCGTCCTTCACTTTCTGGACAACCACGGCACCCTCTTCACCTGCATTGGCAACAATCTGGCGGAGGGGTTCCTCAATGGCACGGAGAACGATGTTGATACCGGTGGTCTCGTCGTCGTTTGCACCCTTAAGGTTTTCAAGAGACTTCACGCAACGGATATATGCCACACCGCCGCCGGGGACGATACCCTCGGCAATAGCTGCACGGGTTGCAGAAAGAGCGTCGTCAACGCGGTCCTTCTTCTCCTTCATCTCGACCTCGCTGGGAGCACCGATGTGGAGGACGGCAACACCGCCTGCAAGCTTGGCGAGGCGTTCCTGAAGTTTCTCGCGGTCATAGTCACTTGTGGTCTGCTCAATCTGAGCCTTAATCTGGGCGATGCGGGCTGCGATAGCGTCCTTGTTACCGGCACCGTTTACGATAGTGGTGTTCTCCTTGTTGACAGTAATCTTCTCGGCACGGCCAAGCTGATCGACCGTAGCTGCGGTGAGCTGCATACCCTTTTCCTCAGAGATGACAACGCCACCGGTGAGCACTGCGATGTCCTCAAGCATTTCCTTACGACGGTCGCCGAAACCGGGAGCCTTGACTGCGCAAACCTTGAGCGAACCGCGGAGACGGTTGACAACGAGAGTTGCGAGAGCTTCCTGATCGACATCCTCGGAGATGATGAGAAGGCCGCGGCCGGACTGTGCTGTCTGTTCGAGAACGGGAAGAATATCCTTGATGTTTGAAATCTTCTTGTCGTAGATAAGGATGTAGGGGCTTTCCATCACACACTCCATCTTCTCAGTGTTGGTGACGAAGTAGGGAGAGATGTAGCCACGGTCAAACTGCATACCCTCGACGATGTCGACAGTAGTCTCAGTACCCTTGGCCTCATCAACGGTGATGACACCTTCCTTCTTAACCTTCTTCATGGCCTCGGCGATGAGATGGCCGATAGCCTCGTCATTGTTGGCAGAGATGCGGGCCACGTCCTCGATTTTCTTGAAATCGTCGCCCACTTCCTGACTCTGAGCCTTGATGCCCTCGACAACGACAGCAACCGCACGGTCAATACCACGCTTGATATCCATGGGGTTTGCACCGGCAGCAACGTTCTTCAGACCAACATTGATGATTGCCTGAGCAAGCACGGTTGCAGTTGTGGTACCGTCGCCGGCATCGTCGCCTGTCTTTGAAGCAACTTCCTTCACGAGCTGTGCGCCCATGTTCTGGAAGGGATCTTCGAGCTCTACTTCACGCGCAACGCTGACACCGTCCTTGGTGATGTGGGGTGCGCCGAACTTCTTCTCGATGATTACATTGCGGCCTTTCGGGCCGAGGGTTACCTTGACGGCATCGGCGAGAGCGTCGACACCTTTTTTGAGCTCTTCACGAGCCTTTATATCGAATTTGATTTCTTTTGCCATTTTCGTAAATAGTTTAAAGTGGTTGTATGCGTAAATTTATTATCGCATTGAATTCTTTAGATTGTCAAAAAAAAAAAGAGACTCTCTGTTATTTTTCAAGGATAGCGAGAATGTCGCTCTGACGCATGATGAGATATTTGGTGCCTTCAAGCTCAACTTCCGAGCCTGCATACTTGCCGAAAAGGACCTCATCGCCGGTCTTGACGACCATTTCCTCGTCCTTGGTACCGTTGCCGGTAGCCACGACTGTTCCGCGAAGGGGTTTCTCCTTGGCTGTATCGGGGATGATGATACCGGCTGCGGTAACTTCCTCAGCAGGAGTGGGGCTAATCAGCACTCTGTCAGCTAATGGCTTGATATTCATAGTTTCTTTGTATTATAATTTAATTATATTGATGATTTATTCAAAGATTCAATGGACCGGAAAGCGGTCCGCATATCAGAAATGGCATAAACCGTGCCAAAGGCAAGGCTTGTCAGTCACGACTGACAAAAATGTCAAAACTTCATTCGGTGGAGTAAAGTTCATGGCATACGTCAAGACCGCACATACAACGCAATCAGTATGTCGGTCCCTCGTTGTTAGAAACATCTCCGGGGTGCATAAAGTTCAAATCCCTCACGATTGCTCCGGTCTCCAAATTCACAGTGCCGACGCTATGGCTGCGCGCGACTCCTCCATCAGACGGGTAAGGTCATGGCCGTTGGCCGTCGGATGGATTGGCTTGTGGATTGTCAGATGGATATGTCCGGGGACCGGAAGCTTCTTGAACCGCGGAAGCACATCGAAGGCCCCGTTGATTGTCAGGGGGACAACCGGGAGGTTGAATTCTATGGCAAGGCGATAGGCACCGCGCTTGAACTGGCGCATCTCGCCGTTCCATGTCCTCGCGCCCTCCGGAAAGACAACGAGCGACATTCCTCCGCTCAACTGGCGTTCGGCCTTCTCCATAGTCCGGCGGGTGGCAGCCGGAGAAGAGTTGTCGACAAAAATCTGCTGCGCCCACCGGCAGGCCCATCCTACGAAGGGAATCTTCCGCAGACTCTGCTTCATCATCCAGCGGAAGTTATGGCCGAGATAGCCGTAGACGGTGAAAATATCGTAGGCACCCTGATGGTTGGCCACAAACATATAGCTCACCTTCGGGTCAATGTTCTCGCGTCCGCTGACAGTCACCCTGACAAAAGCAAGCCAACAGAACAAACGCGACCAGAGAATCTCAGGATAATAGCCCCACCAGCGGCCGAAGCCGAGAGCTGAACCGATGACCGTAGCCACGGCCGTAAGGATAGTTGCCACTATCAGGAGAGGACACATCACTATAATCTGATAGATGCGATAGAGGATAAGCATAACCGAGAAATGGTGGAGTTTAAAAGAGTGAGAATTTACGGTGGAGAGGATGTTGAAATCGTTCACAAAAATACACATTATTCCCAATAATTTCAAAAAATGTGCAATTATTATTGCCGACGACCGCCCACCGCCACCACCTATAATATATAGGAGGAGGGGGTGAAGGCAAAGCCTTTCCGAACGTTAAACAATCTTTCGCTCAGTTAAAGAAATTTTTCTTTAATTCTTGTAAACACCGATGTTTTGACGTAACTTTGCACTATCAAGCCGACTATGACAGATGGTCGGCCCGCTCACCTACAGCATTACTCCGGTCAAGAGGCCGGTTTTCGATAGCTCAATTTCATAAATCCAATCTAATAATTTTTTTAATTTCATTTCCAACTATGTGGTTAACATGCTCATCTATAGGAAGGAAGTTCGTGATGGCTCTCACGGGCATTTGCCTTGTCCTATTTGTCACGTTTCACTGTCTGATGAACGGAGTGGCTATCTTCTCGCCTGAAGGCTACAACGCCGTCTGCGCCTTCCTCGGCGCCAACTGGTATGCTCTCGTAGCATCGCTCGGCCTCGCAGCCCTCTTCATCATCCACATCTGTTACGCCCTTTGGCTGACAATCCAGAACCGCAAGGCACGCGGCAACGACCGCTATGCCGTTGTCACCAAACCCGTACAGGTTGAGTGGGCATCTCAGAACATGCTCGTGCTCGGCATCGTTGTTCTTGCCTTCATTGTGGTTCACATGATCCAGTTCTGGGCAAAAATGCAGCTCGCCGAAATCATGGGCCAGCACTTCCCTGATCCTCAGAACGGCATCTACTTCATTGGCGAAGCTTTCCGTAACGTATGGACTCCCATCGTCTACATCATCGGCTTCATCGCTCTCTGGTTCCACATGAACCACGGCTTCTGGTCAATGTTCCAGAGCTGCGGATGGGACAACGACACCTGGCTCCCCCGCCTCAAGGCCATCGGTTTCTGGTGGACTACCATCGTGGTTCTTCTTTTCATTGCAGAAGCTATCGTGTTCACAGTCCGTGCCCATAGCGGATGTTTTTAATCTCATCGTAAACAATACCACATCACAGATATGGCAGACATTAAGAACCTTGAGGGTATGATCGACTCTACCCCCATCATGAAGGATTACGCCGACATCGAATCCTCCAAGCTTCCTGAATATCAAATTGATTCAAAGATTCCCGAGGGCCCTCTCGCCCAGAAGTGGACAAACTATAAGGCTCATCAGAAGCTCGTCAACCCCGCCAACAAGCGTAACCTCGACGTGATTGTCGTCGGTACAGGTCTCGCCGGTGCATCAGCTGCATCTACCCTCGGCGAACTCGGCTTCAATGTGCTCAACTTCTGCATCCAGGACTCCCCCCGCCGCGCTCACTCGATCGCCGCACAGGGTGGTATCAATGCAGCAAAGGACTATCAGAACGACGGAGACTCCGTCTATCGTCTCTTCTACGACACAATCAAGGGTGGTGACTTCCGCTCACGCGAAGCCAACGTCTACCGTCTTGCAGAAGTGTCAAACAACATCATCGACCAGTGCGTTGCACAGGGTGTTCCCTTCGCCCGTGAATACGGCGGCCTCCTCGCCAACCGTTCGTTCGGTGGCGCTCAGGTGTCCCGTACATTCTACGCCAAGGGTCAGACCGGCCAGCAGCTCCTCCTCGGTGCCTACGCTTCACTCAACCGTCAGATCAAGAAGGGCACTGTGAAGTCGTTCAACCGTCGCGAGATGCTCGACGTCGTCATCATCGACGGTCGCGCACGCGGTATCATCGTCCGCAACCTCATCACAGGTGAGATCGAGCGCTACGCCGCACATGCAGTCGTACTCGCAACGGGTGGCTACGGCCGTGCATTCTTCCTTTCGACCAACGCTATGGGCTGCAACGGCTCTGCCGCTGTCCAGGCTTTCAAGAAGGGTGCCTACCTTGCCAACCTCGCCTTCACTCAGATCCACCCGACCTGTATCCCCGTTCACGGTGAAGACCAGTCCAAGCTCACCCTCATGAGCGAATCCCTCCGTAACGACGGCCGCATCTGGGTTCCCAAGAAGAAAGAGGATGCCGAGGCAATCCGTGCAGGCAAGAAGAAACCTACCGACATCCCCGACGAGGACCGCGACTTCTATCTCGAACGCCGCTACCCCGCCTTCGGTAACCTCTGCCCCCGCGACATCGCCAGCCGTGCCGCCAAGGAGCGCTGCGATGCCGGATTCGGTGTCGGAACAGGCAACGCCGTTTACCTCGACTTCAAATATGCCATCAACCGTCTCGGTGAAGATGTCGTGCGTGACCGCTACGGCAACCTCTTCGACATGTATCAGATGATTTCTGATGACAACCCCTACGAGACCCCGATGATGATCTTCCCTGCAAGCCACTACACAATGGGTGGTATCTGGGTTGACTACGAACTCCAGACCTCAATCAAGGGTCTCTTCGCAATCGGCGAATGTAACTTCTCCGACCACGGTGCAAACCGCCTCGGTGCATCGGCTCTCATGCAGGGTCTTGCTGACGGTTACTTCGTGCTCCCCTACACTATGCAGAACTACCTCAGCGACCAGATTAAGGTTCCCCACTTCTCGACCGACTCCAAGGAATTCGACGAAGCTGAGAAGGGAGTCCGTGCCCGCATCGAGAAACTCATGTCAATCAAGGGTACCAAGTCGCCTGACCAGATTCACAAGCGCCTTGGCCATGTGATGTGGGACCTCGTAGGTATGGGCCGTACGCTCAAGAGCCTCGTTAAAGCAATCGACGAAGTGGAGAAGGTACGTCAGGAATTCTACACCGACCTCCGCATCGTTGGCCGCGCCGACGACCTCAACACCGAGCTTGAAAAGGCTCTCCGTCTCGAAGACTTCCTCGTTATCGCCAAGATGATGGCTATCGACGCCCTCAACCGCAACGAATCATGCGGCGCTCACTTCCGCGAAGAGTATCAGCTCGCCGACGGTGAGGCAGCCCGTAACGACAAGGACTACATGTATGTGTCTTGCTGGAAATACACCGGCGACAACGAAAAGCCTGTACTTCTCAAAGAACCTCTCAACTATACTGAAATCAAGGTTCAAACACGTAACTACAAATCATAAGAAAATTTCGAAGACAAATGGAACATACTATAAATGTAAACCTCAAGATTTGGCGTCAGCGTGGCCCCAAAGAACCGGGTTCATTCCAGACTTATCGTGTTGAGAACGTTTCGACCGGAAGCTCATTCCTCGAGATGCTCGACATGCTCAACCAGCAGCTCGTGGACCGCAACGAAGAGCCTGTCGTTTTTGACAGCGACTGTCGCGAAGGCATCTGCGGTATGTGCTCGCTCTACATCAACGGTCACCCCCACGGTCCCGTTCAGGGCATCACCACATGTCAGCTCCACATGCGTAAGTTCAACAACGAGGACACCATCACCATCGAGCCTTGGCGTTCGGCCGCATTCCCCGTCATCCGCGACCTTATGGTGAACCGTAACGCCTTCGACCAGATCCAGCAGGCAGGCGGCTACGTATCGTTCAACTGCGGTGGCGCTCCCGATGCCAACGATATACCCATCTCGAAGGAAGTGGCCGACGTTGCCATGGACTCAGCTACCTGTATCGGTTGCGGTGCCTGCGTGGCAGCTTGCAAGAACGGTTCTGCAATGCTCTTCGTCAGCGCCAAGGTCAGCCAGTTCGCACTTCTCCCCCAGGGTCAGGTGGAACGCGCTCGCCGCGCCCGCGCTATGGTAAGAAAGATGGACGAGCTTGGCTTCGGTAACTGCACCAACACCGGTGCTTGCGCAGCCGAATGTCCCAAGAACGTTCCTCTGAGCAACATCGCCCGTCTCAACCGCGAGTTCATCAAGGCTAAATTCGCCGACTGATAGACCGCGCGACATAAACCACCCTACACGACACCGTCCGTTTTCCCCGACACCGGGGTTAACGGACGGTGTTAATTTTACGCCACACTTTTGGAATTTTTATTAATTTGGTTAAAATCGTCATGAATGAGAACTTTTCATGGACAAACGACATTATATACAGTGGAATTAAGATATTGTCAATTCCACACAAACCCTATACCTGCATACTGACACATTTACTATTTTTTTAACGAACACTTTTAAACATATCTCATATATTATATAAATCAGATAAGACTATTCTCTACAAACCCAGATGAAAGGATGCAACCTTTCTTCCCTACCTACAATATATTAGGAATATTAGGAACCTGAGGCCGGATGAAGTGAGACACCATAAATCAATCTCACACCGCCCCGACATATCCCAAACCCGGATTGAAGAGCGTCAGATTGGCGTTGTTACAAAACGGATTACAATTATTGTTACGCTGTAACATTTTTGTAATCTTATTATTTAACACGCATCTCTTTGATTTTCAATTAATTACACCTATTTGTAACAACTTTGTCATTGAATTAACATATTTTTGCATTAAAAATATTCATTTCAGTGATTTTGGTTGTAATTTTGAAGTGTCAAACAAAACAAAGCCCCTCAAAAGGCAAACAAAACGACACCAACAACACTAACAATCAAAAACGTTCAACTCTCTAAAACGATATAATTATGGGAACTCAGGAATTTCAGAACAAGCTTATGAGCCTTCAGGACAACCTCCTCAACTTTGCCTACATGCTCACCTCAAACAGAGACAACGCTTACGATCTGCTCCAGGACACCACCCTGAAGGCCCTCGATAACGAAAGCAAGTATGTGGACAACACCAACTTCAAGGGTTGGGTTTTCACAATCATGCGCAACATCTTCATCAACAATTACCGTCGCGTCGTCCGTTCGGCTACTGTGATTGATCAGACTGAAGACCTCTACCACCTCAACCTCTCACAGGACTCCGGTCTTGAAACTCCCGAAGGTTCTTTCGGAGCAAACGAGATTTCAGACGCCATCAACGAATTCCCCGACGAATACCGCATCCCCTTCTCGATGCACGTTGCAGGCTACAAGTACAACGAGATTGCCGAAAAGATGAACCTTCCCCTCGGAACCGTCAAGAGCCGCATCTTCTTCGCCCGCAAGAAACTCCAGGTGCGTTTCGCCGACTACCGCTAAGCTACCCACATACTCCAATTCCGGAGACAAATCCCATAGACGGCTCTCGCCTATAAAGGATAAAAACACATCACCCGGGACCACAAAGCCCGCGCGTCAATAAAAACTATTTTGTAGAGATTAAATTTTCATGTTTCAACCGTACAGAGAAGTTTCCACATCACGTACACTTCATTCATGGTAATAAGATTGTTTTTAGATTCAGATAAAGTTAAAGATATAATAAATAAGATTTTGCACTACTAAAGATTTTTCATGTTAGGATACTTCAATCTACCCTACGAACTACACACAAAACACCCATACCGAGCGCCTGCGAAGAGACTTCGCGGGCGCTCCGCTTTATAAGCTATATGCCTATAACCTAATATATATAATATCTTTATATAATAAGCTATCTTTATACAATCACTCATTTTAAAGACATCTTCATAGATTTTTTATTAGACATCAAGTGATGATAGTCATGACAAAAACGGCAATAGCAAGAAACGGTAATAGCAATAAATGGCATCCGGTAAGACACCGAAAACAGGCAGAGGGTGTCCGCAAGGACACCGATTTCTTCGTAACCCTGTACATCGGAGCGCAGCGGAGATGTGCAGGGAAAAACAAAAAAACGCCTAAGATGTCCGGAGGACATCGATTTACCATCCCTCCCCCCACACACAATCATCAAGCCACCCTGCACCTTACCAACCTCCATAAATAATCCGGCTCCAGACACCAAAAACAACCAGCGAGTGTCCGACAAGACATCGAAAAACAGGCAGAGGGTGTCCGCCAGGACACCGATTTCTCCGTAACCCTGTACATCGCAGCGCAGCGGAGATGTGCAGGGAAAACAAAAAAAACGCCTAAGATGTCCGGAGGACATCGATTTACCACCACGCAAAGCCTACACACCACCCCGCACCTCATCAAGCACCATTATTATTTAAAAATTGCAACATCCGTGACATTGCAATAATTCTGCAACAATTATCACAAGCACATAAAACACTAACAGTCAATATATTACACCAACCAAACACACTACCGTCCACGCGTTAACATTCTTTTACATTTCATATTCCCCATTCCTCCGAATCGGTCGTAACTTTGAATCACAAACAAAAAACAACACTGCTAAATAGCAATTCTAATTAAAACTCATCACTCTCCTTTCAACTCTCTAAAACGATAAGATTATGGGAACTCAGGAATTTCAGAACAAGCTTATGAGCCTCCAAGGCAACCTCCTCAACTTTGCCTACATGCTCACCTCAAACAGAGACAATGCTTACGATCTGCTCCAGGATACCACCCTGAAGGCCCTCGACAACGAAAGCAAGTATGTGGACAACACCAACTTCAAAGGTTGGGTATTCACAATCATGCGCAACATCTTCATCAACAATTACCGTCGCGTAGCCCGTTCGGCCACCGTGATTGACCAGACTGAAGACCTCTACCACCTCAATCTCTCGCAGGACTCCGGCCTTGAGACTCCCGAAGGCTCATTCGGCGCAAACGAGATTTCGGATGCCATCAACGAATTTCCCGATGAATACCGCATCCCCTTCTCGATGCACGTCGCAGGCTACAAGTATAATGAGATTGCCGAAAAGATGAACCTCCCCCTCGGAACCGTCAAGAGCCGCATCTTCTTCGCCCGCAAAAAACTCCAGGTCCGATTCGCAGATTACCGCTGACTTACACACACTCCTTGATTACTTGACGATGCAACAACGGCCCCGCTTCTCCTGATGGAAGCGGGGCCGTTCTGATAAGTTGATTGCTCAGTATACTTGTCTCTTATTTTGAAGCGTCAACCTTGTTGTAGCGGGCATTCAGACCGTCGATGATGTCGCGGGTGATGTCGAGCGACGGATTGAAATAGATACCTGCAGCCTTGAAGAGAATAGCGTCGTAGCCCTTTGATGCGTTGTAGATTTTGATATAGTTCTCAATCGAATCGTTGAGCTGAAGCTGCTGCTGACCGAGTTCGTTCTCAGTGTTGCGGCTGAGGTTTGCGAGATAGCTCTCGGCATCCTGCTGCATCTTCTGGAGCTTCTGCATGTCGGCGTTGTAGCTTGCTTCTGTCAGATAACCGTTGCTGCGGCCCTTCTGCTCGATGGCAGCGGCGAATTTCTGGATTTCATTAGCCTTTGCCTGACGTGCGCTCTCGATCTTTGACACGGCGCGCATTGATGCCTCCTGAAAATCCTTCGCAAGATTATAGTGGGTCATGAGCGAATCGGAGTCGATGTAGCGGATGTTAAGGCTGGAAGAGGTGGTTGCGCCATCGGCCGTTGCTGCTTGGGCCGGAGCTCCGGCTGCAGAGTCGCTTGACGTTGAGCCGCCGCACGAGGTAGCAGTGAGGGCAAAAAGACTTAAAAGCAGCGTTGAAGCTGATATTGCTAACTTGTTCATGTGTGATAAATATGTAATATGAGATTTTTGATTTGTTTCACTAAGCTTCATGGTCGTCACGGTGAGCACACCCGATCCCCCGGCGCTTGAGCTCGGGAATGTCGTGGGCATGACCCGTCGGGAATTTACCTCCTTTGACAAACCAAATCTTCACCCCCATTATAGCGACAGCCACACCCGTGAGGATGGCAGCGGCAACTATGGTCAGAAGGATTATTTTCATTGTCATTTTGAGTTTTCCGATGCAAAAGTAGCAATTTAGTCTAAATTATAGCATCTATCTCAATTTTATTTTATAATTTAGTGGTGCAAATGCGAGATATTTAACACTTGTTTCACACTTGCGCTAAATATTGCTAAAATACGCCGGTCAGCACCAGCGCCGACCCCCGTTTTTTTAACAAGCTCATCACTTCCCTAAAATTTCTATAATATGGAAATCAAAGATCTTCAACCGCGCGAGGTTTTCTCGATTTTCGAAGAGATTACCAAAATCCCCCGTCCTTCAAAGAAGGAAGAGAAAATTCGTGAATACCTCCTCGATTTTGCTAAAAAGCACAATCTAACGGCCAAGACCGACAAGGTAGGCAACGTGGTCCTCTCGAAGCCCGCCACTCCCGGCCATGAAAACGCTCCCACAGTAATCATGCAGGGCCACATGGACATGGTCTGCGAGTCAAACGACAAGCACTTCGACTTTGCCAACAGCCCCATCCCCACAGTCATCGACGGCGACTGGATCCGCACCGAAGGTACAACTCTCGGCGCTGACAACGGTATCGGCATGGCTGCCTCGCTCGCAGCGCTCACCGATGACACATTCGAACATGGTCCCCTCGAAGCCCTTTTCACTGTCGACGAGGAAACAGGGATGACAGGCGCCAACAATCTCGGCGAGGACATGATCTCAGGTACAATGCTCCTCAACCTCGACTCCGAAGACGATGCTGAAATCTTCGTAGGCTGCGCAGGCGGCGTAGACACCCAGGCCTTCTTCACCTACAACCGTTCATTCGCTCCCACCGACTTCCTTTATTTCAAGATAAACATCGAGGGTCTCAACGGCGGCCACTCCGGCGGCGACATCCACCTCGGACGCGCCAACGCCAACAAGCTCCTCGCCCGCTTCCTCTTCCAGCTCTCGGAGAAGCATGAAGTTGTCCTCTCTGAAATCGACGGTGGCAACCTCCGCAACGCCATCCCCCGTGCAAGCCACGCAATCATCGGTGTCCACACCTCACGCAAGGAAGAAGTCCGCGTAGCCCTCAACCACTACATCGCCGACCTCGAAAACGAATATGCAGGCCTTGAACCCAACTTGAAGGTGACAATGGAAAGCGTCGACACCCCCGACTTCACCATTGACCAGGCCACTTCGACCAATATCATCCGTGCGCTCTACTGCGCCCCCCACGGAGTCATCTCAATGAGCCGCGAGCTCGAAGGTCTGGTGGAGACATCGACCAACCTCGCCTCTGTCAAGATGGGTCCCGACAACACCATCGTTGTCACCACCAGCCAGCGCAGCTCCGTCGAGTCGCGCAAATGGGACATCGCCCGTCAGGTTGAAGCCGTGTTCCTCCTCGCAGGCGCACGTGTCCAGCACGGCGACGGCTATCCCGGATGGCAGCCCAACCTCGAATCGCCCATCATGAAGATTTCAAGCGATGCATACGAGGAACTCTACGGAGTGAAACCCGCCATCAAGGCCATCCACGCAGGTCTTGAATGTGGTCTCTTCCTGACCAAATATCCCCACCTCGATATGGTGTCGTTCGGCCCGACCCTCCGCGACGTGCACTCTCCTTCGGAGCGCATGTACATCCCCGCTGTAGAGCGCTTCTGGGGTCAGCTCAAACGCACTCTTGAAAAGGTCGGAGAGCTCAAGAAGTAAACATTTCCGGGACTCCCCCACAATAATCATCACGGATACAAAAGGACAGCGACACCGCTCCTGTTCCTTTTGTATCCTTCCCCACTTCTCCCCGACCCTCTCCCCCGTGCCTTTATCGGTGGTCCGGAAACAATATTTTTTCCGGCTAATTTTGATTGAATTAAACTTTTACGCTTTTCAAGCGTCTTATACTTTAGGGCGTAATGACCGGCCAATGCGGCGACTCGTATGGACCCCTCATGAGACACCCTGTCAAAATTTTACCATGAGCGGTGTGACAGACCGCCTTATTCATTAGAAATCATCACTTCTGAGATAGTTATCCCCCCTGCGCCGTGTGGCGCGCAAGGGAATTGTTGTACTAAAGAAATATTTTATGCTAAAACGTTTCGCTCTGCTGACGCTTGCAGCTCTCTTCTCGGCAGTGCTCTTTTCAAAGACGGAAGATACCTCCTTGAAATCAAGCACCGACAACCTCTCCCAAGCGATTGCAGAAAGTGAAGATCTCCCCTCCGATACGATTATAACTCTAACTGAGGAAGATTTTATTGAGGTGGCCCAACGACTTGGAGTCGAAGTTGCCGCCATTAAAGCAGTTGTAGAAATCGAAGCCGGACGCACCCACGAAGGCTTCGCCGCTCCCGGCAAACCGCTGATCAACTTTGATTTGGCCATGTTTCGCCGCTTCGCCACGCGCCGTGGCGTCAACCTTGCCAAATACAGCAAGTCACACTCCGTGGTCTTCGCCTCATCACGCGGTTCGCAGACCAAGGCCCATCGTCGTCTTGACGCGGCAATGAGCATCAATCCTCATGCAGCCATCGAAGGAACATTCTGGGGAATGTTTCAAATCGGAGGATTCAACTGGAAAAAATGTGGCGCGACAAGCCTTGAGGACTTCGTCGAAAAAATGTCAAGCACCGAACGTGCGCAGCTCGACATGTTTGCCGAATTCATAACCAACGCCGGCCTCCTCAAAGCCCTGCAGGACAAAAACTGGGCAAAATTCGCCCGTGGCTACAACGGTCCCGGCTACGCCCGCCGCTCCTACCACACCCGCATGGCCCAAGCCTACGCCCGCCACTCCAAATCCCCCGCCAACAGCCAGTAGGGACGCTTTTCAAAGCGTCCGCATCAGCATTGCATCAGCATTGCGTCCGCATTGCATCCGCCCCAACATATATCCCCCATCCAACTGCGGACGCTTTAAAAAGCGTCCCTACCGGTGGGGCATTGCAAGTTGTCATAAGCCAATAAAAAACTCCGCGTTTTTCTTGTCAATCAGAACTAAGTTGCGTAGATTTGTATGAGAATTAACCATTTAAATCTAAAAGTAAATGAAACGCAGCTTAATATCCGTTTTCATGTCGGCTGTGGCTGTCACCGCTTTCGGTTGGGGACAGAAGGGTCACGACACAACCGCCTACATTGCTGAAAATCATCTGACACCGACAACCAAAGCAGCCGTCGATTCCATCCTTGAAGGAAAATCAATGGTCTATTGGGCCAACTGGCTTGACAATGCAAGCCACACGAAGCCCTACGCCTACACCAAGACATGGCACTACAAAAACGTCGACGAAGGTGAGCGCTACGAAGAGGCACAGGCCAATCCTGCAGGTGATGCCGTGACAGCCATCAAAGCACAAATTGAAACACTCGCCAACCCCTCGACACCGCTCGAGGATTCTCAGCTCGCAATGAAGATTCTCGTCCACGTCATGGGCGACCTCCATCAGCCGCTCCACATGGGCCATGCAACTGACCTTGGTGGCAACCGCATAAAGGTGAAATATTTCAACCGCGACAACAACCTCCACGCCGTATGGGACTCATCAATCCCCGAATCGGCCCACAAATGGAGCTACTCGGAATGGCAACAGCAGATTGACCGCGCTCCTGCAGAAGTTGAAGCGACAATCATTTCCGGAACCGTCGATGACTGGGCAAAGGAAACCATTAATATATGTGATGAGGTCTACAAATACTTCGGCTCACGCGACAACATCTCCTACAACGAAGTCGCCGACTGGACCCCTACCGTAGAGACCCAATTCCTCAACGGAGGTCTCCGCCTCGCCCACGTCCTCAACCTCATCTTCGACCCAACCTACCGCTCCACAGCCAACTCCCCGATATTAAAATAATCCCGCATATATAAATACAGAAAGAGTTACAATAAATAACGGAACAGCCCGAATAAACAGCATTGCCGTTTATATCATTTTGATAGCAATGCTGTTTATTCGGGCTGTTCCGTTATTTATTGTCTGCGTGCAGAAAAACTTATTTCTTCCAGAATGTCGGGGTGAAGAGGATGAGGACTGTGAAGAGTTCGAGACGGCCGATCATCATGATGAGGGCGAGGAACCATTTACCTACGTCGGGGACAAGTTCGTAGTTGCCTCCGTAGCCTGTCACTCCCGCTCCAAGACCGGTGTTGCTGATACATGAGAAGGCCGAAAAGAATGAGTCAACCAAAGGGAGTCCGAGCGCACAAAGGATGATACCGCCAATCATGATTATCATGACATACAGACAAAGGAACGCGATGACCTTGGCAACGGTCTCATGCGGGATGACGCGACCGTTGACTCTGACTGTAAAAATATAGTTGGGATAAACGCAACGGACAATCTCATTGCGGCAATTCTTCAACAGATATATCAGACGGTCAATCTTTGCACCGCCACTCGTTGAGCCGGCACAGGCTCCGAAAAACATCAATGCGAACACAAGCGAAAGAGCGAATGTGCCCCAATTGGAGAAGTCCGGCACTTCATAACCCGTAGAGGTTATGGTAGAGACTATCTGGAAGAGCGGATCGAGCGTGACGGATTTTATAGAGTAAGCCTGACCGTGGTAGAAGATGGCGATTACAAAGAGGATGTAGCACACGAAGATTATTCCGAGGTAGGCTCTGAACACATCATTCTTCCAGATTGGCTTGAAATCACCGTGAGCGGCGCGGTAGAGAAGGACGAAACTGGTACCGCCGAGAAACATGAACACAGTCATGACAATCTCGATATAAACAGAATTCCACGACTCTATACCATCGTCGGCAGTCGAGAAACCACCGGTCGACATTGTGCTGAACGCATGGCAGATGGCCTCGAATGTGTTCATCGGGCCTATGATAAGGAGCACGAAAAGCAAGGCAGTCAAGACGATATAAATCAGCCACAGGCCCTTTGCAGTCTGCGAGATGCGCGGACGCAACTTGTCATGGGTAATACCTGTCACCTCCGCGTTGAACATCTGCATACCGCCTGAGTGATTGAGCATAGGGACCACTGCAAGAGTAAAAAGAATGATACCCATGCCTCCAATCCATTGCATCAGGCTGCGCCACATTATGACTCCGTGACTCAGATGACTTATGGATGACATGACGGTGGCTCCGGTGGTCGTGAAGCCGGACATGGCCTCAAAAAATGCGTCAGAGACAGACATCGGCTGCTTGTCCATGAAAATAAACGGTATCATGCCGAATGCCGAGAAGAAAATCCAGACGAGAGCCGTCAGCAGAAAGCCCTCGCGCTTTCCCATGCGCGGATTCCGCGGGCGGATTCCAAAAGTCATGACCGTACCCGCAACAGTGGTGACAACCATCGTCACGAGGAAGCAGAGCCAATCCTTCTCACCATAGACCAGACATGTGGCCAAAGGAACCAAAAGGAACAAGCCCTCGATTATAAGAAGAAGCCCGATGATACGAAGCACCACCGGGATATTTATGACTGTCGGTCTATATCGGAGCAGATTCATCATTTAAACAGTTTTTCAACCTTATGGAGCAGACCGCTCAACGTGAACACCACGACACGGTCGCCCGGTTCGATGACAGTGTTACCGGACACGAGATAACCCTTGCCATCGCGGATAAGTCCGGCGATTGTCATCTCATGGGAAAGTTTAAGATCCTTAACCGCTGCACGCGTAATTTTTGACCCCTCACTCGCGACAATCTCCGCAACCTCGGCATCAGCGAGAGCCATGCACTTTGAAGTGGACGTATCGCGGTCGAGAAGCATCTGGAATATTCTCGATGAAGCAAGCAGCTTCTTATTTATAACAGTACCGATATTCAAACCTTCCGCCTCAGAGATGAACTGAAGATTCTCAACCTCGGCAATAGTCTTGACTACACCAAGCTCTTTGGCGGAAAGACAGGTGAGGATATTGGTCTCGCTGCTGTCGGCAAGAGCGATGAACGCATCCATATCCGTTATTCCGGCATCCAGAAGAGCATCGGTATCACGGGCATCCGCATTGATGATGCTTGCATTCGGACACTTCTCCGAAAGACGCAGACAGCGTTCACGGTCAATATCAACAATCTTTATATTGAATTCATCGCCCACCATAGCACATAGCCTTATCGCAATGCGACTTCCACCCATGATAAGGATGTCGCGAATCTTGCGTTGAGTCTTGCCACAGAGAGCGACCAAAGAATCGACATGGTCGCGGGTGGTCATAAAGTAGACAATGTCGTTGACCTGAAGACGGTCAAGACCGCCCGGAATGATGGTTTCATGATTGCGCTTGATGGCAGCGACGTGGAAACTGTGTTCGGTCATGCCAAGCTCCTTCAACTGCATACCCTGCAAAGGCGCGTTCTCCCTCAGTTTCACACCGACAAGAATCAATTCGCCATCGTGAAGTTCGAACCAATGACGCACCCAATTATGACGCAACGCCTGAATAATCTCAAGCGCGGCAAGATATTCGGGATAAATCATGTCGTCGGCACCGATATGAGTGAAAAAGTCCTTATTGGCAGGATCCTTGAACTCATAGTTATCAATTCGTGCCACGGTCTTGGAAGCTCCAAGGCTTTTTGCGATGGCACATGCTATGATGTTTCGTGTCTCAAACGGCGTGACGGCAATAAAAAGATCACAACCCTCCACACCCGCTTGACGGAGTGTGGCAAAGGAAGTCGGAGAGCCCTGGCACGTCAACAGATTATAATTGGAATCAAGCACAGAAAGCTTCTCACCGTCGCTGTCGACAACAGTGATGTCCTGTTCTTCATTCGATAAGAGTTTGGCGAGATGAGTACCGACCTCGCCCGCTCCGGCAATAACAATCTTCATCGTGCGGATCAGTCTTTATTAGTAATAACAAGATTTTTGATGGTTTGATAGATTCCATCAACATCAAATCCGCACAAATTTTTGAGTTGCGCAGGCGTTCCCTGCGGAATAAAACGGTCAGGCACACCGAGCCGAGTCACTTTGACAGGCGAATCAAGCTCTGCAAGCCCCTCGATGACAGCGGACCCCATTCCACCTTCGACCACTCCATCCTCAACCGTTATAACAGGGACATTCATCTCTGCAACACGCTTGATAATATCAGGGTCCATAGGTTTGACAAAAATCATATCGTAGTGGGCAATGGTCACGCCAAGTTCTTTCTCGGCCTTTTCGATGGCAGCTTCCGCATCCGAGGCCACAGGTCCGAGGGTGAGGATAACAAGATCCTTTCCGTCTTTCAATAATTCACCCTTACCAATAGGAAGAGTGTGCATTTGTTCTGACAGCTCCTTGTCGCCGTTGCCACGGGGATAACGGATTGCAAACGGGCCGTCGAAACTTTCGGCCGTCAGCATCAGATGGGGGAGCATGTCAAGATTGCGCGGAGCGGCAAGTGTCATTCCCGGAATCGCACGCAAATATGAGAGGTCAAAGACTCCATGATGCGTTGGACCGTCTTCCCCGACCAGACCTGCGCGGTCAAGACAGAAAGTGACAGGCAAGCCCTGTATAGCCACATCATGAATGATATGACTGTAGGCGCGTTGGAGGAATGAGGAATATATGGCTACGAAGGGCTTCATACCCTCCTTTGCGAGACCACCGGCAAAAGTGACTGCATGACCCTCGGAGATTCCGACATCAAAAGTACGGTCAGGAAATTTATCCTGCAACTTTATCATCGATGTTCCGGAAGGCATGGCTGCAGTGACTCCTACTATCTTTTTGTTTCTCTCAGCCAACTCCACGAGTGTCTCGCCAAAGACATCCTGATATTTCGGAGCCTTCCGGGACTTATCCTTAATTAGATTTCCTGTGGCAGGGTCAAACTTTCCGGGAGCATGCCAAGTGGCAGGATCGAGTTCAGCAGGGGTATATCCCTTACCTTTGACTGTGCGCAGATGCAATATCCGCGGACCGCTGAAATCCTTGATTTCATTAAGGACATTAATCACAGTCGGAAGGTCGTGACCGTCAAAGGGTCCGAAGTATCGGATATTAAGCCCCTCGAAAATATTCTGTTCCTTCGTTATGAGCGATTTCAGGCTATTATTGAAACGCATGATCATCCCCTTGCCCTTATCGGTGACAAGATGATAGCGACGAAGGAAGCGCGCGAATTTATAGCGCACGTTGTTGTATGCCTTTGACGTTGTGAGATGAGCCAGATAGGAATTGAGCGAGCCGACATTGCGGTCAATCGACATATCATTGTCATTAAGAATGATAAGCAGATTGGAATTGGCATTGGCTGCGTTGTTCAATCCTTCGAAGGCAAGGCCGCCGCTGATGGATGCATCACCGATGACAGCAACGACATTGCGCCTCGGATTCTCATTCTGCAAGGCACTTGCCACGGTCATGCCAAGGGCAGCGGATATTGAGTTTGACGCATGGCCGGCCGTGAAAGTGTCATACTCGCTTTCCTTGGGCGAAGGAAAGCCACTCAGACCACCAAACGTACGGTTGGTTTCAAACTTGTCACGGCGACCGGTAAGAATCTTATGTCCGTAAGCCTGATGGCCGACATCCCACACTATGCGGTCATACGGAGTATTGAACACATAATGCAGGGCGACTGTCAGCTCAACAGCACCCATGCTTGAAGCAAAATGGCCGGGGTGGGATGAAAGCGAGTTAATAAGAAACGACCGCAGTTCACCACAGACCTGAGGCAATTGCTCCACAGGCAGTTTACGCAAATCGGCAGGAGAGTCGATGCGCGACAATAGAGGATACTTATCGGTCTTTGTTTCTTTTTCCATTCTTAATATATTTCTTGTACAGAGGAACCCACACGACAATTCCGGAAGCGATTATGACAAACGCCACCCAAAGGGTGAAAGGCTGTGAGGCCACCACCATGTAACACAGCAGTAACCATAACACAGCAATAAATCCGAAACGTATCTTAGTGGATGTATCCATTTCTCTAACCTGCAAATAATCAATATCCGGTATAGCTGTGGGGCGAAAGTTTTTTCAACTCAGCCTTCACATCGTCAGAGACATCGAGAGTATCAATAAATACAGCGATACTTTCAGCAGTGACAGCCTCATTCTTGCGGGTAAGAGCCTTAAGGGTTTCGTAGGGTTTGGGATAACCTTCGCGACGGAGGACAGTCTGGATAGCCTCGGCCACAACGCTCCATGTGTTGTCGAGGTCGGCATCAATTGCTGCACGGTTCAGAAGAAGCTTTCCAAGACCCTTCATCGTCGAAGCCACTGCAATAAGAGTATGAGCCAAGGGCACACCGATATTACGGAGGACGGTCGAGTCAGTCAGGTCACGCTGCAGACGCGAAACGGGAAGTTTGCTTGCAAGATGGCCGAAGACTGCGTTGGCGATTCCGATATTTCCCTCCGAGTTTTCAAAGTCGATGGGATTTACCTTATGGGGCATTGCAGATGATCCGACCTCACCGGCCTTGATTTTCTGCTTGAAATACTCCATCGAAATATACATCCACATATCCCGGTCAAGGTCAAGGATAATATTGTTGATGCGTGCAAGCGCGTCGAAGAGCGCTGCGAGATTATCGTAGTTTGAAATCTGTGTCGTATATTCCTCACGAACTATTCCAAGTTTCTCAGAAAGGAATTCAGCGCCGAACTTACGCCAGTCAATTTCAGGGAATGCGCAAAGATGGGCATTGAAATTACCGGTTGCACCACCGAACTTACCTGAAATTTCCACAGCGTCAAGCATGGCAAGCTGACGGCGCAGACGATAGCTGAACACACGGATTTCCTTGCCAAGACGGGTGGGAGATGCAGGCTGACCGTGAGTCTTAGCCAACATAGGGATGTCATACCATTCATCCGCACGAGATTCAAGATGCTCTATAAGCTCGACAATGCGGGGACGATAGACGTTTTTAAGCGCGTCGGCAATAGACATCGGGACTGATGTGTTGTTGATGTCCTGAGAAGTAAGGCCAAAATGAATGTATTCCTTATACTTTGCAATGTCAAGCTCGTCAAAACGTTCCTTGATGAAATACTCGACAGCTTTGACATCGTGATTGGTCACACTCTCGATTTCCTTAACCTTCGCTGCATCCTCTACCGAGAAATTAGCGTAGATTTCACGCAACTTGCCGAATAATGCAACCGGGAAGTCTGAAAGTGCAGGTAAAGGTAATTCACAGAGTGCGATAAAATACTCTATTTCTACCTTAACACGGTAACGGATCAAAGCATATTCCGAAAAATATTCGTCAAGACTTGCACACTTTCCACGATAACGACCGTCAACCGGCGATATGGCTGTCAATTCAGTAAGTTTCATGTCAATCTCTTTGAGTGATGTTTGATAATGATATAGTAGATGCAAAATTACAAAAAAACTATTGAATAGGGGTAGAAAAACTCAGAAATGACAGATTTTTATTCACACACAGATAAGAAAATACGGATGAATACATACAAAAAAGACCGGAGCTGAGATGCTTTCGCATTTCAGCTCCGGTCGGTAGAGGGGG
>NZ_CAJTMT010000038.1 GCF_910577345.1 uncultured Duncaniella sp.
GCTTCATTGCATAGCGCTCGATGAGGGGCTACCATCGCACCGCTGCTTCGCAGCTTGCCATTCTCCATTATAATTCAACCTCCTCAATCGGAAAATCCGGTTTTATATGCAATGAAAAGAGACACAAACGAACAAAATAGACAAAAGTAACAGATGTATAATTTACCTGAACCTATCCTATCTGTTATATTGCGTCAAGCTAATACAAAACATGTTATATGGACTTCTGTATCTATCATATAACAAATTTGTTATATCGCTTCAAGCTAATGCGGAACGAGTTATAGGGACTTCTGACCTTCCGGCTTTATGTGCCTTTTTCAGAATTTCATGTACCGTAATCGCGGCTTGCTACAATTTCAACCGATTGTGGAGGAGATTGGTGAACTGATAGTTCTTAAGGTTCCATTTCGGATAGATGAGCAATTCGGGAGGCGATTGCGAGACGAAACGCTCCAAAGCGATGTCGGGGCGCAGACGGTGGAGCAGTTTCACACAGAGGTCGGCATATTCCTCAGCCGTGAAACGCGGGATGTCATAAAGACCCTCCTCCACATCCCGGGCAAGACGCGTCCCACGGATTAGCTGGAGCTGATGAATCTTAACCGTATCGACCGGAAGCTCATTCACACGGTCAATCGTCTCAAGCATCATCGCCTCATCCTCACCCGGAAGCCCCATGATGAGATGCAGACCTGTGGGGAGTCCTGCAGCATGGGTGCGCGTGACGGCATCGGCTGTATCAGCCCAAGTGTGGCAACGGTTCACCCTCTCGAGTGTTGAATCGTGCGCACTCTCCGCCCCGTATTCAACCATCACCCACGCCGGCAAGGCTGCAAGACGGTCGAGAAGCTGCTGCGGCATACAGTCGGGACGCGTGCCTATTATCAACCCGACGACATCATCGACAGCCAAGGCCTCCTCATAGAGACTCATCAGTCGGTCAATATCGTCGGAGTGTGTATTGGTATAGGCCTGAAAGTAGGCCAGATATTTCATTTCGGGATATTTCCTTGCAAAGAAAGCCTTACCCTGCTCAAGCTGTTCGGTCACCGAGAGGGCCGGAGCGCAATAGCCGGGATTAAACGACTGGTTGTTGCAATAAGTGCAGCCCCCGCGTCCCTTCGTCCCATCGCGATTCGGACAAGTGAAACCTGCATTGACGGCAATCTTCTGGACCTTTCCCTTGAAATGCTCGCCGAGAAAGTCGGCAAAGTCGCGGTAAGGTTTCATAGACGGGCCGCACGGTTTAGCAGAACTGTGTCGAGGAGCACGATCGCAGCCATAGCTTCGACGATAGGCACCGCGCGTGGAACCACACATGGGTCATGACGTCCACGGGCTTTCAAAAGCACCTGATTCCCGTTGCAGTCAACCGTCTCGATGTCCTGCATGAGTGTGGCGACAGGCTTGAAAGCCACGCGGAAATAGATGTCGGCACCGTTGGAGATTCCACCCTGTATGCCACCCGAATGGTTTGCGCTGACACCGATGTGGCCGTCAGCACCGACCGTGAAAGGATCTATGACCTCGCTGCCCTTCAGCTCAACGCCACCGAATCCCATGCCGTATTCAAAACCTTTGCTGGCATTGATGCTCATCATCGCCTCGGCAAGACGCGCACCGAGACGACCGAACACAGGGTCGCCGAGACCGGCAGGAGCACCCTTGATAACACAACTGACGATACCGCCGATAGTATCCCCCTCACCCTTGATTTTCATTATCAACTTCTCCATTTCGGCTGCCTTTTCCGGGTCAGGACAGCGGACGACATTGCTCTCAGTCAGCGAAAGATCCAGAGATGTATAGTCGCCGTCAATAGCAATGGCCCCGACCTGCGAGGTGTATGCCGTAATGGATATGCCCAACTGTTCCAGAGCCTGTCGCGCGAAAGCACCGGCCACGACACGCGTGGCTGTCTCGCGTGCGCTCGAACGGCCTCCTCCGCGATGGTCGCGCAGACCATATTTTGTTGTATAGGTGAAATCGGCGTGCGATGGGCGGAAAGCCTCGCGGAGCTGACCGTAGTCCTTCGAATGTTGATTCTCGTTGCGGATGATGAAGCCGATCGGACAGCCCGTGGTCACCCCCTCGAAAAGTCCGGAAAGGATTTCGACCGTGTCACTCTCCTTGCGCGCTGTGGTCACGGCTGACTGTCCGGGACGACGGCGGTCAAGCTCATGCTGCACTTTTTCAAGGTCGATTCTCACTCCTGCGGGCATACCGTCGATCACTCCTCCGATGGCCGCACCATGACTTTCACCAAATCCGGTAAAAGTAAATATTTTGCCTATTGTATTCATTTTCGATAATTACAGATTATGTCCCTGACTGACTTATGTGTTTACCTGTCACTTACAGGAAATCCTTATTTGTATAAAAGTCTGTATCAATGCTCCTTCATCTCAGCGATGTCGGCAACCTCGCCCGAACAGTAGGCAATGAGGTCAGAGGGAGCGACCTTGAACTGAAGACCGCGCTGTCCGGCCGACACATATATGAAAGGATAGCCCACGGCAGTCGAATGGAAATATGTCGGGAAAGGTTTCTTCATCCCGACAGGCGAACAGCCGCCACGGATGTAGCCGGTCAGCGGTAGCAGCTCCTTCATCGGAATCATCTCCGCTTTCTTCGCGCCGGCAGCCTTGGCCGCTTTCTTCAGGTCGACCTCCATGTTTCCGGGCAACACGCAGACGAAGTATCCGCACTTGTCGCCGTGAAGCACCAGGGTCTTGAACACGCAATTGATGTCCTCACCAAGCTCCTCGGCCACATGTTCTGCCGCAAGATTGTCAGGATCGACTGTGTAGGGAATCAGTTCGTAATGGATCTTTGCCCTGTCGAGCAGACGCGCGGCATTGGTCTTTGCTATTTTTTCTTTTGACGAATTCATAGCTGCAAATTTACTCAATCACAAGCTATATTGCAATTTTCAAAGAATAAAGTTTGGAAAACAAGCTTGAGCGGCAATCTCCATCACCGACACCGCATCATGCTGTAATGTCAGTCTATTGCCTTCTAAAACATATCTTACAACATATAGCATCCATATTTTTCTGCGATTTTTGTAATAATTAAGGTTCGTATGACTAAAATATTACAAAATAATTGTTAACTTTGCAAAATCCGCGTGATGCGCACTGAAACGGCGCATCTCCGCATTAAGCTGCAAAAACGAAGAAATTATAAAAGCTGAATTAAACATCATCTATGAATCCAATCAAAAAAACCATCGAGCTGCCTGACGGTCGCACCATTACGCTGGAGACCGGCAAACTTGCAAAGCAAGCCGATGGAGCGGTAGAACTGCGCATGGGCAACACAATGCTCCTCGCGACAGTCGTAACGGCCAAGGAGGCCGGTGAAGGGGTTGACTTCATGCCCCTCCAAGTTGAGTACAAAGAGAAATTTTCATCAAACGGACGTTTCCCCGGCGGTTTCCTCAAACGTGAAGGCCGCGCGAGCGACTACGAAATCCTGACATCCCGCCTTGTTGACCGTGTATTGCGTCCGCTTTTCCCCGACAATTACCATGCCGACACAATCGTACAGGTGACAATGTATTCATCTGACGGTGTCGATATGCCCGACGCCCTCGCAGGTCTCGCAGCCTCTGCAGCCCTCGCGGTGAGCGATATTCCTTTCAACGGCCCCATCTCGGAAGTGCGCGTGGCCCGCATCAACGGCGAATTCGTCATCGACCCCACTTTCGAGCAGCTTGAAAAGGCCGATATGGAACTTATGGTAGGTGCAACCTACGACAATATCATGATGGTCGAAGGCGAAATGAACGAAGTTTCGGAAGCCGACCTCCTCGCCGCCCTCCGTGCCGCACACGATGCCATCAAGGTTCAGTGCAAGGCCCAGATGGAACTCGCTGAGGAAGTCGGTTCGACCGTGAAGCGTGAATACTGCCACGAGACCAACGACGAAGAGCTCCGCAAAGACGTTCATGACAAGTGCTACGACAAGGCATACGCCATCGCCAAGGCCGGCAGCGCCGACAAGCACTGGCGTCAGGAGAGCTTCGACAAAATCTGCGAAGAATACCTCGAAACAATCCCCGAAGAGGAGCGCGAGGAGAAAAAAGCAATGGTGAAGCGCTACTACCACGACGTGGAAAAAGAAGCAATGCGCCGTTGCGTCCTCGACGAAGGCATCCGTCTCGACGGCCGCAAGACCAACGAAATCCGTCCCATCTGGTGTGAGGTCGACTACCTTCCCGGCCCCCACGGATCGGCTGTCTTCACCCGTGGTGAGACCCAGTCTCTCGCAACAGTGACCCTCGGCACCAAGCTCGACGAGAAGATTCTCGACGACGTTCTCAACCAGGGCCGCGAACGCTTCCTCCTCCACTATAACTTCCCCCCCTTCTCGACAGGCGAAGCCCGCGCACCCCGTGGTGTAGGCCGTCGTGAAGTAGGCCACGGCAACCTCGCCCACCGCGCCCTCAAGCGCATGTTCCCCGATGATTTCCCCTACGTTTGCCGCATCGTCAGCGACATCCTCGAATCAAACGGTTCGTCGTCGATGGCAACTGTCTGCGCCGGCACCCTCTCGCTCCTCGATGCAGGTGTGAAGATGAAGCGCCCCGTCAGCGGTATCGCAATGGGTCTTATCTCGGACGGTGAGAAGTATGCCATCCTTTCCGACATCCTCGGCGACGAAGACCACCTCGGCGACATGGACTTCAAGGTGACTGGTACCCGCGACGGTATCACCGCCACCCAGATGGACATCAAGGTCGACGGTCTCAGCTACGAGATTCTTGAAAAGGCACTCAACCAGGCCCGCGAAGGCCGTCTGCATATCCTCGACAAGATTCAGGAGACAATCCCCGCACCCCGCGAGGACTACAAGCCCCACGTTCCCCGCATCGTCACCATGCTCATCCCCAAAGAGCTTATCGGCGCTGTCATTGGCCCGGGCGGAAAAATCATCCAGGGTATTCAGGAAGCCAGCGGTGCTACTGTCAGCATAGACGAAATCCCCGACGGAGGCTATATCGAAATCGCTGCCGCCAACAAACCTTCAATCGACAAGGCTCTTGAGATGATCAACGCCATCGTCGAGCTCCCCGAAGAGGGCAAGGTTTACCACGGCAAGGTACGCTCAATCCTCGAATTCGGTGCTTTCGTTGAATTCATGCCCAACCGCGACGGTCTCCTCCACATCTCTGAAATCTCATGGGACCGTCTTGAGAACATGGAGGCATCCGGTCTCAAGGAAGGCGACGAAGTTGACGTGAAACTCATTGAGATTGACAAGAAGACAGGTAAATACCGTCTGTCGATGCGCGCGCTTCAGCCCAAGCCCGAAGGCTATGTTGAACGCGAACGTGCACCCCGTGGCGAACGCGGTCCCCGCCGTGACGGCGACCGTCCCCGTCGCGACAACGACCGTGGCGACCGTCCCCGCCGTGACAACGACCGTGGCGATCGCGGACCCCGCCGTGACAACAACAATCACGGAGGTCCCCGCTACTAATCAGAGCGTATAGTCATCAATCTATCACTGATTAAAATTTCAATCACGCTCTTAGTTAACCCAAAATACCAATTACTACCATTGAAAGAACGCCCCGGCGAGTTCCCCACACGGGAGCCCGCCGGTTTTCTTTCCATAAGCGCCCAGGCAAAAGAATCAGTCACACGACCATCCATGCCGACGCGCCCAATCTATCCCCTCCAACAAATCATGACTACACATTATTATATAAGGCCACTTGAAATCACCCCCTCCGACAATGTCCACATCATCGTGGCAGCCGGAAGCGGATCGCGCTACGGCGGCAATCTGCCCAAACAGTTCTGCGACCTCGCAGGGCGCCCTCTGCTCATGACCACACTCGAAAGGCTTCATGCCGCCACTCCCGACTGGAAACTGATAGTGGTCCTCAGCGCGGAAATGATTGACGAATGGCTGAAAATGTGTGGCGAACATGATTTCACTCTTCCTCACCTCATCACAACCGGAGGAGCCACCCGCGCCCATAGCGTCAGGAATGCCCTCTCGTTGATTCCGGCCGACTCGCAAGCCTACGTCAGCATCCACGATGCCGCGCGTCCGGTCATCACCACCACTCTCATCAACCGTCTCATCGAGGGCCTCCCCGGAAGCGATGGTGTCATACCCGCCTGTCCGGTGACCGATTCAATACGCCGCGTCGGGGCAGACGGCTCTTCTGCAGCCGTCGACCGTTCATCGCTCCGCTCGGTCCAGACTCCGCAGATTTTCCCTGCCCCCAGACTCCTCGCCGCCTACCGTCAGGAACTCCGCCCGACATTCACCGACGACGCATCGGTCATGGAAGCCGCCGGATTCACAGACCTTCGCCTCATCGACGGTGACCCTCACAACATCAAAGTCACCAACCCCGGCGACATGGCAGTGGCAGAGCTGTATCTGAACCTCTAATTTCACTTTCAGGTGAAATATTTATCACAATCCGACGTTATTATATAAAAACCTCCCCAATATGAGCGAAGTCGAACTCCTCCTCTTAGACCAAAGTGACAATTGCACGGTCTATACAATCCAATTCCTGTCGGACGATATGAACGAATTTGAAAAATTCGTTTCTAAAATCCGTAAAGATGCCATCTTGGACAAGGATTTCCGCGTAATAGCAAAATTCATTGACCAGATTCTTGACTTCGGCGCACTTGAAAGATATTTCAGGCCGGAAGGTAAAATGAAAGATTCGGTAGTGGCCCTTCCTACTCTTCGTTCAAGACTAAGGCTTTACTGCCTGCGTCTTTCCGACAAAATCCTGATTCTCGGAAACGGCGGTGTGAAATCCACAAGGACCTACGAGGAAGATGAATCATTGAAAGGATATGTGATGACACTTCAAAACCTTGAGGAACTGCTCAGAGATGGAGTAAAGGACGGCACTATCGTAATCACTGAAAATGAAATCCAAACCGATAAAACTTTTGCCTTATGAAACTTGCTAAAACTTCTCTGAGAGAACTGCTCAGCGATCTCACTCCGCAGGAAAGGGCTGAAGCCCGCCTATCGTTTGAAATTTCCAACCGCATTGACAAATTAATGTCGGAACGCGGACTTTCTAAAAAACAGTTCGCAGACGCTATCGGAAAACGTCCGAGCGAAATTACAAAATGGCTGAGCGGAGAACATAATTTCACCGTATCTACCCTTGCCATGTTAGGCTCATTTTTCGGACAACCTATAATTGTTGTCGGATAACCATATTCAATCATTATTCAAATAGTGAGTTTGACAATCGAATGTCGAACCCACTTCCTGTATACTGCGGATAGCTCTCTATAATCCGGCCCTACTGTAAATCCTCCTGAAACATCATGAACGGATTGCGAAGAATGGACATAAAATTCCTTCGTGGAATTGGCCCCAAGCGTGCCGAACTTCTTGAAAAGAATCTCGGCATAAGGACTTATCATGACATTCTCTTCCACTTCCCGACCCACTACATCGACCGCCGCTCCGTCTACCGCATCATCGACTTCGCAGGCGACGACATGCCATCGCTGCAAGTCAAAGGCAAATTCGTCAGCTTCAACGTGCAGGGGGAAGGGGCTAAGACCCGGCTCGTCGGCCTGTTTTCCGATGGCAGCGCGGTGATGGAGGTCGTGTGGTTCCAGCGCATCAAGGCCATACGCCAACTCTATCACACCGCCACTGAATATATCCTCTTCGGCAAACCCTCCAACTTCAACGGACGGTGGAGTATGGTCCATCCCGAAGTCGACACACCTGATGCCGCAGCCTCGCGCGGTGGTTTCCGAGGTGTCTACCCACTGACCGAACAGCTCCGCAACCGCGGCTTCTCATCGCGCACATTCTCGACTGCCGTTTCCGACATCCTAAGCGGCATACGCAACATGGCCGAGACACTTCCTCCGGAAATCATCGGCCACTACAAGCTCCTCGGCATCCGCGAGGCCATCTCAGCCATCCACAATCCACCCTCACCGGCCATTCTCGAACAGGCCCGCTTCCGCCTGAAATTCGAAGAGTTGTTCTATCTTCAACTCGACATCCAGCACTATGCACGCCGTCGCAACTCTGCCATCCAAGGCTTTCATTTCCCACGCATAGGCCACTTCTTCAACACTTTCTACTCCCAATTCCTCCCCTTCCCCCTCACCAACGCACAGAAGAGGGTGATAAAGGAGATTCGCGCCGACATGGCAACCGGACGACAGATGAACCGCCTCCTGCAAGGCGATGTGGGTTCCGGAAAGACCCTCGTCGCGCTGCTGTGTATGCTCATCGCCCTCGACAACAACACCCAGGCTTGCCTCATGGCGCCGACCGAGATTCTCGCCACACAACACTTCGAGACAATCACGAAGATGGTGGCGGCAATGGGCATCAACGTCCGTCTGCTCACAGGCTCGACACGCAAAAAGGAACGTGAGACAATCCACCAACAGCTCACCGACGGTTCCCTTCACATCCTCATCGGAACCCATGCCGTCATCGAGGACAATGTGCGATTCAAGAACCTCGGCTTTATCGTCATCGACGAGCAACACCGCTTCGGAGTGGCCCAGCGCGCCAAACTCTGGACAAAAAACGTCATCGCTCCACATGTCCTCGTCATGACAGCCACCCCGATTCCCCGTACACTCGCAATGACTGTCTACGGCGACCTCGACGTGTCGGTCATCGACGAACTCCCACCCGGACGAAAACCGATAGTGACACTCCTGCGCTACGAGGAGGACCGCTTCAAGACCTATCAGGGCATAGGTCGGCAGTTGCGTCTCGGCCGACAGGTCTACATCGTCTACCCGCTCATCAAGGAAAACGAGAAACTCGACCTCAAATCGCTTGAAGAAGGCTACGAAAACATCTGCGAGACATTCCGCGACTACAAAGTTGCCTTTGTCCACGGCCAGATGAAACCGCAGGAGAAGGACTATCAGATGAACCTCTTCGCATCTCACGAAGCCCACATCATGGTAGCCACGACCGTCATCGAAGTCGGTGTGAATGTCCCAAATGCAACGACAATGCTCATCGAGAACGCCGAACGCTTCGGCCTCTCGCAGCTCCACCAGTTGCGTGGCCGCGTAGGGCGTGGCGAAGGGCAGAGTTATTGTATCCTGATGTCGAAACACAAGATTGCAAAGGACACACGCAAGCGCCTCGAACTCATGACTGCCACCACTGACGGCTTCGCGATAGCTGAGGCCGACATGCAGATGCGCGGTCCCGGCGACATCGAAGGCACAATGCAGAGCGGAATGCCCATCGACCTCCACATAGCCAACCTCGCTACAGACGGCCAGATAGTGCAGCTCGCGCGCGATGCCGCCGCCGCAATCCTCGACATCGACCCCGAACTTCAGCAACCGGCCAACGCGCTCATCCGTTCGCAGCTCAGCCTCCTCACGACCCGCATCCGCGACTGGTCGCGCATATCCTGAAATTTACCTGATTCGGAGAGATACAGAAGAACAAAAGTTCAAAAGAAACAGAAGTGCATGGAATGTCACAGCAACCGCATTGATATTCATGCACTTCTGTCGCTTTTAGCCTTTTGTTACCCTGCATCAACCGGCAGTGAACTGCAAATTTCGGCAAGCTCACTTCTTGTACCCATATCACCATCCTTCCGCTTTTGAATCCCTATTTTAACAATTAGGTTAAAATAGCCTCTTCAGTTGACGTTTTTTAATGACTTTTAGCGCACTGACATGCTTCAAAGCGGGGTCTCAGTTGTTTTAATAGTGTAAGTAAAGATAAAGAAGCTCAAAGCATAAAAATCTAAATTTACATCCCTCGTCCTCTTTACCGAATTGGGAAATTGGGTACTGAGGCTCTCATAAATAAATAGTTGAAACGTGAGGGGAGGAGTTAGGACCCAGGTCTTAACTCCTCCTTTGTTTTTATACATCATTAACAAACCACTCCAAAGGCATCAAAACTAACAAAAATCACCTTTTTCATCGCTAAAACAATAAATTTATCACATTTTTAGGTTAAAATACAATATTTTTCTTGTAAACATAAGCATTTTTATGAAAATTATATTTAAATTTGCGCATCAACAGTTAAAACAAATAACATTTGCGGTACTATTCCGCAATGTCAAAACATATTTTTAACCTCTAATATTTATTGTTTCGCAGTGTTTATGAAAAAGACCCTATTCATGCTCATAGTCATGATACTTACGGGTATCGGGCTTACAGCTGCCCAAAGCCGGAAAGTCACCGGTGAGGTAATATCGGCTGAGGACAAAGAGCCGATCGTGGGTGCGACAGTGACTGTCAAAGGAACCAAGATCCAGACGGTCACGGATGTCGACGGCTTGTTTACAATTTCCACCCCCCCCCAATTCTAAAACGTTAGTAATCACATACATAGGCATGAAACCTGCGGAAGTAGCGATTACTTCCGACAAAATGACCATCGAACTTTCCTCCGCAGCAGAGGAACTTGGCGAAGTCGTCGTGACCGGTATGCAGAAGATGGACAAGCGCCTCTTCACCGGTGCGGCAACAAAAATTGATGCCCAGGACGCCCGAATCAGCGGTATGGCCGACATCAGCCGAAGCCTTGAAGGGCGTGCGGCAGGTGTGTCGGTACAGAACGTGTCAGGCACCTTCGGTACAGCTCCCAAAATCCGTGTGCGCGGTGCAACGTCAATCTACGGTAGCTCCAAGCCGCTGTGGGTTGTCGACGGTGTAATCATGGAGGATGTGACCAACGTTTCGGCCGACGACCTATCCTCAGGTAATGCCGAGACCCTTATCTCATCGGCAATCGCAGGCCTCAATGCCGACGACATCGAGAGCTTCGACATCCTCAAGGACGGTTCAGCAACCTCAATCTACGGTGCGCGCGCAATGGCGGGTGTGATTGTCGTGACCACCAAGAAAGGTAAGGCCGGACGCAACTCCGTCAGCTATACAGGTGAATTCACCATGCGTCTGAAGCCCAGCTACAGCACCTTCAATATCATGAACTCGCAGGACCAGATGGGCGTCTATCAGGAACTCGCGAAAAAAGGTTATCTCAACTATGCGGAAATCGCCAATGCCTCCACCAGCGGTGTCTATGGCAAAATGTATCAGTTGATTTCCCAGTATGACGCGACCTCCGGCCAGTTCGGTCTTCCCAACACCAAGGAGGCACGCGACCAGTATCTCAGAGCGGCAGAGTACCGCAACACTGACTGGTTCGACGAACTCTTCTCCAACGCCGTCATGCAGAACCACTCCGTCAGCCTTTCATCAGGTACGGATAAAGCGCAGCACTATGTATCCGCCAGTGTTATGTATGATCCGGGATGGTACAAGCAGAGCACTGTCCAGCGCTACACCGCAAACCTGAATTCAAACTTCAACATTTCCGACAAGGTGTCGTTCAACCTCATCAGCAACGCATCTTTCCGCAAACAGAAAGCTCCAGGCACACTCGGAAGCGAAACTGACATGGTGACCGGCGAAGTCAAGCGCGACTTCGACATCAACCCCTACTCCTATTCGATGAACACCTCGCGCACACTTGACGCGGCTGAATTCTACACCCGCAACTATGCGCCCTTCAACATCATGCACGAGCTGAAGAACAACTACATGAAGCTTGGCGTGAACGACTTCCGTCTGACCGGTATCCTCACCTACAAGCCCATCAAGAAAGTCGAGCTCTCGCTCCTCGGCGGTGTACAGAACACAGCGACCTCCCAGGAACACTTCATCAAGGACGACTCCAACCAGGCAGAAGCATACCGCGCCATGCCGACCTCGGCCATCCGCGACAAGAACCCGCTTCTCTACAAGGACCCTGACAACGTCTACGCCCTCCCGATTTCTGTGCTGCCCAACGGTGGTATCTATGAGCGCACCGACCGCAGCATGTTCAAGTGGGACATCCGCGCAGCCGCACGTTACAACGACGTATATGCCGAAAATCACATCGTCAACCTCTATGCCGGTATGGAAACCAACTCTGTGAACCGTCACTCCACATGGTTCCGCGGCTGGGGCGAACAATACAAGATGGGTGAGGTTGCCAACTATGCCTATCAGGTGTTCAAACGCGGCATGGAGGAAAACACCGAATATTACTACCTCAACAACACCCGAGAACGCAGCGCAGCATTCTTCGCCAACGCCACATATTCCTACCAGGGCCGTTACAACCTCAACGGAACAATCCGCTACGAAGGCACCAACTTCCTCGGTAAGAGCCGTTCGGCCCGCTGGCTCCCGACATGGAACGTATCAGCATCATGGAATGCCCACGAAGAATCATGGTGGTCATCCCTCAACCCGACATGGAGCCACCTCACTCTCAAAGGTTCCTACTCACTCACCGGCGACCGTCCCTCAGTCAGCAACGCCTACGCCATCATAGGCTCAAGCAATCCCTGGCGTCCCTTTGCTGGTGTCAACGAAAGCCAGCTCTACGTGAGCGCGCTCGGTAACGGCGACCTCACCTACGAGAAGAAACATGAGCTCAACCTCGGTCTCTCAACTGGCTTCATCGACAACCGCATCAATCTTGAATTCGACTGGTACAAGCGTAACAACTACGACCTCATCGGCGTGGCCACCACCCAGGGTATCGGCGGCCAGATACAGAAGTTCGGTAACATCGCATCAATGAGATCACACGGTGTCGAAATCTCGCTCACAACACGCAACATCGTCACCCGCGACTTTACCTGGACCACCAACTTTATCTACTCCCACTCAAAGAACAAGGTGACCGACCTTAAGACCACCAAACGCTTGATGGATCTCGTGTCGGGCAACGGTTTCGCTCAGGAAGGCTACCCCGTGCGCTCACTCTTCTCTATCCCCTTCAAGGGTCTGAACGATGAAGGTCTCCCCACCTTCCTTGACCAGGACGGCAATATCTCGACTACCGGTATCTACTTCCAGACCTCCGACCCAGAGAAACTGAAATTCCTTGAATATTCCGGCAGCATCGATCCCACCGATGTCGGTTCGTTCGGCAATATCTTCCGCTACAAAGGAATCTCGCTCAACGTCTACATCACCTACTCCTTCGGCAACGTGGTTCGTCTCGACCCGGTGTTCAAGAACACCTACACCGACCTCACCGCGACCCCCAAGGAATTCCTCAACCGCTGGACAGTGTCGGGCGATGAAAACCGCACAACCGTTCCCGTCATCGCCTCACAGCGTCAGAACAAGAACGACAGTAATCTGTCATACGCCTACAACGCCTACAACTACTCGACCGAGCGCATCGCCAAGGGTGATTTCATCCGCATGAAAGAAATCTCGGTTTCCTACGAATTCCCCCGCAAGGCAGTTCAGGCTATGCGTATGACCAACTGCATGGTGAAGCTTCAGGCAACCAACCTCTTCCTCATCTATGCCGACAAGAAACTCAACGGACAGGACCCTGAGTTCTTCAACACCGGCGGTGTGGCTGCCCCGACTCCCAAACAGTTCACTCTCACAGTCAACTTTGGTTTCTAACACTCTGAAAGGAATATCATAATGAACAAATATATAAAATACGCATTCGCGCTGACACTCCCGACACTCGCCTTCACTGCCTGTGACGACTTCCTCGACACAATGCCGGACAACCGCGCGACTGTTGACACCGAGGACAAAATCAAGAGCCTCCTTGTATCTGCTTACTTCGATCATGACTATTGCTACGTAGCCGAACTTCTCTCTGACAACACAGACAACTACGGCGACAACAACCCCTACACCAACCGCTGGCTCGACGACACATACAATTTCAAGGATGAATCCGAGACCGACAATGAATCAATGAATTCATTCTGGGAATCAGCCTACACCGCCATCGCCTCTGCCAACGAAGCTCTGAAGGCTATCGACGAACTGGGTGGTCCGGACAAGACCGCAAATCTCTCAGCCATGAGAGGTGAGGCCCTCCTCTGCCGTGCTTACAGCCACTTTATGCTTGCCAACCTCTTCTGCAACCATTGGACAACCAATGCGGCCAACGACCTCGGCCTCCCCTATATGGAAGAACCGGAAACCGAACTCATGCCGAAATATGAGCGCGGCAACCTCGCCGAACTCTACACCAAAATCGAAGCCGACCTTGAAGAAGGACTGGAAAGAGTATCCGACTCTTACTATTCAGTACCGAAGTATCACTTCAACACCAAAGCTGCCTACGCCTTCGCAAACCGCTTCTATGTCTACACCGAGCAGTGGGAAAAAGCTGTCAAGGCAGCAGACCGCTGCCTTGGCTCTCAGCCTCAAACCATGCTCCGCGACTGGGCTGCGATCGCTGCCATGCCGGCCAACCAGACCGCCCAGGCCAATGAGTATATCAACGCCTCCAGCAATGCCAACCTGCTTCTCATGACCGCATATTCGGCGCTCGGACTGAGCTACGGTGCATATTACACCAACAGCAAATATTCCCACGGTGCCTATATCGCAAGCAACGAGGATGTACGCGCAACTAACATCTGGGGCGGTTATTCCCTGTTCCGCGTCGCTCCCCGTGTCTACTCAGGCACCAATCTTGACAAGGTCATCATCTGGAAATGCCCCTATCTCTTCGAGTATACCGACATCGTGGCACAGACAGGCTATCGCCACACCGTCTATCCGGCTTTCACAACCGACGAGGTTCTCCTCAACCGTGCCGAAGCCTATATCATGCTCAACCGTTTTGACGAAGCCGCAGCCGATCTGACTTTATGGATGCAGAATGTCACAAGTAGTCAGATGACCCTTACCCCGGCATCAATCACGTCGTTCTACAACTCCTGCGACTACTCTTACACCGACGGCCTCTCATCGACAATCAAAAAGCATCTCAACCCGGCGTTTGCAATCGCAGCCGAAGGTTCTACGCAGGAATGTATGCTCCAGTGTATGCTCGGCTTCCGCCGCATGGAGACCCTCCACCACGGCCTCCGCTGGTTTGACATCAAGCGTTACGGCATCGAGTATCCCCGCCGTCTCATGAATGCATCCGGCCTTCCGGCTCTCTCCACCGACTTCATCGGCAAGGACGACCTCCGTCGCGTAATCCAGATTCCGCAGAAAGTCCGCGATGCAGAATTTACCCCCAACCCCCGCAAGGAGGACGCTAACAATTAAACCATCCAAAGAACGCTTACAATGAAAAAGAGCAATATATTTCTACTCGGACTTCTCCTCATCTCAGCCTTCGCATTCACCGGCTGCGACTCAGATGACCCCGATACAAGCTACAGCGTCATCACCTCAGGCAACACCGTTGAGAATGATTTTGACAAGTGGCTCAAAGTTAACTTCAACCAGCCCTACAACATCGACTTCAAGTACCGCTACGAGGACATCGAGGGTGATTTCAACTACTATCTCGTTCCGGCCCGCTACGATGATGCCATCGTGATGGCCCACCTCGTGAAGTATCTCTGCGTCGAGACCTACAACGAAGTTGCAGGCACAGATTTCACCTGCAGCTACTTCCCCAAGATGTTCTACACCGTAGGCGAATGGGAATACCGCAACAACGGCACCATCATCCTCGGTACTGCCGAGGGTGGCCGTAAAATCTTCCTTGCAGGCCTCAACTACCTGCCAGACTATCTCGGCAGCGCAGCGCTCCTCAACCACTACTACTTCAAGACCATCCACCACGAGTTCACCCACATCCTCAACCAGACCAAGTCAATCCCGGCTGACTTCCAGCTCGTGACAGGAACCGGTTATGTGGCTGATCTCTGGAGCGAAGATCCGTTTGTCAACGGCAGTTACTATATCAACAACGGTTTCATCTCCGCCTACGCGCAGCATTCCTATCAGGAGGACTTCGCCGAGATGCTGTCAATCTACATCACCAACAGCGAGGCTGACTGGAATGCAATGCTTGCCGCCGGCTCAGCCGACAGCCAGAGCCTCATCCTGCAGAAGCTCGACATTGTCCGCAACTACATGATTGACAATTTCAACATCAACATTGACGAACTGCGCGACGTGGTGCAGCGCCGTCAGGCCGACGTGACAGCAGGCAAAGTTGACCTCACTGATATAACAGTCAAATAAACCCTTCCAAAAGAATTTTAACCATGCGATTTACTAAAATATTCCCTCTTACTCTCTTGGTTCTTTCAGGCATGTTGCTTCCTTCCTGTCTGAAAGACCAGGAGGAGATTTTCGATACTCCTTCGTCACTCCGTATGCAGGAATATCTTGACAATGCCAAAGCCACTCTGACAAGCTCGCCGCAAGGATGGATTTTTGACTACTATCCCGACCGTGATCTTTCGTATGGCGGATATGTCTACACAGTGAAGTTCGACGAGGCAAATGTGACAGTCGGTTGCGAGCTCGCCCCGGGTAAATTCGAGACCAGTCTCTACAAGCTCACCGATGACAATGGCCCCATCCTCAGCTTCGACTCCTACAACTCTCTGATGCACTACTTCTCGACCCCGTCGTCCGGTCAATACCAGGCTTTCGACGGTGACTTCGAGTTCCGCATCATGGATGTCGCCGACGACCTCATCACCCTCAAAGGCAACCGCACCGGCAACACCATGTATCTCCACCGTATGCAGGAGAATGCCGATGAATACATCAATTCCGTTGTCAATCTGACCGACAATATGGTTGTCGCGGTTGCAGCCGACATAGTGGATGGAAAAATGTACATGGTGAACAATGTTGCCTCAATGAGACACTTCGCAATCAGTATGTTCGATTTACAGAAAATGATCGATGTGTTGGGCGATGATATTACCAACTTAGTAAACATTTTTGATTTTGACGTACTGGAGACATATCTTGAGCAAAAAGGCTATACTCTTGAGGAATTTGGTCTTGAAACGGAAATGCAGCCCTACGTCATGACCAAGACAGGAGGTACACTCTACGAACCGATAACCATTGAAGGCTGTGATTTCGAATCATTCGACTATGATGTTGCAACCACCACCTATACGTTGAAATCATCCGACAAGACTGTTGCCATAAAAGGTGAAATCCCCCCGACCTACGCATACTTTAATGAATTGGAAGGTGAATTCAGCCTTATTTACAATGCAGGCAGAAAGTCAGTAAATGTCACCCTCGTCCCGGACAAAGCCAACAACTGCTATCTCATGAAGGGACTCAACCCCAATTTCGATGTGGTTGTGGAATACGAAAAGACCTATGGAGCTTTCGGAATCAGTTCCCAGAAGGTGGCTACCGATGGTTCTCTCTCGATATGGCTCTGCGGATGGAATGCCGCCAGCGGCAACCTTTCATGGTCAACCGAATGTGGAATGCTCCTGATGAAAAATCCCGATAAACCCGGACAATTTGATTTCATTCCGACCGGTACAAGCATCAACGCCGATTCATTCATTATGTGGTCATTGAATGGAACAGCCTCAGCTGGTGCAGCACAATCGCAATGGTTTGTCAACGGTTCAGGCCAGATGCCCTACTTCGTATCACTCGTTAAAAAATAATTGCGTTCAATATGAAAAAGATATATAAATCTATTCTGTTTACCCTCCTCGCTTCCGTGGCTGTCACTTCGTGTGACAGCTACGAGGCTCCGAACCTCCACACGGATCCTGCCGTGACAATCGTCGGGCGCGACACTGACTTCCCGGCTGCGGCATCGACAGGCACCATCAAATTCGAGGCCGATGGACCCGTGACCGTCACAAGTGCGAGTGAATGGATCACTGCAACGGTCGAGGGTGACGAAATCCATGTGAGCTGCACGCAGAACAACTCACTCGAAAGCCGCTCTGGCATCCTCACAGTGAAATGCGACGATTCAACAACCGAAATCGCAATCATCCAGGAAGGTGTCATCTTCCAGCTCGGCGATGAGGGGGATCTCACGTTCAAAGCCGAAACAGGAAGTAAGACCATCGCGACAAAATCAAACATTCCGCTTGAGGTGCGCACTGACAGCGAATGGGTCACAGCAAGCTATGACGAAGGATTCATCACAGTCACGGTCGGACAGAACCCCACGCTAGACGAGCGAAATGCCAAATTGACCGTTGTCTACGGTAATAACGAAAGCACCATTGGTGTCAAACAGGACGGTATCTATTTCAGCATCTTCGACCGCACCGAATGGTTCGTCAATGACTCCAAGAATCGCTACAACTACGATTTCCCATTCGACATCACCGTCAAATACACCTCTACAGATCCCGAATGGCTGACTTACGAACAAAACCTGGAGACAAAAAAACTATATTTCAATGTTGAGAAGAATGCCACCGGCCATGTCCGCACCGGCAGCTTCACCTACGAAATCGGTCCCAAGTCAGGCACAATGTTCGTCCACCAGTGTGATTTTGCGAAGGACCTTGCCTCGGACGACTATGCCCTCTACTTCACTGACCCTAAAGATGGCAAACTCTATTATATTTCCGTTATTGTAAAACAGGAAGGAACAAAATATTACATCGAACTTCCCAAGGACGGAATCTCCATTCCTATCACCTACAACACATCAAACCATACATTCACTATCGAAGGTGGTCAGAACTGCGGTATATGGAACAATAGATACTATATCTTCACTACATTCGGTTTCACCGAGGACGGCGAAGGCTACTACACATGGGCTGCGGGACCGTCCATTAAAGCTCTTCCATACTATGAATTCGATGCTGAGAGCAATGTCGGTTACACTGCCGTTGAATTTGAAGATGCAGGTACATTCGATGCCCCGCTTGACTATTTCCAGCTCTTTGCTTTCTCTTCAGACAAACCGTCAAGCAACACCTCTGCAGGCTATCTCTACCGCATGGTGAACCCCTTCCTCATGCGTATCCATCCTGCCACCGGTGAAGCCCCCTCAGCAGCTCCGGCCAAAGCACCCCGCGCCGGAATGGCCCGCACCCGCACTATCGACGTCCGCTCAGCCGAACCTGCACAAGCTATAGCCATCACTGCCGACAACGCTCTTCCCTATTGAAATGCAATTTTCAATCACTGATATTTGAACTACAAACAAAAGTAATACGACAAACAGTTCCGACCCTGCCCCGACCGACCGGTTATGGCAGGGTCTTTTTTCATATCTACTCCTTTTTACCTATCTTTGCGGGCGAATCCGTTTCTTTTACGGACGCATCCGCTCTTTGCTGACGCATCTGTCGGCTCCTTGGCTGAATCAACGCCTACGGATTCTTCATATACCATAAATTCCACCGCCATACATCAAATTCCACCGCCATACATCATGAAAAATTTCATCACCCCGTTAATCATCCTGTTGTCGGCCATCTGTTTTTCCGAAACTGCATCGGCTTCGGCAACAACCGACCCTTCTTCAGAACCCAACGCAGCTATCGATACCCGCCGCGATGCCCTGCGCGACAGCATCCTCTCCAACATTCATGGAGCTGCGATACCCGACCGTGAGTTCGACATTCTGAAATTCGGAGCGAAGGCTGATGGCGTGAAGGACTGCCTTCCGGCTTTCCGCAAGGCAATCGCAAAGGTCGAGAAAGCAGGAGGTGGCCGCATCAATGTGCCCGCCGGAACCTACCTTCTCCGCGGGCCGCTTACCCTCACAAGCAATCTCTGCATCAATCTTGCCGAAGGTGCCGTCATCATGTTCGACCCCGACCCTGAACTCTATCCGATTGTCAACACTTCGTGGGAGGGTACCTATCTCTACAACTACTCCCCTATGATATATGGCTACGGTCTTCACGACGTGGCAATCACCGGCGAGGGGCTTATCGACGGTAACGCCATGACCACCTTCGCCACTTGGCGCAAGGACCAGAAGCCGGCACAACTGCGCAGCCGTGAGATGAACCACAACTCCGTGCCCCTTGCCGAACGCCGTTTCGGCCGTGGTGACTATCTCCGCCCCCACCTCCTCCAACTCTACCGTTGCAAGGGTGTGACGCTCGAAGGCGTGAAAATCATCAACTCTCCATTCTGGTGTATCCACCTCCTGCAATGCGAGGACGCCATCTGCCGCAGTCTCCGCTATGATGCCAAACTCGTCAACAACGACGGTATCGATCCCGAATCGTCGCGCAACATCCTCATCGAGGACATCCACTTCGACAACGGCGACGACAACATAGCCATAAAGAGTGGTCGCGACAACGACGGATGGACAACCGACATGCCGTGTGAGAACATCGTCATCCGCAACTGCCATTTCAAGGGCCTCCATGCAGTGGTCATCGGTAGCGAAATGTCGGGAGGCGTGCGCAACGTCATCATCGAGAATTGCGATTATGCCGGTTACTGCAAACGCGGTCTCTACGTCAAGACCAATCCTGACCGCGGCGGATTCGTCAGCGGAATCTTCATGAAGGATTGCAAGTTCGGTGAGGTCGAGGACCTTTTCTATGTCACGAGCCGCTACGCCGGGGAGGGTCTTGAAAGCGCCCACTACTCGACCGTGACCGACATCCACATCTCCGGCCTCTCCTGCGACATAGCCTCCGCCGCTGCACTCGTCCTTCAGGGAACGGCACAGAAACCCATCACCAACGTCAGCTTCGACAACATCACTGTCGGCGAAGCCCGCACCGGTATCAGCTTCACCGATGCCGTCGGCATAAGCATGGGCACCTGCATCATCGGTCCCGCCGCCGGCACACCCACCCAAGTCACCGCCAAAGACAAAATCTTCGACCGCTGAACTCACTCTAAGCTTACGAAAGTTCAATCCCAAAATCCGGTTCATGTAATATGAACAGAGATACAAAAGAACATAATAAACAAAAGCAACAGAAGTATAATTTACTGAAATTAATCTTTTTGTATCTTCTGACTTCTGTCTTTCCGTACCCTTTTCAGATGTTGATGAATTTAATTCATCCTAATTACTGCTTGCACCCTTACGACACTTCAAAAACATTGAACCTCGAAAAAATCCTCACACTCCCCTCAAAAATATTTGGCAAATCCGAAAAAGATTCTTACCTTTGTCCTCGCAAAGCCCGGGTGGCGGAATGGTAGACGCGCTCGTTTCAGGTGCGAGTGCTGCAAGGCGTGCAAGTTCGAGTCTTGTTCCGGGCACAGAAAAACGATTTAACTTCATGGTGACAACACCAAAGTTAAATCGTTTTTTTATTATATACCTTTATTCCGTCATCCCGCGAATCGTCCCTCGGCGCATTTCTTCATTGAAGATTTCATAAATGTAGGCCGGGCTTTCGATATACATGTCAGTATTCTCATCGCATAGTTTCTCGAACGTTTCTGAATTATGGAAAAGCAACAAAGCCTCCTCCAGACCAAGATTCCTATCCCGGATGATCCATTCAACGACTTTGGCCGTAATATATTCTACAAGAAATTCAAAATTGTTATTCTTCTCTTTCATAGACAAACGATATAATCTAAAGCCTTCTCAGTGGCAAAGAAATATTGGGAATTCAAGTCTTTATAAACCAATCCTGCGACGACAGCGTCAAGATCAATAATATTCATGTCATATAGTCCGAATAGCCGTGCCATATTGTCATCGGCCACCGGACCAATCACTATATCATAGTCATGCTGAGACACCTCTCCGTCTTTCCTCCGGTTTGCCATGACAAACATAGCCCATTCCCTATCAGCTTTATCAAAAATTTTCACATTCAGCCCGTCGGCAATTGCGGCATCAAAATCAAACTCAAATTCTGAAACAATCGCAGTCCCGCCGAAACGGTCTGCAATTCTGCGTGACCAATAGACGGCTTGGTCACGCAGGTGGGTGGTATAGAATCCCTGTCCGAAATCCTTATACCTTCTTCCCTTGGACAAATCTATTGTCCGGATAAGCTGGTTAGACCCATGATAAAGCTTCATATCAGGGCACCTCCATTTTTCCGGCATATCGCAGCCATATCATCAACACAATCCTGCAACGACAACTGATGTTCAGCCTCATAGTTTTTTATTGGAAATTCCAGGCCACGGAAGCGTGACAAGTAGTTGCAGGCTTCTTTCCTTGTAAGTTTATATTGTCGGGCAAACATTCCGAGACTCATAACCATATAATGTATGACATCGCTTGACACGACAGTAGTCGGTTTCAGTTCAACTTGCGCAGAAACACCTAAAGCCTCCGACAATTTGCTTATGGTAGAGAATGTGATGCCCCGCCCATTTTCAATTTTCGATATTTCAGACTTAGTCACACCGACCTTCTCGCCCAATTGCTCCTGAGTAAGTCCAAGTTCTTTCCTTCGCTTAAAGAAAAGACTTCCAATTTCATCAAATCTGCTTGTCATATTATCTTAAGTTCTGCTAAGGCAAAATTAATAAAAGTTTCTAATATTAGAAACTTTTGGACAATCAAAAAGTTTAGGCCATGCGAAGTTACAGGGAGCTGTATCATAATTCAATATTTTCGTTTTTTGATACAGAAGTAAAAAAGTGCATAAGACACTAAAGATATATATATTTCTGTAAAATTAAGAGTTACCTTCATATCCATTATTATAAAATTCTTATGTCTCTTATGCTCTTTTGTGCTTTTGTATCTCTTATATCGATTTGGTGCGGTTCCTGTAACAACTTTTCCATAAATCTGCTCTTGGGAAATAGCAGTAAAAAAACTGTCCTCCCATCTACTTTAATTGCTTGAACGTCTATTTTGCTTCAACCATCAAAAGTCTGCAATGTTTTATATAATGAGCCGGTTCGATTCTCTACCCATCTTCGTAGCCGCTCCGATATACCCCCACTAAAAACCAACGACAAAAAAATGGATATAAATCTTCAAGCAATCGACAATCTCCTCACCCGCACGAGCGACCGTTCCTTCGACAAGGACATCGAGGTCAGCGACGAAAGCATAACCACCATCCTTCATGCAGCCATGGCAGCCCCGACGGGTGTCAACAAGCGCCCGTGGCATTTCGTGGTCGTGAGAGACCGCGCGCTGCTCGACAAACTTGCCGATGCACTCCCCTACTGCCACGCCGCCAAGGAGGCACCCGTGGCAATCGTCGCATGTGGCGACAGCCGACGCTTTCTTGACGGTGTCGACTCAACCCTATGGGCACAGGACCTTTCGGCTGCCTCCGAAAACATCCTGCTTGCCGTCCACGCCCTCGGACTCGGCGCGGTATGGACATGCGCCTATCCCCACACCGACCGCATGGACAGCATCAGCTCCATACTCAATCTTCCCGAGGAACTGAAACCGTTCAACGTCATTCCCATCGGTCATGTGACCCGCACCCACAAACCGTTCGACAAGTGGGATCCTGATTGCGTCACATACATGTAAGCCTCGCCAACACTACGACGCCGTCTGAAACACATCTTCAGGAAAACCCTTGGAATGGCTTTAAGACAACCATCTCAAATGGCATTAATCCCCCTAAAACGAATGCCGGTTCAATACAGCGAATGTACTAAAACTTGCCGATACCGGCAAGTTTTAGTACATTTGCCATACGTTTTTAATAAAAACCTTGCCGATAACATGGAATATCTCTCAGCAAAAAACTGGGCAAAGCGACATGACATCTCTGAGCGTACCGCCAGAAACTACTGCGCCAAAGGCAGAATAGAAGGTGCGCAACTCATTGGCAAAACATGGAGCATTCCCGCCAATTCACCCCTTCCAAACCGCACTAAAGCCACCACAATCTCACCACTCCTCGCCGAACTTCGCAGACAAATGGACGGGAAAGTAAAAGGTGGGATATACCATCGTGTACAGATTGATCTGACCTACAACTCAAATCACATCGAAGGTAGCCGACTGACCCATGATCAGACGCGATATATATTTGAGACCAACACTATCGGAATCACAGATAAAGCGGTAAATGTCGATGATATAATCGAGACACTAAACCATTTCAAGGCCATCGATAAAATCATCAGCGACACTGACTCAAAACTCACTGAAGATTATATAAAGCACCTACATCTCCTTCTCAAATCAGGGACTTCTGACGAACGGAAGGATTGGTTTGAGGTCGGTGACTACAAAAAACTTCCAAATGAAGTTGGCGGAAATGACACAACTCCGCCCGAAAACGTCCATCGGGAGATTAAGGCACTGCTAAAAGAATATAATGCCAAAAAACGGCCGACATTCGACGACATCATTGATTTCCACCACCGCTTCGAGACGATACATCCATTTCAGGACGGTAACGGACGTGTAGGGCGACTGATTATGTTTCGTGAATGTCTGCATCATGGATTCGTTCCCTTCATCATAACCGATGATTTAAAGATGTATTACTATAACGGACTTCAGAATTGGCCGAGAATCAAGGGTTACCTGACGGATACATGTCTGACAGCACAGGACAATTTCAAAATCCTGCTTGACAAATTCAGAATACCATACAATGACTGACATCCCGAACCAATGCTTGACAGCTTATAGCTATATCACACATAAAAGATTGAAAAGTGTATTTTTTCACCGTTATTTTGGATTGAAAAGTGTAGTTTTAGCTTGTTTATTCAGCCTGAAAAATCCCCTACCTTCTTCGTCAGTTACCCTGATTTTCCCCTCCAAGTTGGGAATATTACAAAAAATCTGACTATCTTTGCATTTTCAATGGATGAACCATTGGATTTTAACTGATAAATCATACTTTTAACATATTCTCCCGTAATGGAAAACAATAGTCAAGCTACAACACCACAGGAGACCAAGGGCCTCAACTTTGTCGAACAACTCGTATTGGAAGACCTTCAGGCAGGTAAGAACGGCGGACGCCTCAACACCCGCTTCCCGCCCGAACCAAACGGCTACCTCCACATCGGACACGCCAAGGCCATCTGCATGGACTTCGGAATCGCCGAGAAATTCGGTGGCACCTGCAACCTCCGCTTCGACGACACCAACCCCGTGAAGGAGGATGTTGAGTATGTCGACTCAATCCGTGAGGACATCCACTGGCTCGGCTTTGACTGGGGCGACCGCGAATACTACGCTTCCGACTATTTCCCCCAGCTCTTCGACCTCGCAATCCGTCTCATCAAGGAAGGCAAGGCCTACGTCGACGACCAGACCTCAGAAGAAATAGCTGCCCAGAAGGGTACCCCGACGCAGCCGGGAACTGAAAGCCCCTACCGCAACCGCTCTGTAGAGGAAAACCTCGACCTCTTCCGCCGCATGAATGAAGGCGAGTTCGAGGAGGGTGCGCGAGTGCTCCGTGCCAAAATCGACATGGCCAACCCCAACATGCACTTCCGCGACCCAATCATGTATCGTATCATCAAGACTCCCCACCACCGCACAGGCACAACGTGGAAAGTCTACCCGATGTATGACTTCGCCCACGGCCAGAGCGACTACTTCGAAGGTGTCACCCACTCTATATGCACACTCGAATTCACCGTTCACCGTCCTCTCTACGAACACTTCGTCAAGGAACTTGCCGACGAGAGCTACTGCCCCCGTCAGATCGAGTTCAACCGCCTCAACCTCACCTACACCGTGATGTCGAAGCGCAAACTCCTCCAGCTCGTCAAGGAAGGACTCGTGGCCGGATGGGACGACCCCCGTATGCCGACCATCTCCGGTCTGCGTCGCCGCGGCTTCACTCCCCGCTCTGTCCGCAACTTCATCGACACCATTGGCTACACCAAATATGAGGCCCTCAACAGCATCTCGCTGCTCGAACACGCCGTCCGTGACGACCTCAACAAGGTTGCCACACGCGGCATGGCCGTTATCAACCCCGTCAAAGTCATCATCACCAACTATCCCGAGGGACAGACCGAGATGGTAGAGATGGAAAACAACCCCGAGGAGGAAGGATCAGGCACACACCAGATGCCTTTCAGCCGCGAAATCTACATCGAGCGCGACGACTTCATGGAGAATCCTCCCAAGAAATTCTTCCGTCTCGCCCCCGAAGGTGAAGTCCGCCTCAAAGGTGCCTACATCATCAAATGCACAGGCGTGAAGAAAGATGCCGACGGCAACATCGAGGAAATCTACTGCACCTACGACCCCGACACCCGCAGCGGCCTCCCCGGTAGCGCACGCAAGGTCAAGGGCACACTCCACTGGGTTTCAGCCGAACATGCCGTAGACGCAACCGCACGCATCTACGACCGTCTCTTCAACGTCGAGAATCCCGCTGCCGAGACCGAACGCGATTTCCGTGAGATGCTCAACCCCGACTCGCTCAAGGTTATCGAACACATCAAGGTTGAACCCTACCTCGCCGAAATAGCCAAACCCGGACTCCCCCTCCAGTTCCAGCGTATCGGCTACTTCACCCTCGACCCCGACTCAAAGCCCGGTGCCCTCATCTTCAACCGCACCATCGCCCTCAAGGACAGTTGGAAAGCTTAACTTCACTATTTGTTAGTATAGAGATTAAAGTATAGAGTATAGATAATAGCCATGAGAGAAATTATCAGCACCCCGACAGGTAATTTCTACTATTTCCACGAATTTTACAAATTCTCCACATTTTCAAACATATACTATTATCTATACTCTATACCTTAATCTCTATACTAAAAACAATATCCCCCTGAATGCCAATGGACGAACGCAACGACCGACGCGACCTCTACGAAGAATTTGAATCAGAAGTGGTCAAGCGTGGAAACACCGAAGCCTTTTTCGACGAGAGCGATCTCGTTGAAATCTTCGACTACGCCTCAGACTACGACAACTATATCGTCAAAATGGAAGTGCTGCTCTACGGAGCCGTCCACTATCCGAAGAGCGAAGCCCTCGCGACGCGCAGGGCCTGGCTCTACTATTCGTTCGGAGATGTCGAAGTGACGACTGAAGTCAACAAGCGCGTCAGCCGTGAAGGCGTCCTCAACAAACTTCTCAGCCTCCGCGCCCGCAACGCCGACCTCTCGATGGACCCTGAGGTGATGACCAAAGCCCTCGACGAAATCCTCGATGCCACCGAAGATTTCGAGGACGAGGAAATCATCCAGTTCACCGACTACGCAATGGAGATGCACCTCGAGGACTGGCTGAAAGCCAACCGCGAGCGCATCCGCTCCAAGTGTTCCTATCCGCAGACATTCCTCTACGAATTCGCTGACCGTTCGGAAGAAAACGAGGACCTTGAGACAGCAGCACAGCTTTTCGAGGAACTCACCATGCTCGAACCCTTCACCCTCGACTTCTGGCTGCGTCTCGCGACCGTCCAGATTAATCGCGAGGACTACGAGGGCGCTCTTTCGTCGGCCGACTATGCCCTCGCCATCGACGCAGGCTCAATCATGGCTCTCCGCATCAAGGGTGCAGCCCTCTATCGCCTCGAACGCGGTCCCGAAGTCGTTGCCGAGCTTTACAAAAAGGTCATCGACTCGACCGAAGCAGAGGACACCGATGTCTCCACCCTCGCAGCCGCACTCATCGAATGTGGACGGCAGGACGAAGCCATCGCCATGCTCTCCACCTATCTCAAAGACCATATCCACTCCCGCTTGGCAATCGACGTACTCCTTGTGCTCGACCGCCGCTATGCCGAGCCTTATCTGCGCGCCCTCATGGCCACAGGCATCATCAGCGAGAAGGACGCAGTCGAATGGGCCCGCGGACATGTGGTCCACGGCCAGTTCGCATCTGCCTCCACTGTCTGCCTTGTCTATGATGAAATCAACGGTTTCAAAAACGACATCCCCTTCGTGCTTGAAGTCTGCTACTTCGCCTTGAACTTCAAGGAAGTGGTGCGTCTCTACAAGGAAAAATATCCCATCCTTGAATGGCCCTACCTTCCGGCCCTCACCTTCCCCTACCTCATGAGCCTCGTTCGCCTCGGTGAGCGTGAAAAAGCCCTCGAAGAAGCACAGGAAATCCTCAGGGCCCTCCGCACCTACCGTCGTGCCCACTCCAACACCGAACTCAGCGCCATGTTCCGTCTCACCCCCGCAGCCACCGGCTCGATGGTCATCGGCTACATGGAAAACCTCAAAAACATCATCCACGCACTCAAGTCGACCGACGAAATCCCCGCCGACGACTTCGACCCCATGCTCATCTAAAGCCCCACCTCTCTCCCC
>NZ_CAJTMT010000039.1 GCF_910577345.1 uncultured Duncaniella sp.
GATCAAACTCTTCGTTGTTGTCTATCTTTTTCTTTTCTTTTCTATTTTATAAATAGAGCAGGAAAGCTGACAAAAAGAAGACCGTTGTTCTGTTCTTTTATTTTGCTTTCACAGAGACTTCGGCCGGATCCCGTCTGACTTATCGGTTGAACACCGGATATGGAAATTTGACAGAGTTCATTTTCTATCACCACACATATATTATATATGGTGAATGACTCTTGTACTACTTCGTTATTGTTGCAAATATTTCAATGTTCTCGTTTCGCTTTCTCAGAAGCGCCTCTCAAGACGTTCAGCGGAAAACTTTGCAAAGGTACGTCGAATTTTCGAGACTCACAAATCGTTTTCGAGATTTTAACATCTTTTTAACTTTTCATCGGCGAACCAAATCAAGTTTTTCAGCGTTTCAATCTTTATCGCCTCACCGCTGTGGGGCTTGCTTCTCAAAAGCGAGTGCAAAGGTAGACACTTTCTACATATCCTCCAAATATTCATAGATGTTTTAACAGAATTTTAACAGTTAAGCCAATTTTATTGCATTTACCACATTATATTATATTAAAGAATTTTACAGATGGAATTTGGGACTTTGTTTGGGAAAATAGAACAATTTTTCGTATATTTGCAAAATATTTGGAACAATGTGGCCATCGGCCATCTTTCGGATATAATAGTAATTGTTAATTCATAATTCATTCTTAATCTTGGAAACCGGCCGAGACGTCAGTCTGAATGAATCTCATGCCGGTTGATAAAAATTAAAAACACGACTTATTTAAAGACTTTATGTGCGGAATTGTTGGTTATCTTGGCTCCAACGGAGCATACGAGATATTAATCCAGGGTCTTAAGCGCCTTGAATATCGCGGTTACGACAGTGCAGGCGTCGCTCTCATTGATTGCGACGGCAAGCTTCATGTCCATAAATCACAAGGAAAGGTGTCCAATCTGGAGCAGGTAGCCCAGGCAGGATGCACTTCCGGCTCTCTTGGCATCGCCCATACCCGCTGGGCAACCCACGGCGAACCCAACGATGTGAATGCCCACCCCCATGTGTCGCAGAGCGGAATGATCGCCCTCGTACACAACGGCACCATCGAGAATTATGCCGTTCTCAAAAAGGTCCTTACCGACCATGGTTATGAATTCAAGAGCGAGACGGACACAGAAGTGCTCGTGCAGCTCATCGAATATATAAAACTCACTTCCTCCTGCACACTCCTCGAAGCAGTGCGCGAAGCTCTCCTTCAGGTTGAGGGTGCATACGCAATCGCAGTTGTCGAGCAGGACAACCCCGACACTATGATTGTGGCCCGCAAGAGCTCTCCGCTCGTCATCGGAGTCGGCGAAGGCGAGACATTTATCGCCTCTGACGCTACACCTATTGTCGGCTATACTGACAAAGTAATCTATCTGAAGGACAACGAAATCGGCATCATCCGCCGCAACGAGCCCCTTCAGGTCATCTCGCTTTCGAGCAACGAACCATCCACTATCAATATCCACAAGCTGAAACTGTCTCTCGCTCAGCTCGAAAAGGGCGGTTATGACACCTTCATGCTCAAGGAGATTTTCGAACAGCCTTCGACTCTCCGCGACTGTCTGCGCGGACGTATTGTCGACAACTGTTCACGCGTTGTGCTCTCAGGCGTAGAGCTCAACAAGGAGCGTTTCATGAAGGCAGAGCGCATCACCCTCGTGGCTTGTGGAACATCCTGGCACGCAGCCCTCATCGGCAAACGTCTCATCCAGGACTTCTGCCAGATTCCCGTCGAGGTGGAATATGCTTCGGAATTCCGCTACGGCAATCCGGTGCTCAACGAGAAGGACATCGTGATTTCAATCAGCCAGTCAGGCGAGACTGCCGACACCCTCGCTGCCATCCAGCTTGCAAAGGAGAAGGGCGCATTCGTCTACGGTATCTGCAACGTTGTCGGAGCATCCATCCCCCGCAACACCGATTCCGGAACCTATATCCATGTAGGTCCTGAGATTGGCGTGGCCTCAACCAAGGCTTTCACCGGTCAGGTGACCGTCCTCACACTCCTCGCGCTCTCTGTCGGCCAGCTCAGAGGCACAGTGGATCAGGAAACACTCCACAATGTGCTCGTAGCCCTCGACAAGCTCCCCGAGACAATCAAGGAAGCACTGAAAGTGGATCCCGACGTGAAGAAACTTTCAAGAATCTTCGCTTACGCCCACAATTTCCTCTATCTCGGACGTGGCTACAACTACCCCACCGCGCTTGAAGGAGCCTTGAAGCTGAAGGAAATCTCCTACATCCATGCAGAGGGTTACCCCGCTGCCGAGATGAAGCACGGCCCCATTGCGCTCATCGACCACGAGATGCCGAGCGTGATTATCGCACCGAGCGATTCACTCTACGATAAGATCATCTCCAACGTGCAGCAGGTGAAGTCGCGCGGAGGTGCTGTGGTGGCCATCGTTTCACGCGGAAACCAGGCGATGAACGACATTGCCGATTTCTGCATCGAGATTCCCGAAGTGCCTGAATGCCTGACTCCTATCGTGGCTTCTATTCCCTTGCAGTTACTTGCCTACTACATCGCTGTCAACAAGGGCAAGGACGTGGACCAGCCCCGAAATCTTGCAAAGTCTGTGACTGTGGAATAATCCCCACGCAGACTCCATACGATACAAAAAGCTCACGGATTGACTCCGTGAGCTTTTTTGTCATCCGACATGTCAACTTTTTGGCCATACTGATGGTTCTATATAGACAACCACAAAACAATCAACTTAATCTATATATTTATTATGGCTAAAAAAAGTATCAAAGGCACTGAGACCGAAAAAAATCTGGTCATAGCCTATATGGCTGAATCAGCTGCTTATTCCCGTTACACATATTATGCCGGTCAGGCTGACAAAGAAAATTACTTCCCTATCGGTGAAATTTTCCGTCAGACCGCGGCCAATGAACTCCGCCACGGCAAGATTTTCTTCAAATTCCTTGAAGGTGGTAACCTCGACGTGAAACTCGGCGTTGACGCAGGCGTCATCGGCGATACAGCCTCGAACCTCGCGACAGCCGCAGCCGAAGAGAGAACCGAAGGAGTTGAACTCTATACAAAATCGGCAGAAGTAGCCGAAAAAGAAGGTTTCCCTGAAATCGCTGAGCATTTCCGTGCAATCGCTGAAATCGAGCAGCGCCACGAGAACCGTTTCAATGCCTACCTCAAGCAAGTGAAGGAGGGGACAGTATGGAAACGTGAGAAACCCATCACATGGCAGTGTCTCGTCTGCGGTTATCAGGTTGAAGGCACAGAGCCTCCAAAGGTTTGTCCCGCATGTGACCATCCCTACCAGCACTATATCGCCCTCGATATGGACGAACTCTAAAATCAGAAATGCAATCCATCCGAATAACGAAGAGGAGCGTGGCGACCCGAAGGTTTCCACGCTCCTCTATTTCTTTTGGGCATACCGCCCGGATGGAGGCTTTATTACATTGCAAAGACGTTGAAACCACCGTCGACAACAGCGACTGTGCCTGTCACGAATTTGGAAGCATCCGAGATGAGATACTGGATGGTTCCGCAAAGTTCCTCAGGTTCACCGAAGCGACCGAAGGGGGTCTGACGGATGACAGCAGCACCGCGAGCGGTGAGAGAGCCATCAGGGTTGGTGAGAAGGGCGCGGTTCTGGTTGGTGATGAAGAAGCCGGGAGCGATGGCATTGACACGGATGCCGGGGGTGAACTTGGCAGCCACTTCATTTGCCATGAATGCGGTGAAGTTGGAGATACCTGCCTTGGCGGCTGCGTAGCCCATGACGCGGGTGATGGGACGGAAGGCAGCCATCGAAGAGAAGTTGACAATCGAACCCTTGCCTGCCTCTACCATAGGCTTGAGGAAAATCTGGGTCGGAATGACGGTGCCGGTGAGATTGAGGTCGAGAACCTTCTGGAAGGCATCGATTTTCACGTCGAAGAAGTTGCCGTCGGGCGCGATGACCGCACCGGCCATGTTGCCACCTGCAGCGTTAAGAAGCGCGTCGACACGACCATATTTAGCCATGATAGCATCGCAGTTGGCCTGCACGACTTCGGGGTTCATCACATCGGTCACGAGGAACATCGCCTCACCGCCCTTGTCGGTTATAGCCTTCACAATCTCATCGCCTTCTTCCTGACGACGGCCAAGGATGACAATCTTCGCACCCTGAGTGGCGAGGTATTCACTGATGCAACGGCCGAGGACGCCGGTTCCGCCGGTGATGACAACCACTTGGTCCTTTACTGAAAATAATTCGTTCATGTATCTGTCAAAGTGTTTGTGTATGTTCTATATCTGAATTTATTTGCACTCGGCGTTCTCTGCATCGATGGTAGCCATGATACCTGAAACCATACCGAGAGCAAGCATACGGCCATGGAAGGAGTAACCGGCGTTGTAGCCCATCTTCTCGTCGCCGAGCATGAGGGGAGCGTGGTCGACACGCATGGGGACACCGGGACGCTCTTTCTCGAATGTGCGCACGACGTCTATCAGGCGCGGGTCGAGGTGGGTCGACTCCTTGAAGTCGCCGTTGGGCATGACGTTGCAGATGCGCGCATGGACGAAGTGGGTGCGGTCGGCATATTTCTTCGCAAGCGCGGGAACATCGTTGTGGGCACCGGCGCTGAGCGAGCCGGCACAGAATGTCAGACCGTTGTGGGGATTGGGGACCGCGTCGAGGAATGCACGGATGTCGGCATCGCAGGTGACGATGCGGGGAAGGCCGAGAATCTGCAGCGGGGGATCGTCGGGATGGACACACATGTTGATGTCATACTCGTCACAGACGGGCATGATGGCCTCAAGGAAGTATTTCATGTTCTCGCGGAGCTGATTGGCATCAATACCGTCGTAGAGCGCGAGAAGTTCGCGGAACTTCGCAACCGGGTCAAGGTCATTTTCAGAGATATTGCCGTTTACGAAGCCCTGGGTCTTCACGATGATGTTTTCGACGAGACGCTTCTCACCTTCGGCATCCATAGTCGACTTAAGCTCGTCGACGCGGGCAAGGATTTCGTCAGTATAGTCCTTCTCAGCGCCCTCGCGTTTGAGGATATGGATGTCGAAATATGCGAACTCCGCACGGTTGAAGTAAAGATTTGAAGTGCCGTCAGGGTTGGGATATTCGAGGTCAGTACGCGCCCAATCAAGCACGGGCATGAAGTTGTAGCAGATGGTCTTCACACCGGCCTTGCCGAGATTGCGGAGCGACTCCTTGTAGTTTTCGATGAGCTGATCGCGGTCGGGGCCGGCATATTTTATCGACTCGCTGACCGGAAGACTCTCGACCACACTCCAGCGGAGCCCGGCTTTCTCGATGAAGTTTTTCATCTTTTCAACCTCCTCGAGCGACCACACTTCGCCATTGGGAATGTGATGCAGGGCTGTTACGATGCCTTCGACACCGATCTGACGGAGCATCTCAAGAGTAATTTTATCGTTGGGACCAAACCAACGCCATGTCTTTTCCATTCAGTGGTTTTTGTTTAGACGTGAGTATAAAACAAGGCGCAGATCCGCGAGGCTTGATTGACCTCCCCCGGACTGCGCCCCGTATGATTTCTGTTTTCCGATAGATTACTTGCGGGCTTCAGCAACGAACGAGAGCGCTTCGCGGCACTTGTCGGTGACATACTGCCAGTCCTGAGCAGCTACGCGGTCTTTCGGGAAGAGCTTTGAACCCATGCCGACACACCATACACCGGCCTTGATCCAGCCTTCGATGTTTTCCTTGGTGGGTTCTACGCCGCCGGTAACCATGAGCTTGGTCCAGGGCATGGGAGCGAGAAGGCCCTTGACAAACTTGGTGCCGAGGACGTCGCCGGGGAAGCACTTGCAGAGGTCACAGCCGGTCTCCTGAGCTGCACCAACCTCGCTGACAGTTCCGCAGCCGGGGGTATAGGGAACGAGACGACGGTTGCAGACACGCGAAACTTCCGGATTGAAGAGCGGGCCAACGACGAAGCAAGCGCCGAGCTGGATATAGAGAGCAGCAGTGGCGGGATCAACGATAGAACCTACACCCATAGCCATCTCAGGACACTCCTTGGCAGCGAATTTCACAACCTCTGCGAAAACTTCGTGAGCGAAGTCGCCACGGTTTGTGAACTCAAATGCACGAACGCCGCCATCATAGCAAGCCTTTACAACCTGCTTTGCAACTTCTGCATCCTTGTGATAGAACACGGGAACAACGCCAGTCTCACCCATCTTGGCAAGCACTGCAATTTTATCAAATTTTGCCATAATTTCGTTTGGTAAATTTAAGGATAATGATAATCTGATTATATTCGCAAAGTTAAGCAATTCCCATGAAACGCTGAAAAAAATTATCTCATTTATTGTTAATCCTTTCTCTGACAATCTAAAAATCGGTTCAGCCCATCTCAAAAAGCCTCCGATTACCTCAAATAATTTCAACACCCATTAAAAACTCCCTGGCCTCTTGAACTTTGGATAATAATTTGTTATCTTTGCATTCTCAGGAGTCAGCTCCGACCCTCAGACCAGTCCGACCCGTCCGACTTGTCTGACCTGTCTGACCTGTCCGACCAGTCCGATAACTCCGGCAATCCCCCCTCTCCGCTCTTCCCTCTCCCCCCTCTCCCCTAAACCCTCAAACCTCACTAAAAACTCACAACTATGACAGGCTTCCTTCCAAAATCAGGTGGCTACCGCAATCTGAGAGTCTACCGGATTGCAGAAGCCATCTGCGACCTCACTGCTATCTTTGTCAAGCGATTCATACCCGCCAACAGCCGAACCCGCGACCAAATGGAGCAGGCAGCCCGCAGTGGCAAGCAAAACATCGCAGAAGGAAGCACAGCATCAGCAACCTCAAAGGAAACCGAGATAAAACTCACAAACGTGGCCAAGGCATCGCTCGAAGAACTCCTCCTTGACTACGAAGACTATCTTCGCCAACACAATCTCGCTATATGGGGCATCAACCACCCCCGCACCGACAAATTGCGCAGCTACCTCCGAAGCCAAGATTTCTCAAACAACCCTACCCGACTCGCCGAACACCTCGACCCCGAAGGCTACTGCAACCTCTGCATAACACTTATCAACCAAGCGACCTACATGCTGCGCAAACTACTCCAACGCCAACAACAGCAGTTTCTCGAAAACGGAGGCATCAAAGAACTCATGTTCAAATCCCGACTCGAACACCGCAACCGCAGCAATTCAACAAATACTCCCCTCAACTGAGCGACAAATAGAGAAGTAATCAGGACATTGGGGTCTCATTCAAATTAATTCTGAGGCATGTTTTTCGGCTTAATCATCATAAAAGCATCTATCAAACTCCATACTTTAGCTGTAAAGGTGCTTGTTTCTTTTCATTATTCCAAAGCCTCATATACGACGATGTATTTTGACACTTTCATTCATACATAACTGCCACAGAATAGTCATCCATGACTAAAACATCTTTATTGTATAAGGATTTCAACCATTTCCTTAGCATGACCTCATTATAAACCACCTTTCGCAGTTTTCGTATGACCATAGTTTCAAAACTGAACTCTCCGATAGCCATTACTTTTTTTATGACATTGCTGTGCTTCGATAGTTCGTTTTGAGCCCGACTTATCTCTTCCATATAAATCTCCTTATGGGAGAGTTCATACATCATTATAATATAATGAGCCAACGCATCGCTAGTCACGAAAACGAATGAATTCTTCCCCAATGTAAACTCCCCGCTTCCGAATCCAAGCGGATTCAATTCATCTTTACAATTGATAAGAAAAGGTGGGTTGTCAAAATCAGCCAATGATGTAAAGGAGTGGCTTAGTTTCTTAGTAGCGAAATCATAGTGAAACACCACACTATCACCGTACGCCATCCATCGACATGTTCCATCCTCTTGTTTCCAGACTGCAGCCAGCGTTGCAAAAGATCCCTCATCATAAAACTTATCAAGAGCCATGCCTCCCAATTCTTTTGCCGATTCCTCTGCCCGATTGTAAAATTCTTCCCATATTGATCCGATCCATTCATCCAGTTCTACAGATGATTGTATCGGTGAATCGGGTAGCATCCTTAACAGATATTTCGACCATCGGTCGGCAAACAATCCTCCGCCTCCCGCTCCATCCGAAACGGCGATTATATTTTTTCGAGCTATCACCGCATCCTCATTGATTGCGTTCTCCTCGAATTTTCCTAATGTCACGCTCTTTGTTTTCGTCATTTCGATAAGCTTATATTGGTTGGTGTACCTATATCCATAAGTTTTATAAGTGTTGACATATCGGCATTTACAGCCATAGCCGAATGCCGTTGTGATGAATCCGTGGCTTTGATTTTACAGATTTCTTCATTATACCGTAAGGGCAACAAACTTGACAATTCGAAAAGGTCAATTGCAAACCTATTGCCGGCCAGCTCCTCTATTGACTTAGGGAATGTGATATTCGCCTCTTTATTTACATTGATGTGGATGTTGAACAGAATGACATTTCCGTCATTTGTAAACATGGACTTCAACTCATTAGCTTTCTGCTGGACTTCTTCCTTAGTCGCTCCATTATACTGGCCGTCAGTTATATGTATAATTGTTGGCGGATAGCAGTCCTTGTCTTGATGACGCTCCATCCATTGTCCAAGAAGCTGTTTTGCATGGTCAAACGCCTTATGGAAATGAGTCCAGTGTCCTGAATGGTCAGCCTGAATCCACTGCACTTTTTCCACTTCCTTAACCACAGTCCCTCGACGGGTCTTTTTCTCCTCCTTTACCATGATGCGTTTGAAAGGATTGTCACGCAATTCCTCCGGCGAGACGAAATCACGACCTTTGAGTGCGCCTTCCCATGCACTATATGATTTATCGCCATACCCGACAACCGCTATATCGAAATAATGTCTTACTTCGTTTGACTTAATGCATCTCAGGACCAGTTCATTTATCTGCCGGTTTACAATACGCGCAACAGCCTCAGCCATCGTCATCGGTTCACCCATAAGTGTTGTTGTCCTCGACATGCTTACGGAATGGTCAAGCAGGAATATAAATGCCGAAGGAGTGCTTCGGGTTATCTGTGCCGTATATGGTATCTTGCTCTGCATCTGTCTTGTAGCTGTAGGGATGCGTATACCGAAATTCGATATGTTGAGTATCTTTTCAAGAGGGATGAAATTCTTCACAAGCACTTCTGCCTGATAAAACGGCTGTTCCTCCTCATCAAGATCAAAATAATCGCCTGTCTTTACTGTCTCAAAGTGGATGTTCTTGAAATCATCTATGGAATTTCCTACCGTCGCACCATTTCGCACCGCATTTATGTCAGAAAATTTCGTTTCATTGTCATAAATCACTTCCGGATCAATCTCAAGGACAACAGGATTCGTAATTCGACCGTCATCCATTGCAACATACATCATCGGATGTCCTTTGACGAAACTAACCCTTACATGATTCTGCAAATTATCTCTTCTGTCAAGACTGCGGGAGAGATCACTTCCACCCGGTTTAGGGATATGGATACCTTTCGCCTCACAGTCTGCCCATGAATAGAGGCCGCCATTCTCAATGATTGATTGGAGGTTGTCTCTGTCTGTGAAATGATACAGCTTCTTTATACCGTGTTTGTCAAGAAGCTCTTTGAATGATTGGTAATTGTCTCGTCGTGCCATAGTGGTTTATTATAAATCCTCAAAGGGAAGTGTCGGGAGTAATTCTTCTTTTTTATCACTGTAGGGATATAGACCCTCTATATAAGCTTTTATCAGATAGGCATGAGAAAGGGGCTTCGTGTTGCTGTCGACATCGCAACAGGTATTGTAGTCAAGGAGTACGACTGTCCGCTTCACCGATTCTTCTTTAAGTCTTTCCACCATATCCGACACCTTGTTTTGAAGCACCCACCTATATGATGGAATATAAATCAGATGCTTGGCTTCAACATACGTCAATATCTCAGTACCTTTAATGCCTTTTCTGTGTCCCAGGACCTTTCCGTGCTTACGGACCGACCTTTTTATATTCTTCATACTTCTGTTACGGAACACCGCAGTATCCACACCTTCATCCTCAAAGACCTTCAATCCTTGCCATATACCCTCCACACTTTCAGCCGTCACACCATCGCTGAAAGGTACGGGAATTCCCCCATGTGGATAAAACGGGCTGAGCGCAACCATCCCATCCTCAGCCTTACTTGTAACATCCACGATATAAGCATCAGGATATTTTTTGAAGATATTGTCAATCTTTTTTCGCTTGGATTCTATAATAATCATGGATTACTCTCTATAAAAATATGATTTTAGTTTATTTCCTACGAATAACCTTACAGTTAGATGGGAAGACTTTTTTATCTAATATTAACTTATCCGGAATAATCACACTTTGCAAGGAGAAACACCTTAAAAAAGCCCCAAATTCAATAGTCGTGACTGAATTCGGGATCGTAACACTTTCCAAAGATTCACACGCATGGAAAGCAAGACGTCCAATTATCGAAACCGAATCAGGAATTATCACACTTTGCAAGGAGAAACAATGACTAAAAGCATAAACTCCAATTGTTGTAACCAAATTTGGAATCGTAACACTTTCCAAGGATACACAGTCGGAAAAAGCCCCATCTCCAATTGTAGTGACCGAATTTGGAATCGTAACTCTTTCCAAGGATACACAGTCGGAAAAAGCCCAATCTCCAATTGTAGTGACCGAATTTGGAATCGTAACTCTTTCCAAGGATTCACACCCTCTGAAAGCATTATCTCCAATTCTCGTGACTGAATTCGGTATTTCTATAGTTAGTGATTGACTAATACAAGAAATTAGAAACCCTCTCTCATCAACGAGCAAACCATCAGTAACGGTAAATCGTGATTTTTCTGAAATTGATAGGTGAAGTTGACCACATCCACTAAACGGATTTGGGGCTAAAGTCTTAACTGAACTAGGAAGATTCGCACTTCGCAATGATTCACACATACGAAAAGCTCTCTCTCCAATTGTAGTGACCGAATTCGGGATCGTAACTCTTTGCAAGGATTCACACCCTGCGAAAGCACAATCACATATCATCTTCGTTCCTTCTTTAATATTATAATTCACTAATAATGACTTATCAGGACATTTCAACAAACGAATCCCATCCTTACTATAAATCACTCCAAATTCATCTGCAACTCCTTCTGCCAAATCGTCATCATTTACACTCGTGTCAACAATCTCTTCAACCAAACTAAGCTTTAGCTTTTCCGGTTTTTCAGTTAGTAATGTTCGGAAAGAGAGCAATTCCAAGCTATTCTTAGCTAATGTTATAAAAAACGCGCCCAACAGTAAACACAACTCCTTATCTGATGCAAGAGTCAGAACTTCATTAAGCGTAGAGGACATAGAAGTGTCCTGGAAGTCGCGTTCAGTAAACAAGAGGGTATCATTCGTTGAGGTTGACCTTAGTTTCGGCTTCAAAGCGATTGTCTTCAATGAAAGAGCGATTACTGCGATTGAAAAATCTTCGATATGCTCATCAAAATCTTTCTCTGTACGCGATGGATGACGGTAATCGGGGCTCCCAATCTCACGCGCTGATTCACCTTTCATTGACGGTACATACATACCATCGTAGTCTACCAATACCAACGACCCATCTTCACGGACAAGGATATTGTCGGGTTTGAGGTCGCCATGCGCAAACGGCTGCGTCAGGAGCCAAGCTGCCATGCGGTTGAATCGATAGCTCAACATCTCAAGGTCATAGCGATTGTCTATATGTTGTTCTATATAACTGGAAACAGTCTGACCCTCCACCCAATCCATTAAAACGACCGGGAATTCTTCACTGTCGCACTGCTCTGAATCAACAAAAAGTTCATCCTCCAAATAACGCAATGGAACGATGTAGGACGATGACGCACATTCCAACTCATCTGCAATTTTCCGATAGCTCTCATTACGTCTCTCCTGCTCCTTTATAAAGCATTTTACTGCATATAGCTTACCGGTAACTTCATCTCTCATCTTAAAAATAACAGCAAAGTTACCACTCGACATAACCGGATTTCCTCTACCGTCAAGCACAGGACGAAGGGTAGAGAGTTCTTTAAAATTATCTTCCGCAGAAAGAATAGCATCACGATATTCCGAAATCAGAGGGTATTCCATTTGTTTTATTTACAATGAGATTTCAAATAAGGTTAAGGGTATCTACAAAGATAATGAAAATATCAGATACAAAACAATCACGGTCAAAATTATATCTGCTGTCTGCATAATTTTGACCGTGATTTTCATTATCAATCAGCATATTCAAAATAAGTATATTTACTATCAGTACTATTATTACAAATATCAAAAGTAGCTTTATATGTGAATTCAAAATCGACGACTCACATACAAACAAATCTTTAACAATCTAATTAGAAAAGTAACTCCAAAATCATCATTAATACCAAATTCAACAATATCATCAATAAAATCCAACATTAACAGAACCCGTTTTATAATACACAAATAATCAATCAGTTTATTAAATAACTGCAGATTATTTACCCCACTTACTTCAAAAGTAAATGAGAACTCAAATTTAACATGAATTTTTAGATTCATCTTTGTTGATTAATTTCTTCATCATGAATATTTAAATTATTAATAATATTATCAATTCTACTTTCAGCATTATTAAGAAAGCCTCTATGATTTGAAGATTAATAAAGTAAGAAGCTATGACACAAAAATAAAATTATTTCTGTTTAAAACCAAATAGTTCATGCAATTTCCCCGCATAAAAAATAGAGTATAGATAATAGTACAATTACGGCATATTGCCTGACTATTATCTATACTCTATACTTTAATCTCTATACTCTAATATTGAGTACGGAGAATGATTACTTCTTGTCGCGGTTGCGCCAGAGGTTGGTCATGTCTTCGAGGGTCTTGCCCTTGGTTTCGGGGACGAGGGCGGCGACGAACCATGCGGCGACTACGCAGATGATGCCGTAGAGGGCATAGACGAACATGTGGCCGAACTTATCTCCCATGCCGAGACCGTGCATGTTGTACATCGGAACGAACGTAGAGGAGACGATGAAGTTGAAAATCCACTGGAAGGCCACTGCGATTGCGACTGCCTGCGAACGGATGGTGTTGGGGAAGATTTCGGCGATGAGCACCCAGCAGATGGGACCCCATGAGAACATGAATGATGCCGAGTAGACCATGATGGAGATGACGGGAACGATGGGGGCGATGCCGTCGACGATGTTGGAGATACATACGCCAAACGCACCGATTGCCATACCAATCGAGCCCCAGATGAGGAGGGGTTTGCGTCCGAGTTTCTCAACAGAGAACACAGCCACAAGGGTGAACGAGATGTTGACGATACCCATGATGATGGTCTGGACCATCGGGTTGCCCATGTTCATCGACTCGAAAATACGGGGTGCATAGTAGAGCACTGCGTTGATACCAACAGCCTGCTGGAACACTGAAAGCATGACACCGACGAAGATGACCATGATGCCGAATGAGAAAAGCTTCTCGCTCTTGACCTCGACAGTGCTCTTAATCTGGGTAAGGATTTCCTTGGCCTTGTCATAGCCATTGATGTGTGAAAGCACCATGAGGGCTTTCTCATCGCGGCCGGTGAGTGCGAGGTAGCGGGGCGATTCGGGGACGAGGCAGACGAGGATGGTGAAGATACCTGCCACGATGCCTTCGGAGCCGAACATGTAGCGCCAGCCTCTCTCGATGGTCCATGTGTCGGACTCGGAGCTTACCTGATAGAGTGTCTCGCCGATTTTCTCAATGACTGGCTGAGTGTGCTCGCCGAGGATGAGGAAGTTGACGAAGTAAACGACAAGCTGTCCGAAAATGATGGCAAACTGGTTCCACGACACGAGTGTACCGCGAAGATTCGACGGAGCGACCTCGGCGATATACATCGGGCAGATTGCCGACGCAAGACCAACGCCGATACCACCGATGATACGGTAGAAGTTGAAGGCAACGAGGAGGCTTCCGGTGGGCACACCGTAGTCAAAGAACATAAATTCGGGATAGTAGCTTCCTAAGGCTGAGAGGAAAAAGAAGACACCGGCGATGGCAAGTGATTTCTTACGTCCGAAATATGAGGCGAAGAAGCCTGAAAGCGCAGCACCGATGATGCAGCCGAGCAGCGCGCTCGACGAGGTGATACCGTGGATGGTGTCAGTGTAGACAAAGTCTTTCGCTCCGAGGAAGAATGCCTGAAGGCCCTTCTCGGCTCCTGAAATCACGGCTGTGTCATAGCCGAAAAGCAGACCACCGAGCACTGCAACGAGCACTATCGAAAAGAGGTAGATCTTGCTTCCTTTCTGGGGATAATTCATGGTTTGGTAAGAAGTTTGTTAGATGTGATATGATTTGTTTTCTTGATTTATTGCGGTTTGAAAGAGATGAGGCATGAGAGGGATGGCTGAAGGAAAGAGTATTCGATATATAGGTGTGCAACTACGGCAACACACGCGCTGTTCCAATAAGAAACAAGGGGTTTACGACAGCGACCGGTGCGACCGGCCGGGGATATTGGGAAAATGTCCGTGCGCCACTTGCGTGGCAGCACGAACATCATATAGTCATGACGCGGGTGCGGCGGGTTCAACGCCACACCCTGTGTCATATCAGCAATACATGTTGACGATAGCTTCGTAGAGCTCCTGCTTGCCGGAAGTGCGCTTGGGTTCACCAACTTCCTTGCCGTAAACATAGACATCCTCGAGAGTGAGCTTGCCTTCCTCGAATTCCTTGCCCTTGCCTGCGTCGAATGAAGCATAGCGTTCGCGGAGCATTTCCTTGTAGGGTGACTCTTCGAGAAGAGCGGCAGCGCTTTCGAGTGCGCGGGCCATAGCGTCCATACCTGCGATGTGGGCGATGAAGATGTCGTCGAGGTCGGTAGAGTTACGACGGGTCTTTGCGTCGAAGTTTGTACCGCCGTTGCCGAGACCACCGTTGCGGATGATCTGCATCATGGCCTGGGTGAGCTCATAGTTGTCGATGGGGAACTGGTCGGTATCCCAGCCGTTCTGATAGTCACCACGGTTTGCGTCGATTGAGCCGAGCATACCGTTGTCGACAGCCACTGCAAGTTCGTGTTCGAAAGTGTGACCGGCGAGAGTTGCGTGGTTCACCTCGATGTTGAGCTTGAAGTCCTTGTCGAGGCCATGCTCCTTGAGGAAGCCGATGACAGTCTCGCTGTCAACATCATACTGATGCTTTGAGGGTTCCATGGGCTTGGGTTCGATGAGGAATGTGCCGGTGAAGCCCTTTGAACGAGCGTAGTCACGGGCAAGACGGAGCATCATTGCGAGATGTTCCTTCTCACGCTTCTGGTCAGTGTTGAGGAGGCTCATGTAGCCTTCGCGACCACCCCAGAATACATAGTTTGTACCGCCGAGGGCGATTGTTGCGTCGATAGCGTTCTTGATCTGGACGGCTGCACGGGCAACAACGTCGAAGTCAGGATTGGTTGCAGCACCGTTCATGTAGCGGCCGTTGCTGAACACGTTTGCAGTACCCCAGAGGTTCTTGATGCCGGTTTCGGCCATCTTTTCCTTGAGATAAGCAACGATTTCCTTCATATTGTGCTCGTATTCCTCGACAGAGCTGCCTTCGTCAACGAGGTCAACGTCATGGAAGCAGAAATACTCGATGCCCATCTTCTGCATGAACTCGAAGCCTGCGTCAGCCTTCTGCTTTGCAATGGTGAGAGCGTCGGCACCTTCGTTCCAGGGGAATTTCTTGGAGGGACCGCCAAACTGGTCGCCACCTTCTGCACAAAGGGTGTGCCACCATGCCATAGCAAACTTGAGCCATTCCTTCATGGGCTTGCCAAGGATTACTTTTTCTGCGTCATAGTAACGGTAGGCCATGGGATTCTTAGAGTCCTTGCCTTCGAATTTGATTTTCCCGATACCGGGGAAATATTCTTTAACTGCCATAATAATAATGTAATTGGTATAATTTGGTAAAATAAGATTGTGTTTCAATTAGATTTCCCGCATCAGGCGCTCTTTCCAGAGTTCGTATGCGTCGCGATAGGCGTGGCGGTCGGCCTGCGAAGGCTCGATAATCTCAATCTTCTCCAGCGATGCAAACGCCTCGTTGTTGTCACGGTAGATTCCGGCACCCATACCTGCACCCTTTGCAGCACCGACAGAGCCGTCGGTGTCGTAGAGCTCGATTGTCGCACCGCTCACTCCGGCAAGCGTGTTGCGGAAGAGGGGGCTGAGGAACATGTTGGCATGTCCGGCATGGATCTTGTTGATGGGCATACCCATCTGCTCCATGATTTCCATTCCATACATGAACGAGAAGACGATTCCCTCCTGAGCCGCACGGAGGATATGCGATTTGTTGTGGGTCAGGAAGTTCACGCCGTGGATCGAGCAGTTGACCTCCTTGTTCTGCAACACTCGCTCGGCACCGTTACCGAAAGGAATGACCGACACACCTTCGGCTCCGATGGGAGCTTTGGCGGCGACATCGTTCATCTCGGCATAGCTGATACCTTCGGGTGCCACTGTGCGTTTGCTCCACGAATTGAGGATACCGGTGCCGTTGATGCAGAGAAGCACACCCAGACGGGTTGCGTCGTTGCTGTGGTTCACATGGGCAAAAGTATTAACACGGCTCTTGGTGTCATAGTTCACTTCGCCGAGCACACCGTAGACCACTCCGGAGGTTCCGGCGGTCGACGCGATTTCACCCGGATTGAACACGTTGAGCGAAAGCGCGTTGTTGGGCTGGTCACCCGCACGATACGAAACCGGAGTGCCTTCGGCGAGTCCGAGTTCGGCTGCGGCTTCGGCTGTCACGCGGCCCTGGATAGAGAATGTGGGGACGATTTCGGGGATGATTCCCTCCGAGAAGCCGAAATATTCCATGAGGAAGTCGGCAACCTTGCCCTCCTTGAAATCCCAGAGCATCATTTCCGACAGACCGGAAACGGTGGTGCAGATGCGGTCGGTCAGACGCATGGCGATATAGTCGCCGGGGAGCATGATTTTGTCGATTTTCTCGAAGACCTCCGGCTCGTTCTCCTTCACCCACGCAAGTTTAGTGGCTGTGAAGTTGCCGGGAGAGTTAAGTATGTGGCTCAGACACTTCTCCTCACCGAGAGCGCCGAAGGCTTTCTCACCGTAGGGGACACCGCGGGAGTCACACCAGATGATTGCCGGGCGCAGGGGCACCTTGTTCTTGTCGACCATCACGAGGCCGTGCATCTGATACGAGATGCCGATTGCCTTAATATCCTTCGAGTCAATCTTGGCGACCGCGAGGATGCTTTCGGTGGCATGTTTGAGGCAGTCCCACCACTGCTGGGGGCGCTGCTCTGCCCAACCGGGCTTGACGGCGATGATTTCAGCCTCTGTCTTCGGATAGAAGTCCGAAGCAATCGTCCTGCCGGTTTCGGCGTTCACAAGGCTCGCTTTCACTGACGAGCTTCCTATATCATATCCTAAGAGATACATAGTTCTGTCTTCGTTTTTTATTGGAATATATTTAGGTACGTTAAATTCTTCATCTATCCGTGGAGCCACCGCGGACTCTCCGTCCGGCCACCCGCACGGATTCCTCCTCCGGCGGTTATCTCGAACCGCTGTAGGCCTTCTTGTCGAAGCGGTAGTAGCGGGCGGCTCTGTGGGCCACTCCCTGCTGACGCTCGTCAAGGGGAATAATGTAGGGCAACTGTGAGATTTTCTTATGGAAGTTGCGGACATCGAGGGGCTTGCCGTAGAGAATCTCCATGAGCATCCTGAACTGCGAGGCGGTGAACTTCTTCGGAAGAAGGTCAAAGATGAGCGCGCGGTTGTTGTCGGTCTCGCGGCGGATTGCGCGCAGAGCTTCCTCGATTATCTGGTTGTGGTCAAATGCAAGTTCGCCGAGTTCGTTGAGTTTCTTCCACTCAGCGGCCTCCGAATTCACGTTCTTCTCAAGATTCTTGTCGAGCTTGACAAGCGAGAAATAGGCGATGGTCACGATGCGCTTCACTTTTGCCTGCTCCTTTTCGAGCCAATGGAGGTCGCGCTGCTTGCTCTTGCGGTCTTTCGAGCCGAATGCTTTGAACTGGGTGAGCGCTACTCCTGTCAGACCGGTCTGGTCCTTCAATACTCTTGATGCCGCATCGTCAAGATCCTCGTCCTGATAGATAAGGTAGCCCGGCAGTTTATTGTCCGAGAACATTTCGCCGCCTACATCGCTGCCTCTGCGTTTCAAAAGCAGTACCCGGAGATTTTCACCGTCGAAACCGAAAACGACGCAATCCACCGAGATGTGGTTATTGGCAAGTGGAGCCATAAAAAGTTTTAGGTGTTTTAAGGTTATATGTATAAAAGATGTGCTATTTTTCTGCGAAACAGATGGTTTTTCTGCTTCTGCTTACAAAATTAATAATTTTCGTCCACCATTTTCGCTCCAAAAACATGTTATAAAACATATTTACGCTTCCCGTTGCGCCACTTTACGCCTGATTCCAAAGCCTCTTTTCGTCAAAATTACAATAAGTCATCTTTCCTATCCCCCCTCAGCCCTCAAACCCGTTGTTTACCTCGCTTTTATACCACGCGCGACGCGCGAATGCTTATGGTCATTTTTACAATAAGTCCTGCCGCTTCAATCCGCCGCCCCGTTTTGTTAAATTTTCTTAACCGCTCCACTCCTTTCCCATCATCGTTTGTTTAGAGAATAAAGCGCCTCGAGTTTCAACTCTCACTGCAAAACAGAGGGCCGACCATTAACAAACAACTAAAAATTTTAACAAACAAACAATAATCACCAATAATTAGAGTATTAATAACGAATGAAACCTCTTGTTTCCGAAAAAACTCTTACACTTCAACTAAAAAGCAAAAACATGAAACGTATTCTTCTTGCTTCAGCCCTCGTCGGCTGTATTATGAGTGCCTCGGCACAGGACATCATCGAACGCCCCACATTTGGCGACAACTGGCAGATCGGTCTTGACGGTGGTATCACAACACCTCTCAAGGGACACTCCTTCTTCGGCAACATCCGCCCGAACGTTGGTCTGCACATTGGTAAACAGCTCACCCCCCTCTTCGGTCTCGGAGTTGAAGGAATAGCAGGTATCAACACCTCTTCGGTCAACGGTGGCCGTCACAGCAAAACCGCTTTTGACAACACCTACGTCGGAGCTTACGGTACCTTCAACCTCACCAATGCCTTCTGTGGCTTCCGTTGCGAACCCCGCGCATTCACTGTCGACGCTCTCGTCGGTATCGGATGGCTCCATGACTATGTAAGCTACGGCAGCGACCACAGCAACATCGGTGCCAAGGCAGGTCTCAACTTCAACTTCGCCGTCACCGACCACTTCGGCATCTCGCTCAAACCGAGTGTCCTTTGGAACGTAACCGGCAACGGTACAGGCCACCACGATCAGGGTCTCGACCTCAAGCGTGCAAACTTCAACCTCACCGTAGGTCTCAACTACAACTTCGGCCCCGGCTTCCAGTGTGTCACCTGTCCTCCCGACAATTCCTACGAAGTCGCCGAACTCAATGGCCGCGTGAACGCACTCCGTGCTGAAGTCGACGGTCGCGACGCAGCTCTCGCAGCAGCCAACGCCAAGAACGCCGAACTCACCGCAGCCCTCGCAGCAGCAAACGCCAAGCCCGCAAAGGTTGTCAAGGAAAACAATCTCGAATCTGTCCGCTACGTCTTCTTCAAGATTGGTTCAAGCACTATCACTGCCGACCAGCAGCCTAACATCGAGATGATCGCAGCTTACCTCAACAACCATCCCAAGGCTACCGTACAGGTTCGCGGCTATGCTTCAGCCGACGGTCCCGTCGAACTCAACGAACGTCTTGCAAAGGCCCGTGCAGAGTCTGTCAAGAACGCCCTCATCAAGAAATACAAAATCAACCCCAGCCGTATCTCAGCTGAAGGACAGGGCATCGGCCACATGTTCAGCGAAGAATCCTGGAACCGAGTTTCAATCTGTACTCTTGACGCCGACTAATCAACGCTCTGACACCTATAATATATAGGTGATATATTGAAAACGACTTATAGCTCCCGCCGGACCAACCTCCGGCGGGAGTTTTTTTGCACCCGCTTTTGCATTATCGCACCATTTCACCCCGATTCCGACCTTAACTTTGCAATGTCAAACAAATCAATTCACTTCCTAACCCTTAAAAACCGAAAAGACCATGCAGACACCCCAAACCCCACCCGCACCTCTTGAATTCGTCCGCCATCCCGACTCGGCACTCATCGACGAAACCGCTGAAAACACTACCGAACCCGACACTCCGGCAGACCCCGACGACCCTACCTCACGAATCCTCTCCACTCCGCGCCGCAGCGCCTGGCCGGACTGAAGAAATGCAAACTGACAGACAAACCTACACTTTAACACCTAAAAAACCTGAATCAACATGCTGACAACCTCTCTCACCAACGAACTTTCCCCCAACCTTCTCCGCAGTGCAATCGACGACCGCATCGTCAAAATCCGCCCCTCTTCAACTCCCCTCGACCAGATTTCGCGAATGGTCGGAGCGCGCAAGGCTGCCTCAATGCGCGTCGACTACTACTCCGTCGACACCAAGGAAGGCAGCTCCACGGTAGCCGATACCATCCGCAACCTTCCCCTCACCCACGGTCAGTCCTTCGACCTCACAGTCGCTAAAGGCTCCCTCTTCTCCGAAACCGAGACAGTCCTCATCCCTACCCTCACAATTCCCGACGGTGCCTATAAGGGACAGGCTCTCGTGGCCTACGTCGCCGCAGTCAACGCCAACACCCTCTCGCTCGTTCCCGTCAACATTCCCGACACGGCCACCATGCTTGAAATCGGCACCGTCAGCAAGGGTGACCCCGTCATCCGCATGGGCCGCGCCGCCCGCGAGCTGGATGTCCAGACCGCCCAGTATGTCGCACTCCCACGCAAGGACTACAACTACTGCCAGATATTCAAATCCCAGGTGGAGGAGAGCCTCTATCAGCGACTTTCCGACAAGGAAGTCGGCTGGAACTTCTCCGACCAGGAGGAAGTGGCCATCATGGACATGCGCATGGGCATGGAAAAATCATTCCTCTTCGGAGCACGCGCCCGCGTGGCCATCGGCGACAATCCCGACGAAATCCTCTTCACCGGCGGCATCTGGAACCAGACCGACCGCACCTTCACCTATCCCAAGGGCGACATCTCGACCGCCACGCTCGTGCAGCTCTCGCGCGCAGCCTTCACCGGCCGCTCCGGCTCGTCGCGCAAGGTGCTCCTCGGAGGCTCCGGCCTCATGGAAGCCCTCAACCAGAGCCCCCACATGAAGGTCATCAGCGCCGAGGAGAAGGAAAGCGTGTGGGGCGTGGACTTCCACCTCGTCGTCACCAAGTTCGGAACCCTCTACGTCCACCACTCCGAAGTCTTCGACCTCTGCGGTAAGGAGAACTCCGGCATGGTCATCGACCCTGACTACATCACCAAATACACCCACGTCCCCTTCTCGGCCGACCGCATCAGCTTCCGCAAGCAGGGTGTACGCAACACTGAGGGCGTAGTCCTCACCGAAGCCTCCTGCCTTGTCCTCCGCTACCCCGACTCCCACCTCCGCATCGAAGCCGAAGGCTAAACCACTATCCTCTAAGGTAAAAAAACAGGCCTCTGAAGAAAAAATCTTCAGAGGCCATTTTTTGTCCGTATGGACAGTATCTTACTTCGAGGGAGTCACCTCAGAAGTCTCGACATCAAACACGAGCATAGCGTTGGGGGCGATGCCGGCCTGGGGGTTGCCGTCGACACCGTAGGCAAGCTTGCCGGGGATGTAGAGGATGTAGTGAGCGCCGTTCTTCATCATGGAGAGACCCTCACCGAAACCGGGAACTACGCGGTTGGGGTTCATCACAACGCCTTCAGAGTTCTTGTCAAACTCCTTGCCGTCGATGAGCTTGCCGACATATTTCACCTTTGCGCTACCGTTAGCACCGACAGCTTCGCCTGTACCCTCGCTGATAACCTTGTAGGCAAGACCTGAATCAGTCACCTTGATTGCGGGATCCTTTGCCATCTGGTCCTTGAGGTAAGCTTCACCGGCAGCTACATTTTCCTTAGCTTCGGGGCTGTTTTCCTTGGCAGCCTTTGCTTCCTCTTCCTTCTGCTGATAGAATTCCATCATTTTCTGCTGAGCCTGCTCTGCGAGAACCTGGAAGGTGGTCTGAGCCTCGCGAACTGCGTCGGCGTTGATAGTGTCGGCAGAGAATGCCTTTGCGTATGCCTCATAGAGTTTTGCACGGTCGATGGGCACACCTGCCTCTTCATAGCGGAAGAGCTGGCCGACCATCTGAAGGCCGAAGCTGATACCGGTGAGATAGCCCTGCTGGGTGGTGTCGGTCATGATGACCTGCTTGAGACCGCGGAGAAGGTCTTCCTTCTTGATGTTTGCCTTCTGATCCTCGGGAAGAGTCATGTATTCCGAGAGAAGACGTGCGCCCTGGGCGTCACCCATAGCGACAGAGAGAGAATCGCCAAAACCCTTGTTGGCACTGTTGGAAGAAGATGATGAATTGCCGCAAGAGCTTGCGCCAAGCATCAGTGCGGCAACGCCGCAAGCCATGATAAGCTTTTTCATAAATTTTGGTTGGTAAGTTATTTTTTAATGGTGTTTTTTATCGTTTTTTCTACTGAACCCGCCCTTACGGCAAAAGTCAGCTATTACTGCGAAAGTCCCGGACCACACCGGTCCGGAACTCCACGCATTTTTATCCTTGCTGATTCAGCAATGCATCAATCATGAATTATGAATAATGCATCATGAATCATGCATTACAAATCACTTCTTAATCACCTTAAGCAGCTCCACGTCGAAAATCAGTGTGGAGTTCGGGCCGATCACGCCACCCGCACCCTGAGGACCATAGGCGAGCTGTGAAGGGATGAACAGACGCCACTTCGAACCGGCCTTCATGAGCTGAAGAGCCTCAACCCATCCGGGGATTACCTGAGTGACACCGAAGGTAGCGGGAACGCCACGGTCAACAGAGCTGTCGAACACTGTGCCGTCTATAAGCTTGCCGGTATAGTGTACTTCAACCTGATCCTGAGCGGTAGGCATCTCGCCGTCACCCTCTTCAAGCACCTCATACTGGAGACCTGAAGGTGTGGTCTTGACCTCTACGCGCTTGCCGTTCTCCTCAAGGAACTGCTTGCCCGCAGCCTCGTTGACCTCAGCCATCTTGGCAGCCTCAGCCTTCTGCTTCTCTTCGAGAGCAGTGAAATATTTCTGAATCTCAGCCTTAGCCTCATCGTAAGTCATCTTGGGCTCACTTCCGTAGAACACGGCGGCAACGCCGTCGGCAAAATCCTGAACATTGATTTCCTGGATGCCGCTGGCACGGAAATTATTACCCATGCTCAATCCGAGAGCATAGCTGATACGGTCTAATTCTTTATTTTCCATAATTATATATCAATTTAGTTGTCATCAAGTCTGCAAAGATAGGCTATTTTATCGCTACGCGTTGATTTTTTTAATTTAAAAAAGTTAAATTAATCATTTAGCCCCTTCCGGAGCCGGAATGAAACTCACTCCAAACTCCACACCTTCAACAACCCGACAACCCCAATAGTTGTCCGGCCGACAGACTTTATACTTTATAATCAATCATTTACATTTGTTAGTCGTCAGGACATAGCACCAAGAATCTATCCGGAGATTATAATGACTCCAAAGATTGCAGAGCCTCCGACGATTGTAGGGACGCGCTGTAGCGCGTATGCCGAATGAACAACCGACAGCCCATCCGATAAATACTTAACACTTTATCCTTAATACTTTATACTTAGTACTTGGCAAAACTTAGTACTGTGTACTAAGTTTTGCCAAGTACTTCCCGATGATGTCAAACTCGATATTGACCTCACTTCCCACACGAATCTCCTTGAAATTCGTATGCTCGAAAGTATAGGGAATAATAGCCACGCGGAACGAATAGCGCTCCGAATCGCAGACCGTAAGGCTCACACCGTTGACAGTCACCGAACCCTTCTCGACAGTCACATAACCCTTTGCAGCCATTTCGGGAGCGACCTTATAGGTGAACTTATAGTAGCGGCTACCCTCCACCTCTTCGATCTCCTCGCAGACAGCGGTGCAATCCACATGGCCCTGCACGATATGACCGTCCAGACGGCCATTCATCATCATAGAGCGTTCGAGATTCACCAGACTGCCCTCCTTCAGACCACCGAGATTACTGCGGTCAAGAGTCTCCTGAATCGCAGTCACAGTATATGTACCGTCGCCCGGAAGAGAAACCACAGTCAGACACACACCATTGTGAGCCACACTCTGATCAATCTTCAGTTCATCAGTAAAACTGCACTTCACGCGAAGGTCAACATTACCCTCCTTGCGCACAACTTCGACCACCTGAGCGGCCTCCTCAACTATACCAGAAAACATAAGATTAGTTTTGAGTTTTAAGTTCTTAGTTTTTTTAGTTTTTAATTTTAAGCTTTTAGTTTTAAGCTTTTAGTTCTTAGCTTTAAGCTTTCAGTCCTTAGCTTTAAGCTTTTAGTTTTTGGGGTTAAGTTTTTGGGGTTTTAGTTCCAATTTCTTTTTCGATTTCCAAATTCAAGCCCTCAGCCTCAAGCCCGGGCCATCAGCCCCAAGCCCAAATCTTCAAGCCCTCAGCCCTTAGTCCGAAGCCATAAGCTTTTAGATAGAATCCATTAGGCCTATTAGCCTTATTAGGCTTATCTGACCTATCAGCCCTATTTGGCTTATTAGGCCTATTGGACCTATCAGCCCTATTGGACCTATTTGGCTTATTAGCCTTAGCCCTCTAAACCCAACAAGCCTCAAACTTGCCTATCTCCTGCAAATTTACGAAATTTGCCAATCAAACCAAAACAACCACAGAAATCATGAAAAAAAGCCTCCTCTACACACGCACCGGCGATGCCGGCACAACCTCCCTCATCGGCGGACAGCGCATCGCCAAAAACTCCCCCCGAGTCTCAGCCTACGGCACCCTCGACGAACTAAACGCAATGATAGGCCTCGTCCAAGCCCACTGCACCCAACTCGACGACTTCGTCACCTCAACCCTCCTGACAATCAACAACACCCTCTTCAACATCGGAGCCTACCAAAAACTCCCCCCGAGTCTCAGCCTACGGCA
>NZ_CAJTMT010000040.1 GCF_910577345.1 uncultured Duncaniella sp.
CCCCAATAAAATCCCCTCCCCCCATTAGGCCCAGCCATATTTGACCTATCAGGCTTATCAGCCCTATTAGCCTTATTAGGCTTATTAGCCCTATTCGACTTATCCTCCCTATTAGGCTTATTTGACTTATTAGGCTTATTAGCCCTATCCCTCCCCCGCCATCCCTACAATAACCCCGGTCGCCTTTTTTACAATATCACTCTCTAAAATCGGACACATTTTATCGCGATTTTCACCTATTTTGTCCCCTATATGGATACAAAATGTCCATTTTCGGACATTTTATATATAATTTCCTCCAAAACCTTGCCATAATACAAAAATTTTATCTACATTTGCCATAATTTATGAAAATTACCTTAAATTTCCTTTAATAACGGAACTTCATCGTAGTCTAATTTTTTATTACTCTCAATCTTATCACCAGCATCATGAAAAAGAATCCCAAGACCCCTTCATTGAGCATCAATACCCTCAGTGACAGGAAATTGGCTTGTGCGGCGCTTGCTCTTTGCCTCATGGGCGGAACAGCACTGACAGCTCAGGCTTCCGGCAATAGGGGGGGTCAAACTTCTGACACTCAGCAGGTTGCAACCACCAGCCGTATCACAGGTACAGTACTTGACGAAAACGGCGACCCTATGATTGGCGTATCTGTCATCGAGGAAGGCACAAAAACAGGCGTTGCAACTGACCTCGACGGTAATTTTTCTCTCAACGTACGCCCCGGAGCAGTCCTCCATTTCTCCTACATCGGCTACAAGTCACAGAGCATTAAGGTCGGAAAGACCAACTCAATCGAAGTGACAATGCAACCCGACGACAACGTACTTGACGACGTCGTGGTTGTTGGTTTCGGTACAGTAAAGAAACGTGACCTCACAGGCGCGATTTCTTCAGTAAAATCAGACGTCATTACCCTCACCCCTGCCTCCAACCCCATGGCAGCCCTTCAGGGCCGAGTGTCTGGTCTTGACATCACCCAGACCTCCGGTCAGCCCGGTGAAGGTCTCAACATTCAGCTCCGTGGCAATCGATCCATCAGTGCTTCAGGCACTCCGCTCTTCATAATTGACGGTATGCCCGGAGATTATGCTACTATTAACCCAAATGACATTGAGAGCATCGAGGTTCTTAAGGACGCTTCATCAACCGCTGTGTATGGTTCTGAAGGCTCCAACGGTGTCATCATCATCACAACCAAAAAGGGACAGGAAGGCAAGATGCGCGTCAACTTTGAGGCCTACATGGGTGTCAACGGTTGGTCGACAACTCCCAAGATGAACTCTCCTGAAGAAAACATCCGCACTCGTGAGCTTGCACAGAAATATTCAGGAAGCGTGCAGGATGATTCAGTTCTTGAGGCATATAAAGCAGCTCTCGCTGCCGGTCAAACCATTGATTGGGTAGATGAATTACTCGGTACAGGCATTACCCAGAATTATTCACTCTCAATGTCGGGTGGCACAGAGAAGACACAGGCATATTTCTCACTCAACTACAACGATGAGAACGGCCAGTACAAGAACGACAGCTACAAGGTCTACTCGACTTCTATCCGTCTGAATACCAAGCTCAACAACTGGCTTTCCGGCGGTGTTCATGTTCAAGCGTCATATTCAAACCGCAACACTACTACCTGCCGTCTTGACCGTGGTCTGATGGCTGATCCATTCGGAACACTTTATGACGAGAACGGCAACCTCAATCCACTCCCCTTGGTAGCCAATTCCAATCTTGTGAACTTGTTGCTCAACCGTGACCAGGATGCATATCGCAACAATCCGACAAATCTCCGTCTTTATGTGCAGCCCTACATCAAGATTAGCCCTATCAAGGGTCTTACTCTTGAATCCCGAATGAGCGGTAATTTCAATTACTCGACAAGACCCAAATACATCGGTTACAATTCATACGAATATTTTGTAAATGCCGGTACCGGAGCTGAGAATCCTGATTTCTATGATCCCTCACTCACAAACGCGGAAATCAAGAACTCGCGCACTTGGGGTTACACCTGGGAAAACATCCTTACCTACAATTTCAAACTTGCTGACATCCACGAGTTCACTATTACCGGTGTAACTTCATGGAGTTCAAGCCAGACCGACGATTCCTCCCTCTATAATTCAGGCATTCCATCCAATACGATGTACTGGACCAATATGGGAACTGCAACAGGAACGCCTACAATTTCATCTGCTTACTCAATGCACAAGCGCATGGGTTATGTCGGCCGTATCAATTACAACCTCATGGGCAAATACCTCTTCTCGGCATCTATTCGCCGTGACGGTGACTCACGTTTCGCTGCAGATGGCCATTGGTACACCTTCCCCGCCGCATCTGTCGGTTGGCGTATCTCTGACGAAGAATTCATGGAATCAACCCGCACATGGATGAACAATCTTAAGCTCCGTGTCGGTTACGGTGAAACCGGTGGTGCCGGCATCAACCCCTACGATTCATGGTCCATCCTGACAACCGGCAAACTTGGCCTTGGTGACCAGGTGGTTGAAATTTCAAAATTCCCCCAGATCCTCTCCAATGCCGCTCTCACATGGGAACGTTCAAAGAGCTGGAACTTCGGTCTTGATTTCGGTGTGCTCAACAACAGAATTGATGTTGCCGCTGAATACTACATAACCAACACAAGTGCCGTTATTTGGAAGCAGGAAGTACCTATTATCAATGGTGGTTTCGACTCAAAAACTCCGTTTGTGATTAACCGTAATATCGCTTCGACCAGAAACCAGGGCTTCGAACTTACAGTTAACACCCACAATATCGACACCAGAGATTTCACATGGACAAGTACCCTTACCTTCTCTACTAACAAGGAAAAGGTTACTTCTCTCGGCGCAGGTGCTGCGGACTACATCGACAATGGTGACTACTGCCTCCATGTAGGTGACCCCGTCAACTCATACCGCAGCTACGATTTCGGTGGCATTTGGCAACTCGGCGAAGAAGCTGATGCCGCAGCCTTCGGCCTCCGTCCCGGCGACCTCCGCATCAAAGTGCCCGGAATGCGCAAAATCAGCGACGGCGTATGGGAAAAGACCTATAGCGACGGTTCAACCAAGGAATTTACTGCAAACGATCCCTATACCTATAATGCTGATGACCGCGTGATCATCGGTCACAATAGTCCTGACTGGACTCTCGGTTTCCAGAACACATTCTCCTACAAATGGTTTGACCTCAGCATCTATATGTACTGGCGCAACGGTCAGAAGTTCAAATATGACCCAATGGGTTGGTACAAGGATGGCGGTGGCAGCTTCCCCGAGCACTTCAACTACTGGACACCTGAAAATCCGTCCAACGACTTCCCCGCCCTTGATTCGTCACGCGACTGGCAGAAACTCCCCGGCCACGAAGCACGCTACTGGGTTGACGGTTCATTCTTCAAAATCAAGAATATCACTCTTGGCTACACATTGCCCGCTCTCGCTTGCTCAAAGATCGGTATCAGCCATTTCCGTCTCTACGGCACAATAACCAATCCTCTCGTTCATGCCAACAGCAAGTTCCTCAAGGGCTATGACCCCGAAATGAACGGTTCATTCAACTTCCCCCTCACCCGTCAACTCGTATTTGGCTTGAACGTATCATTCTAATCTTTTATCACGCAAACATCATGAAAAAATATATCAAATCATTTGCATTACCGATGATCGCAATGGCAGGTCTCTTCACCTCCTGCGAACTCACCGAGTACAACCCCTCGGCCGGTGATGCATCCTTGAGCAGCTATCAGACCTGGAAAGGTCTGCAAGCATTCTCCTATAATGCATTGAGCGAACAATTATACTCATCATACAGCTGGCTTGTCGTAGCCGAAACCGGAACCGACCTCTGGGTATCCGCAGGAAATGCTGACGCATGGCAACAGATGCTGAACTACGAAAGTTTCACACCTGACTATGCTTGTACCAAGGAGCTTTTCAAGCAGGCCAACTCAATGATTACAAACTGCAATACCGTAATCGACCAGGCATCCTCCGTTTCCGGTGGTAATGCCGATGATATTGCAATACTTGTCGCCGAGACCAAAACACTCCGCGCTTTCTACAATTACCTTCTTGTGGCAAATTTCGGTCCTGTGACTCTCAATCTCGAACCGAGCGCAGCTCTTACAGGCAACATCGCACTTTATCCTAAGCGCAATTCTGAAAAAGATTTCTACGATCAGATCGAAAAAGACCTGAAAGAAGCAATCCCCGTTCTTCCTGTCACTCCTTTTGAGAATAACCGCGCACGCGTCACAAAGAAATCAGCCATCGGCCTCCTCGCCCGTGCCTACGCTCAGCGTGCAGGCCTCGGCAACAAGTACGGTGACGCAGACAAATATTGGAAACTCGCAGCTGAAACAGCCGAAGACCTCATTGCAAATGCCGGTACTTATGGAGCATACCTCTACAATGACATAGCAGACATGTGGGCAGATGCCAACAACCGTGACAACAAAGAAGCCCTCTTCGTTGCACCCGGTTCAGATGCCTTCAAGGAAGCTTACGCTTATGCCCCGCATAACAACCTCCTTCTCGGTTACACAACCGGTGGTTTCTACAGCGAATTCTTTGTCAACGGCCACAAACCGAGCGACAAAGGCTACTTCTACGGCCGTCAGAATTCTCAGCTCTGGCAACCGTCGAGATACCTGATGTATTGCTTCAATCCTAAATGGGACCGTCGTTGGGAATATTCATTCGGTTATGCATGGAACGAATACTCTATGGAACAACCCGGTTGGGTTCCCCGCAGTAGCTCTCTCGTGACCATCACCGAAGAACTTTGCACCAAGTACGGTATTGACAAATCACATGTAGGCGAAACTCTTTACCCTTACGCAGACTGTGGTGCAACCGCTACCACAAATGGAGGCGGCAACCAATACGCTGCTTCAATCTGGCCGAAGGGTTACACCGGCAATGAGACAAGCAAACTTCTCAAGGTTGCGCCCTCGGCTGCTGTCATGAATCAGGAAGGCTATGCAGGAACAACCAAAGCCTATGCCATACCTTATCCTATCGCTCTTGACGACAATCGTTTCAACACTGTTTATGTCCACGAGCCCCTGTCGGCAGAGGACAAGGCAAAGTGTCCCTATGTCGTAGTTGTTCTTGATGATCTTTACGGTTCGAACCAACTTCCCTACGGTAACACAGCCAAGGGTTCTGATGCAGGTAATCCCCCGGCAATCGGCAATGGTGAGACTAACGCCAAGTCAGGTCCTGCACTCATCAAATTTAACTGGTCTTACGACGGATGCTTTGTAGGCAATAACCTCCAGCGCAAAACCGGCGACGTATTCATCATGCGTATGGCCGAAGCCTACCTCATCGCCGCCGAAGCTGAGCAAATGCTTGGAAATAACACCAAGGCTATGGACTACCTCAACACCCTCCGCCAACGTGCCGCTCGTCAGAATGTCAATGAAAGCGAATGGAAGTTGACATCCGTTGACGAAGATGTGATCTTCGACGAATATGCACGCGAACTCTGCGGCGAATTCTCTCGTTGGTTACTCCTCAAGCGTCACAATGCTTTTGAGTCACGCCTCGGCAAATACAATGTCCGTGCAGCTCAGGCGTTCAAACCTTATATGTACAACCGTCCTGTATCAGCTGACTTCCTCTCAACAATCCTCAATGCCAATGAATACGGTGACAACGGCTATGGCCAGACACCGACTTCAGGTCTTGAAAACGTTGATACAGATGTCACGGAATAAAATAGCACCTTAATATTTACATGACGTAATAATGAGCATCGTCCGTCACTGCGTGAGCAGCGGCGGACGATTTTTACGATATGATTAGGACTTTTATTATAGCAAACGAACATAACAGATAACGATACTAATAACAGCCTGCCGGGGGTGATTTTCGACGGATAGTGCAGGATTAAGGATTTTTTTCTGCAATTTATTTGCCGAAGACAAAGTTTATTCACTAATTTTGCAACAAAAATAAACCCATTAGGCCTGACACCCTATGCAGTCCGTCATGACAACCGTTGACAGCGTGGTCATTATTCCTACCTACAACGAGAAGGAAAATGTAGCCGCCATCATCGAGGCAGTATTCTCACTGCCCCGAGAATTCGACGTTCTGATTATCGACGACAATTCGCCCGACGGAACGGCCGACATTGTAAAGGATTTACAGAAAAAATTCACCGGCCGCCTCCATCTGCTCCAGCGCAAAGGCAAACTCGGCCTCGGAACGGCCTACATCGCCGGATTCAAATGGGCACTCCAACACGGCTACAGCTTCGTGTTTGAAATGGATGCCGACTTCTCCCACAACCCCAACGACCTTCTTAAGCTCTACGATGCCTGCGCCAACCAGGGTGCTGACGTCGCCGTCGGCTCTCGCTATGTCACCGGGGTCAACGTGGTCAACTGGCCGATGGGAAGGGTGCTGATGTCGTTCTACGCCTCGCACTATGTCCGCATCGTCACCGGAATGCCCATCAACGACTCCACCGCCGGCTTCGTCTGCTACCGCCGCGAAGTCCTTGAGACACTTCCGCTGGACGACATACGCTTCAAAGGCTATGCCTTCCAGATCGAGATGAAATTCCTTGCCTACAAATACGGATTCAAGATTGTCGAAGTGCCCATCATCTTCGTTAACCGCGTCCTCGGCACCTCAAAAATGAGTTCCGGAATCTTCAGCGAAGGATTCTTCGGAGTCCTCCGCCTCAAATGGTCAAGCCTCTTCAACAAATACGAGCGCAAATAACCCCTCTATACTCTATACTTTATCCTTAATACTTTGCAACGATGCTCACCCTCCTTCACAACGCCGAAATCGTCAACGAAGGCCGACGCTTCAAAGGCAGCATAGTCATCGACGGGCAGTTCATCAGCCGTATCTTCGATGAAAGCACGCCGGAGGCCGGAGATGTGTCCGGACTCGAAGCCGCCCTCACGAGTGCCGACAGAGTCATCGACTGCGAAGGCGCCCTACTGATGCCCGGTGTCATCGACACACATGTCCATTTCCGCGACCCCGGTCTCACCGAAAAAGGCGACATCGAGACCGAAAGCCGCGCAGCCGTGGCCGGAGGTGTGACATCCTATATCGACATGCCCAACACACGCCCCGCGACTGTCACCCGCGAGGCCGTCGACAACAAGATTAAACGCGCGTCGGAAGTCTCCGCTGCCAACTTCGGCTTCTTCATCGGCGCGACCAATGATAACCTCCCCGAACTCCTCGACACCGACTACACCCGCGTGGCCGGTATCAAACTCTTCCTCGGCTCATCGACCGGCAACATGCTCGTCGACGACCCCGACACCCTCGCGACCCTCTTCAGCAAGGCTCCGGCCCTCATCGCCGTCCATGCGGAGGACGAGGCAATCATCCGCGCATCGCGCGAAAAGCTCCTCGAAGAGTGCGGAGGCAGCATCCCGGTGGAGCGCCACCCCGACGTGCGTCCCCGCAGCGCCTGTGTCGAGGCCACCCGCCGTGCCATCGACCTTGCCCGTCGCAGTGGAGCCCATCTCCACATCTGCCACATCTCCACCGCCGACGAGCTTCAGCTCATCAAAGAAGCCAAGGCCGAAGGAGTGAAAGTAACCGCAGAGACCTGCCCGCAGTACCTCCTCTTTGACCGCAACGACTTCGACCGCCTCGGAGCGCGCATCAAGTGCAACCCCGCCATCAAGGATAGCTCCGACCGCATAGCCCTCCTGCGCGAACTCCTCCCCGGAGGCGTCATCGACACCATAGCCACCGACCATGCGCCCCATCTGCTCTCGCAGAAAGAGGGCGACGCGCTGACCGCCGCATCCGGAATGCCGATGGTCCAGTTCTCGCTCCGCGCCATGCTCGAACTCCTCGACACCGAATCCGAACTGCAGACGGCCGGCCCGGAACGCATCGCCGAACTGATGGCCCACAACCCTGCCCGTCTGCTCGGCCTCGACCGCCGCGGATTCATCCGCGAAGGCTACTATGCCGACCTCGTCCTCCTCGAACCCTCCTCCCAGACCGCCATCCCCTCCAAGGTGACCGACGCAGAAGTTGCCGGACGCTGCGGATGGACCCCCCTCGCAGGCATGAGCCTCACCCCCAAGGTGAGGACAACCTTCGTCAACGGCACGGAGGCATACGACCGTGGCACATTCGCCACACCCCACGGCAGTCCGCTCCGATTCACATCCGGAACGTCTTCCGACGGAAAAGAATAAAAAAAGTAGTGGATTTTTCAACCATGAACAACATATAAAATCTTTAACCTTCACACATTATGTTAGACAAGACCAATGTCAAGACCCTCGACAAAGTTGTTGTCCGCTTCTCGGGTGACTCCGGCGACGGTATGCAGCTTGCAGGCAACATTTTCACAAATGTTTCCGCAGGGTTAGGAAACAAAGTGTCAACCTTCCCCGACTATCCGGCAGAAGTGCGCGCCCCCCAGGGTTCGCTCAGCGGCGTGTCAGGTTTCCAGGTGAGCGTCGGTGTCGACGTCCACACCCCCGGCGACCTCTGCGACGTGCTCATCGCCATGAACCCCGCCGCCCTCAAGCAGAACATCAAGTTCCTCAAGCCCGGTGGAGTTGTGATCGTCGACATTGACTCATTCAAGGAAGCCGATCTCAAGAAAGCCCTCTTCGAGACCCTCGATCCCTTCAAGGAACTCGACATCAAGGCCCAGGTGGTGGAAGTCCCCGTGACCGCCATGACCAAGGACGCCCTCGCCGACTCCGGACTCGACAACAAGAGCATCCTCAAGTGCCGCAACATCTTCGCCCTCGGCCTCGTATGCTGGCTCTTCGACCGTCCCCTCGAAGGCGCACTCCGTATGCTCAAAGGCAAATTCGCAAAGAAACCCGCCATCTATGAAGCCAACGCCAAGGTCATCGAGGCCGGCTACAACTATGGCAACAACATACATGCCACCGTCTCGACCTACCGCATCGAGACCGAGGAAGCCGTCCCCGGTGTCTACACCGACATCAACGGCAACACCGCCACCGCATGGGGCTTCATCGCCGCATCGGAGAAGAGCGGCCGTCCCCTCTTCCTCGGCAGCTACCCCATCACCCCCGCAACCGACATCCTTCAGGAACTTGCCAAGCGCAAGGACCTCGGCGTGAAAGCCGTCCAGATGGAAGATGAGATTGCAGGTGTCTGCTCCGCAATCGGCGCATCCTTCGCCGGTCACCTCGCCGTCACCTCCACCTCAGGCCCCGGCCTCGCGCTCAAGAGCGAAGGCATCGGCCTCGCCGTCATCGCCGAGCTTCCCCTCGTGGTTGTCGACGTTCAGCGCGGCGGTCCCTCAACAGGTCTTCCCACCAAGACCGAGCAGACCGACCTCATGCAGGCCCTCTATGGCCGCAACGGTGAATCGCCCCTCGCTGTAGTCGCCGCTTCAACCCCGACCGACTGCTTCACAATGGCATTCGAAGCCGCCCGCATCGCCATGGAACACATGACACCCGTCATCCTCCTCACCGACGCCTTCATCGGCAACGGATCGAGCGCATGGCGCATTCCCGAGGCTTCCGAACTCCCCGAAATCCATCCTCCGCTGCTCGCCCCCAACCAGGTCGATGCCGCATGGCAGCCCTACACCCGCAAGGACGAGGACATGGTGCGCTACTGGGCTATCCCCGGCACCGAAGGCGCCATGCACCGCGTAGGCGGTCTTGAAAAAGACTTCAACACAGGCGCAATCTCCACCGACCCCATCAACCACGAAAAGATGGTCAAGGCACGCCGCGAGAAAATCGCCCGCATCGCCAACGACATTCCCGCCCTCGAAGTGCTCGACCCGAAGGGTGCCGACACAATCCTCGTAGGCTGGGGTGGAACTTACGGACACCTCCGCACCGCCGCCGGCGAACTCTGCGCCGAAGGCAAGCCCGTGGCATTCGCCCACTTCAACTACATCAACCCGCTTCCCGCCAACACTGAAGAAGTGCTCCGTGGCTACAAGCAGGTAATCGTGGCCGAGCTCAACACCGGCATGTTCGCCGACTATCTCCAGGCCAAATTCCCCGAACTCAACATCAAGCGCATCAACAAGATCCAGGGCCAGCCCTTCCTTGTCAGCGAAGTTGTGAATGGTGTAACCAAAATCATGGAGGAAAAATAATATCATGGAACAGACTCAGTTTACCCCCGCCAACTATAAGAGCAATCAATCAGTGCGCTGGTGTCCCGGTTGCGGTGACCACGCCATCCTCAACTCACTCCACAAGGCAATGGCCATCGTCGGCGTGCCTCCCCACAAGACCGCAGTCATCTCCGGCATCGGTTGCTCCTCCCGTCTCCCCTACTATATGAACACCTACGGCTTCCACACCATCCACGGACGTGCGGCAGCCATCGCCACAGGCTTCAAGGTAGCCCGTCCCGACATGACCGTATGGCAGATTTCAGGTGACGGCGACGGCCTCGCCATCGGCGGCAACCACTTCATCCACGCAGTGCGCCGCAATGTCGACATAAACATGCTCCTCTTCAACAACAAAATCTACGGTCTGACAAAGGGTCAGTACTCCCCCACCAGCGACCGTGGTTTCGTTTCGAAGTCGTCACCCTACGGAACAACCGAGGATCCCTTCATCCCCGCAGAGCTCGTATTCGGTGCGCGCGGCAACTTCTTTGCCCGCAGCATCGACGTTGAGCTCCAGATTTCTCAGGAAGTCCTCGTGGCCGCCGCCCGCCACAAAGGTGCGTCAGTCGTGGAAATCCTCCAGAACTGCGTCATCTTCAACCACGGCATCCACAACTTCATCACCGACAAGGAACACCGTGCAGAGCGCACCATCCACCTCGTCCACGGCGAGAAGATGCTCTTCGGCAAGGACAAGGAAATGGGCCTCGTGCGCGACGGCTTCCTCCTCAAGGCAGTGAAAGTCGGCGAGAACGGCTACACCATCGACGACGTGCTCGTCCATGACGCCCACACCCCCTCCAACTTCCTCCACCAGCAGCTCGCCATGATGGACGGCCATGACCTCCCCCTCGCACTCGGTGTCATCCGCGATGTCGATTCCATCGCCTACGACCAGGCAGTCGAAGAGCAGGTTGCAGAAGTCCGCGCCCGCAAAAACTTCTCATCCCTCCGCGACATGGTCCTCGCCGGCGAAACCTGGACAGTGGAATAAGAATCTCATTGACAAGAACATTTTCCGACTGCAAATTTCACACCAACGAAATTCCAGCATCGGGAAAGCCGGAATAAGCTAAAGCCATAAATGCTGATGAAACAACATCGGCATTTATGGCTTTAGCCGTATATATCTCCCCCGTTTTCTAACATCATATTACCTAATACCAACCGGGAAGCTGCGGAGCTATGTTTTGATGCCATCCTGCCGGCATAGCAGCCCTTTGGCATCATCCTGCCGGAGAGTAGCCGGTAAACTGCGAAGTCCAAATGATGATTCCATCACCAGCTTAAATAAAAATAACAAACGGGTAGTTATATAGCAGCTACGTTTTGGCACTATACTGATGGATGGCAGCCAATAAGCTGCTCCGCAGCTTACTAATTGCTACCCGACATGAGATATCATAAGCTTGTTAGTTGCCATCCGGAATGAGAATTATTTCCTATTTTATTGGGCATACGCGCTACAGCGCGTCCCTACAATTAGTGTTTTTGAAATGCGGTTTATGTTTTTTGTATGCAGTTTATGTCTCTTGGGATGCAGTTTATGTCTTTTGAGATACATTTTATGTTTTTGTTGTGATTTAGATTCAGATTGTATTATGATTTTATAGATTAATCGCAATGTTTCACCATCTTTCTAAGGTGGCGCCCGCCACGTTAACATATATTTTATATTTAGGGTATTAAATGGGGTTGTTTTAGCTATTTTTCACATAATCGTGCTTTATTCAACTATTTTTTAGAATAGTATGGGATTTTTTAAATAAAAATTATTTCACATTAGAAAAAATAGCAGTACTTTTGGGGGCTGATTGGGACAGGTGGCTTCGACGGCCACGGTGCAAATCAATTCAAACAACGAAACAAATCAAATATAACCTTAATAATTTACTATTAAATAGTAAGCAACAATCATGACTAAATCTACTGTAAAACCCGCCGACGGTAAGCTTGGCGTACTCGTAGTAGGACTTGGAGCAGTAACCTCCACCTTCATGACCGGTGTCCTCATGGCCCGCAAAGGTCTTGCAAAGCCTGTTGGCTCAATGACTCAATATGACAAAATCCGCGTAGGCAAAGGCGCAGACAAAAAATACCTCCACTACAAGGACATCGTGCCTATGGCCGACCTGAACGACATCGTGTTCGGCGCATGGGACGTTTATCCCGCAAACGCTTATCAGAGCGCAATGTATGCTGAAGTTCTTCAGGAGAAGGACATCGAGCCCGTGAAGGACGAACTCGAAAAGATCGTCCCCATGAAGGCCGCTTTCGACAAGAACTATGCAAAGCGTCTTGACGGCGACAACGTGATGGGCGAAAAGACCCGTTGGGAAATGGCCGAGCAGCTCCGCGAAGACATCCGCAACTTCAAGAAAGAAAACGGTGTTGACCGCGTCGTTGTCCTCTGGGCCGCTTCTACCGAAGTTTATGTTCCCGTTGACGAGAAGGTTCACGGCACTCTCGAGGCTCTCGAGGCTGCAATGAAGGCTGACGACAAGGAACACATCGCTCCTTCGATGTGCTATGCTTACGCTGCCCTCAAGGAAGGTGCTCCCTTCATCATGGGTGCCCCCAACACCACTGTCGACATCCCCGCAATGTGGGAACTCAGCGAGCAGACCGGTATGCCCATCGCAGGTAAGGACTTCAAGACCGGCCAGACTCTCGTGAAGTCAGGCTTCGCCCCCATCATCGGCACCCGTTGCCTCGGCCTCAACGGCTGGTTCTCAACCAACATCCTCGGTAACCGCGACGGCCTCGTGCTCGACGAACCCGCTAACTTCCGCACCAAGGAGGTTTCCAAGCTCTCTACCCTCGAGTCAATCCTCGTTCCCGAGGATCAGCCCGATCTCTACAACGCCAACTGCGGCGGTGCAGAAGAGGGTGGCCACCAGGGCTACTACCACAAGGTGCGCATCAACTACTATCCCCCGCGCAACGACAGCAAGGAAGGCTGGGACAACATCGATATCTTCGGTTGGATGGGCTATCCCATGCAGATCAAGATCAACTTCCTCTGCCGCGACTCAATCCTCGCAGCTCCCCTCTGTCTCGACCTCGTGCTTCTGAGCGACCTCGCTGCCCGCGCCGGCCGTCATGGCATCCAGCGCTTCCTCAGCTTCTTCCTTAAGAGCCCGATGCACGACTACACCAAGGGTGAAGTTCCCGTTAACCACCTCTTCCAGCAGTACACTATGCTGAAGAATGCCATCCGCGAGATGGGCGGTTACGAGGCTGACGAAGAAATTGACTAATTGTATTGAATACATACACATTCATCACATTGGCAATATTATAGCCCAAACCGTAAGGAAAGAAAAATGAAATGAAAAAAGTGCGGCCTGTCGCGACGACAGTCCGCACCTTTTGTTTTGCCGCCTCAGGAGTGGTGTTATGCCCCATACTCCTCAGCCGCATCGAAGCAGGGGCAGGCTTTGGCGGCGAATTCGTAGTGGGAGTGGACGGTGGCAGATGGGAAGCGCCTGCGGAGGTCTGAAATCAGTTCTCGAAGAGCGGTTTTCTGCCGGGGTGTGCGCGTGTCGGCCGGAGTGCCGTCTGCTGCCAGACCTCCGGCATAGACCACACCGATGCTCTCCGCATTCTGCCCCAGACAATGCGCCCCGATTTCCGCCTCCGGACGTCCCGCGGACACCTCCCCTTTCAGATTCACAAGATAGTGATAGCCGATACACCTGAAGCCCCTCGCCCTATGCCAACCGTCGATTTCCGCCACTGTCACTTCCCGTCCCGCCTTTGTCGCTGTGCAATGCACAATGATTTTTGTGATTTTTCTCATGATATTTTAATGTTTAAGGGTTTTACACCACAAAAATACGCACCTTTCCGACCAGAAAGGTGCGATAATGCAAAAGGGCTATAAAATATCTGCAAGCGGAAAGACGCCCAAAGGCGAAATCCCCTATCTTATCACTTCGATGCCGACCTGCTCGATGCCACGGAGGGTGTCGACGCGCATTATATGGCGCATGGCCACGGGGCGCGTCACATCAATCACCCCTTCGGGCTTGACGGTCACCTCCTGCTGATACGATGCGCCGAATCCGCTCCCGAGCCAACGGCCGTAGACATCGGCCAGACGGATGTTGAGCGTGTCGCGCACGGTGCGCCGGTTGTCTGTGTGATATGTCAGCTCAAGCCAGAGATTGGAGTAGCGGTAGGAATTTCCGTGACGCAAGGCAACCTTTATGGCACCGTTGACAAGCGAATCATTGTCGGTAAGCGATGTGTCGACCGGAAGGAGCGAGACTGTATCGGTGAAGATCCAACCCTCCTGCGGAAGATTGGCCCAACTGCTGTAGTCACGCTCACCGCCACACGACACGAAGCCTACGGCTGCCGCCACGGCCACACATATATTATATAGAAGCGCGCGCATCATTCCTTGTTGTCACGGAAAGCTTTCGGTATGCGGTTGGGTCGCGGCTGCTGCGGTTCGCCGTTCTGCTGACGGGGCTGCTGCGACTGCTGATTATCACCTCCGGCTCCCTGCTCCCGTTTCTGCCCACCGCCATCCTGCGGCTTCTTGGGCTTCTTGGGACGGGGCTTGCGCTCGGCCTGCTCGCCGTTCTTGGGCAGCTCACCCTTGGAGTCATCAGCTTTCGGCTGCTGACCCTTCGGTTGCTCATTCTTCCGGGGCTGTTCACCCTTCTGACCCTGCTTTGGCGACGGAGCTGCCTGACCATCCTGCTGGGGCGCATTGCCTGCAGCCGGTTTCTTCTTGCGCTTCTTCTTTTTGGCCTTGTCAAAACGGGTGAGGTCGTCCTGCGACGCAAGGTCGATGGGCTTGGGTTTCACACCCGGTTTCGGCTCACCCTCGCGCACGAGTTCAGCCGGTTTCTCGCCACGGCGGTTCATCTCAATCACTTCAAAGGCACGTTCAGCATCGATCGTGACAAGATTGGCAGGAATCTGCTTGTCGGTCGAATAGGTTATCTGCTTCTTGAAGATGTCGGTCTTGAAGTGATAGTATGTATTGTCGAGCGTTTCAAGACGGATTTCGCGTCCGGGCATCTGCTTGGAGCTTTCAACGTAGGTGTCAACCTCGAAATTCAGACAGCATTTGAGCTTCGCACATTGCCCCGCAAGCTTCTGCGGATTGAGCGATATGTCCTGATAGCGTGCAGCGCTCGTGCCGACCGACACGAAGTTGGTCATCCAGCTCGCGCAACACAGCGGACGGCCGCAGGAACCGATGCCTCCGATGCGGCCCGCCTCCTGACGCGCACCAATCTGCTTCATCTCGATGCGCACCTTGAAGGTCTCGGCAAGCACCTTGATGAGCTGACGGAAATCCACGCGCTCGTCGGCGATATAGTAGAAAATAGCCTTGTTTCCATCGCCCTGATACTCGACATCGCCAATCTTCATGTTGAGATGCAGCGACTCGGCAATCTTGCGCGCACGAATCATCGTGTCGTTCTCGCGGGCCTTTGCCTCCTCATACTTGTCGATGTCGGCAGGCTTGGCCTTGCGGAACACACGGCGTATCTCAGCGTCGGGCTTCACATTTGCGCGTCGCATCTGGAGCGCGACGAGCTTTCCGGTGAGTGTCACGGTGCCTATATCGTGGCCCGGGGATGCCTCTACGGCCACGACATCGCCCGGAGCGAGGTCAAGGTTGATTGAATTACGGTAGAACCCCTTGCGGGTGTTCTTGAACTGCACTTCGACAATATCGAAGTCAGTCATGCCGCCGGGAATATCCTCCAGCCAATTGCAGCAGTGGAGCTTCCCGCGCGGACAACGTCGGTCTTTTTCTTCCATTTCCGGCCCTCCCTCTTACTTGGCGAAGCTGACGGAGCGGGTCTCGCGGATAACGGTGATTTTGACCTGTCCGGGATAAGTCATTTCGTCCTGGATACGGCGGGCGATTTCGCTCGACAGCTTCTCGGTCTCGACGTCGTCAATCTTGTCGGCACCGACAATGACGCGGAGCTCGCGGCCTGCCTGGATGGCGTAGGTCTTGATGACACCGGGATATGAAAGGGCGAGCTGTTCAAGGTCGTTGAGACGCTTGATATATGCCTCGACGATTTCGCGGCGTGCGCCGGGACGTGCGCCCGAGATGGCATCGCAGACCTGCACGATGGGAGCGAGGAGCGATGTCTGCTCGATCTCGTCGTGGTGGGCGCCGATGGCGTTGCAGATTTCGGGTTTCTCCTTGTACTTTTCGGCAAGTTTCATACCGAGGAGTGCGTGGGGGAGTTCGGGCTCCTCGTCGGGCACCTTGCCTATGTCGTGGAGCAGACCTGCACGGCGAGCCTTCTTGGGATTGAGGCCGAGTTCGGCAGCCATGATGGCACAGAGGTTGGCCGTCTCGCGCGAGTGCTGGAGAAGGTTCTGACCGTAGCTCGAACGATATTTCATCTTGCCGACCATGCGGATAAGGTCGGGGTGGAGACCGTGGATACCGAGGTCAATGGCTGTACGCTTGCCGGTCTCAACGATTTCCTCCTCAATCTGCTTGCGCACTTTTGCAACGACCTCTTCGATACGTGCGGGATGGATGCGGCCGTCGGCCACAAGCTGATGGAGGGCAAGGCGGGCAATCTCGCGGCGCACGGGGTCGAAACCGGAGAGGACGATGGCCTCGGGGGTGTCGTCGACAATGATTTCGATGCCGGTCGCGGCTTCGAGGGCACGGATGTTGCGGCCTTCGCGACCGATGATGCGGCCCTTGATTTCATCGCTGTCGATGTGGAAGACTGTCACGGAGTTCTCGATGGCGGTCTCTGTGGCGAGGCGCTGGATCGACTGGACCACGATGCGCTTGGCCTCCTTGTTGGCCGTCATCTTGGCTTCGTCCATAATGTCGTTGATATAGGCGCTTGCAGCAGTCTTGGCCTCGTCCTTGAGCGAGTCGATGAGCTTCTCCTTAGCTTCCTCGCTTGAAAGGCCTGAGATGTGTTCGAGAGTGTCCTGGGCGGTGCGGCGCAGGCGGTCAAGTTCCTCCTTGCGCTGCTCGACCACGACCATCTGGGCCTCAAGGTTCTGGCGGGTCTGCTCGTTCTCGTTGCGGGCACGGGCATTCTCGCTCTGCTGCTGGTTGAGCTGAGTCTGGCGCTGTTTGAGCTTCGACTCCTCGCTCTGTATGCGCGAAAGGCGCTGGTTGGCCTGCTTCTCGGCCTCGGTCTTGATTCTGAGCTCCTGCTCGCGGGCTTCGAGCAGCTTGTCTTTCATGATTACTTCGGCCTCACGGTTGGCATCGTCGATGATAGTCTTGGCTCGCGAACGGGCTGTGGCGCGCTGCACCCCAACGAGTATCGCAATTCCGATGGCCGCTCCGATGAGCGCCGCACAGATGTAGAATAATATATCCATAAGGTTAGGAATACGGAATTATATGTGATAAATATATATAATAAAAATGCACGGTTCATCTCTCCGTCCGGCCTCCGACAGCCTCCCCGACGGGCGGGAATGCCATCATCGCCGGCTCAAAGATCTGAGCGTGCGTGAATTCGTTTTTTCTCCGGCTGTCAATGGCCGCCGGAACGCTTGGCGTGTGTCAGACTTCCGACAGGCTGTTGCGGCTCTCTTGCCGTGGCCTGCCATCCGGCATTAGGTCGAAGAGCACCTTGTCGAGGCTCCTCTCCAGTCCTTCGAGGGTCCTGTCGACCCTGAGCGACGTCTCCATGGCCGTGAAATACATCTGGGCAAACCTGAAGGTCACCATAGCGAGTATCTCGGCCGAGGACTTGTCTTTGAAATCATCCATCGCTGACCATTTGCGCCACAGCTCGTTGATATTGGCCTCGGCGCGCCTGACTATCTCTTCCTGACTTGCAGGAATGCGCAGCGGCATTCGGGGCTGATCGGCGATACGGATTGATATATTAAGAATCTTTTCAGTCATCAAAGGCTTAACTGGTTGATGCACTTGTCGATTTCGCGCACTAATTCAGAGAGCACGGCGCGGGTGGATTCCACGTCGCGGTGGTCGGGCGTAAGCACCGATGCTACCTTCAGATATTCTATCTGCCGGTCCCGCTCCTCTATCTCGCGTCGCTGACGGTCCACGACGGCATCGAGCTGTTCGATGCGGTCGCGCGCCTCGGCGAGCTGAAGGCGGAGATGCTCATAGCGCTCAACCATCAAGGCGGCTTTCGCCTGGATTTTCTCGATTCGTTCCTGTAGGTTGGCAGCCATGCTTCTCTAAATTTTCACACAAAAGTAATAATTTATTCCTTAATCCATCTTTATATAGTCAGCAAATTTCATTTGACGAAACACTATTTAACAAAAAATCCACCCCTCCGACTCTCTCCTGTCCGCGACTCAGATATTGGCCTCACTTTTTTTGAAAAATTTTCCACGTCGTCACATCAGCCCTCAACATCTTATATATCAACATAATATTCACCCAAAACGACATTTCTCGCCCCTCCCCGACAAAATTTTTTCAAAAAAATATTCAAAAACATTTGGTCAATCAAAAAAACGTCCCTAACTTTGCAGTGCTCAAAGCGAGAAAGGGCGCTTAGCTCAGCTGGTTCAGAGCGTCTGCCTTACAAGCAGAGGGTCGGGGGTTCGAATCCCTCAGCGCCCACAGATTAGAAATCGAATCCGACACACTTGTCGCGGTTCGATTTTCTTTTATCTACAAATCCTAAAATAGTTAAAAAATTCATACACAAAAATACAATAATTAACATCAATTCACACTGCAAACCAAGTGTGAAAACACGTTTTAATATTTTAGGGTATTTTCACACTAATAGCTAAACAATTACACCACAAATATTTACCCTCAGAAACCAAAAACAATTTTTCCCGATTCACATTTTTTGGCTTGACACGATTTTTTCAAATAGTTCAAAATGACTACCTTTGAAGAGTAAGAACGAAAAATGTAAATTTTCGTTAAAACTGAAATTATGGAACAGACTCTAATCATATTCAAGCCATCAGCCATCGAGCGCGCTCTTGTCGGCAAGATTCTCTCCCGCTTCGAGCAGAAGGGCCTCACAATTACCGGCATGAAGATGATGAAACTCTCCGAAGAGCTTCTGCGCCAGCACTACGCCCACCTCGTGGACCGCGATTTCTTCCCCCTCATCCTCGCGTCAATGACCGCTTCGCCGGTCATCGTCATGGTCCTCAAAGGTGTCGACGCAATCTCCGTTGTCCGCACAATGACCGGTGCGACAAACGGCCGTCAGGCAGCCGCCGGAACAATCCGTGGCGATTTCGCGGTTTCCAATCAGGAAAACATCATCCACGCATCCTCATCCCCCGAAGATGCCGAGGCCGAAATCAAGAGATTCTTCTCGCCCGACGAGATTTTTGACCGAACTCCCATCCTGACTCCCTTCATCTATTGCGAGCAGGACTACCCCAAACCTTAACTCTACCCCTCTCCCCTTGACCTTAAACCAATTCATTATCGCTCCTCTTGCCGGAAAAAAACATAAAGTAGACAATGAAATTTATTAAACTTAATACCCTCCTCACAGCCCTCCTCATCTCAGCCGCCGCTGTAACAGCACAGGCACAGCTCAAGCTCCCTGCCTCACATACCAGCCAACACAACTCTCTCATCGCCAACCAGAAGCCATCGGTCAATCCTTTCAAGATTGAAAACAACGACCTTCTCCTCAACCAGATTAAAGAGCGCGAAGCCGCCATCAACAACGAAATCTATTCATCATTCTGGACAAGCGACCGTGTGAACCCCTACGGAACTGCTGTTACAATTCCTGACCATAAAGACATAGACGTATCCGAATATACTACCCCTACTCCCGGACACATCACATCAAACTACGGTTACCGCTCACGTTTCGGTCGTATGCACTACGGCATTGACCTCAAACTCCAGGTCGGCGACACCGTCCGCGCTGCATTCTCAGGCAAAGTCCGCCTTACGAAATATGAGGGACGCGGTTACGGCTATTACGTTGTCATCCGCCACGACAATGGCCTTGAAACCGTCTATGGCCACCTCAGCCGCTTCCTCGTCAAGCCCGACCAGTTCGTGAAAGCAGGCGAACCCATCGCCCTCGGTGGCAACACAGGCCGAAGCACCGGCGCACACCTCCACTTCGAGACACGCTACCTCGGCATCCCCATCAACCCCGCAGCAATCATTGACTTCGAAAACGGCGTACCCCACAAGGACCTCTTCGCCTTCGACAAGCGCACCTACGGCAAATCACAGAAATACACCCCCGCCAAGCGCAAAAAGACCTACGCTTCACGCAAACGCAAAGCAACCCGCCGCACAGCAAGGAAGTAACCCCCACAATCCCTCCCAATTACTTCCATCTCCTCCCCATTCTCTCCCATCCCCTCCCCCATCAGCTAAATCCTATTTGGCTTATTTGGCTTATTTGGCCTATTAGCCCTATTTGACTTATTAGCCCTATTAGCCCTATTAGGCTTATCAGCCCTATTAAAAATAACCCCCGGAAGAAACCATCTGTTCCTTCCGGGGTTTTTATTTCCTTGTTCAATCTCCTAAAGCTTCTCCTTCTCAAGCCCGCGCCGCGTCTCATCAGTCACAGGCACAAGCGGAAGCCTCAACACCTCCTTATATCTCGGGAAAAGTATATGCAACATACACTTGATTCCCGCAGGATTTCCATCCTTGAACAGAAGCGAATAGAGAGCCGAGAACTGCTGATGCAATTTCGCCGCACTCTCCGGAGTCTCATCCTCCATGCTATGGTGAATCATATCCACAAACTGAGCCGGATAAGCATTGCCAAGCACCGAAATCACACCGTCACCGCCGATGCGAATCATGCTGTGGGCAAGCGAATCATCGCCTGAAATCACGAGGAAACCCTCCGGACGACGCGTAATCACCTCCTGCGCCTGCTGCATGTTGCCGCTTGCCTCCTTGATACCGATAATCTTGCCCGGAAACTCCTTGGCCAGACGGATGATGGTATCAGTGTTCATGTTCACACCGGTGCGCCCGGGAATATTATAGAGTATGATGGGAATAGGCGAAGCCTTGGCAATCTCGACGAAATGGCGATACATACCCTCCTGCGTCGGTTTATTGTAGTAGGGAACCACCGAAAGGATAGCGTCGAACTCGTTGAGACGTTCTGTTTCCTGCAGCTCCTTCACGACATTGCGTGTCGAATTTCCTCCGATACCGATCACCACCGGACAGCGGTGGCCAACATAATCAAGGATATGAAGAGCCAGGTCATGTTTTTCATCAGAGCCGAGAGTCGGGGTCTCGGCAGTTGTTCCGAGCGCGACGATATAGTCAGCCTTGCCATCTATCAGATAGTCAAGGTGCATATCGAGCGTATGATAGTCGATGTCTCCGTTCTCCAGGAAAGGGGTCGTAAGCGCTACCCCCATCCCTCGTAAATGCTCAGTTGACATAAAAAATTGAAATCTATATTATTAATAGCGTCAGTGTATATATACTTTAAACAGATAAAATAGCCCTTAATGTTCAACCTGCTAATGAAATGACAGCTAATTTTCACTTCACCTTACAACATCAAACCGAAATTGCCTATTTTCTTGCAAAATTACAAATTATTCTCCTAACCTGCAACCCCGCCCCCCTCTATTAGCCCTATTAGCCTTATCCCCCTTCCAATCCTTAAACTTTGTTAATTCCAAGTACCTTGTATTGCATAGTACCTTACAATCCCCTACCTTTGCATCGTCGACAACATCAAAACTCCTCATCAAAACCCCGAAAATCATGAACATTGACAATCTCAAATCACAGATGCGCAAAGGGATGCTCGAATTCTGCGTGCTTCTCCTCCTGAAGCGTGGCGACGCCTACGCCTCGGAAATGATCGCACGCCTGAAGGACGCTCACCTCATCGTGATGGAAGGAACCCTCTACCCCCTCCTCACCCGCCTCAAAAACGACGGACTTCTCGCCTACCGCTGGGAAGAATCCATGCAAGGTCCACCGCGCAAATACTACTCCATCACCCCTCTCGGCCTCGAATTCCTCGGGCAGCTCCAAAGCTCCTGGGACGACATCTCCCGCTCCGTGACCCTTCTTCTCTCCGATTCAACTATTTCCTCAAACACCTCAAACCCCTCTGAAGAATGAAAAAGACTTTTCCCGTCAACATAAACGGCAACATATTCTATATCGATGAAGATGCCTACAAACTCCTCCTCGACTACCTCTCGCAGCTTCGTGCAACTTTCACAGGCGAGGAAGGTGAAGAAATCGTCAACGACATCGAATCGCGCATCTCCGAGCATTTCGACGAGCGCATCCGCCTCGGAGCCAACGTCATAGTCCTTGAAGATGTCAACCGCGTCATCGAGACAATGGGACGCCCCGAAGAGCTGTCCGACGAAACTGAAACCGCCTCAGAATCAAGCGAAGGCTCTGAAAACGCCGGACAGGCAGTTCCTCCCTTCAACGGGACAGCCACCCCTCCCCCGCCTATCCACAAGAAACTTTACCGCGACGTGCGCCACGGAGTCTTCGGCGGAGTCATCGCAGGGCTCGCCCAGTATCTCGGATGGGATGTCACCATCATGCGCATCCTCGCCGTCATCCTCACCCTCTGCACCTATTTCTGGCCATGCATCATCATCTACCTTGTCGCATGGATGGTCATCCCCGTCGCCCGCACCCCGCGCGAGATTCTTGAAATGCAGGGGCAGCCTGTCACCCTCGACAACATCGGCCAGACCGTCATCAACAACTCCGTCCCCCCGGCAGCCCCTATCCCCAACGAAAACTCTTCGACTGTCTCCGCCAACATAAATACCTTCTTCTCTGTAGCCGCAAAACTCATCATAGGCTTCTTCGGAGTGGTCTTCGGCCTTGGGGCCCTCGCAATAATCTGCGTGCTCCTCGCAGCCGTCGCCGGTATAACCCTCTTTGCAATCGCAGGCAATCCCGTGATTATCGAAGGTCTCTCATGGGCCGACTCCAATGCACCCATCCTCGAGAGCTGGGGCTACATCTGCGTCCTCATCGCCGTCTTGATTCCCTGCGTGGCCGTCGCACGCTATGCCTGCATACCCATCTTCAAGGCCAAAGCCCCCTCGACCTCCATCGTCATCACCACAGTCATCTTTGAAGTCATCTTCATCGTTGCCGCTGTAGTCCTCCTCGCCATCGCCGAACACTCCGGCAACTCCTACACCGATTCCTGGGCTTGCATCAACACCATCGTCACCGACTCGGCACCCATCACCGGCCTCATCTCTCATTCTCCCTTCCTCTCCATCCACGACACACTCCTCGCAGCCGTCCCCACAGCCGCCCTCATAGCACCCTCAATAGCCGCCTGACCCCAAACCTCTCTCCTCTCTCCACTCTCCACTCTCCACTCTCCCCAAACCTCCTCTCCGCTAAAAATCGCGTCAAAACTTGCCTTTCTCAAAAACTTTTCCTATATTCGCCACCGACAACAAACCAACACGGCGAAGCCCATGAAACTGATAGATCAATTCCTCGACTATCTGCGCCTTGAGTTAAACTACTCGCAGTTGACAGTCAGCGCCTACCGCGCCGACCTCAACGCTTGGGCCGACTTCGCCACCGGCAACCGCCCGGAAACACTCTCCCCGATGGACGTCACCACCTCCGATCTGCGCCTCTGGATCGGCACCCTCGCCGCCGAAGGCATATCGGTCCGCTCCATCCGCCGCAAGGCATCATCGCTCCGCGCATTCTTCCGTTTCCTCATGAAGCGCCACGGCCTTCCCGCCAATCCCGCAACAGGACTCACCCTTGCAAAACTCCCCAAAGACCTCCCCGTCTATGTCCGCCCCGAGGACTCGGCCCGCATCATCGACGAGGCCCGCGAGGAAGATGCCGAAGCCCCCGACGACTTCACCCTCATCCGCGACCACCTCATTGTCAACCTCCTCTACTCGACAGGTATGCGCTGCTCCGAACTCACCGGACTTCTCGATGTCAATACTGACACACGCAAGGGTGAACTAAAAGTGGTCGGAAAACGTAATAAAGAAAGAATAATACCTATCGGTCCCGAACTCTCCGAGACCATCGACACCTACCGTCGCCTGCGCGACGCCTCTCCATCAACCTCCATCTCCCCTCTCGACCGCGAGTCACCCCTTCTGGTCACCCGCACAGGTCAGCCCCTCTACCGTCGATTGGTCTATCGTGTGGTCAACCGCACCCTCACCGAAGGCAATGTTCACGCCTCGCGCCTCAGTCCACATGTGCTGCGCCATTCATTTGCCACAGACATGCTCAACGCCGGCGCACCCATCAGCTCGGTCCAGCAACTGCTTGGCCATGCATCTCTCGCCTCGACGCAGATCTACACTCACGTCACTTACAGTGAACTTAAAAATAATTACCAACTCGCACACCCGCGTGCACTAAAAAAAGGAGGAAAATATGGAAATTAACATCAATGCCATCCACTTTGACATCAGCGAGAAACTCACTTCCTTTATCAACAAGAAAATAGAAAAACTTACCCGTCGTTATCCCAATGTAATGAGTGCCGAAGTGTCGCTCCGTGTGGTAAAGCCTGAGACAGCCCTCAACAAAGAGGTAATCGTCAGCCTCACCGTTCCCCAGGAACCCGACCAGGTAGCCACCAAGACCGCCGACACCTTCGAAGAAGCAATCGACCTCAGCATGGAAGCCCTCGACAAACAACTCGAAAAAATCAAAAACAAAAAATAACCCCACCCAACAACCCCAACCCAAACAGACATAAATCTGACAAATAACTCTCACAAATAACACCCCCCAACAAATATAAATCAGAAATAACCCCAACAAAAATCTAAAAATAATTGCAACATAAATCTAAAATAACTGCAATATAAATCTAAAATAACAGCAACAAGGCGCACCCCCAAAGGTGCGCCTTTTCCGCATACCTATTAGACCTATTATCCCTATTTGGCTTATTTGGCTTATTTGGCCTATTGGCCCTATTAGGCCTATTTGACTTATTAGCCCTATTTGACTTATTAATCCTATCCGCCCTATTAGCCCTATTTGACTTATTAGCCCTATTTGACTTATTAATCCTATCCGCCCTATTAGCC
>NZ_CAJTMT010000041.1 GCF_910577345.1 uncultured Duncaniella sp.
GGGTTTGGAGGAGGCGGGCGTTGTTCCAGGGTTTGGAGATGAAATCGACGGCTCCTTCCTTGAGGCCTTGGACGGCGAGTTCGATTTCGGCGTAGGCGGTGAAGAGGACGACGGGCGTTGTGGGGGAGATGCGCCGGATTTCACTGAGCCAGTAGAGGCCTTCGTTGCCGTTGGTGACGGGGGAGGTGAAGTTCATGTCGAGGAGTACGCAGTCAGGGGTTTCTTCGCGCAGGAGGGAGGGGATGCGCGAAGGTGAGGTGGTGGTGATGACGCGGTCAAATTTTATCTCGGCAAGGAGTTTGACTGCGGCAAGGACCGAGCGGTTGTCATCGACGACGAGAAGGGTCATTTTTTAAGTATAAAGTAGTAAGGATGAAGGGTAAATTTTTTAGTTGTCAGTTGTCAGTTGTGAGTTTTTAGCTTTTAGCTTTTGGTTTTTGGTTTTTAGTTTTTAGTTTTTAGTTTTTAGAGGGGGGTGGGATGATAAGGGGAGGACTAAAGGGGCTTGGGCGTTATGAACCATGCATCATGAATTATGCATTATGAATCCTGCATTATGCATTGTTTTGATGCAAATCTACTATTTTTCGCGGACTTGGGCAACTATGGAGCCGTCGAAGAGGTGGACGATGCGTGAGGCGTAGGCGGCGTCGCGGTCGGAGTGGGTGACCATGACTATGGTGGTGCCTTCGCGGTTGAGGGTCGAGAGGAGTTCCATGATTTCCTGTCCGTTGCGTGAGTCAAGGTTGCCGGTGGGTTCGTCGGCGAGGATGAGGGAGGGGCGGGTGACGAGTGCGCGGGCGATGGCGACGCGTTGCTGCTGTCCGCCGGAGAGCTGCTGCGGCAGATGGCGTGAGCGATGGGTCATGTTGACTTTGGCAAGCATTTCGTCTACGCGCTTGCGGCGTTCCGATCGGCTGAGGCCGAGGTAGGTGAGGGGGAGCTCGACGTTGTGGGCCACATCGATTTCGTCGATGAGGTTGAAGCTCTGGAACACGAAGCCTATGCGGCCTTTGCGCAACTGTCCGCGTTCGCGTTCGCGGAGTCCGGCGACTTCTTTGCCTTCGAAGGTGTAGCTTCCGGAGGTGGGGTTGTCGAGGAGACCGAGGATGTTGAGGAGGGTGGATTTGCCACATCCGCTGGGACCCATGATGGCAATGAATTCGCCGGGTTTGATGTCGAGGTTGATTCCGTTGAGGGCGACAGTCTCGATTTCGTCGGTGCGGAAGGTTTTTGAGAGGGCGGAGGTTTTTAGCATAGGGAGTTTTTAGTTTTTAGTTTTTAGTTTTGAGGGGATAGGGCTTAAGTCAAATAGGGCTAATAAGCCTAATAGGGCTAATAGGGCTAATAGGGAATAAGCCCAATAGGCCTAATAAGTCAAATAGGCCCAATAGGGGCGGAGGGAGGCTGGGAATTTTTAGGCTATTGGTCTTATTAGGCTTATTAGACTTATTAGCCCTATTGGGCTTAGCCTTATTAGACTTATTAGACCTATTGGGCTTATTTCCTATCAGGCCTATCAATCAAGCCTCCTAAATCTATCAGCCTTAGCCTCTTTTTCCTTTCTTTTACTCTGCTTTTAGTCTGTTGACGGGGTTTTCGTTGGCGACGCGGAGGGTGATTGCGAGGATGCAGGCGGTGACGAGGATGAGGACTGCAAGGGCTGCAAGTAGATACCACAACCAGAGGTGTGGTGCGGTGACGGTGAAGTTTTCGAGCCAGAGATGGCCTATGTAGGCGGCGCAGAGTGTGCCTATGGCTATGGCGGGGATGGCGATGCGGAGAACGTCGGCGAGGAGTAGGTTGACAATGTCGATTGCCTCGGCTCCGTTGACCTTACGGATGGCAATCTCCTTGCTGCGGCGCTGGACTTCGTCGCGCGAGAATCCAACGAGTCCCATCAGGGATATGAAGATGAGCGCTATGGCTGCAACCATTGTCGAGGTGCGGAACATGCGGATGTCTGAGTATAGCTCCCGTGCCACATCTTCCAATTTGATAGGATTGAAATCGTAACGCGGATAGGTCTCCGCCAGGAAATCGGTAAATCGAGTGAAGTTTTGGTCGAATGGCTCTTTGAGGCGCAGAGTGATGCTCGGCACACGGTTTCCCACCGAAGAAAGGCATATCGGGGTGATTTCATTGGTGAATCCGCGGAGGACATAGTCGTTGACGAGACCGACAATCCTGGAATTTTCGCCATTGCTGCCACTGACCTTGACGGTTTTGCCGATTGGGTCATCGAGGATGCCATAACTGCGGGCAAACTCTTCGGAGACAATAATCTCATCGTCAGCCTCAATCTCACGCCCCTTCAACAGGGTTATCCCGAGGAGGTCGAGGTAGCCTTTCCCGACCCACTCGCTTCGGGTGTTGAAGAGAACGGCGTTTCCATTTTCCGAATAGACCATCTCGCCGGAATATCCCCAGAGAGGCATGGTCTCGGAGGTTGAGAATTTTTCTATGTACGGCAGACTCCGCAGGGTTGATTGAAACGATTCATAGTCAAAATTGTAAGGCATGGAGATGTAGGCGAGGCGGTCATAGTTGAAACCCATATCGCGGTCGAGGACCTCGCGGTATTGCATACTGATGACCACGAGGAGTGAGCAGATGAACGAAACTCCGGCGATCTGGACGAAGAGCAGGCTGCGTTTCCATGCGCTGTTGCGCTCGGTGAAGCGGCGGAACACCTGGGTGACCGGGATGCGCGAGAATATGCGCCCCGGAAGCAATCCGCCGACGAGGAAGAAGAATGCAAGCAGCGAGAGCGGTACCCAAAGCCTTCCGGTGGCAAAGATGTCGGAAATCGAGATGCCGAGCGTTTCATTGACAAGGGGTTCGAACAGAAACAGAAGTGCAATCATCAGGACGATGGAACACAGGAGTATAATGACTGTTTCCCACAGGAACATCCCCATGATTGTCACGCCTCCGGCTCCGGAACATTTGTGGACACCGATTGACTTGGCGCGGCGGCTGAGCGAGGCTATAGTGATGAGGACATAGTTCAGGGTGGTCATGAGCAGCAGTGACAAACCGAGAATCCAGAGGATGAGGTTCATGCGCTTTACGGACTCAAATTCGAGGTATGTCCGGCCTATGGACTTGGCTATTACGACTGTCTTGTATTCATCCGAATCCGGGACATGGGTCTGATACATGGCATTTAGCCGGTTGTTTATCTCCTCTTCGGTCAGCTTACTGCCGGGTTTCATGCGGAAATAGATGGGCCAGTTGTCGGCTCCTCTCCATTGCCGGCGGTTTTGATATATTTTTGACGAGGGTTGTGACAGAAGTCCCTCCATTCTGTTGACCGTAACGTTTTCGGGAAGGTCGCGGAACACCCCACTGACCGTCACCGAGCCTTCCCCGTCAAATGTCAGGGTTTTGCCGATTGGGTTCTCGTCGCCGTAGAGCTGCCGTGCGGTCGATTCGTTGAGATACAATGTATATGGTGTGGCGAAATCGACGCTTGGATTGCCGAGAATCACCTCCAGTCCCAATGTTTCGAAGAAGAGTGAATCGGTACCTATAATACGGATGTCTATGCGGTGTTCACCGTTAAAAAGATCCGGGAGGCCGATGCGTCCTATTGCAGTCGCTGCCACGATTTCATCACCGAGCGCTTCAATGGCTCCCTCGGCAAGTTTGCCCGGACAATTGCTGAACGGTCCCATCGGTTGGCCATTGATTTCGTATTTCATAGAAATCTGATAAAGGTTGTCGCGGTCGGGAAAGCAGGTGTCGTAGCTGTAATTGTAGTCCAGACGGCAGAACACGAGGATGCTCACGAGAAGCCCGACGGCCACGGAGATAATCTTGATGGCGTTGGCTCCCTTCTGGGCGAGCATGGAGTGGAGGATGTAGTAGAGTTTCACTGTGATGAAGTCTTTGAAGTTTGTTGTACTGCAAAGATAGTGTGGAAATTTGCGGTTTTTATGTATTTGGTTGTAGTATAGTAATTTGGCTGTCCGGATGAAATGCAAATGTGTAAATTATTTTGACAATCCACTGAATTTTGACTGAGGGGAAGGGCACATAACGACATAAGGGCATAAGAAACAAAATTTTTATCATGCTGACCGGGTCATAGATGGCCGATTGATGATAAACGTTTGTTTCTTATGCCCTTATGTCGTTATGTGCCCTTCCCCTTTGTCAGATGCTGTTGACGGCTTCGCGGAGGATGCAGAGGCGGCGGAGGAGTTCGGGCATTTGGTCGAGCGGGAGCATGTTGGCTCCGTCGCTCTTGGCTTTTGACGGTTCGGGATGCGTCTCCATGAACAGACCGTCGACACCAACGGCCACACCTGCGCGGGCAATAGTCTCGATGAGGTCGGGACGACCGCCTGTGACTCCTGCCGACTGGTTTGGCTGCTGCAGTGAGTGGGTCACATCGAGGATGACCGGAGCACCGAAGCGTTGCATCTCGGGTATTCCACGGTAGTCGACAATCAGGTCCTGATAACCGAAACTAACGCCACGTTCGGTGAGGGCTACGTTATTGTTTCCGGCATCGCGCACTTTTTGTAGGGCGAACTGCATGGCCTCGGGGGAGAGGAACTGTCCTTTTTTGATGTTTACGGCCTTGCCTGTGCGGGCTGCGGCGACGAGGAGGTCGGTCTGTCGGCAGAGGAAGGCGGGAATCTGAAGGACGTCGACAAATTCAGCAGCCATTGCTGCTTCGTCGGCAGTATGGATGTCGGTCACAACGGGCACTCCGAAGGTCTCGCGGACTTTGGAGAGGATGCGCAGGGCTTCATGGTCGCCGATGCCTGTGAATGAATCGAGACGCGAGCGGTTGGCTTTGCGGTAGGAGCCTTTGAATACGTAGGGAATACCGAGCTTTGAGGTGGTTTCAACGAGCTTTTCGGCTATGTCAAGAGCCATTTTCTCGCCTTCAATCACGCAGGGACCTGCGAAAAGGAAGAACATTGGCTGAGAGCTATATTCGGAGAACAGCATTGTTAGTATAGAGGGATTTTTAGTATAGAGGGTAAAGTATAGAGTATAGAGGGATAAGTCTAATAGGGCTAATAGGCCAAATAGGTTTTTGGGGACAGCTTATGAGCATTATGCATCATGAATTATGCATCAAGAATCCTGCATCATGCATCATGAATTATGTATACTGCATTAATTTATCGTCAAGGATGTGGCAGGCGGAGAGGGCGTAGAGGGCGGCGGTTTCGGTACGGAGTCGGTTTGAGCCGAGGGTGACGGGGCGAAAACCGGCATCGAGTGTCATCTTGATTTCTGACGGTGAGAAATCCCCTTCCGGACCGATGAGGATGAGGGTGTCGCGTCCGGCTTCGTAGGTCTGGGCAAAATCCACGCGGGGAATGGACGGGTCGCAGTAGGCTACGACACGCTGTGCGTCGGGCATAATTTTTATAAGCTCGCGCAGCGGAGTCATGGGCATTATGGTCGGTAGGGTCGCCTTCAATGACTGTTTCATGGCCGAGACCGCTATTTTTTCAAGACGCTCGGTCTTGATTTCCCGGCGTTCGCTGCGTTCGCAGAGCAAGGGGATGATGGTGTTGACACCGACTTCCGTCATTTTCTCCACAAGCCACTCCATGCGGTCGAGGTGCTTGGTCGGGGCAACGGCGACGGCGAGTTGCTGAGTCCAGGGGAGTGGCATTGGGGTGGATGAGATGATTTCTACGGCTGCATGTTTGCGGTGAGCATCGGCGAGACGGCAGGTATATGCCGTCCCGCGTCCGTCGATGACCTGCAGTTCGTCACCCTCGCGCATACGCAGCACTTTCACTGCGTGGTGCGAGTCGCTTTCGGGGAGCTCAAGAGTCTCCGTGATGTCAGGGGCAAAAAATTGTATCATTCGTCGATCATTCCGTCGGCACCTGAGTTGACGGTGTCAAGATCCTTCTTGACTTCCGTGGCCGATGGTTGCTGTTTGCTGTCTTTAAAGATGAACATGAAGAGAACGGCTACGACAAGCGCGTATGCCGCGAAGATAAACCATGAGGTCTCCCAGCCTGCGTGTTGTGCTTCGGGAGTGGTCTGTGAGAACACAAAGTGGTTCACGATGCCCTGCGCGCAGAGAGTTCCGACGGTAGCACCGATGCCGTTGGTCATTATCATGAAAAGGCCCTGGGCACTGCTGCGGATGTCTTTGGTCGTTTCCTGGTCAACATAGAGTCCGCCTGACACATTGAAAAAGTCAAAGGCGATACCATAGACGATGCAGGAGAGGACGAGGAGCCAAAGGCCGTCGCCGGTGTTGCCGAGTCCGAAGAAACCGAAGCGGAGCACCCATGCGAACATTGACATGAGCATCACACCTTTGATGCCGAAGCGCTTCAGACAGAAGGGGATGAGGAGGATGCAGAGGGTTTCGCTCATCTGCGAGAGGGAGATGAGGGCGTTGGCGTTGTGGGCACCCCATGTGTCGGCAAATTCGGCAATCTCCGAGAAGGAGGTGATGAAGGTGTTGCCGTAGCTATTGGTAATCTGCAGCGACACGCCGAGGAGCATACTGAATATGAAGAAGATGGCCATGCGCTTCTGTTTGAAGAGCTTGAAAGCCTTCAGCCCAAGGACATCGGAGATGGAACTCTTCTCGCCTTTCTTGACCGGACATGACGGGAGGGTCAGCGCGTAGGCTGCGAGTATGAAGCTAAGGACGGCTGAGGTGATGAGCTGCCATGCATTGGTCTGGAACTGGGTGAAGTTGACGAAGAGCATGGCGCAGATGAAGCCGACAGTTCCGAATACACGGATGGGCGGGAAATGCTTGATGGTGTCGAGCCCGGCACGGTTGAGAGCGTTGAACGCCACGGAGTTGCCGAGGCCGATTGTGGGCATGAAGAATGCTACCGAAAGGGTATAGAGGCTGAACAGCGGGCCGAATTCTACTTGTGAGGTGGTGAGACAGTAGATGCCGGCAGCCGCCATGAAGCATCCGGCAAGGATATGGCAGAGGCTGAGCATACGCTGTGCCTGTATGTAGCGGTCGGCAAGAACGCCGATGACAGCAGGCATGAAGAGCGACACGATGCCCTGCACCGTGTAGAACCATCCGATCTGTTTTTCAAGGCCGATGGAGTAGAGGAAATTGCCGAGCGAGATGAGGTAGGCACCCCATACGCCGAACTCCAGGAAGTTCATGAGGGCCAGACGTAGTTCTATGGGTCGGATTTTAATCATGGCAAGGTAGTTTTTTGTGGTATGTTAGTTTCAGGAATATATGTATAGATTCATGTTGAAGGAATGTGGCGATACTGATATGGGAAAGCTATTGTTCACCGCGTTTGCGTTTGATGATGTCGGCCACTCGAGCCGCCTCCTCATATTCCTCGCGCTCAATCAGTTTCTGGAGGGTCTTTTCGAGTTCCTCGATGGCATAGTTTTCCAGACGGGGTTCCCGATTGGCGGTCATGGAATCCTCTTCGGAATCAGGCTCGTGGTCACCATCGCCCTCTTCCTTGATTTCCATCTCGAAACCTGTTTCATCAAGAATTTCCGGAGTGGTGAAGATTGGCGCGCCGGTGCGCATGGCGATTGCGATGGCATCGCTCGTGCGGGAATCAATGGTGACGGTGCGCTCTCCGTCCGAGAAAGTCATTTCCGATGAGAAGATGCCGTCCTCGAATTTGTAGATGAACACCTCTTCCAGTTTTACGCCGAAAGCATGGGCAAAACTGACGAAGATGTCGTGGGTCATGGGTCGTGGAGGGGTGATGCTTTCCATTTTCAAGGCAATGGACTGGGCCTCGGCGGCTCCGATAACCACCGGTATGCGATAAGGGCCGCCCACCTGCGCGAGAATCAGAGCGTAGGCACCGGCTTGTATCTGGCTGTAGGAGAGACCCATCACTTTGAGTCTTACTCTGTCGTCGTTTTCTGCCATCTGGTTGTGTTTTGGTCAGACACTACATTTTCATAACGTTTCGGCCGGTGATGATGCCGCTGCCGTAACATAATTTAGCATCGCGGTCATAGATGACGCCGAACTGCCCCGGAGCTATGCCCTGGACGGGGACGGCTGATTCTATGATATATTCTTTCCCCTCGATACGGCTCAGACGTGCCGGAAGGAAGTCGGGGGAATGGCGGTTCTTGAATGTGATTTCCACTTCGTTGCAGTCTTCCGGCCAGGGGTCGCGTGTGATCCAGTGCATTTCATCGAGGTGGAGGAGCTTGCCATACTGCTTTTCAGTGTCGTAGCCCTGCGAGACGTAGATGACATTGTCGTGGACATTCTTCTTGACCACATACCAGGGGCCTCCGCTCAGTCCGAGTCCCTTGCGCTGGCCGATGGTGTGGAACCAGAAGCCACGGTGCTCGCCGAGCTTGCGTCCGGTTTCAAGCTCGATTATCGGGCCGGGACGTTCGCCGAGATGACGACGGATGAAGTCATTGTAGTTGATTTTTCCGAGGAAGCAGATGCCCTGGCTGTCCTTGCGGAATGCGTTGGGCAGCCGTGATTCCACAGCAATCTCTCTCACTCTCGCTTTGGGGAGCGACCCGACGGGGAAGATGAGATGGCTGAGCTGGTCGTAGGAGATGCGGCAGAGGAAATCGGTCTGGTCCTTCACGCGGTCCACACCCGTCCCGAGATAGACGAGGCCGTCAATCTCATGGGTAGTGGCATAGTGGCCGGTTGCCGTTTTATCAAATTCGTGGCCCCAGCGCTGTTCAAAGAACCCAAACTTGATCATCTTGTTGCACATGATGTCGGGATTGGGGGTAAGACCCTCGCGGACAGTGCGGAGCGCATAGTCCATCACATTGTCCCAGTATTCCTGATGAAGCGACACGACGTCGAACGGCAGGCCGTAGAGGCGGGCGATGTAGGTACACATCTCAATATCCTCCTCAGCCGAGCAGTCGCCCTCGCCGTTGTCAAGGCCGATGCGTATATAGAAAAGGTGGAGGTCATGACCCTCGTCGAGCAGTTGCCTTACTGCCACAGCGCTGTCGACTCCTCCTGAAATCAATACTGCAATTTTCATAGAGCGGTATATGGTGGGGTTACATGTCAGACATCCTCAAGTTCCTCTTCCTCGTATTTGCCCTTTTGAGCGATGATGTAGAGCGAGATGAAATAGTCGAGGGAGATTTTACCGGCTCCGGCTATGAGGATGTAGATGTATATTCCGATGAACATGATGGGAAGGTAGCCCGGATCAGTGCTGTCGAGACCGTAGACAGGGAGGTTGGGGACCATGTCGTGGAGGATGTAGTATTCAGCCGCGATCATCGCGCAGATTGGCGGGATGACACTGAGGCGCGTCAGGAATCCCATCATTATCAGCAGCGAACAGACAAGCTCGATGATAATCATGATGATAAGCGAACATTCCGACGACATGTTGAGCACCGTCGGGAATGAATTGCAGAGTTCGCTGTAGTTGACCAGATGGCGTATGCCGAACTGGAGGAGCATGACCCCGACAAATAGGCGCATGAAAAGGCGCGCAAGGTTGGTGTAGGTATATCCGGTCAGCTTTATGAAGCAGTTGACGGGGGTTGAATTGTACCAGCTCATGATCTAATGTGATTCGTTGTTGCCTGTCGCTAAATTTTGATGGATTTGAGGTGGATGCTATCAGCGTTTCTTAAGCTGACGCGCCACGTCGAGCACCTGGTTTATGTCGAGGTGCTTGAAGCGTATGTTGTGGTTCTTGTCCAGAATGTAGAATTCCGGAGTACCGAGACGCAGGTCGATTGTCATGTCGGCATCCGGATTGGCGCCTACGACCCATGTGGCCGGGTAGGACGCCACGGCCTCTTTCCATTCGGGTGTGGGTTCGGTCAGAGAGATGGATACGACTTTCGCCTTCCCTTCATTGATAAGTTCGGTCATTGATATGTCGGCATCGAGACGGATACGGGCGAGATTGCAGTCGCTGCAGTCAGGATCGTTAAAGAATACCACTACTACCTGAGCCGAGTCATTGTCAAGGTTTCCGGTCTGTCCTTCGCGGGTAGTGTAGGGTAGGGATGGTGCCGGGAAACGGGCAAGAGAGTTCTTTAGAATTTTCTCCTGATGGGCGAACCGGGCCTTTGATGCCTTGTCGATGCGCTTGTTGGAGGCCACTGCATGGGCGAAGGGCAGATAGAGTTCGTCAATCCATACTTCAGCAGTGTCGCCGTAGAGCAGATTCTCCGCACACTCGGCCATGAAAAGCTGGTCGGCAGGCTGCTTCTCGAGTGCTTTATTGAAGCGGACCACAGATGCGATTGCAGAGTCGGGAGTGGCATTTTTCAGCACTGAAATGTAGACGTTGAATTCCTGGGCCATCTTCGCTTTGGCAGAAAAAGCTTTCTTCAGATCACAGAAATCCCAGAAATGCCGTGCGAGATAGTCGCAGCGTTTCTGAAAGATGTTGATAGAGTCCGGAATGAGCGGATAGGGGAAATATGTATCGGCCTTTGCTCCGAAACTGATGCCTAAGCAGAGCAAAAGACCAAGTAAAAGACCTTTGATTTTCATTATTTTCCGTTAAAGTGATTTTTGCAATCACAAAGATAACCAAAATCTCTCAAAAAAGAAAATAAAGTTTGAATAGCCATCCTAATCCATCTATGATACAGTGTGATATTGGCAAAAATGGCCCCTAACCGGATATGATTTCCTTTGATTGATTAAGCTAAAAAATATGCCCCTTTGGATTGCACTTTTCAATCCTTGTTTCCCGAGGATTTAATCAGAATTTTTAATGCATTGATAAACTCTTCAGTTTTGGGCCTTAAATCGTTGTAAAGCTCTGCATCACAATAAACAAAGTCCTCATAATCGCCAGACTGGCGGTTTTCGAAAAGGCTCATGAAGATTTTCCCATATACAGGGGATAGAAGTCCTTTGCGGATGAAATTCAATGACAACATGCTTTTGACTCCTGCATGAGTGGAACATTCCAGACCGTATGCAAGCATGAGAGCTGATGCAGCGTAATAAGCTGCATAGTAAAGCCGGTTTACTCCGGTATTAAAATACTTCCCCTTGGCATTGTAGTCAGCTTCTTCCAAAGTTTCGGTTGCCCTTTGAAGACGATAGTCTATTAAAGCGTTACGGGATTCAGGATCAAGGATGGTTGTCATATTATTATTCCTTCGTTCATAACGTTGCAAGTGAATGGCGTTCGGCGTTGCTCCCACATGCTTTTTAGTAGGATAAGTGGAGAAATCATGACATTGCGGGCCAGTTCAATCTCATAAAGCCTGTCGAAGATTTCAAGTTTGCGTTTGGCAAAAGATTTTTCTTTTGAATTGTTGTCAGGAAGAAGAACAAGGATGTCGAAATCAGAATCCTCGCGGGCAGTCCCACGGGCTTCCGAACCATAGAGGATAGTTGTTGCATCAGGTGCAATTTCCTTCATGGCTTTCGATATCATATCCACAATCTTTGGTCTACGCATGAATTATTGTTTTTGCAAATATACAACTTATTCTTTTTCAACCCAAAATAAAGCGGAATGTTTATTCCGAGATGTCACTTCAAGGTCAGTCGGGAACTGTGGCGGAGGGCTTGGGCGGCAGAGAGGAGACTCTCGGGGGTGATTGTGTTGATGCCTTCAATTGTCTCGCTGAGTGTGCGGGCATAGCCACGGTAGAGCACACTGCGCCCCATCGAGATGGCTACTTGTTCGGAGTTGACAGAACCGACTGTCAGTTGACCGATAAACTGTCGCTTTGCCGCTTCGAGTTTCCGCTCGGAGATGGCTGTGTCGGTGAGCGAGTTAATGACGCGCTCCGTCAGGCGCAGACATCGCTTCACGTCGTCGGGATCGCAGCCGAAATAGATGGTCAGCAGGCCGTTGTCGCTCATCAGTGAGGTTGATGCGTCGATACTGTAGACGAGTCCGTAGCGTTCGCGCAGTGCCACGTTGAGGAGCGAATTCATTCCCGGACCTCCAAGTATGTTGGCAAGCAATGCAACGTCAAGACGCCCCGGGTCGAGAAGCCCTGGAATGCGTGTCCCGATGATGGTATGAGCCTGGAACGACTCGCGGGAGTCATTTATGCGCTCGAATGGGGCGTTGACCGGAGGAACCGCACGGTCAAGAGCGGTGTCGGGGCGGGTCAGTCCTCGGAAGTATTTGTCAGCGAGATTGAAGACCTTATCAGGGTCGGTCAGCCCGGAATAGAAAAACACCATGCGACCGGGTGTGAAGCGCTCTTCAAGCCAGCGCCTGCAGTCGGCCGACGTGAAGCGGGCCAGTGATTCGCGTGTGCCGAGGATGTTATGGGCAAGAGGTGAGCCTTCATACACAATCTCTTCGAAGTCATCGAATATCGCATCCGAAGGAGTGTCGAGATAGGTGTCAATCTCCTCGCCAACCACGAGTTTCTCTTTCGATAGTTCGGTGTCGGGGAAATTGGCATCAGTCACCATCTCGGCAATCAGCGCAAGCGCGCGGTTGAGGTGTCCGGCAGGAAAAGTTGAGTAGATAGCTGTCTCTTCTTTGGTCGTATAGGCGTTCAGTTCGCCCCCGACGAGTTCCATGCGGTCTCGGACGTAGGCGGCTTTGTGACTGCCTGTCCCTTTGAATATCGTATGCTCGACGAAGTGGGCGAGGCCGTGCAGCTCGGGGCCTTCGTCGCGGCTGCCCGCGTTGATGATGACTCCGCAGTGTTCGACCGGGAGACTTGTGGCACGCGCAACGAGGCGCATACCGTTGGAGAGTGTGGAATATCTGATTGAAGTGTCTGTCATGTCGGAAGGTAAGGATGCTCCTTGATTCGGGGTGCAAAATTACAAAAAATCCATCCTAACTCTCAGCGGGTTCGGTGAAATTTTGTAATTTTGCACATTATTTAAAATACAACCACTCATATCACCGATATTTTATGGAAGAATTAGCCACGAAATATGATCCCCGTGCAGTGGAGGACAAATGGTATGCCTATTGGGTGCAGCACCGCCTCTTCCACTCCGAACCCGATGCACGTGAACCCTACACCATAGTGATTCCGCCGCCAAATGTGACCGGTATCCTACACATGGGCCACATGCTCAACAATACCATTCAGGACATCCTCGTGCGTCGCGCACGTCTGATGGGTAAGAATGCCCTCTGGGTGCCCGGAACTGACCATGCAGCCATCGCAACCGAGGCAAAGGTCGTCAACAAGCTCGCGCAGGAAGGTATCCGCAAGAGCGACCTCACCCGAGAGGAATTCCTCCGTCACGCCTGGGAATGGAAGGAGAAGCATGGTGGCATCATCCTTGAACAGCTCAAGAAACTCGGTGCTTCCTGCGACTGGGAGCGCACGGCCTTCACTATGGACGACATCCGCTCGAAGAGCGTCATCAAGGTGTTCGTCGACCTTTACCGCAAGGGCCTCATCTACCGTGGCAAGCGTATGGTCAACTGGGACCCCAAGGCAAAGACCGCACTTTCAGACATCGAGATTGTCTACAAGGAAGAACATTCGAAGCTCTACTATCTCCGCTATAAGATTGTCGGAGAGGAGGGCTATGCCATCGTGGCAACCACCCGTCCCGAGACAATCATGGGTGACACGGCCATGTGTATCAATCCCGCTGACCCGAAGAATCAGCATCTTCGCGGCAAGAAGGTGATTGTTCCTCTGGTGAACCGCGAGATTCCTGTAATCGAGGATGACTATGTCGACATTGAGTTCGGTACAGGTTGCCTCAAGGTGACTCCGGCCCATGATATGAACGACAATATGCTCGGTGAGAAGCATGGTCTTGAGACAATCGACATCTTCAACGATGACGCTACCATCAGTGAGGCTGCCGGAATGTATGTTGGCATGGACCGTTTCGCTGTCCGTGAGCAGATTGCCAAGGATCTTGAAGCCGCAGGCCTTATCGAGAAGATTGAGGACTACGAGAACAAGGTCGGTTATTCGGAACGTAATCAGGACACAGTCACTGAGCCGCGTCTCAGCGAACAGTGGTTCCTCAAGATGCAGTCGCTTGCCGAACCGGCACTCAAATCAGTTGATGAAGGTGTAATCAAGTTTGTCCCCGACAAATTCAAGGCTACCTACGACCGCTGGCTCACCGACATTCGCGACTGGTGTATCTCGCGTCAGCTCTGGTGGGGGCACCGTGTGCCCGCGTGGTATCTCCCCGACGGCGATTTCGTGGTTGCCGAAGATGCCGATGAGGCTCTCCGTCTTGCTCAGGAGAAGAATCCCGCGCTCACTGCCGCCGATCTCCGTCAGGATGAGGACTGTCTTGACACTTGGTTCTCTTCATGGCTCTGGCCTATCTCGCTCTTCAACGGTATTCTTGAACCCGATAACGAGGAAATCAAATACTACTATCCCACATCTGACCTCGTGACAGGTCCGGACATCATCTTCTTCTGGGTTGCCCGAATGATTATGGCCGGATATGAGTTCATGGGCAAGCAGCCGTTCAACAACGTCTACTTCACCGGTATCGTCCGCGACGAAATCGGCCGTAAGATGTCAAAGCAATTCGGCAACTCACCCGACCCCCTCGAACTCATCGCCGACTACGGTGCCGACGGTGTCCGCATGGGTATCATGCTTTCAGCTCCTGCCGGCAATGACATCTTCTTCGATAAGAAACTCTGCGAGAATGGCCGTAACTTCTGCAACAAGATCTGGAATGCCTTCCGTCTCGTCAAGGGTTGGGAAGTAGACCCGACAATCGAACAGCCCGAAAGTTCGCGTAAGGCTGTCGAGTGGTTTGAGGCCAAACTTTCGGAAGCCGTGGCTGAAATCAACGATTCGTTTGATAAGTTCCGTATCTCGGAAGCTCTCATGACTGCTTACCGTCTCTTCCGCGACGAATTCTCGTCATGGTATCTTGAGATGGTCAAGCCCGACTATCAGAAGCCTATCGACCGCGAAGGATATGAGGCTACCATCCGCTTCTTTGATTCGCTCCTCCGTCTGCTCCATCCCTTCATGCCCTTCATCACCGAAGAACTTTGGCAGCACTTAGGAGACCGCCGCGAGGGTGAGTCAATCATGTATGCTTCGATGCCTGTTGCCGGTGTGCCCGACGCGAAGATTCTTGCCGAGATGGAGATGGTCAAGGAAGTAATCAACGGTGTGCGCGGAGTCCGTGCCCAGCGCAACATTCCTGCCCGCGATGCTCTGCAGCTTAATATTGTCAATGCCTCTATCCCGATGGAGGCCGTGGCTGTCAAGCTCGGCAATCTTTCAGGCATAGCTACGGTTACTGAGAAGGATCCTGCTGCCGCATCGTTCATGGTAGGCACAACCGAGTTCAACATCCCTCTGCTCAACAATATGGATATCGAGGCAGAAATCGCCAAGCTTACCAAGGAAATCGACTATCTCCGTGGCTTCAAGGCTTCGGTAGAGAAGAAGCTTTCCAACGAGCGCTTTGTAAATAATGCTCCCGCAGCGGTTGTCGAGGCCGAACGCAAGAAACTCTCCGACGCTACTACGAAGATTGAGGCTATCGAGCAGACTCTCGCAGCCCTCAAAGGCTAATACGCGGGCGTAGCGACAGTCAGATACATAAAAAATCAACAGACTTATTTTCCGTCATCATTGTAAGACCGGAAGATAAGTCTGTTGATTTTTTAATGCGTTTGCAATTGCCTGTAACTACAGGAGAATTCCTTCGGCGACCTTGTCGGCTGCGTCCTGGCCTTTAAGAGCCTCGATAATCGAGAGGGCGAACGGGATTGCCGAGGAGGGGCCGTTGGCGGTGATGACGTTTCGGTCGACTACCACACGCTGATTCTTGTGGTGTGCTCCGCCGGCGGTCACGCCTTCTTCGAAACCGGGATAACAGGTGGCCTCATATTCGTCGATGATGCCGAGGGGCGCGAGGACAACAGCCGGAGCTGCGCAGATGGCTGCTATTTTGCCTCCGGCCTTGTGCTGCGCGCTCAACAGACGACACACGCGGGCATTCTCGGCCAGATGTTTAGCACCGGGCATTCCGCCGGGAACGATATACATGCGCGCACCCTCGGGACAATTTTCAAGGAGTATGTCGGCTGCGACTTCAATATTGTGTGCGCCACGAACAGCAAGTGTCGGGTTGATTGATACGGTCTCAACCTCAATGCCGGCACGGCGGAGAAGGTCTACTGTGGCGAGGGCTTCGATTTCCTCGAAACCATCGGCAAGAAATACATAAGTTTTTTCCATATTAATTATATCTTTGTTTGCTGTTTGTTCAGCGTTCGAATTATCGATAGTTTGTGCGTTTGCCTTCGGGCGGCATAAGAAGTAAGTGAATAATGCCACGACAATCGGAAAGAGGAGTACCAAATGCTTTTTCATCCTAAGTGAATTTGAAGTGTGTGAAATTATTGTTAGTTTTTAGTAGAGTAAACATAACGGCGCACAACCCTGATGCATGAATCCGATTGTCGCTTAACTTATAACACTTCATAAGGGCAAAAATATTTATTAATTCTGAAATTTTTCAGTAAATTTGAAGAAAATTTATTATAAATATGAAAAATTTGTCTTTGAAAGATGTTTTTCTTGCACTTTCGATTTCGTTTTTCCCCCTATTATTCATTGGATGCGGTCAGCGTCAGAACTACCGTTCTTTGCAAGGAAGCGTGTGGCATACCACCTATAATATAATATACAACTCACCTGTCGATCTTCGTGATTCAGTCATTGCGGTCATGAAGCAGGTTGAGATGTCGCTGTCGCCATTCAACGACAGTTCGCTGATTTCACGCGTCAACCGTGGAGAATGTGTAGTGGCTGATTCACTTGTCAGACGTATATTTCTTGCATCGCAGGATGTCAACGTTAATAGTGCCGGACGATTTGACCCGACAGTCGCTCCTCTCATCAATCTCTGGGGCTTCGGCTATCGAAATTCCGGAGTGGAACCGACGCAGGAGATGATAGACAGTGTCATGTCTACCGTTGGAATTTCCGAGTGTTCCATTGATTCTGCAGGGTGTATCATCCGCAAGACACCGCAGACTGAATTCAACTTCTCGGCTATTACCAAAGGTTACGGTTGTGATCTTGTCGGGGAGATGTTCCGGCGTAACGGTTGCTCAGATTTCATGGTTGAGATAGGAGGGGAGATAGCGATGGGCGGCAAGAATTCCCGTGGAGATGACTGGCACATAATGGTCGATGCCCCGATTGAGAATGACACCACGGTCGTCCATTCGCGCATGGCTGTAATGGCTGTGACGGACTGCGGAGTGGCCACCTCTGGCAATTACAGAAATTTCAAACAGACTTCAACCGGACGCGTCTGGCATACAATCAGTACGGCTGACGGTCGACCGGCCCATACCGACTTACTGTCGGCGACTGTCATAGCTCCATCGGCAATGCTCGCCGATGCCTACGCCACAGCCTGCATGGCAATGCTTGCCGACAGCGCTGTCGCAATGCTATCAAGGGTCAATGGAGTTGAAGCACTCCTCGTCACGATGGCTACATCCGACTCCACCTACAATATCCGGACAACCCCCGGCTTCCCCGAGATACAGAAGTGACCAACTTGCAGGATGATGTGCAGTTTTATGCTTTCTTGCAGGTGCCGTAAGTCTTTGAAAAATTTCGTTCCCATGCTGCCGGATTGACAGCGGAGACAGATTCAATGAAATGGTGTTTCCATCGTGCAGGAATTTTGTCAGGAGTGGTGTTGCGGAGCAATGTCAGAATTTGCAGGAGCATGGCGTCGTCCAGGGTGATCAAGCATATAAAGTGACATGGTTTGTCAACTTTGTCTTCACAAAAACGATAGAGCCATGTATCACGGCATTTGCGTGTCAGATTTGAGACGAGTGTCGCTGTCGGATTCTCCTTGTGTCCACATTCCTTGCATTTCTTCTTAGGAGCGTAGTCCGCCGCACCGTTTTTCGGGTTTTTGATTTCGATGAAAAGGTGGCGATCCGGCAGTTCCACCATTATATCGACGCCCATCATGGCGTGGGAAGCCCCATGGAAAGTCGGAAGAGACTTATTCTCTTCGTCAAACTTGAATACATTGATTGCTTTAGGAAAATCGAAGGTAAAGCCGTCAGTGGTTATTTCCATTGGCACCGGTGTTTAGAAATTGGAGAGCTGTCTGTCAAGAATATCTTCGTAGGCTTGTCGGATTGGATTACAGGAAAGACCGGCAAGGGTGTCGGACGATTCATGGCTGATGCCATTATCAGTAAGGCAAAGCGAGTGGTATGAGATTTTGTCATCCGTCTCTGCCGCCATCTCGAATTCCTTAAGAAGTACATAATCATGGGTTGCTATGAAAATCTGCACCCCCATGCGCTGAAGTTTCAGCAGTACTTCCACAACCTTTTTTGCAAGTTTAGGATTGAGATTGGCCTCCGGTTCATCCCAAAACAGGATGCTTCCGCTTGTAAGAGAGTCGTTAATAATTAAGGTGTATAGGAGGCCGAGCTTTCTAAACCCTTCGGCAAGGAGGGGGAATTCCAATTCGCCGCTACTGTTTTTAAGATAAAAAGTCTCATTTTTCTCAATGACTCTGCCGGAGATTGCATCACTGAGGATTTTCAGCAGTTCACGACGAGCCATAGTCGGTTTGCCTTTGGATGGTGGAATCAGCGCGCGGTCGATTATATCGGCATATATTTCTTCATATCCGATGTGCTTTTGGTTGTATAGCGAACGGAAGCCGGGAGCGTTGGCAAGCATGTCCTTGACGGGGATGTATGTTGCAGGATTTCGCTTGTCCTCGCTCCATCTGCGTTTCAGCGATGTGGCTGCGGAAGATATTTTACATGAGATCATGCGGTCCTGCTGCTCAGGTGTGTCATTGTCGTTACGACGGTACACCTCAACTTTCCCGATGCTTCGCCCCTGCGATCTGTGGACTAACCTTGATATTGAATTCGGCCGGAATACGGCGGTGAGTTTTTGGTCAAATGTGCGATCCTCCTTCTCGTCTATCATGCAGCAGGCTGAATAGAGAGCTTTCATCACATGGGTCTTGCCGGAGCCGTTTTCTCCGATAAGAATATTAATTCCTTTTGAGAATTCTATTTCTGTGCGCGTAAAGGCTGTGAAGTTCTCAAATTTTATTTTTGTCAGCATGGGCGAAGGGTTGATTCAGGTTGTTCTTATATGTGCAAAACTAAGGAAAAATTGGATAAATGCGAAATATCTGCTTTATAAACTTGGGATAAAATGCTTTTAACACTTTTAATTAACATTGTTAAAAGCGCGGAATGAGAGCCTTTTCGCATCGATTTTATGTTAAACAACATGTTTTTATGGCATAAATTCAAGAAATAGCCCTAACTTTGCAGCGTATTCGATTGTTTATTAAGTGACGCAAGTCAAAAGGGAAGTCACTCCGGAGACCATAGAGATGGGCCGCTTCCACGGAGGCTTCACCAAAGGTAAAGATTGTTTTTAATAGGTTTAATTTAAAAATTCTGCAACTATGACCAACATGTTTAAGGTTCTCAAGGCAGATGTTCACCACATCCTCCGCTCACTCGGCGAGCGTGACTGCTTCCGCACAACAGGCGACTGCAGCCTCCGTGATTACGACGAGATGAAATGAGCCACGGAAAAGTACTTGTAAAGGCGTAAGTTAATCACGGCGCCTTCAGTTGGAAATTTTAATTATTCCCATGTATGTTTAACTTTTAAAATGAACGCATTATGAAAGTAACAAAAATGGTAAAGAAAGCCATCGAGTGGTATTGCGAATCAGCAGCCCTCATGTATCGTGTAAATGACAGCGAACACTACCACGAGATTTGATAGAATCCGGTAATGTAGACATCATTTCACAGATAACAATGGGACATTGAACGCCAATGGAAATGACTCCGAGCCGAAAACCGGCAATAGTGCCGAAAAAGCCCCCGACGTTCAGACCCGTCCCGATTTTTTAAGTCTATCCACAGACAAAATCTCATAATATTCAGAAAAATGGAATCGCACTTCCCAATCAGGGGAAGAGCGATTTTGTCATTTTATACGGTCAATCTGAAAATCCGGTTAAAAGAGATACAGACGAACAAGATAGACAAAAGCAACAGACGTGTAATTTGTTTGAGATTAATCTGTTGTATCTTCTGACCTTCCGGCTTTATGTGCCTTTCTGATATTTACGAATTTCAAGCACTGTAATTACAATCTGAGCCGTTTTATAGGGTTTGTGCATCAATCGTGATGGCGTATGGCGGGAATATGCCATCGGCTCGGAATTTTCTTAAAAATAATGAAGATTACAGTGTGGATTGGAAATAAAGTACTAATATTGGAAATAAAGTATTAATTTTGTGGGAATAAGTCACATTTCTTCAATAATCTCTTATGTCAATCTCACGCAATTTAGCCTATTCGCTCATGACCACTATGGCTCTTGGCACTCTTGGCAGCTGTTCGCAGCATAAGCAGCTTGCCTATCCCGACGCGCCGTCCGACGGCACAGTCGACACTATTTTCGGTATGGTTGTCCCCGACAATTACCGTCCGCTCGAAAATGATACCGCTGCCGAAACGCTCAAATGGGTGGAGGCTGAGAATGCGGTGACCGAAGCTTATCTCTCTCAGATACCCTTCCGCTCGAAAATCAACTCACGTCTGACCGACCTTAACAACTATCTTAAGCGTGGTCTGAGCTACCGTGACAACGACGGAATGTTCTATTTCTATGAGAATGATGGTCTTAAGAACCAGTCTGTCCTTTATCGCAAGCCGACTCTCGACAGCGAGGAGCGCGAGGTGTTCCTCGACCCCAACAAACTTAGCGATGACGGAACTGTGGCACTCACAGGCGTGTTCCAGTCAAAGGATGGCAAATATACAGCCTACACTATCAGCCGCAGTGGCAGTGACTGGACCGAAATCTATGTGATGGATACAAAGACCAAGGAACTGCTTCCTGACCACATCAAATGGGCTAAGTTCACAGGTGCATCGTGGGATGGCGATGGTTTCTACTATAGCGCCTATCCTGTCCCTGAGGAGGGTAAGGAGTTCTCCAACGCTAACCAGAACCACCTTGTATATTACCACAAGATTGGTACTCCGCAGTCCGACGATACTGTCGCTTTCAGCGACCCCGCACATCCCTTCCATTTCCACTCGGCCGATGTTGCTGAGTCGCAGCCTGTTCTCTTTGTCAGTGTAGGAGGTCAGGGTGTCGGCAACGAACTCAAGGTCCGCAAAAATGGTGCATGGGTGACAATGGCTCCGACACAGGAATACAGCAACGGTGTTATTGATGTCATTGACAACAAAATCTATATCCTCACCTCCTATGGAGCTCCCAAAAACCGCCTTATGGTTGCCGACCTTGCCAATCCTTCAATCGAGAACTGGAAGGAACTCGTTCCGGAGGCTGAAGGAGTCCTCTCATCCGCACAGTTCTCAGGCGACAAGCTCTATCTCACCTACGAGAAGGATGCTGCCAACCAGGTTGCCATCTATGACATGAACGGAAAGAAAGAGGGCGACATGAAGCTCCCCGGCTACGGTTCGGTCGGTCTCTATACCGAGCGCAAGCATCCCGAGGATGTTTTCTACACCTTCACTTCTTTCACATCACCTTCCGCACAATATGCCTACGATGCAAAGACCGGCGAGAGCCGTCTGCTCTTCCAGCCTGAGATTAAGGACGTGAACTTTGACGAATATGTTACCGAGCAGGTATTCTATCCCTCGGCCGACGGTACGAAGGTGCCTATGTTCCTCACCTACAAGAAGGGCCTTGAGCGCAACGGAAAGAATCCCATTTATCTCTATGGTTACGGAGGCTTCAACGTGTCGCTCACTCCCGGCTTCTCCGCCAACCGCATGTTCCTTCTCGAAAACGGTGTCATCTATGCGCAGGCCAATCTTCGTGGCGGTTCCGAATATGGCGAGGCATGGCATGAGGCCGGAACCAAGATGAACAAGCTGAACGTCTTCAACGACTTCATCGGTGCAGCCGAGTATCTCATCAAGGAGGGCTGGACTTCTCCTGACTATCTTACGATTGAAGGTGGCAGCAACGGCGGTCTGCTTGTCGGTGCAACGGTCAATCTCCGTCCCGACCTTTTCAAAGTTGCTATCCCCCGTGTGGGTGTGATGGATATGATGCGCTACCATCTCTTCACCATCGGCTGGAACTGGGCCTCTGACTACGGTACAAGCGCCGATTCGCCTGAGATGGCCAAGTATCTCTTCGAATACTCACCCATCCACAATATCAAGAACGACGGCACTCCCTATCCCGCAATCCTCGTGACCACCGCCGATCATGACGACCGCGTTGTTCCTGCCCACTCGTTCAAGTATGCCGCAACTCTTCAGGCTTCGGATACCGGCGATGCTCCCAAGCTTATCCGCATTGATTCCAAGGCCGGACATGGTGCCGGTAAGCCCGTTGCAAAGGTGCTTGAGGAATACACCGACATGTATTCATTCATGTTTGAAAATCTTGGCATCGAACCGAAGTGATAATGCTCTAAGCTTCAAGGAACTGTATTAACTCGACAAAAGAGATACAAAAGCACAAAAGAGCATAAGAGACAAAAGAATTTTGTAATAAAGGATATAAAGGTAACTCTCAATCTTACAAAAAAATATATCTTTTGTTTCTTATGCACTTTTTTACTTCTGTATCAAAAAAACAGAAATATTGAAGTATGATACAGCTCCTTGAACTTTGACCGACTCTGATTTCTAACTACTCTCCTTCTTGACAAGCGAAATGAACACATATTCCCGGCTTAAAATTCTACCCGCAATACTTCTTACCATCTTTCTCACAGCCTGCTTCACCGGCGTGGAATATACTCCGCGTGTGAGTGAACGGGATGTGAAGCGTGAAAACATAATAACCACTCCCGAGGATACCTTTCTTGCTAATGTCAGCGACGAGGGCCTCGCGGAGTGGAGGCCGGGTAAACGCTTCAGGGTGACTGACGATAAGATACGCCTGATATTCGGTGCTACCGCTTCGCCCTACGATTCACTTGCGGGAAAGACCCTCGTATTTACTGAAGCCAAGGAGGCTCCTTCGATTGTCGGCACTTCGGTGACCGATATAAGTTTTCGGACAGAGCCTGACAACGGACGAGTGTTTGTCTATCGCATCAACCGTCCAATCGCAAAGGTGATGCAGCAGTCGTCACTCTCGATACCGTTTACAATTCAGGAGAGTCTGGTTGATGAGGCCCGTGAGCTTATGGACGGACAGCGTTATTATATCCTTACCCGTACATGGCGCGACGATACGGACAATTCCGTCAACGGGCGCCAGTTTGTGCCTGTCACCATCGACTCAGTGACTCCGGGCAATGACATTTATCCCATCAAGGTCTCGTTTACGGATGAGAAGGGGACTTCTGCAAGGGCATTTCTCCATCCCGGTCCTCGTGGCTACACACCGCGTTCGTTTCCGGCGTTATTCTCCTTTACCGATCCCCGTCTGAAATACCCCTCGATAACCGACAATATGTGGGAAAAGATTGTCAACGGAAAGGTTGCGTTGGAAATGACCCGCGAAGAGTGCCGTCTTGCGCTCGGTGTTCCGCGTGAAGTAGACCGTGGTGCTGACAATGCCTTCATACGCGAGGTGTGGATGTATGAAAACGGTATCTATCTCGTTTTTGAGGACGGCATATTGAAGATGTATCGCCATTGAACAGTGTCGCCCGGCTCTGTGTTAAATATATGTTGAGTAATCAATGACAAACCGATTCGTAAAACATATATTAATAAACATACAGAGCTATGATTACCGTAACATATCTTGACCACAGCGGGTTTGCAGTCACAACCCCGCAGGCCGTCATGGTGTTTGACTACTACAAGGATCCAAACCGCAAACTTGAAAAAGTGTTGAAGGACAATCCCTCGAAGGATGTCGTCTTCTTTGTGTCCCACCATCATCCCGACCATTTCAATACATCAATATTCGAACTCGCACAGGAGCGCAAGCGCACATACGTCCTCTCCAACGATATTTTCTCAAAGATCGTTCCAAAGAAGGGCATATCTGTCGCATGGATGTCGGCCGGCGATGTGATTGATCAGATTCCCGGAACAAAGGAGGTCAGGGCCTTCGGTTCGACCGATGCCGGTGTAAGTTATGCCATCACACTTCCTGATGGTGAAGTCATTTTCCATGCCGGTGACCTCAATGACTGGCATTGGAGCGAGGAATCCACCAAACGTGAGATTGAGGAGGCCGAGGCGAAGTTCAAGACAATCGTGAACCGCATTGCCGAAGCTATTCCTGAAATCAAGATTGCGATGTTCCCCGTGGATGCCCGCATGGGTGCTGATTTTGCCAAGGGAGCTGAAATCTTCCTTGAAAAAGTCAAGGTCGACAATTTCTTCCCGATGCACTTCTGGGGAGAGCCGCAGAAGGCATGTGATTTCTCATCCTACGTTCCCGCAGGTCTCGCCACCAAATGCTACTGCCTCGACAAACCCGGCTTCAGCGTTGAAATCCGCTAAAGCGGTTTAGAGATAAAAATACAAGAATCCATAAATTACCTAAAAGAGTTTATTTAGGTAATTTATGGATTCTTGTATTTTATGTTTTCAGAACTATTCGAGGGATTTATTCTGAGATCTGCTGGGAGGCGGGGACTGCGACGGGG
>NZ_CAJTMT010000042.1 GCF_910577345.1 uncultured Duncaniella sp.
ATCCAATATACTCCAGTTGATTCCATTACGACGCGCTTGATGTTGCAATCCTTGAGCCATTGGACAATCTCCAGGAGATCTTTTGTGAATGTCTTGAAACATCGGTTACTCTGTAGGCAGCGGTCTGCAGGCACACTCACCTGCATAAGATCTTTCCCTACATCAATGCCTGCTGTGTCAGGATGTGTAATCTCCAATCCGGAACTTTTGGTGTTTTGCTGAATTTTTCTTTTCTTTGCCATTGTAAATATAAAAAAGGAATAGTGTTTTTTAGAATGTGAATTCTGCTATACGGCCTCTATCGACCAATTTAAGTTCTTCAAAACACATGAGTCACACTTCGCATTGGCTTTGACAGGCCAGTGCAGCGATGGCTTCTATTCCGGCTCAAATTTACTAAATTGAAGCGAAAAGACTTCGCAGAAGCTGCGTGTCAGCTCACAAAAAGCTGTAAAACCGCTCGACGCGGTTTTACAGCTTGTCTTTTGTTATTTTTATTTAAGCTGGTGATGGAATCTCCATTGGGACTTCGCAGCTTGTATGGGTTTGAATCACTTGAGACTAGACCACTTGGCCTTAAATTGTTTGTGGTTAAATTCCTTGGGCTTAATTACTTGGATATAAATTAGAATATATAAAAAAACTTCTGTTTCTTATTTGGCTTATGTTCTTATGTATCAAAAAAATATGTATCAGAAAAACCGTTTCTATCAGAAAAACCGTTTGTATCAAAAAAACCGGTCCATCCGAGGATTCTCGGATGGACCGGTTAGGTTATTGTAACCTCGCGTGGAGGATAATTATCTCGCGGGGAGGGTTATCTCGCGTGGAGGTTGGGGATGTCAGACGGGTTTATGCTTTCTTTGAGCTGCGACGGGCATCGGTGAGGTAAGCGACGGGTGCTGCAACGTAGATGGTTGCGAGTGTGCCGATGATTACACCGAAGATCATTGCGAACACGAAGGAGCGGATGGCATCACCACCGAGGATGAAGATACAGAGAAGTACGAGGAGGGTTGACGATGAGGTCATGATCGTACGTCCGAGTGTTGAGTTGATTGAAGAGTTGATGGTGGTGAAGAAGTTCTGCTTGGGATAGAGACCTACATTCTCGCGGACACGGTCGAAGACCACCACGGTGTCGTTGATCTGGTAACCGATAACGGTGAGGATAGCGGCGATGAACGACTGGTCGATTTCCATTGCGAAGGGGAATACGCCCCAGAAGAGCGAGTAGAAACCGATGATGGTGAATGCGGTGAACGCAACGGCTGCGAGTGCGCCGAGCGAGAAGGCGATGTTGCGGAAACGGAGAAGGATGTAGAAGAACATGGCGAGGAGCGCGAGGATGACGGCGATATAGGCGTCAGTGCGCATGTCGTTGGCCACGGTCGGACCTACCTTCTGCGATGACATGATACCGATGTTCTCGTTGGTTGTCGAGAAGTCCTCGATGCTCATGCCGTTGAGCTCGTTCTGGAGACCCTTGTAGAGAATCTGGGTGATTTCGTTGTCGATACCCTCTTCGTCAGAGTCAATCTTATAGTTGGTTGAGATGCGGACCTTGGTGTCGTCGTCGATGGTGATGACGCTGAGCTGGGCACCGTCGAAGAGGGGTGCGAGCTGAGCCTGAAGCTCGTGGGTCTTGACGGGATGGTCAAACTGAACAACGTAGTTGCGACCACCTGAGAAGTCGATACCCTGATTGAGACCGCGGGCGAAGAAGGAGATGATGACCACGAGGACCACAGCACCTACGATTCCGAAGCTGACCTTGCGGGCGCCGAGGAAGTTGATGTTGGTGTTGGAGAACATCTTGGCCGAGAGGGGGGTGGTGAAGGTGAGCTTCTCGAAGGGTTTGGTCTTGGCACACATAATGTAGATGAGGCGTGTCAGATAAACCGCAGTGAAGAACGAGCAGATGATACCGATGATGAGGGTGGTGGCGAAGCCCTTGATGGGACCTGTACCGAAGAGGAGGAGGATCACACCGGTGATGATAGAGGTAAGGTTGGAGTCGAAGATAGCGGAGAAGGCGTTGGAGTAACCGTCGGCGATTGCGGTGCGGATGCTCTTGCCTGCGCGAAGCTCTTCCTTGGTACGCTCATAGATAAGCACATTCGCGTCGACCGCCATACCGAGTGCAAGCACGATACCGGCGATACCCGAGAGGGTCAGCACTGCCTGGAAGGAGGCGAGGATACCGAATGTGAAGAAGATGTTGAAGATAAGTGCGACGTTGGCGATGAGGCCGGGAATGAAGCCGTAGAAGAGGCACATGAAGACCATGAGGAGCACGATGGCCACGATGAATGACCACATACCGTCCTTGATGGCCTGCTCACCGAGCGACGGACCGATGACGGTGTCGGAGATGATGTCGACCTTGGCTGCCATCTTACCGCTCTTGAGCACGTTGGCAAGGTCCTTTGCCTCGTCGGTGGTGAAGTTGCCTGTAATCTGTGAACGTCCGCCCTCGATTACAGAGTTTACGTTAGGAGCTGAGTAAACCTGGTTGTCGAGCACGATTGCCACCTGCTTGTTGAGGTTGGCTGCAGTGATGCGGGCCCACTGGCGGGCTGCATCGGGCTTCATGTTCATCGAAACGTAGTTACCACCCTGCATTGCGTCGTAGTCGCTGGTGGCCGAGGTGATGACGTCGCCGCTGAGAGCGGGTTTGCCGTTGGCAGTCTTGAGGGCAACGAGCTGATAGATGTTGACGTTGCGCTTGCCACGGACAGAGTCGTCAATCTGCACGGTCTGGGGCTTGAATTCCCAAGCGAGCTTGATGTTGGCGGGGATGATGCCCTTGGCGACGGGTGATGCGAGGATTGCGTCGATGGTGTCGCGTGAGGTGTCGATTGCAGAGCCGACAGTGATTGTCGGGCCGCCTACCTGCACGAAGTAGTCGAAGAGACCCTTGCCGTTGTTGGTCGAATCGTTGCGGAGTGCGTTATCGAGGGTCTGGAGCATCGGAGCGATGTCGGCGAACTGGGCGGTCTCGTAGAATTCGAGGTTGGCGCTTGATTTGAGAAGTTCGCGGACACGGTCATGCTCTTTCACACCGGGAAGTTCGAGGAGGATTTGGCCGTCCTTTTCAAGTTCCTGGATGTTGGGGGCAACGACGCCGAACTGGTCGATACGGGTGCGGAGCACGTTGGTCGAGCTGCTGACGCGGTCTTTCACTTCCTGACGGAGTGAATTTTTGATAGCGTCGATGTTGTCGCCGCGCTTCACCTGGTCCTTGAACACGACAGAGAGGTCGCCCTGGGGGTCGAGCTTGCGGTATTCGTTGCAGAACACGTCGATGAAGTCGTTGCTCTTGTTGGCACGGGTGATTGAGTCGGCGGCGGCTACCGCACGGTCAAAGTAGGGGTTGCCCTCTGCGTTGGCCATGGAGCGAAGGATGTCGGGGACTGAAACCTGGAGGGTGACGTTCATACCCCCTTTGAGGTCAAGACCGAGGCCTACGCCGAGTTTCTGTACTTCGTTAAAGGTATAGCCTAAATAAACCTTCTCGTTAGCGATGTTTTTGATGTACTCGCTGTAGGCTTTACGTTTAGTTTCAGGGCTGTTGTTGTCCTTGGCTGCTTCGATGGCTGCATATTCGGAGGCTTTCTTCTCATAGTGGTTGGTCACCATGGTGAACGAAAGGTAGAATAAGCAGATGAGTACCATGAATATGGCAATCACGCCTGCGACAACACTTCCCAAAGATCCTTTGCTTTGCATGTGGTTAAAGTGATGTATTAAAAAGAGTTAGTGAATAATTTTTTTGATTGGTTTTCATGGAAAAAGGGAGTTGTCCCCTAATTTCAGCTTGCAAATATACGAATTTTCTTTTAATTAGCACTATTTGTGTCGGCTTTTTGCCCTATTATTTAAGCATATCGGTTGCTCACAGGTAGGGATAAAGCTAAATAATCTAAATTTTTGATGTTTTTATAGATAGATACGGCGCATTTAGTTATCTTTGTCCGTTTCAATCTGCCTGCCAACGTCAGTGACAGGATTTCTAAAAAAACACAGCAAGATATAGTTTAATGAATACATTATGCTTAAAATTGTTGCCTCTATGGATTCTACTTCTGCTCACAGGGTGCAACAGCGATTTATTTATTGACGAAGTTGACTTCCCTGAGGATAGCAGGACCGTCGTGGCTCCGGGTGAATCCGCTTCGTTCAGCTTCCCGACCGATGGTCTGAGGGAGGTCAAGGCTATGTTCTTCGGGGCTGCTTATGACTGTGTGAAATATCTCCCGTCAGGCGATGTGTTTGCCACCTATAAGGATGCTAAAGAGATGTCGCTTTTCGATGCCAGAACCTCCCAGCCGTTCATAACCAGATTGACAGCTGAGAACAGCGATGTCAGTTTTGAGATTACCGGGAGTGAGACAGGCTGGATTGAACTGAGGTCAATTGAAAATGTGTTGGGTGAGGATGCATTATGTGTAGTCCGTCTCTCATACACTTACGGCAGGGAATTTCAGATAACATTTGTCATGAAATCATCATTGGACGAGCCTCCGGTACTAAAGGTAAAAGAACTTATATATGATGCTTCGATTCGGACCAAGACAGGGAGTAATCATTATGTACAATCTGTGTTGGGCAACGCAACGAATCATCCTGTCCCTTACACTTATTCCGTGGAAAATCTATGCCGGACGATTGTAACCTTTCAGTTTTCAGATCTAAACTATGATGAGTCTAAGATTGAGTTTGGTGATTACAAGGCATTGATTCCGACATTCTCCGGTGCTGAACGCCGTGCCTCCTTCTTTGACTGCAGAGTTCCGCTGAAGACAGGAAGCCAATTTGTCGCACCTGACGATGCGTCGCTTGTCACTGCCGACAGCTTCTATAAGGTCTATGATGTGTCCGTTCCTGCGATGATGGTGGTGACAGCTTACCTCGATGTGGATAGAATCCTTATCAGCACTTCTGCGACTCTTGTGACCGAAAACACCGTTACGGGGAGCGAAAAGCGATTTGTCATGAGTGTGCATGTCTCGCAGGCTTTTGGCTACAAGATTGAGTTTAAGGATGAAAAATTCAATTACAGTTATGACGATGGAAACTAAACGCATGAAACGGATGCTCGGACTGAAAGGTGTCGCGCTTATGGTTGCACTTTCTTCCGGAATGTCGGCGATAGCCACTGAACCGATTGAAAGTGACTCATCAGCGATGGGGCGCAGTGTGGTCCATCATGTCGGGATGGATTTCCGTGGAGCATACGTTGCTCCTGCTCGCGGTGCGGTCGAGAACACATATTATGGCACTCCTGCACGCGATGCCGGAGCATCGGCCCATCTGAAATATTCATTCTCCTATTCTTCCGCCACCCGTGAAGGTCGTCTTTATCCCGGTGCATATCAGGGAATAGGCGTTGCTGCGACGACATTTTTTGACAATCAGGCTACCGGCCTACCTGTAAGTGCCTATCTGTTTCAAGGCGCGCCGATATTCAGTCTGGCTCCCGGGCTGACGTTTGACTACGAGTGGAATTTCGGTGCATCTTTCGGGTGGAAGAAGTTTACCGACAATTGGGAGCAGCCTATTAATCTGATTGTTGGTTCGCCTGTCAATGCCTATATTAATCTTGGCTTCATGTTGAGCTACAGATTGAACCGCGATTGGAAGCTGACGGCGGGTGTGGACCTCACGCATTACTCCAACGGCAACACCTCGCTCCCGAATCCCGGTGTCAACTCCATCGGCGGACGGCTTGGTGTCACCTACACCTTCGATGGTGAGAAGTCACTGCAGACGCTTGTCGACAATGCCGATACCGGATCCTTCCGTCCGCATGTCAGCTACGATTTGGTGGCCTATGGTGCAGTCCGCAAGAAGGTGCTTGATGTCAGTGGCGCTGAGATTCTGCCGGGTCACTTCGGCATCGCCGGATTGAATTTTGCTCCGATGTATAATTTCAACCGCTTTTTCCGTGTCGGTGTGTCTCTCGATGTCCAGTACGACGAGAGTTCAGACTTGAAGAAACACTGGGTAGAGGGGACGTATGGTGATGAAATCAAGTTTTACCGTCCTGACTTCTTCAGCCAGGTCTCTTGGGGACTTTCTGCGCGTGGTGAGCTTGTCATGCCGATTTTCTCGATAAATGCCGGCATGGGTTACAATTTCATTGGCAACAGTGATGCGAAGAATTTCTATCAGGTGCTTGCGTTGAAGGCATATCTGACGCGCAGTTTCTTCCTGCATATCGGCTATCAGCTCAACAGTTTCAAGAATCCTAACAATCTGATGATAGGCGTGGGCTACCGTTTCCACGACCGCCGCTGAGAATCGTAGAGAAAGGGTACAGAAATTCATAAATAACAGAAGTAACAGATTTTATTGAGCCGTTTGCGTCAAGGCGAATTCTGACCTTGGCAATTTCAATGGCAGACAATAAAATCTGTTACTTCTGTTATTTATGAATTTCTGTACCCTATAAATTATCTCTGTACCATATAAATTTTTCTGTACCCTGTTAAATTTTAAAGCAGATTATTCAGCGTCCGGATGGTCTTCGCGCCATGCCTCGTCGGGGTGACAGCCGGAGCCGTCGAAGCAATGGGTGCAGAGCTTGCATTTGGGAAGACCGATGCTCTCGATGAGATTCTCGATTTTGCTGAACTGGAGGGTGGTGAGTTCGAGCTGACGGGCTATTTCCTTGACCATGCGCTCATACTCCGGGGTGCCGGTTGTGGCGTAGATGTTGAGTTTGGCAGCATCGTCGCCTTCAAAGTCCTTGATGATGCGGCGGGTGATGAGTTCAAGGTCGCTCTTTGAGGATGTGAAGCCGATGAAGGGGCAGCCGTAGACCAGCGGTGGGCAGGAGATGCGTGCATGGACCTCCTTGGCGCCACATTCAAAGAAGGTGCGGACGTTGTCGCGGAGCTGCGTGCCACGGACGATTGAGTCGTCGCAGAACACCACACGCTTGCCGTCGAGGATGGCACGGTTGGGGATGAGTTTCATCTTGGCCACGAGGTCGCGGCGCGATTGGTTGCCCGGTGTGAAGCTTCGGGGCCATGTCGGGGTGTATTTCAACACGGCGCGACGGTAGGGGATTCCGCGCCCTTCGGCATAACCGAGGGCATGGCCTACGCCTGAATCGGGAATTCCGCATACGCAGTCAGCCTCGGTGGGATCTTCCTGACCCATCTTGCGGCCACCGGCCTCGCGGGTGTGCTCGACATTGATTCCCTCATAGTCGCTGGCGGGGAAGCCGTAGTAGACCCAGAGGAAGGAGCAGATCTGTTCGCGGCGTGCGGGAGCCTGGAGCACTTCCATGCTGTCGGCGCGCAGACGGACGATTTCGCCCGGACCTACGTCGCGCACGGTGGTGTAGCCGAGGTTGGGGAATGCGGCAGTCTCGCTTGCGGCGGCATAGCCATCCTCCTTCTTGCCGATGACGATGGGGGTGCGTCCCAGATAGTCGCGTGCGCAGATGATGCCGTCTTCCGTCAGGATGAGCATTGAGCATGAACCCTTGATTTTTTTGTAGACGAGGTTGATGCCGTCGACGAAGTCCTTGCCCATGTTGATGAGCAGCGCGACGAGTTCTGTCTGGTTGATGTTGTTGGCTGAAAGCTCGCTGAAATGCATTCGCTCGGCCAGCAGTTCTGCGGCGATGTCACGGATGTTGTTGATTTTAGCGACTGTTACTACTGCATAGCGCCCGAGATGCGAGTTGACGATGATGGGCTGAGGGTCTGTGTCGCTGATTACTCCGAGGCCCTGACATCCGACAAAGCGGTCAAGCTCGTCCTCAAATTTGGAGCGGAAATAATCGCGTTCAAGACTGTGGATTGTGCGGTTGAAGCCTTGTTCGGGGTCGAATGTGACCAGACCCGCACGTTTGGTTCCGAGGTGAGAGTGGTAGTCTGTGCCGTAAAAAAGTTCGTTGACACAGGGTTTGGTCGAAATGGAGCCGAAGAAACCTCCCATAGTGGATTTTCCTTAATGATTGGTGCTTTGAAAAATGAAAGTGCAAAGGTAAGCAAAATTTCTCAACCCTCCGCTTTCGGTATGTGGTAAAAAGACGGATTTTTTTCATTGCGCGGAAAGATTTGACAGTCCGGAGGAATTTGAGTAATTTTGCAGTCCGGAATTGAAACAACGTGTCCTGTCCCCTTGATGGAGACGGCACATGGTGCCTGCCGCCAGAGTCCTGACGCATCATCATGCTAAAGGCATATTATTTTATAACATATTATTTTAAGGTGTATCCCCGGTCGCGGACGGAGAGGCTGCAGGGCATGAATGACTACATTAACTAAAAGATTTACGATATGAAAGAATTAGCGGTACGTTACGCGGCATTTACATTCGGACTCTATCTTCTGGGTCTTGCAATCTCGCTCATTGTGGTATCATCGCTCGGGACGACCCCGATTTCCTCTCTCAACTATGTCATTTCCCTCAATACTCCGCTTTCACTCGGAATGGCCACTTTCGCTTTCAATATGGTCATCATCCTCATTCAGTTCTGGTTGCTGCGCGGTGGTCTCGGTTCGAAAAAGGACTACCTTGAGATTCTGATGCAGATTCCATTCTCACTGCTGTTTTCTGTTTTCATTGACATTAATATGTCGATGGTGGGATCGCTTCATCCTTCTGGTTATCTCTGGCGTGTCGGGGTGTTGTTGCTCGGCTGTCTTGTCCAGGCTGTCGCAGTTGTCATCGAGCTGCGTTCCAACGTGGTCATAATGAGTGCGGAGGGAGTGGTGAAATATGCTTCCCGACGCTACAATCAGGAATTCGGCAAAATGAAAGTGCGTTTTGATGTGGTGCTGGTCCTGCTCGCCGTCGGATGCTCCCTCGCAATGAGCGGACACATCGATGGAGTGCGTGAGGGCACAGTCATCGCCGCCGTTTTGACGGGAACCCTTGTCAGCTTCATAGTCACCCGTATCGTCAATCCTCTCCATCTGCGTTAGCGCATATTCGGTTGATTTTTTGTTGGAAGAGGCGCAATTTTCTCGCCGCAAGGCTGATGTTTTTGCCGGTTTTAGGCTAAAATTGTGGTTTTGGTGAGTTTTGTTTTGATTTCTAAAACTTTTTGCCTACCTTTGCGCAGTTTTTTCAACCAATATTGTTGTGGGAAAATTTTCAGAATTCCGTCTCCCCTTGAAAACCATTCCCGAAGGTGTCCAAGAGTTTGAATACCATTTAGGGAAGCAGTTTTTCGTGAACATGGAGAGCGCCGACATACACGACGCTGACCTCACGGTCAAGCTCACGGTGACTCATAAGCATGACATCTATGATCTTGCTTTCCATGTCACCGGTACTGTCACGCTCATCTGTGACCGCTGTCTCGATGACCTCATTCAGCCGATCGACGCTACCTACGATATAGCAGTCAAGTTCGGTGATGACTACTCTGAGACAGACGAGCTCCTAATCATCCCTGAGAGCGACAACTGGCTCAACGTGTCGTATATGATTTTCGACACCGCCTCGCTTGCCATCCCGGTCAAGCACGTCCATCCTCTCGGCAAGTGCAACCGCGCAATGAGCGCCCTGCTCCGCAAGCACCGCGCCACCAAGATTGACGACGAGGATGCAGAGCTTACCGACCAGCTCATGGACGAAATGGACTCGATGGAGTCAGCACCCGACACCGATGGCCCTGCTGAACCCTCGCAGCCGACCGATTCGCGGTGGGACGCTCTGAAAAAGCTCTCGTCCGAGCAATCGGGACAGGAGGGCTGACCGGTTCCCGCTCACCGACATATTCCGACTAAGATTTAGCAAATATATCTGTTTTCACATTTCATCAAGCAAAACAAAAAATAATAATAAATCATGGCACATCCTAAACGCAAGCAATCAAAGACCCGTACAGCAAAGCGTCGTACTCACGATAAGGCTGTAGTCCCCACCCTCGCCCTTTGCCCCAACTGCGGCTCATGGCATCTCTATCACACCGTGTGCGGTGAATGCGGTTACTATCGCGGACGCATCGCTATCGAAAAGACAGCTGCAGTCTAATAGCTGACGCAGACGTTTGAATCTCGCGCGGCTCCGGCAGACTTGCGGGATGAATTTATTTTCAGGAGTGTTCATCCACGGCGGGTCGGTCAGAGCCGCGCGTGGGTTTATTCCGTTACATGAACCTCCGGCTAATCTCTTAAAGAAATTTTGCTATGCTTCACGCACGAATTTCAGGACTCGCTTCCTTCGCGCCTGACGACATCCTCGATAACGACATGCTCTCGAAGATGGTCGATACCAACGACGAGTGGATCACCACCCGCGTAGGCATCAAGGAGCGCCGAATCCTCCGCGAACCCGGCAAAGGTTCGTCATATCTTGGCATCAAGGCCGTCGAGAAACTTCTCGAACGCACCGGTACCAAGCCTGAGGAAGTTGACCTTCTCATCTGTGCAACTTCCAACCCCGACTACCGTTTCCCCTCGACCGGTTCGGTGATTGCCCACCAGCTCGGTCTCAAGAACGCTTACGCCTACGACATTCAGGCCGCTTGTGCCGGTTTCCTCGTAGCGCTTGAGGACGGTTCTGCCTACGTCCGTTCAGGTCTGCGCAAGAAAGTTGTCGTTGTCGCCGCTGAAAAGATGTCGTCGATGACCAACTATCAGGACCGCGCCACCTGTCCCCTCTTCGGTGACGGTGCCGGAGCAATGCTCCTCGAACCCACTGAGGAAAATGTCGGAATCATCGACGGTGTTTTCCACGTCGACGGTGAGGGCCTCGAACACCTCTGGATGCCCGCAGGCGGCTCCGTGCTTCCCGCGTCACACGAGACAGTGGATGCACAGCAGCACTACGTCATCCAGGACGGACGCAACGTCTACAAGAACGCCGTTACCGACATGCTCGAATCATCACTTGAGGTGATGAAGCGCAACGACCTCACAGTCGACAATATCGACTGGTTCGTTTCCCACCAGGCCAACCTCCGCATCATCGAGGCCGTCGGCTCTCGCCTCGGCATCGACAATGACAAGGTTCTTGTCAACATCGAGAAGTATGGCAACACCTCTGCCGCTTCGATTCCCCTGTGTCTCGACGAATACCAGGACCGTCTGAAGAAGGGTGACCGCATCATCCTCACAGCCTTCGGTGCCGGCTTCACCTGGGGTGCGATGTATATCGTATGGGATCTTTGATAATCCTGTCCGACTTATGAAATTTAAGCAGAAATAGCATCTTTTCGGGTGCTATTTTTGTTTATATTCAAGAGCCTGTCGAACGAACGGCGGCGCAAGTCCGCAAACGGCTCAAAGTCAAATTATAATCATCAATACGAAAATCAGCGATATGGAACATAAAGCAGGATTTGTCAACATTGTCGGTAATCCTAACGTGGGAAAATCGACCCTCATGAACGACCTCGTCGGCGAACGTATCAGTATCATAACCTCCAAGGCGCAGACAACGCGCCACCGCATCATGGGCATAGTGAATACTCCGGACTATCAGATTGTATTCTCCGACACCCCCGGTGTCCTCCAGCCCAAATATAAACTTCAGGAAAGTATGCTCAATTTCAGCGAGGGTGCCCTCGTTGATGCGGATGTCCTTATCTATGTGACCGATGTGGTCGAGGATCCGTCAAAGAACGCTGACTTCCTTGCAAAAGTGGCCAAGGAAAAGATTCCCGTGCTGCTTGTCATCAACAAGATTGACCTTGTCAAGGTGCAGGTTGACCTGGAGGAACTTACCGAGCGCTGGCAGGGGATTCTCCCCAATGCCGAGATTTTCCCGGTTTCAGCGAAGGAGGGATTCAATGTCGACAATCTTGTCAAGCGCATAGTCGAGCTTCTTCCGGTTTCGGCTCCATATTTCGGAAAGGATGCGCTGACCGACAAGCCTGCCCGTTTCTTTGTCACTGAAATCATCCGAGAGAAGATTCTGACACTCTACGAGAAGGAGATACCTTACTCCGTGGAGGTCATCGTCGAGAAATTCGAGGAGAAGGAGAAGTCAATCCATATCATGGCCGTCATTTATGTCGAGCGTGATTCCCAGAAGGGTATCATCATCGGTCATCAGGGAAGCAAAATCAAGAAGGTCGGCATGGAGGCCCGAAAAGACATCGAGAAGTTCTTTGACAAGAGCGTCTTCCTCGAACTGTTCGTGAAAGTCGAGCCTAACTGGCGTAACCGTGAGAATAAACTCCGTTCCTTCGGCTATCTGGAATAGTAGGAATCGGGTGAATATAACGTTTTTGACAGCCGGCAAATTCTTAATTACAAGCATGGATGTCCGGTTGTCGTGGAGGTGTCAATCTTTTGATTGCACCTCTGTTTTTTTGCCTGTCAGGTGTCTGTTCGGTGTGCCGGGTGGCGCTATGTGATATATCAAACCGCAAAATTTACATATCCGTAACACTTTCGTGGGAAATTAACTCTGCGGGACTTGCTTGGGTGTGGCAAATGCCGTAACTTTGCTTCAAATATCAACCTTATATCTGCATACCTATTTAAATCACAATAGAGATATGGTAAGTGAATCAAAGAGAGAAAAGATAATCGCGCTCATCAACCGCGAGGTCGTTCCGGCAATCGGATGTACGGAGCCTGTCGCAGTGGCTCTTTGTGTGGCAAAAGCCACAGAACTTCTCGGCACCATGCCGTCGAGGATTGAAGTTGCCTTGAGCGGCAACATGCTGAAAAATGCCATGGGTGTCGGTATTCCGGGCACAGGTATGATCGGCTTGCCGATTGCTATGGCTCTCGGAGCGTTGGTCGGAAAATCCGCCTACGGTCTGGAGGTGCTTAAGGATGTGACTCCGGAGGCCGTCGAACTTGCATCGCGCTATATTTCCGAAGACCATATAAGCATTTCCCATGATGAGAATGCTCCTTCCAAGCTTCACGTCGACGTGACGGTGAGAGACGATGAGGGCAACCGTGTCCGCGCGATAATCTCGTGTGAACACACCCATTTCGTCCTTCTTGAGAAGAACGGCGAGACTCTGCTTCAGGAGCAGATTGCAGGGGACAGCGCTGAGAATCATGACGACATAGCGCTTGATCTCGCGACGGTCTATGAATTTGCAACGGAAACGCCGATTGATGAGATTTCATTTATCATGGAGGCAAAACGCCTCAACATGGCTGCCGCGCAGACCGCGCTCTCAGGCGACTACGGTCATTCGCTCGGTGCCACCATCCGTCGCTATGGATTGAAATATTACGGCGACACACCCGTCGAACACATGATTTCCTACACGTCGGCAGCCTGTGATGCCCGAATGGGTGGTGCGCCTGTCGCTGTCATGTCCAATTCCGGAAGCGGTAACCAGGGAATCACCGCCACTATGCCTGTTGTCAGTTTTGCGGCCGACATGGAAGCCACCGAGGAGCAGACCATCCGCGCACTTATACTGAGCCACCTCACGAGCATCTATATCAAGCAGAGTCTTGGCCGTCTGTCGGCTCTCTGCGGCTGTGTGGTCGCATCTACCGGCGCATCCGCTGCAATCGTCTATCTGATGGGCGGAGGATTCAATGAGGTCTGCGCTGCTGTCAAGAACATGGTCGCAAACCTTACGGGCATGATTTGCGACGGTGCGAAACCGTCCTGCGCATTGAAGATTTCCTCCGGAGTTTCTACAGCCATGATGTCGGCCATGCTCGCGATGAACGGCAAATGTGTCACCTCCACCGAAGGTATCATCAGCGAGGATGTCGATGCGACCATCCACAATCTCACATCCATCGGCCGCGAAGCCATGAACGAGACCGACCGTCTCGTCCTTCGCATCATGACCTCAAAATAAACCTGACTCGCCATAAAGGTATCACGCATACAGAAAACGACCGGACCCTATATTCGATTTATTTTACAGTTTTAAATCCGGATGGTAGCCGGTAAGCCGCGAAGCGGCAAAATAATCATAGCCCCACATCGAGCGAAAATGCAATGAAACCCGCAAGGCGAAATTGCATTTTCGCTCGATGTGGGGAAAAGTTATAACATCCCCCACGGGCATCGAAGATGTCCGATAATAACGCACGCCTCCGGATAATTCGAATAATTGTTGATGTGGAAAATGCCTGATATTACCTATCGCCATCCGGCAATGTGATAATATTACATCTATTTGGATGATGTTATAGTGTAATGCAGCGGTAATTCTATTAACGTTTATCCTTTTTACCATTTACGGGGAGCAACTCCCACTCAATATTCTCATCCTTAATTTCGTCAAGACTCTCGTTACCGGTTTTTAAATCTTGCACTACCTCACGATAAACTTCACGGGAGACACCGGCTTTCAACGCGTCTTCTTCTGAGATTTTCAACACGTAATGATTGCCCTCAACCTCGATATAGTCACGCAATATTGCGACCTGACGGGCCACTTCCTGTTGTTCAGGTGTGAGAACCGGAACGGAGATTGAATCCATATCGATGCTGTCAGTCCTGACAGTCGCTCGCTCTGCATCAACGATGCTTTTTACAGCCACATCCTTGCAGGAGGGAAGCAATATCAATGTTAAGATCGCTCCTGACAAAAATATCAAATTCTTCATTGTGATTGGTTTATAGTTGGGTTTGACATTTGCAAATATAAGGTCCGACCGTTTTATATTCTTATCTAAAAGATTTATTATATTTTTCGTTATACTCGTTTATGATTTCATCGATAAGATACAAATCACTACGGCAATGCAGGTCAGCAATATTTTGGTCAATCAGAGAAAGGGTCTGAGATGTATATACCATGTCCAGCGCCTTTTCCAAAGAAATGCTGAGCTTTTTTGCTATTCCCTCAATGATTCGGGCATATTTCATTTGTAGAACAGTCTGTTTTCCGGTCATAGTCTAAAGCCTGATTGAGTTTATGAATTTAAGATGGTTGTCAATAACTTTTTGGTCAAGCAGACATATCTGATTGTTTGGCTTTTCGAAACGCAAACGTCCGAGCGCTTCTTCCTTAGTGATATCGCCTGAGAAATAAAGGTCGATCGTACGGAAAATCTTATCATCGGCCACGCCTCCTTCCACCACGCTGTAAGTAATAGACGGTAGTTTTCCTGCACGATTATCCATCACGAAATCAAGCCATTCCTCGTTGTAATCACAGAATTGCTTTGTGATTACATTTTCCGGAAGATCATCGAGATCATATATATTAAGGATAGCATCTTTTCCCCTTAATTTGAATCTGTCACCATACTTTTCTGCTTGTTCACGCAGTTTGGTCACATAGAATCCTTTTCCGAAATCAAGCCCTTCGCGTGAAAATCTTATGTCAGGCTTTATGATTTCAATATTTGAAGTGTGATAGACTATCATTTGATGACTCCTTTCTCCCGCATATAGTCCACGATTTCAGTTGTGATATACTGCCCGCTGAAGGTGTGCAGCACATCATATCCCGGTATGATATATTCGGTAAGTATGCCGGAGGTTTTCAACATCCTATAGACAGTCTGCTGGTCCAGGTGAAGAAACTCCGCGACATTTCCGATGCAATATGTCACGAAATCAAGTTGGTCATGAGTCATGGGGCGGAATGGTTTTTATTGGGGTTAGAGTCGGAACGACATTTGCAAATATAAGGAGTTTTATCATAAAAAGCAACCCCTCCGCGATTGTCCGGGTGACGGTTGCGGAGGGGAATGATGTTTTGTATGACTGAAGAATTTAGAAGATTATCTGGAGACGGGCCTCGATGGTGTTGACGTGGCGTTTGGGGAGCATGTTTTCAACTTCGCGGTCACGCACTGTCGTGTAGGAGTAACGCAGACGGGCAAGCATCCATGAGTTGATATAGTAGTTGAAGGTGCAGTTGACATCGTGCATGATACCGCCCATCACCTTGGCTTTCGCATCGGAGGCATTGGTGTAGTTGTAGCCGAGGACAAATTCGAGAGAACCTTTTGCGGGGGTCGCCACGCCGGCATCAGCGTGAGAATAGGTGTATTGCGAACCGATGAGAAGTGTGCGGACCATTCCGTAGGCACCCTGTGCCGTATAGTTTTTGAAACCGTCCTTGCGGGCCACGTTCATATAGTAGTACTGCGCCTCAAGAGCCCAGTTGCCTTTTATCAACAGGAGTTCGGGAGTCATTTTGAACAGGCCGCGGGCATTGGTGATGTTCGACGACAGGAGGGGCACCTTCGAGACTCGGCTCGGGAAGTTGGCCGTGTAGTCAAAGCCTGTATGATCATCGGAAGTCGGCGATGAATAGTTGAATGACGAGCCAATCTGGATGACATCGCCGTCGGCATGACGCGGACGCCACACGAGGCGGGTCTGTGCGCCCCAGGCCTGTTTGCCCATCGCAGTTGCGTTCTGAGTCATAGAGGCGGCTTCGCTGAAAATTGATGTTCCTGCGAAATACTGGTCTTTGTCGAATACCCACATGGCAGCGAGTAGTCGCGGATTGGCATAGAAGAACTCGTTGGAGGTCGGTTCCTCGTAGGTCTGCTTCATGGATGAGCTTGTCTCGGAATTCAGACCCCATTGTGGGACAAAGTAACCGACGCGGATGAGGTTGGAGGGGTTGAAGTCATATTCAAGATAAGTGTCCTTCAGACCGACCTTTCCGTAGGCGAAGCCGACGTCGACTTTGGCTTTCCATTTGCCATAGCTTGCTTTCGCGCCGAGACGGACATCGGGGATGGCGACGCCATTGACGAATTTTGTGTCACCGGCCTCTTCGGCACCGGTGTTTCCGCCGAGATAGACGGCTCCGTCCATGAGTATGCGGCCTGTCGGTTTGACTGTGAATTTCGGCTCATCGTCATCTGCCATGACGGTCAGTGAGCATAATGCGGTTGCAGCGAGTGCTAAAACGATACTTTTCATAGCGGACATGTTTTTCAGTAGAAGTAAAAAAGAAGCTTGAGTGGAGTATGATAGAATTGATGTCGCCGTGTGTGATATACGCGGACGTGTGTGTTGGAGTTCTGTAGTAAACGTGAGTGAGGAGAGAGGAGAAGAGTTCAGGGATTGTAGCGTATGGGGGCTGATGTCAGTTATCAGTCGGTTGTTGTGGGAGTGGGGACGGGTGTGCCCTTTGCAACCTTACCGGCTTTTTTCAACTGCTTGAATTCCTTCTTGGCTTTTTCGAGCTGGGCCTGGAACTGGGGGTCGGCATGGAGGCGGGCTACAGTGACTGCGCCGGTGATGCGTCCTGCATCGACATCGCTTTGGAAATGATAGCCGCAGATGACACGGCTCTCGCCCATCTCATATCCGCGTTTGAGGATTTCATTCTGGCGTTCGGGATTGATTTCTGCAAGGACGAGTGCGGTTGCCCATCCGATTGATGTGTGGCCTGAGGGATAGGAGCCGTTGGTCGACAGTTCCTCCTGCTGCTCGGGGTTGCAGGTGTCTTCTTCGTAGAAGGAGAACGGACGCTGACGGTTGTAGTAGTTCTTTGCCTCGCGTGTTCCGAGGTCTCCGGCATCTTCCCTCATGCCGACGACGAGTTTCAGAATTTCAGGGGTGTCCTCATTGATTTCGACACCGAATGCCTCGGAGAATGCTTCGGGAACACCGTTACCTTCCACTCTTGCGTCGGTGACAGCCTGATCGCCACGGGGAGTGTTGCGCATGGTCTTGCCCCATGTGTAGCGGGCCTGGTCATTGAGGAAGGTGATTGATGCGCCGTCCGGTGGAGGTGGAAGGAGGAGGTAGCTGTTGGGGACATCGCCTTCCTGCAGGAAGAACACATCAGGATTGGTGCGGTGGTCCTTTACTTTCTTGGCGGGTGCGTCTTGTGCGAATGCTACAGATGCGGTCATTGCCATCAGGATGGCGCAGGCCGATGTGCGGAACATAGAAACGAATGAGGTCTTCATGTTGGTTGATGTTTTTTAGTTTTTTAGAAGAAGTAGATTCGTAAGTTAAGTAAGGAGAGGAGTTGCGGCCGTGCGATGAATTAGGGATACCAAGTTGCGGTCGTTTTATAAAAAAACGCATGGTTTTTCAATTGGTTTAAGGTTTATTTATGTTCTTTAGCATGTTATCAGAAAAAGTCGCGGGTCTATGGATAAAATCAGCCCCTGCATCCGATTGAGGTTGCAGGGGCTGAAGATATAAGGTCGGGTTTTCAGGAACAGGAATTAGATCCAGCGCACGAATGCGAAATCCTGACGGTGGGGAAGTGCGGGATTAGTGGGATAGAGGCGGTAGCTGTAGCGGAACACACCCGGGTCACGGAACTTGTCGGTGAGCTGGAATGTCACGATGTTGCCATCCTTGCTGATAACCTTGAAGGGAATGCTGCCGATGCGGCTTTCCTGATTGTCGTGAACCTTGTCGATGACGAGTTCGAGAGCGAGGTCATCAGCGAGGCCGTTGGCGTCAATCTTGATGGTGGTGACATACTGCTGACCGCTTTCAGTGTGCTGGGTAAGGTCGCGGTCGGTAGATACTTCGAGAACCTTGATGCCATCCCATGCGGCTGCGACTTTCTCTTTCCATGCTGCGATTTCCTTAGCGAGCTTGTTGTTGTCGGCAGAGAGCTTGTGGAAACGCTTTGCTTCGGGATCGTAGAAACGGTCGATGTAGTCCTCGATCATGCGCTGCATGGTGTACTGCGGAGCGATGTGGCCGATTGAACGCTTGATGTACTGGATCCACTCGGGAGAATATCCCTTCGAGTTCTTTGCGAAGTAGAGGGGGATAATCTCGTTTTCAAGCATTGAGTAGATGGTAGCTGCGTCGAGTTTGTCCTGCTGGCTCTGGTCGGTGAAGGTGCGCTTGTCGGTGAGGGCCCATCCGGCCTTTTCATCGAGCTTGTAGCCTTCATACCACCATCCGTCGAGCACTGAGAAGTTGAGCACACCGTTCATCTCGGCCTTTTCGCCTGATGTACCGGATGCCTCGAGGGGACGGGTCGGGGTGTTGAGCCAGATGTCGACACCGGTCACGAGACGCTTGGCAACAATCATGTTGTAGTCCTCAAGGAAGATAATCTTGCCCTGGAACTGAGGCATACGCGAGATTTCGGTGATGCGCTTGATGAGGCCCTGGCCTGCGCCGTCGGCGGGGTGTGCCTTACCCGAGAAGATGAACTGCACGGGGAACTGCTCGTTGTTGACGATGCGGGCGAGACGGTCGAGGTCGGTGAAGAGAAGGTGTGCACGCTTGTAGGTTGCGAAACGGCGTGCGAAACCGATGATGAGGGCGTTGGGGTTGATGCGCTCGAGAATCTTGATTACGGCTGAGGGATCGCCCTGGTTGGCAAGCCACTTGGCCTTGAAGTCACGCTTCACGAAGTTGATGAACTTGTTCTTCATCATTGTGCGCATGTTCCAGATCTCTTCATCTTTCACCTTGAAGATGCCTTCCCAAGCCTTGGGATCGCTCTGGTGGTCAAACACCTGGTCGCCGAGTTTCTCAGAGTAGAAAGCCTTCCATTCGCTGGCAGCCCAAGTCGGCATGTGGACACCGTTGGTGACGTAGCCTACATGGCTTTCTTCCCATGAGTAGCCTTTCCATACACCTGCGAACATCTTCTTCGAGACTTCGCCGTGGAGCCAGCTCACACCGTTGGCTTCCTGACAGGTGTTGAGAGCGAACACGCTCATTGAGAAGCGGTCCTGGCTGTCGGGGTTCTCGCGGCCCATGTTCATGAGGTCCTGCCAAGAGATGCCGAGACGGCCGGGGAATTCGTTGAGATATTTGTGGGCGAGACCCTCGTCGAAGTAGTCGTGGCCTGCGGGTACGGGAGTGTGTACGGTATAGAGGCTTGACGAACGGACGAGCTCGAGAGCTGAGTTGAAGTCGAGGCCTTTCTCAACGTAGTCAACGAGACGCTGGAGGTTGAGGAGGGCGGCGTGGCCTTCGTTAGCGTGGTAGATGGTGTTGTTGATGCCGAGCTTCTTGAGAGCGAGCACACCGCCGATGCCGAGGAGGTATTCCTGCTTGATGCGGTTTTCCCAGTCGCCACCGTAGAGCTGGTGGGTGATGGGGCGGTCCCATTCGCTGTTCATGTCGAAGTCAGTGTCGAGAAGGTAGAGCTTCATGCGGCCTACGTTCACACGCCAGATGTGGCTGTAGATGATGCGGCCGGGGAAGGGCACTTCAAGAATCATGGGATGGCCGTTGCCGTCGGTCACCTGCTCGATGGGGAGCTGGTTGAAGTTCTGGGGCTCGTAGTTGGCAATCTGCTGGCCGTCTACGCTGAGTGACTGGGTGAAGTAGCCATAGCGGTAGAGGAAGCCGATGGCTGTCATGTCGACGCAACTGTCGGATGCTTCCTTGATGTAGTCACCGGCGAGTACGCCGAGACCACCGGAGTAGATCTTAAGGCAGTTGCAGAGGCCATATTCCATCGAGAAGTAAGATACCGAGGGAATATCCTTGCGCATGGGCTTGGCCATGTAGTCGTTGAACATGTCAAATACCACCTTGATGCGTTCCATCATTTCGCCGTCCTTCATCACTTCTTCGAGGCGCTCGTTGGAGAGCTGCTGGAGAAGCATTACGGGGTTTTCGCCGGTTGCACGCCAGAGGTCGGGATCAAGGTCGCGGAAGAGGTTCTTCGCTGCACTGTTCCACACCCACCAAAGGTTGCGTGAGAGGGTTTCAAGGGGTTTCAATGCCTCGGGGAGCACAGATTTAACTGTGATGTCGCGCCACACGGGGGCATTAGTTTTGCTTACGGGCAGTTTCATATTCTTAAAAGGTTATGTTTCTTGATATGATTGTGTAAGATGATGTTGTCAATATCCTTACGCAATTAGATCGGATAGATCAGAGACTGAATGGTGTGTTGAAGTATTACTCTAATCAGCTGTGGATTCTGTCTCAAAGAGATTGTCTACTTGCTCTTTTTCGCAGCGGGAGTCCTTTCCTCCGCTTTCGAGAGGGCGAGGGCGTAGGCTTCGTCGTAGTAGACCATGAATTTCGGCCATGCGGCTTCCGATGCGGTGTGCATGGCGGCCTTATGGATTTTCTTAATCTCTTTTTCGTCAGCGCAAGTCAGGTATTCGAGGGAATGGGCAATGTTGTCTACAACGCTCTCATAGTTCGAATCACCGCGGCCGATCACGTTCACTCCACATTCGTCGAAATAATTCTCTGAGGTCTTGAGTGCCCACTGGCCGAAGCCGGAGAGGGAGGTGGTGACGGTGGGAACACCGAAGGCAACGCTTTCAAGCGGCGTGTAGCCCCACGGCTCATAGTAGGAGGGGAAGACGGTCGCGTCGGCGCCGGGAAGAAGGTCGTAGTACGAGAGATTGAACACTCCGTCGTTGCCGTTGAGATAGCAGGGGACGTAGATGACTGTCACTCTCGGGTCCTGATTGGCGAATCCGAGCTGGTGCATACGGCAGTTGACCGCATCAGAGTCCGGATTGTTGAGCCAATGGGTGAGAACCGGATCGGCAAGGGCCTGCTCATCGTTGACGAAGGGTGTATTGTTCATCCCTGCGATGCGGTCGGTGAGGTCTTTGCGCGCTTCCTTTGCCCATGCGGGAACCATGACGAATGCAAGCACGTCGCGGCAGAGTTTGCGGTTTCTGAGCTTGTCGCATACGTCAAGGAAGAGGTCGAGACCCTTGTTGCGGTATTCGCAGCGTCCGCTGGTGACGACGATGAAAGTGTTGTCGTCCATGCGTTTGCCGGTGAGGGCCGATGCGACGGTGAGCATACGGTCGCGGGCCTGCTTGCGGGCTGCGGGGAATTTAGAGGGTGAGGGAACGAAGTTCTTTTCAAATCCGTTGGGGGTCACAACGTCGGGGCGGCGTTCGAGAAGCTGCTCACACTCGGCGGCGGTGATGTCGCTCACGGTGGTGAACACGTCGGCAGCGTGTGCCGCGCGCTTTTCAAGCGAGTGTTTGGCCTCCATGTTGAGTTCGCGGGCCATCTGGTCGCCGTTGTATCCCTTGAGGTAATCGTAGAGGGGTTTGTTGTTACCGCAGATGCTGCGGCCGATGCTGGTGGCGTGGGTGGTGAAGACGGTTGCAACCTGAGGGAGTTTCCATTTCACATAGAGGAGTCCCATTCCGGTTGTCCACTCGTCGAAGTGAGCCACGATGCGGCTGCGGTGTTTGCGGGAGATTCTGCCTGTCGGGGTGAGCTTGGCGCCATAGCCGCTTGCGATTATCGACTCGATGACCACTCCGGCGGCATGGGCGAAGGCGCAACCTTCGTCGTAATCGCCGTAGGCGTGAAGAGAATCGACGCCGAAGCGCTTCCACATCTCTCCGTAGAATTCATCCTTTACAGCATACATGCCGTCGAATTTCACAAGCACTGCGATAGGACGGCCGGGTATATCCCAGCGGCCCACTCTGACGCTCACTCCTTCGGGGAGCTTGGCGGTCTTTGACCATGAAGAGAGACCTTCAACGTTGCACTCTGTGAACCAGGGCGAGGGGTTCTCTTCGGTCCAGACATCGGGGCCGATAAAAACGGTCTTGTCGTTATAAAGTTTCTGAAGTGTCTTGGCCTTCGTGGACAGGACGGTGTAAATCCCGCCAATCTTGTTACATACCTCCCAGCTAACCTCAAACAAGAGGTCGACCTGAGGTGCAGCAGGTGTAATGTCCATCATTCTTCTGATATATTTACGTTTTCGAGGCGCAAAGTTACGCATTTTTTTGTAAATATCAGCAAGATACAAGAAAAATGACATGAAAAACCGCTCTGGAGGCCCCGACAGCCTCCAAGGGAGTGCCTGAAAGTGGTGTCGGGCTGCCCGGTTTTGGCTATTAGCGGGAGATTCCTTATATTTGCACTGATTTAGCGTAGTTTTTACATAAAATTATCGGTAATTTACGAATTTTTAACAATAAACAAACCATGAAGAAATCAGTTATTGCATTACTGCTTGCATGTGCGATCGGTGGCGGTGGCCTGGCCGGGACCGCTTCGGCACAGTCCAAATCCGCAAAGGAGAAGATCGCGGGCTACACTCAGGATGCCGAAAAGGCTTGGGCCGAACTCTATCCCGAAATCGAGAAGGCCATCAAGACCCCGACTTTCCGCGACAAGGATTATCCCATCTTCAAGTATGGAAAGAAGTCGAACACCGAGGGCTATCTCTATACCGAGCTTATCAACAAGGTCATTGACCGTTGCTCGCGTGAAGGCGGTGGCCGTGTCATCATCCCTGCGGGTACATGGCTCACAGGCCCCATCACTCTCAAGAGCAATGTGAATCTCCATCTCGAAGAGGGTGCCACACTCCTTTTCACTCCCGACCTCAAGGAGTATCCCATCGTCCGCACCCGTTGGGAAGGTGTCGATTGCTATAACTATCAGCCTATGGTCTATGCCTATCAGCAGCAGAACATCGCCATTACCGGCAAGGGTACGCTCGACGGTGGCGGCAAGTTTGAAAACTGGTGGCGCATGTGTGGCGCACCCCACTTTGGCTGGAAGGAAGGCATCGTCTCCCAGAAGATAGGCCGTCCGCTCCTCCTCGAATGGAACGAGAAGGGTGTGCCTGTCGAGCAGCGCATCCTCGGCGACGGCTACGGTATGCGTGTGCAGCTCGTCAATCCCATGGAGTGCAAGGATGTGCTCATCGAGGGTGTCACCATGCTCCGCTCACCCTTCTGGGTTATCCATCCCGCTCTCTGCGACAATGTGATTGTCCGCAACGTGCATGTCCAGAACGAAGGCCCCAACGGCGACGGCTGTGACCCCGATGCCTGCAAGAATGTGCTCATCGAAGGCTGCTATTTCGACACCGGTGATGACTGCATCGCTATCAAGAGCGGTCGTAACCGCGACGGTCGCGACGGTCGTCCCTCCGAGAATATCATCGTGCGCAACTGCCGTATGAAGAACGGTCACGGCGGCGTCGTTGTCGGCAGCGAGATTTCAGGCGGCTACCGTAACCTCTTCGTGGAGAACTGCCAGATGGATTCGCCCTTGCTTGACCGCGTCATCCGCATCAAGACCAACAACTGCCGTGGCGGTATCATCGAGAATATCTATGTCCGCAACGTTGAGGTCGGTCAGTGCAAGGAAGCTGTCCTGAAAATCAATCTCATCTATGATCCGAAAGAAATCTGCAACCGTGGCTATGCTCCTATCGTGCGCAATGTCTATCTCGACAACGTGAACTGCAAGAAGAGCCAGTATGGTGTCTATATCGATGCTTACGATGACCGCTGCAACGTGACTAACATTGAGGTGAAGAATTCGAGCTTCGACGGTGTGGAGAAGGGTGCTTTCCTCCTCAACGGTCAGGCTGCCGACCTCCGCTTCACCAACCTCAAGATTAACGGCAACGCAATGTAAGAAAAATCCTTCGCTCTGAAAATCCCTGACTGAGAAGGGGCGGATAAGCCCCCCGTCTGAGAAGGGTACATAGGACAGAAGGTCAGAAGAAACAGAAGTTTTTTATTTCAG
>NZ_CAJTMT010000043.1 GCF_910577345.1 uncultured Duncaniella sp.
GGACATCTTCGATGCCCGTCGCTATGGGTCTACCGATAACCCACACACCTTCGCGACAATGCAATTACGCCCTGTGGGCTTCATTGCATTGTCGCTCGATGCGGGGCTACCACCGCACCGCTGCTTCGCAGCTTTCCGGCTGCCTTCCGGCAAGGTGATGATGCATTGTTGCCACGCAGCTTATGCCATAATATATTGCATTATCGCACCTTTTTTGAAAAATGAGGTTCTAACTTTGCGTCAAAAAAGCAAAGCTAAAACCTCACACAAACATGAAAAACTTAGAGTATGTTTTCTTACAAAATATTAGAATCTATTTCTTACAAAATCTTAGAATCTATTTAGTTGACAAGCTCTGAGGAAGAGAAGACGGTGAAATAGTGACCGCCCCAACGTGGAGTTCCGTCAGTTGTGGAGTAGATATAATATTTTCCGGTCTTCTCGGAGTAAAGAATTTCGGGGTCGGCGTGAAAACCGGGAAGTATGGGATTTCTACGTTTGCCAAGCGCGGAGTCCACGGAAGGATACGTACGGAAAAGATGAATCCGGTCGAGAACGACACCATACGTCAATGCTACAAACTGAAGTGTGTGGGCTTGGCCGTCGTTTGGAATGGTGAATTTCCGGATGGCTTGGTTTCTCAATACGTTCATCTTCCATTCCTCACTCCGTCCACGGGTTCGGTAGCTGACATTCGTGGCAATCGGTTTTCCATCAATCATAATGGAAAATGCAAGGTTCTCGCCATCCACGGGATGAACCGGAAGAAGGCGCACATCAATCGTCAACGAGTCACTGCCACCGACAGCGGGAAGATTGAACTCTATAGTCTCATTCCTGCCGATTGCGGCCGCTCCACCGTCGTAACCGAGATTCTCGCAGTGGGTGAAGTACCCTTTTCCGTCAACGCCATTGAACACGGCAACCGGTCGCTGCGGTTCGGCCATCGGCAGTGAATCTGTCGAATGCGGCACTCGTCCGAATGTCGGCAACTTTCGTGGAGCCATATCCATTATGCCCTTCCATTTCCCATTGTTATGGATACCGTTGTTGTAGATTTGTGTCAGAGAGGCGATGCTGTCGTATGCCTCATCGCTCTTCTCCCACCCGCAAATTCCGTGACGTGCCATCTGCGCGTCGATGAACTTTCTGTTCATCTGTGCGGCTGCCTGGACGGGATATTTGACAAGCTGGAAATAGGCATCCTCCCTATCTTCGGGTATCATCCTGGAGATGGTCTCGACTTTGTCGGAGAGCTGACGGTAGAGTTCTTTCCGTCCACGGATTGAGTCAAGTCCCCAGGAATTATCGCGGACGGTATTGAAATATGCCTTTCGAGCCTCCTCAGTGCGTGTGTTGGCCATGAATTCAGGCTTTGAGACGTAGGCCAGACGGTAGTGCTCGTTCATGGCGGGAAGCAGTTCCTCGGCAGCTTCGGCCCCGAATTCACGCGCGAGGAAAGCGGAGAGATGCTTCTCCGGTCCATCGGCTTTAACGCGGTCAATATCCCACGCCATATCCATGAATAGCTCAATCTGATATTCCGCCGGTTTTATGTCACCGACATTCAGCATCCAAATCTTCCGGATTCCAAGGTCGTAGGCAAGACTCATCTGCTGATAGAGGAGATAGGGGCTGAATGTCCCAAGCCACAGATAGTCGTGCGGACGTCCCCAGTAGGAAATGTGATAATAGATACCGTTGCCTCCCTTGCGCCGACGCTCAGCCTCGGTCGGGAAATGACGGATGTAGCCATAGTTGTCGTCACACCACATCAAGGTCACGTCCTCCGGGACTTCAAGACCTGCGTTGTAGATGTCAAGCACCTCCTTGTAGGGAATGAACACCTGCGGGATTTCTGTCACATCCGGGTTGACATAGCGACTGAGCATATTGCGTTGGTCGTCAAACACACGGGCAAGCACACTCTTCCTCTCTCGGGTAGTCTTCGCGCCCTTCATCGCACCGTCATGCACTCCGCGCATACCGAGGGTGTAGAGTATCTCCTGCCCGGCAACGTCGCGGACTCTGTCTTCCCAGAATTGACGGACCGCAGCGTTGTTGTTGACATAGTCATATTCTCCGACGCCCCTGCGCGACCACTCACCGGCTGCATTGCAGGCCATCGGTTCGCAGTGCGAGCCGCCTATGTAGATTCCATGCTTTTTCGCTGCCTCTCTGTTGCCTTCCGTGAGGAAGAAAGGCAGGGAACACTCATGCATCGCGGGCCAATAAGTGTTGGCGCGCAGACGCAGCATAAGTTCGAAAATCCGGCTGTTGGTTTTAGGTCCTATCTGCCCTTTCGGCCCTCCGGGCTCATAGTTGTTCCCGCTCCAGGGCATCAGTCCCCAGTCCTCGTCGTTGATGAATATCCCACGGTATTCAACCGACGGTGACTGACTGTCGCTGTATCCGGCCGGAAGGGTAAACACGTCCGTTTTCCGTGGAGTCACGTCAGCCCACCATTCCCACGGCGACACGCCCAACAGTCTGCTGAGCTGCATCACGCCGTAGGCTGTACCGTGACTGTCGCTGCCCGCAATGAGCAAGCGTCCGTCGGGAAGCACCTTCAGAGAAAAAGCCTCTCGCTTCCCTTCCAATGAGTCCAGAAGCGCATCAATTCCTTTGATTTTGGTACGCAACCCATCGGCTGTCCCGACCACAATCTTCCCTTTCCCCGCATCGCGATGAGGACTTATGCCAATCACGGCTTCCATGTCCCGGCCAAGCAATTCAAGCGCAGAACCGACCACGGGAGCAGCCTCACCTATCTGTTCGATTTTCAGTTTTTCACCTCTTTTGAGCTGAAACGCTTTCTCCTTGCCTTGCATTGGGAGCAGGGCCGACATAAAAAGTATGGTAATCAGGAAACAGTGGAGTTTCATCATCTTCAGTTACTGATTGAGTGTTTCAAGAAATTCTATCTCGACTATGCGAAGTTCCTTTTTGGTCTTGCCATCCCGTTTGGCTTTAACCACATCGAGCTCTCCGGCCTTCGACTCGGCAACCTCGACAATCTGGCCAAAGGCATCGCTTTCGGTTGCGCTACCTTTCAGTCTGACGGTATAGGTGTCGGCCATGACCGGTTTTTCGATATTCAGATGGACATAACCGAGACTGCGATCTGTGTTTCCGCTCCAGACGAGCGTGTCGCCTGCATAGATTTCAAGTGGATAGGAGCGCTGTCGCCAACCGGTCAACTTCACGCATATATCATCTATCGCCGCACGGCGCTCAAGGGTATAGGTAATCCATCCGGTCGACAGACGGCCATCGTTGCGCCATTCGCTGAGTTCATTGTCATCATAACTTGCCGTGACCTTATCCTCATTGCATCCGGCCTTTGCGCTGACCACCCTGACGTCAACTTTCGAATCGGCGTATGATGGACCTTCGGGTGTCTCTCCACGGTCAAGTCTGGAACTGAGAGCTGCAGCGGGGATGAATTCAGTCAATCCGTCTGTAACCTCGACCGGCTTCGTGTCAAAACTGATTTCCTGAGTTTCAAATCCGCGAGCGGAGGCGGTGAGAGTGACATGTCCTGCCTCCGGCATCGTGCGGAGCATCACGCGGTTTACTCCGGCCTCAACCGGAAGCGATTTTGCGAATGCAAAATTATCCTTCCCTTGGGCAATTCCTCCGCGCCATTCCATCGGACCGGTGAGTTTGAAATCAATGGTGTCATTGGCGAGAGGACAACGCCGACCCTGGGCATCGACAACCTCGACCTGCACGAGCACTATGTCCGCGCCGTCGGCATATACGCCTGCGGGCCCTGTCATTTTTGTAAGTTTCAACGCCTTGGTCTCTCCGACAGTCTCGATGGTTGAGAGCGTGCGCTGCTTGCCATCCATGTCATAACCTATAGCCTCTATCCTGCCGGGCTGATATGGGATGGAATCAAATGTGAAGAGGAAACGATAGTCCTGACGACCCGGGCCGTAGCTCTTGCCGTTGACCTTAAGCTCGACCGAGTCGCACGACGATACGACATAGACCGGCTTAACCGTCCCCTCCGGATAGTTCCAGTGACCGACGATATGAGTGGCGTAATTTTCCGGGTCAACCCATGCATCCCACATCACCTTGTGGGCATAGAAACCGTCTTTCGGAATACGCATCGGGTCTACGACACCGCTCAGACGGAAGTTTTCTGCACTACGGCCATGTGTCTGCGTGTCGGAGAAAATGATTTTCGCCCCTCCGGAGTTCACACGCCGTCCTGTTCCGGGACGCTCTCGCCAGAAGTCATACCAACGGCGGACAAACTCGACCGTCAGCATGTCCTGATTCTGATTATATGCCGTCGCATCCTGTCCCTTGTGGAGTGGCCCGTCGCCGTGACGGTGGTAAGGATAGCTCCAGTTGTCCCAATATTTACGCAGTCCTTCGTCACGGCAATACTCCGTCTGCACCATCGGACTGTGTTCGCTCTTGTTGACATAGAGCATCTCCCCGCCATATTCCGACTCGCGGATGTCGAGCATCTCGCGCGAACCGATCGCACGGCCGCCGTAAGGGTCATACATGTCGCGGATTTCGCGCATCTCAAGTATGTGGTCACGGCTGATGGATTCATTTCCGCTCTCCCAGAAAATCACACTCGGATTGTTGCGGTAATAGATGATTGCATCGCGCATCAGATCCTTGCGCTGTTCCCACCGTCTGTCATTGACATCTTTCTCCGAATCTCCGGCAGGGAGCATCTGCATCAGCCCGACGCGATCACAGGATTCAACATCCTGCCTCCACGGTGAGACGTGCATCCACCTTACGAAATTGCCGTTGCCTTCGACCACAAGCGCATTGGAGTAGTCGCTCACCCACGGAGCCACTGACATTCCGACACCGGGCCATTCGTTGCTCGAACGCTGCGCGTAGCCTTTCATCTGAAGGACGCGGTCGTTCAGCCATATCTTTCCTTCGCCGAAGCGGGTCTTGCGGAAACCGGTAGTCGTGGTGACCTCATCCGTCTCCTTGCCGTCAATGACAAGCGAAGTCTTCACCTTGTAGAGATAGCCGTAGCCCCAGCTCCAGAAATGTATACCTGAAAGTGGGGCCGAAGCCTTCAGAATCGCACTCTCGCCTGGAGCAATTGTCACAGGTGTTCCGGAGAAGGAAGCGACCTCTTTGTTGTCGTTGTCAAAAATCCTTACATTATATCCGACAGTCACACTCTTGCGTCCGTCATTCTTCACCTCCGACTCTGCATGGATGTCGGCGGTGCGGCTTTTCACATTTATGTCGGTGGCATAGATATATGTTCCTGTAGTTCCAAGATTGCTGTATAGCGGCAGTGTCTGATAGACCGGATCGGTGATATGCAGCCAAGTGTTCTTGGGGATGCCACCGTAGTTGGCGTTGAAATTGCGGTCGTTCCACTGAAAACGGCTGTCGGTCGAGCGCTCACGGTAATCCCAGTCATTGTCCGTGCGCACTGCAACCACATTTTCCTTGCCGTAGCGGATGTATGGAGTGATGTCGAATCCGACAGCCATAACACCATTTTCATGCAGACCGATGTGCTGACCGTTGACATAGAAATCAGCGCCCTGCCTCACACCTTCAAATTCAAGAAACACCTTCTTCCCTTTGGCCGACGCGGGCACTTTGAAATGCTTGCGATACCATGCGACAGTGTCGGTCAGTTGCGCGATTCCAACTTTGTATGCCTCATCCTCATTGAATGCGTGTGGCAGACTCACTTTTTCCCAGTCTCCGTCATTCCACGAGTTTTTTTCAGCTCCGCTCTCATCCCCGACTTTCAAAAGCCATCCGGGATTGAAATTATAGGTATCCCGCGCAAGCAGGGGCTCAGTCATGAGCAAAGGCATGGCACCACACAGCAGCATACGAAGGATTTTATTTCTGATAGTCATAAGCGCTTGGTTGAATGTAATCATGGCAAACGAATGAGCATACCGGCGGTCAAGCCATAGCTATAAGCCATGAGATACTCATCTTATATTCCACGCAAATTTAGTTAATTATAAGTCATGCACAAAATCCGGCTGTGATTCACACGATAAAAAAGTTAAAGACATACTGTGGTCCGTTAAAATTTATTGACAAGCGCATTTGTGGCGAATTTATAAATTTAGTACCTTTGTTTCACCTTTTTGTAAATTTACCATGATGAATAGATTTCTTGCAATACTTGGCCTTTCTTGTGCTTTTTGGTTCACTTGTCAGGCAGACAGCCGTGAAGTGGAAAATATAAATTTCGGTTGGCGTTTCTCTCCCGGTGAGATTGAAGCAGCCACTACCTCCGATTTTGACGACAGCAGATGGCAGACAGTCAACCTGCCTCACGATTTCCAGATAGCCCAGCCCTGGGTCGCACCGTCGGCCGATGAGAAAGCGGACAAAAGCAATTCTGTGGCCAATGTCAGCTCGCGTCTCAGTTCACGCGGATTCAAGGAGATGGGCACCGGATGGTATCGCCGTCAGCTCGTCGCTGACCCTTCGTGGAAAGGCAAACGTGTCCTCCTCGACTTCGGAGGCATAATGCTCAACGGCGATGTCTATTTCAACGGCAAACCTGTCGGTGGAACCGACTATGGTTACCTCGGTTTTGAAATTGATGTGACACCGCTTCTCAATTTTGACGAACCGAATATCATAGCTGTCAGAGCCGACACAGGCAAACCGGAAAATTCACGCTGGTACACCGGAGGAGGTCTCTACCGTGATGTCAATGTGGTTGTGACTGACCCCGACATGTATTTCACCCGTCATCCACTCTACGTCACCACCCCGGTCGTGGGTACCGACAAGGCAAGTGTGAAACTTCAGGCTGAAATTGCGGCATTGCGTCACAAGGGCAAAACTCTGACAGTCAACGCCAAAATTTCTGATGCAGACGGAGTCAAGGTCTATGAACGCACCATCGAACTGCCATTCAGACGCAAACAAAAGGTAAACGAATACACCCTCGACAGCCTCACGATTGACAATCCCCGCCTCTGGGATTGCGAGAACCCGCATCTCTACACCATAGAACTCTCACTCCTCTCTCCCGAGGGCAAGGAGCTTGACAATGTCAAGGAGCAATTCGGCATACGCTCAATTGAATATTCACCAGAATTCGGACTGAAACTCAACGGCAAGAAGACTCTCCTCAAAGGTATTGCCAACCACCACACACTCGGCGCGCTCGGTGCGGCAGCCTATCCCGCTGCAATCGAGAAGCGCATCAAAATGCTCAAGGATTTTGGATTCAACCACATCCGCACATCCCACAATCCCTACAGCAAGGAATTCATGGAACTCTGTGACCGCTACGGCATTCTTGTTGTGGACGAACTGTATGACAAATGGCTCACCCAATATGCAGGTGGCCGCAAGGACTGGATGCAGCAATGGCCAAAGGATGTACCCGAATGGGTGAAACGTGACCGCAACCACCCCTCTGTAGTGATGTGGAGCCTCGGCAACGAATTGCAGCTTCTCTGGAATCTCCCCTACGCCGACTGGGGCGTGACACCTTATAAAATGCAGAAAGTGCTTCTCGACCGCTACGACACCACCCGTCCGGTGACAGTGGCCATGCACCCGCGCGGACGCGATCTGTCGACCGATTCCCTCCCCGCCCCCCTCGTACTTGAAACCGACATCGCCGCCTACAATTACCGCTACATGTACTTCCCCGGCGACGGCCGTCGTTTCCCTTGGATGATGTTCTACCAGAGCGAGGCCAACACCTCCGGCATGGGTCCGAACTTCTACGAAATGAACCTCGACAAAGTCATCGGTCTTGCCTACTGGGGCATGATTGACTATCTCGGTGAGTCACACGGCTGGCCGGCCAAGGGTTGGACTGAGGGCATTTTTGACATTTCCCTCGAACCCAAACCTATCGCATGGTTCCTGCGCAGCATCTTCAAACCGGAAGAACCCATCGTGCATATCGGCATCATCGACAGCGACGACAACACCGTGTGGAACGACGTTAAGGTCGGAACCAAACGCATGTCGGAGCACTGGAACCGCAAACCCGGAAGCACCGCCGACCTCTACACCTATACAAACGGCGACGAGGTCGAACTTCTTCTCAACGGAAAGAGCCTCGGAAAGAAACGCAACGAGGTTGACAATCCCAAAAACCGTAACCGCATCCTTTGGGAAAACATTCCTTACAAAGCAGGTGCGCTCGAAGCCGTGGCCTACCGCGACGGCAAGAAAATCGCTACCCACCGCATCGAGACAGCCGGGAAAGTCGCCAAGCTCCGTGCCGAAGGCGACAATCAGTCATGGAAAGCCGATGGCATGGACCTCCAGCATGTCAAAATCGAGGCACTCGACAGCAAGTCGCGCATTGTCCCCGGAACCGATACAAAACTGACATTCAAAGTTGAAGGTCCGGCTGAAATCGTCGGTGTCATCAACGGCAACCTCTCAAGCGACGAAATGATGACCGGAAACACCCGCAGCCTCTACAACGGCCGTGCCTCCGTCATTCTCCGCTCCACAGAGGAAGCCGGACCTGTCACTCTGACAATCACCCCCGAAAACGGCAAGGAAATCAGATACAGGATGAACACAATATGATTTGCAGTCCGTGATGACCATTCCCCTTCCAACCTCACGACAAACGATCCATATACCGAATATGAAACTTGCAGGATTTCTAATCTCCACGCTCACCCTCTTCGCCCCGATGGCGCTCTGCGGACAGAGCAAGGTTGCTTCCCCGATGGAGGATGTCAACAAAGTTGTCGACAATACCCTCGACAGCCTTAACAAAGCGCGCACAGTGCGCCCCATAGCAGGCTCGACGAGAGTCGGCAACAATCCCGTCCTATTCCTTGTCGGCAATTCGACAATGCGCACAGGCACTCTCGGCAACGGCCAGAACGGCCAGTGGGGCTGGGGCTACTTCATGCCGGATTATTTCGACAAGAGTAAAATCACAGTCGAGAACCATGCGCTCGGCGGAATGAGCAGCCGCACCTTCTACAATAAACTCTGGAAAGATGTCGTCGACGGCATCCGTCCGGGCGACTGGGTCATCATCGAACTCGGCCATAACGACAACGGCCCCTACGACAGCGGACGTGCACGCGCATCAATCCCCGGCATCGGCAAGGACAGCCTCAACGTGACCATCAAGGAAACCGGAGAGAAAGAGACAGTCTACACCTACGGAGAATATATGCGTCGCTACATCAACGACGTGCGCCCCAAGGGTGGCAATCCCATCCTCTTCTCGCTCACCCCGCGCTGTGCCTGGGATGACAAGGACAGCACAAAAGTGACACGCGTCAACAACACCTTCGGACTTTGGGCCAAGCAGGTGGCCGAGGAGGAGAATGTCCCGTTCGTAGACCTCAACGACATCACCGCAAGCAAATTCGAGCGTTTCGGCAAGGACAAGGTGAAAACCATGTTCTATCTCGACCGCATCCACACCTCTGAATTTGGAGCGAAAGTCAACGCCCAATCAGCCGTGGAGGGTTTGATGACACTTGAAAATGTACCGTTGAAAGATTGGCTTATCCCCACTGTCCCCGACACAAAGACCGGAGCCTCACGCAAACCGGGACGACCGGTCCTCTTCACTATCGGCGACAGCACTGTAAAAAACGAGGATAAGGACGACGATTCAATGTGGGGTTGGGGAAGCGTCATTGCTGAACTCTTCGACACCACACGAATCTCGGTCGAGAACCATGCGATGGCAGGCCGCAGTGCCCGCACATTCCTTGACGAAGGCCGCTGGGACAAGGTCTACAACGCCCTCCAACCGGGCGATTTCGTGTTGATACAATTCGGCCATAACGACGGAGGTGACATCAACAAAGGTAAGGCCCGTGGCGAACTCCACGGGGCAGGCCCCGAAAGCAAGGTATTCAAAATGGAGGCTACCGGCAAGAATCAGGTGGTCTACACCTACGGATGGTATCTGCGCAAATTCATCATGGATGCAAAGGAAAAAGGAGCCATACCCATCATTGTCAGCCACACTCCGCGCAACAAGTGGGCCGACGGCAAAATCGAGAGCAACAAGGGCAGTTTCGGACTTTGGGCACGTCAGGCAGCAAAACAAGGCAAGGCATACTTCGTCGACCTCAACACAATCAGCGGTAAAAAGCTCCAGTCGCTCGGTGAAGGCAACACCTCCGCCTATTTCAAGAAAGACCACACCCATTCCTCGAAAGCGGGTGCGCGAATCAACGCAGCGGGTATAGCCGAAGGCATCATGAACACCGATTGCGCACTGAAAGACTATCTCAAGCCCTCAGTCTACAACTATAAAATGCAGGGCATGGGTGCATATAACGACTTCAACGGCTATGGCTACGACTTCGGCACCGCACCCGCAAAAGATGGTTCCAAACCCTTCTTCTTCTCCGTGCGTGTTCCCGACGGTAACTATAAAGTGACACTCAAACTTGGCGATAAAAAGCGTAAGGCCATCACCACTGTCCGTGCCGAGAGCCGCCGACTGATGCTCGACCGTGTGGCCACCCGCAAGGGGGAACTGAGCGAACGCACATTCATTGTCCACAAACGCACTCCGGCCATCAATCTGCGCGATTCAGTGAAAATCAATCCGCGCGAGGTCGGCACACCGACATGGGACGACAAACTCACGCTTGAATTCACCGGGGATGCTCCTGCAGTCGATGCCATCAGCATCGAACCCGTGACGGAGGCCGACGGCATAACCACTGTCTACCTCTGCGGCAACAGTACGGTGGTCGATAACTGCAAGGAGCCCTGGGCAAGCTGGGGACAGATTATTCCCGCTTATTTCGATGACAAAATCGCCATTGCCAACAATGCCGAAAGCGGTGAACGCACAAGTTCCTTCCTCGCCAAACGCCGTTTTGACAAGGTCATGGCAATGGCCAAACCCGGCGACTGGGTCATCATGGAATTCGGACATAACGATGAGAAAGACCGTGGAGCAGGTAAAGGCGCATGGTACAACTACAGCACAAATCTCAAACTCTTCATCGACCGTGCCCGTGCAAAAGGCCTGAAACCGATTCTCGTCACCCCTACCGCACGACGTTTCTTCAACCCCGACGGCAAACTCAAGGACACCCACGGTGAATATCCCATTGCGATGCGCGCGGTGGCTGAAAGAGAGAATGTTCCCCTCATCGACCTCACCGTCATGACCACAACTCTCTTCGAAAGCCTTGGCGTGGAGGAGTCGAAGAAAGCTCTTGTCCACTATCCGGCAGGAACATTCCCCGGACAGAATGAAGAACTTGCCGACAATACTCACTTCAACCCCTACGGTGCGACCCAGGTTGCAAAATGTATCGTCGAGGGACTCCGCAAAGTCGCCCCAGAACTTGCTGAGCACATCACTCTGACCGAGAGCTACAGCCCGGCCAATCCGGATGATCCCGAAACTTTCGTCTGGCCTCTCGCCCCGTTCTATGACAATGAGAAACCTTACGGAAACTGATAGGACAGTCCTATCAGTTTCCGTAAGAGAAACATCCGGCAACCGACCCGCAAAACAGAACAATCAGATGAAAAGACTTTTTCGCCCCGTACTTACGGCATTATGCTTGACAGTAATCGCAGAAGTGTCGACCGCACAAAATCTTGAACGCGGTGACTATGGCTTCCTGTATTGCCACATGAGCGGACGCGGCGAGTGGACCGCATACGCACTGAGCCGCGACGGTCTCAACTATCACGACATCATCAACGGTGACTCCATCTTCAGTCCGGCAGAAAAAGCCCTCATTGAAGGTGGCACACGCGATGCCTACATCACCCGCAAGCATGACGGTTCAGGCTATCTGATGGTCACGACCGACATGTGTGTGCGCAAGAGCAAGATATGGCATAATTACGGTATAAACCTGCTGACAAGTCCCGACCTCATCAACTGGGAATCCGTAACCTTTGATTTCCGCAAAGGTGCCCCCATTTTCTCCGACCCTGAAAGTCCGGATACCTACACAGACTACAGTTCCATTCTCCGCGTGTGGGCACCACAGATTTTCTGGAATCCCGACTATCAATGGCCCGACAGGAGGAAAGGTGGCTATATGATATACTACTCTCTCTGGAATCCGGACGCAGGTGAGGAGTATGACCGCATGTATTACTCCTACGCAGATGAATCCTTCACTACTTTGACCAAACCCCGATTGCTATTCGACTGGGGCTATGCCACAATCGACGCAGACATCAACTATCTTGAAAGCGACGGCCTCTACCATCTGATGATAAAGAAGGAGGGAGGAAAACCGGGACTTTTCACGTCAACCGCACCGACACTTCACGGCCCGTGGAGCTTGCCGGTGGATGATGACTATGTGGATTTCGAGGGTAAGAAAAAATGTGAGGGTGTGTCAGCTTTCAGGATTCCCGGCGAGAAAGGCTGGAGAATTGGCTATATCGAATACTCATCCAATCCCAAGCACTACAGAATATGTCAGGCAGACGAGTATCTCCGCAATTTCCACTCGCCGGTCGACATCCAAGGCGTGGAAGCACCCCAACATGGCTCCTTCATGCGTATCACCAAAGAGGAATATGACCGCATAGAAGCCCTGAATAAAACACCCTGATACGAAAAGTGTACACTGCTCCGCGGGAAGATGACCGACTGCTGGAAAGGTACATAAAGACAGAAGGTCAGAAGAAACAAAAGATTTTTTTTGAGGATTTTCTAATCTATAGAAGTAGATTATCTTTATAGAATGTAGATTATCGCAATATCTATAATAGCGAAAACTTATTCTAGATTTACAGCTAAAATTTACAGCTAATAAATCAATCCCGAAAAAATCTTTTGTTTCTTCTGACCTTCTGTCTTTATGTACCCTTCCTACAGCGCAATAGAGCATTTTGTATCTGAAGGATATTAGGGGCGTATTTACTTCTTTTGGGTGGGATAGCCTGCGGCGGTCACTGTTTCGATTACAGTTTCCGGCGCGACATCGCCCTCAACCACTGCCGTTCCAGATGCGAGATCGACATTTACAGCCGTCACTCCTGGGAGAGCGCGGATAGCTGCATCCACTCGGCCCGAACAATGTGTGCAGGCCATACCTTCAATTTTAAATTCCTGTTTCATAGTTGCGTTTGTTTTTATAGTTGTTGTTTCTTCAACCGGTTTTGTGTCCACCGGTATTATTTTTTCATCTGAGATATTCACGTCGGATTCATTTTTCGTGAGAACCGACTGTCCATTCACAGCATCTGTTCTGTCAGCAAAACTCTTGCGTTTCAGCAACAGACTGTTAGTGACAACACTGACACTGCTGAACGCCATAGCCGCACCTGCAATCATCGGATTCAGCAAGAAACCGCAGAACGGATAGAGCACACCCGCTGCAACCGGCACACCGATGACATTATATATGAAAGCCCAGAAAAGATTCTGACGGATTGTCCTCACCGTGGCCCGCGAAAGCCGTATAGCAAGCGGTATCTTTGTCAATTCAGCGGAGATGATTGTCATCTTGGCAACGTCAATGGCAATGTCGCTGCCGGTGCCCATTGCGATGCTCAGGTCAGCCACTGCAAGGGCTGCACTGTCGTTGATACCGTCGCCGACCATAGCCACCTTGCGTCCCTCTTTACGAAGTTTCTCGACAAAAGCAGACTTATCCTGAGGCAACACCTCGGCTATGCAGTGACGGATTCCGGCTTTCCTCGCCACCGCCTCGGCTGTAGAGCGATTGTCGCCTGTGAGCATATAGACTTCAATGCCCATCTTCTCCAGTTCGGCGACAGCCCGGGCAGAAGTAGGTTTTATCGGGTCGGAAATACCAATCAAGGAAATCACGCCATCCGCATCGGCAAACCATACGACGGAATTGGCATCGGCCGTCAGTTTCGCCTCCCGCTCACGGACCACGGGGGAAATCTCCACTCCGTTTTCCTCCATGAAACGACGGTTTCCGGCATAATAAACCACCCCACCGACATGGGCCTTGACACCACGGCCTGTCACACTTTCGAAATCCGAGAGTTCAACACCAGCCGAAGCCTCATCCTTAAAGCGTGAAACTATAGCCTGCGCCAACGGATGTTCAGACCTTTGCTCCAATGCCGAAAGTATGGCATCGGCTTCCGGAAGCGTCCTTACGCGAACAACATTCTCCACCACAGGCCGACCGGCTGTGACCGTTCCGGTCTTGTCGAGCACCACAGCATCAATCTTCGGAGCGGTTTCCAATGCCTCGGCGTCCTTTATGAGAATTCCAAGCTCGGCACCCTTCCCTATTCCGACCATTATGGCTGTCGGGGTTGCAAGTCCGAGAGCGCATGGACAGGCAATGATGAGAACCGTCACCGCAGCCAAAAGTCCATGGGAAAATCCTCCGTTGCCGTCGGCAATCATCCAGACGACAAACGAAATTAGCGCTATGGACATAATGACAGGGACAAAGATGGCGGCAACCTTGTCGACAAGTTGCTGGACGGGAGCCTTGCTGCCCTGGGCATCCTGCACCATGCGGATGATTTTGGCAAGCAAAGTATCTCCTCCAACCTTCTCAGCCTTATAGTGGAAAGAGCCTGTACCGTTTATTGTACCTGCATAGACCTTCTCTCCGGGACGCTTTTCAACCGGGATAGGTTCGCCGCTTAGCATCGACTCATCCACAAAAGAACTGCCATCTGTCACCAAACCGTCAACAGCAATCCTTTCGCCCGGACGCACCACCACAGTGTCGCCGATTCGGATACGGTCAATCGGATAGACTGTCGTTGAGCCATCGGGCAGGAGTATCATCACTGTCTTAGGCTGCAAACCCATCAGTTTCTTTATGGCTGACGAAGTGTTGCCCTTAGCTTTGCTTTCGAGAGTACGGCCAAGGAGAATAAAGGCAATGATGACGGCGGAAGCCTCGAAATAGACATGGGGATGAATGCCTTTCGACATCCAGTAGTCGGGAAAAAGCATGTTTGCCACACTGAACAGCCATGCGATACCCGTACTCAGAGCCACGAGCGTATCCATATTCGCAGAGCGATGGCGGAGTTGCTTCCCCGCACCGATGAAGAACTGCCGGCCAAGCCAAAAGACCACAGGGGTGGAAAACAGAAACATTATGAGGTTGGCGTAGGGCATATTCATGAAAAACATACCTATCACGACCACCGGCAGCGACAATATGACAGCCCAGATGGTCCTCGACTTCAGCGCACGGTATTTACGGGCCTGTTCGGCATCAAGCGAATCCACCGATTCATCAAGCAAAAGGTCATAACCGGCATCGCGGACAACCTGTTGCAGCACCTCGGGTGAACATGATTCACCATCATAATCCACATTAACAGTAGAAGTAGCGAAATTCACCCCCGCGGCGTTTACCCCCGGACAAGAATTGAGAACTTTCTCAACCCTTGCCGCGCAGGAGGCGCACGTCATCCCCGTCACGGGAAAATTCTTCTTTATATTTTTATCCATAAATTCAGACTGTATCTATTTGAAATTCTTATAGAGGATGCGCAATGAGTTGAGCACCGCAAGCAGGGCCACACCCACATCAGCAAATACCGCACCCCAGAGGGACGCATAGCCAAGTGCTCCGGCAACCAGCACTATACCCTTTACACCGATGGCTCCTATAATGTTCTCGCGGACCACGGCGCGTGTAGTCCGTGCGATGACAATTGCCGTGGCTACCTTTGAAGGTTGGTCTGTCTGTATGACAACATCGGCACTCTCCACTGCCGCATCCGAACCGAGGCCGCCCATAGCAATACCGACATCGCTCAGTGCAAGGACAGGAGCATCGTTCATGCCGTCGCCAACAAAGGCGACTTTCCTTCCTTCATTCTTTATCAATGCCTCGATGCGTCCGGCTTTGTCCTCAGGGAGAAGTCCACCTAAAGCCTTGTCGATGCCGAGTTTGGCGGCATAGTCGGCCACAACCTCTTTCTTGTCCCCCGACAAGAGATGAATCTCATTGATTCCGAGTCCTTTCAGCCGCTCTATGGCATCCGGAGAATCCGACTTTATGGTATCGGCAAGGAAAAGCGCTCCGCTATATTTATTGTTGACGGCGCAGACAACGAGAGTGGCGGAAGTGGCTGCCAGATTATCCGGGAATCCGATACCCCTGTCCTGCAACAACCGGAGATTACCCACAAGAATGTCCTTGCCGTCAATGACCGCCTCGACACCTCTGCCGGAAATCTCTTTCATGGAGGTCACAGAAATTTCCTCCGCTCCGTGGCTGAGAGCGTAAGCCACAACTGCTTTTGCAATCGGATGGGTGCTTCGGCTTTCAACTGAAAGCACAATGTCAAGCAGCTCTCTTTCCGTCAGGCCGGAGAGTTCAATGCCGGTGACATCGAAACGTCCGGTGGTAAGAGTGCCGGTTTTGTCAAATGCGACGGTATCAACGGAAGTGAGTGCATCAAGGTAGTTGCCACCCTTGAAGAGGATGCCTGCACGAGATGCGGCACCGATTCCGGCGAAATAACCAAGCGGCACACTCACAACGAGCGCACAGGGACACGAGATGACAAGGAACACAAGTCCACGGTAAAGCCAATCGGAGAACACATAGTGGAACGATGGCGAGAACGCGCCGACAAGAGCCGGAACAGCCACGATGAGAACCGCAAGCAGCATGACAATCGGAGTGTAGACACGGGCGAAGCGACGGATAAACATTTCTGTCGGAGCCTTGCGCGATGATGCATCCTTCACAAGAGCAAGGATGCGCGAAAGGGCACTCTCTCCGTAAGGCCGGTTGACCTTAACCTTGACGGGAGTGCCTGCGGCTATCATGCCAGCAAGGACTTCCCCACCTCGGACTATTGTCCGAGGCATACTCTCTCCGGTCAATGCCGAGGTATCGAACATTGCTTCGCCATCAAGGAGTTCGCCGTCGAGCGGGACGCGTTCGCCGGGTTTGACTTCTATTGTCTCACCTATAGCCACTTCCTTCGGCGACATTTCAACCGAAGAACCATCCGGTTGCAACACCGAGGCACGTTCGGGACGCACGTCGAGGAGTTTTTCAATATTGCGTGTGGCACGGTCAACAGCCTTGTGTTGGAGAATCTCTCCGACAGTGTAGAAGAGCATCACGGCCACAGCTTCAGGATACTCCCCGATGCAGAACGCACCGATGCTTGCTACAATCATCAACGTGAATTCGCTGAATACATCCTTCCGCAGCGCGGCTTCCCAACCCTCTTTAATCACAGGCAATCCTACAGGGAGGAAGGCAAGGACAAACCAAAGCAAATTGACCACCGGCTGCGTGAACCAGGCCGCCTGCAAGTGATTCAATACTATTCCGGCAATCAGAAGCACGAACGAGACCGCCGGCCACACGAAAGGTGATTTCTTTCCGGCTCCGGAATGGCAATGACCACCGCAGCAGCAACAGCCGGATGATTCGGTTTTGGCAACTGAACCATCCTTCCCTTCCGAACTTTTGCAACAGTCACCGTCCGCGTGACAGCAACTGCCATTGACTCCGTTGCTTCCGTCATGCTTGCAATCACAGGAGCAGGAGGTGTCCGTCAGGTCAATTTTTATCTTTTCAGATGAGTGTGAGTTATATTTCATACGTCATGGTTTTCTGTTTCTCTATGCAAAGATAACAGAAAACATTTGCAACCTGATTGCAAACTTGACTCATTGTTTGTTTTTGCAACTGTCGCATATACCCTTTACCACATAGTTGACCGAACGCGGAATGAAACCGGAGGGGAGGTCGACTGACGGAATATGCAGGTCCTCGAAGCAATATGTCTTCCCGCAGACCTCACAATGGAAATGGACATGCATATCGTCGATTGAACAGTCATCATCGTTGCCACACATCTCATATTTCAACGACCCGCTTCCGTCCTCGATTGAATGGAGCAGATGATGTTCGAGAAAGAGAGTGAGTGTCCGGAAGATGCTCGATCTGTCCAGCGTAGGCAGTCTGTCCTCAAGGTCTGAAAGGCTGACAGGCCCCTGCATCTCCGATAGAGTCCGGAAGACGGTTATGCGGTTGGCAGTCGGTTTGACACCCTTTTTCTGAAGACGGCTTTCAATTACCGTGGTTTCCATGATGAAGTCAAGTCATTTGGGGTTATGAAAAAAGAACAGACAGGCTGTCGGGGTTGCCGGGCCTGTCTGCTTTGATTTTATCATTATATCGAGCTTATTCGGCATACTCAATCTTACCGACAAGCTTGCGCGAAAGTCCGGGATTTTCCGAAGTGCGCACCGAGGGCTGGTGGAGATCCTTGGGGAAATAGAGGAAGAAGCGGTCGGCACCGGCGGGGACGTATGACGCGGGCGCATCAAGACGGTAGAAAGTGCGGTCCTTCACGGGATCATATTCCATGGTGGGTGTCACCTTGTCGGCATCGGCAAGTCCATAAAGCTCATCACCTACGAAAGTGTACTGGAGGTCGATGAACTTACGGTGATTCTCAGTTCTTGTCTCTTCGATTGATTTCGGAGTATATGCTTCTGGGACGTTGATCCACAGACGACCCTTCTCAAGTTCAATCTTGCCGGGTTCGAGTGTCATGGGGTCAGTCTCGGCAAGGAATTTGAAGAGCTTGTCCCAAAGGGGTTTGTTACGACGATATTGGGTGGCAAATTCCACAGCATCGACAGTGGCGTCGACATTGACATTCCATCCGTTGGCCCATTCGCGGCTCTCAACCCACTCGCGCGCCTCGGCAGGAGTGATTACAGATTCTGTTGACATGGTTCTTGTGATTTATGGGAGTTGAAACAATATACTGCAAAAGTAATCAAATGCCCCGAATAAAGCAAATCGGAAGCGTTTGTCAAGAAAGAAATGCCTGATGATGAATACTGAATATTTCACTGAAATTCATAAGGCACATTTAGAAGGTGTTTAAAAACAAAAAGAGTAACCCTAAATGATTTCGCGTTTTTTCAGCAACATAGCAAAATCCTCAGCAGTAGCAGGGACATTATCAATATCACCAAAATTTGAATGTTCTTTATCTTTCTGCGTACCTATGACCCATGCGTTATTAAAGGATTTTTCCAAAGTATACACAGCATAAGCCACACCGTTCGGCACAAAGGCAACATAAAGGCATAGCGGTACCTCTGTCGGTTCAGGAAATTTCCACACATATATAATACGTTCATCGACCGTCACAGGTGTCACAGATATGTCACTGTCCTTGAATGGCGATTTCACCCGATTGTAGGCAGCCAATGTGGTATTTACAACCTCAGGGGTCGAAAGTATTTTATCACCGTCGGCAATTGAGGTCACACTGGCCACTACAGGCAGATAATTGAAGAAATAAGTATATTTTCTCATTTCTTCAAACTCCTTGCATATCACCGAAATCATTGTCCTTGCATTTTCGCGGGATGCTTCGTCATAATTGGGGTCATCAACTATTTTGCTGTATAATTCCAACGCTTTCTCTTCATTCCCATTTTCGAAATAAAGATATGCGATGTTTCCCGCAATTATACCATCACCCGGACATGCTTCATCGGCCTTGATGAAATATTCGAGAGCTTTGTCAATCTCATTGTTATTGTAACGTATCGAGCCGAGGATATTCAGAACCCGGCAGTCGTTGGGAAATATTTCGGAGATTCTTGAAGCAAGCGAGTCAGCCATTGCCATGTCGCATCCCTCCTCATCAGAGAGCATCATGGACAGGTAATCAAAAGCACCTGCATTAACAATGATTTCGGCAGAGTCCTTCAACGCAACGCCATCAGTCCAAGTCCATGCAAATCCGGTTTCTTCCGACCTGTCCAGCACAGCGTTGACTATCTCCGCTACTTCTTTCCATCGATTTCTTTCGGATTCGGCTTTGGCCATCCCCCATCTCATATCCAGACGTTCGGGCCACCTTCTTACAGAGTTACCTATTACATTTATGGCTTCATTATAAAGGCTATCGTTCCATTCGATGTGTTCACCGATTATTCCTGCAGGGTGTCCCAAGGAATCGGAGAACACAAGATGGTCACCCCTATAATCGGTACCATTGTTTACCGATAACATTGAGTTTCGGGATGAATTGAACAATAGATTGAATCTGGCAACTTGAACTTCAGGATCATCCGGTGATTCCGCAGTCCATAGTGCAAGTACGCTGTCAGCCGCATTATAATTATTTTCAGCTATCAGCGTGAAAAACTCCGAACGATAATCATTAGCGACCATCGTTATCCCACAGGCAAGCATAATAGTACCCGCGAACATAAATATAAACTTCCTCATCTCAATAAATTTAGTTTGGTTCGTTTCTGCAAGTTACGAATATTTCGTATCATTACAAAATAATTTATTTTGAAAACAGTGGAAGCCTGAGACGGGGCGGTTTGGGTCCGGGGTTTGCGGTTTAGAGAATTTATTAGTACCTTTGAGCGAAAATCTGACCGAAAAATATTCACTTTTGATTATTCAATTACTAATCATAAACGCAAGAATCTAACAACACCATGAGATTTCTTACAGCTATGCTCGGACTGTGTCTGAGCTCGACAGTGGCTTTGGCCGCAGGTGAAAAATCCTCCTACAGCCACCTCTACGAAGGGCTTCCCTTTGAAATGCCCGTCATCGACAAACCCACATTCCCTGACCGCGAGGTATCACTGACCGATTTCGGTGCGGTAGCCGACGGCAAGACTCTCAACACCGAAGCTTTCGCAAAAGCCATCGACGCCCTCGCTTCGAAAGGTGGCGGCACTCTCAATGTGCCCGCAGGCATCTGGCTGACCGGTCCCATCACCTTCAAATCAAACATCAATCTCCATCTCGACGGCGGTGCGCTCATCCTCTTCTCGCCCGATACAGACCTCTACCCTGTTGTCTACACCGTCTATGAGGGCTACGAAGCCTACCGCGCCATCTCTCCCCTCAACGGAGAGAATCTTGAAAACATCGCAATCACCGGCGACGGTGTGATCGACGGCAACGGCGGCGCATGGCGACAGGTGAAGCGCGACAAGATGACTGCCGGACAATGGAAACGCCTCGTGGCTTCCGGAGGTATCGTGAAGAACGACAACACCTGGTATCCCTCCGAAAACTATATCGAAGGCGAGAAGGTGCGCGACAATCTCAAGAACCTTACCAAAGAGGAAGCATCGGCCATCAAACATTTCATCCGTCCCGTGATGCTTAAGTTCGTGAAGTGTAAGAATGTCTATCTCCAGGGCGTCCTCTTCCAGAACTCACCGGCATGGAACCTCCATCCGCTCATGTGCGAGAACCTCATCATCGACGATGTCTACATCAAGAACCCCGAATATGCCCAGAACGGCGACGGCCTTGACGTTGAATCATGCAAGAACGTGATTATCTACCGCTCAACCCTCGATGTCGGCGACGATGCTATCTGTATCAAGTCCGGCAAGGATGAGGATGGCCGCAAGCGCGGAATCCCGACCGAGAATGTAATCGTGAAGGACTGCCGTGTGTTCCAGGGCCACGGTGGTTTCGTGGTCGGCAGCGAAATGTCGGGCGGTGTCAACAATGTATCGGTCACCGACTGCCAGTTCATCGGTACGGATGTCGGTCTCCGTTTCAAGAGCACACGCGGACGCGGCGGTGTGGTCGAGAACATCTATATCGACAACATCAACATGCTCAACATCAGCGGTGAAGGCCTTCTCTTCGACCTCTACTATTGGGTGAAGAACGCTCCCAAGACAATCCCGCCGGTCGACGAGACTACTCCCCAGTTCCGCAACATCACCATCAACAACGTAGCCTCGTTCAACTCCGGAATGTCGGTCAAGTTCAACGGCCTCCCCGAAATGCACATCGAAAACGTGAAACTGACCAATTCAATCTTCACAGCGACCAACGGCGGTCTGCTTTCAGAGTCAACCGGAATCAAGTTTGACAACGTCAGCATCACTTCGACCAAGGGTCCGGCCCTGACCATCAACAATGTCATCGACGCACGACTCACCAACTGCACATTCAACTCTCCGGACGCCGACAAAATCGTCTACACCGGCGAAAACAAGGATGTAATAATAGATTAGCATTAAACTATAATAATATATGAATAATTACAATAAATTATTTACTATATTATCTGCCGTCATTATCTTCTTTATTACTTCTTGTAATAAAGAAGATAATGAACCGTTTCAAGATAATCCTGAACCACAAATTGAATATTATGTAAAATATGAATTTAAATTTGGTTCTTACAGGAATTTAGCAAGAGTAGCCCATGTTTCGGTAACCACTGAAAGCGGCAGTAAATCATTTGATTTAAAGCCAAGTAATGACTGGTGGGAAGGTACATTTGGACCATTTAAACAATGTAAAAATTTAATATTACAAGGAACTGCAGATGGATCTTATCCTAACCTTCACATGCAGGGACGAATTTCTATTAGTACCGGTGGACCTTTCGTTCTTAAAGCACAAGGCGATGAGTATACTAAATCACTCCAAATAAAATATAATACTACTTCATTTGATTTAAAATAGATTAATTTAAGCCTAAAAAGGTCTGACCACTAGTGGTC
>NZ_CAJTMT010000044.1 GCF_910577345.1 uncultured Duncaniella sp.
GGCCTTCACCGGTTCGGCTACTGTTGTAGGTGCTGCTGAGATTGAGCAGTCGCAGGTGACAAATGCTCTCAATGCTCTTCAGGGTAAGGCTGCAGGTACTCAGATATTCAACCAGTCAGGTCAGCCCGGCAGCGGTCCCTCGTCAATCGTAATCCGTGGTATTTCTTCACTCAACGCAGGCAACGACCCTCTTATCGTGCTTGACGGTGTGCCCTACGGTGGTTCGATCAACAATATCAACACTGCTGACATCGAGTCAATGACCATCCTTAAGGATGCCGCTTCCAACGCACTCTACGGTGCCCGTGGTGCCAACGGTGTCATCCTTATCACTACTAAGAAAGCCAAGAACGGCTCGAACGCGACCGTGACCCTCGATGCAAAATGGGGTCAGAACTCTCGTGCTGTTCAGGATTACAACACAATCCAGGATCCCCGCCTCTATTACGAGACTTACTACACTTCGCTCTACAACTACTTTACGAACGAACGTGGCATGAGCGCCAATCAGGCCTGGCAGACTGCCAATGCCAACCTCATCAACAGCAGCGACTACGGTCTCGGCTATCAGTCATTCCGCTATCCTGCCAATGAATATTTCATCGGTCGTAACTGCAAGGTCAACCCTGCAGCCGTGCCGGGCAATACCGTCAGCTACAACGGTCAGGAATACTTCATCACTCCCGACAACTGGCTTGACGAAACATACCATCGCAGTCTCCGTCAGGAATACAATGTTTCTGTCTCCAACTCGACAGCTTCGACCAACTTCTATGCTTCAATCGGTTATCTGAAAAACGAAGGTATCATCGACAATACTGACTACGAGCGTTTCACCGGCCGTCTTTCTGCCGACACTCAGGTGAAATCATGGCTTAAGGTTGGTGCAAACATGGCATACGCTCATACAGACAACAATGCAATGAGCTCTGACGGTTCAGCATCTTCTGTCGTGAACCCCCTCGGTATCGCCACCACCATCGCTCCTATCTATCCTATGTATATCCGTAATGGCAACGGTGAAATCATGAAGAATGCCGACGGCATGACTCTCTATGACTACGGTCAGGGCATGAACGCAGGTCTCAGCCGTCCCGGTGGAGCTGCATTCGGCAGCAACGGTGTCTCTTCGGTCCGTTACGATACAAACAACACTGAGGGCAATTCAGTAAATGCCACCGGCTATGCTGAAGTCCGTTTCCTCCGCGATTTCAAGTTCACTACAAACAACACAGTGTTTGTCAATGAATATCGTGGCACTCTCGTCAGCAACCCCCTTACAGAGTCAAATATCAGCGAAGGTGGTAAGGTCACAAAGACACACCAGCGCTATATGAACTACACCTATCAGCAGCTCCTCAACTGGAACCGCAAATTCGGTCTCCACGATGTTGCCATCCTCTTAGGCCACGAAAACAGTTGGATCAAGACAACTTATCTTGGTGCTGTCAGAACAAATATGTTCTCACCCGGCAACCACGAGCTCAACGGTGCAGTCATCGACAATTCGATGGAATCATACACCACTTCATACGACAACGAAGGTTATTTCTTCCGCGCCCAGTATGACTACGACAGCAAGTATTTCGCTTCCGGTTCATTCCGTCGCGATGCTTCTTCACGCTTCCATCCCGATCACCGTTGGGGTAACTTCTGGTCACTCGGTGGTGCATGGATCATCTCGAAGGAAGAGTGGTTCCAGGCTCCTTGGGTAGACCTCCTGAAACTTAAGGCTTCTTACGGTGAACAGGGCAACGACAACATCGGTAACTACCGCTACACCAACAACTACACAGTTGTCAACGTGAACGGCCAGCCTTCACTCTCTGCAAGCTCAGTCAAGGGTAACCCCGACATCACTTGGGAAAAGAACGGAAACTTCAACGTTGGCGTTGAATTCGGATTCTTCAACAACCGTCTCAACGGTAGCTTCGAAGGATTCTACCGCAAGACATCCGACATGCTCTATCAGAAGCCTCTCGCCGCCTCTTCAGGTTACTCCAACCAGTGGGAAAACTTCGGCGACATGACCAACGGTGGTATCGAACTTGACCTCTCAGGCCGCGTAATCGAAACCCGTGATTTCACATGGGATCTCAACTTCAACCTCACCTGGTACAAGAATAAGGTGACACGCCTCCCCGAAACCAACAAGGGTAACTATGTCGAGGGCCACTATGGTACTGCTTCACGCGGTTTCTTCATTGCTGAAGGTCTGCCCCTCTATACCTACTACATGTACAAGTTCGCAGGTATCGATCAGGAAACCGGTGAGCCCCTCTTCTGGAAGAACGTCTACAAGACAGACGATGCAGGTAAAGTCGTGAATGATGCCGCCGGCAATCCCATCGTCGACTCACTTACCAAGGTCAAGTCAAACGAGGATCCCGACCAGTATCTCTGCGGTTCAGCAATTCCCAAGGCTTACGGCGGTTTCGGAACTTCATTCACATTCAAGGGCTTCGATCTCTCTCTTGACTTCACATACCAGATTGGCGGTAAAGTTATTGACTCCGACTATGGCGGCTACATGACAGCTCCTGTTTCAGGCCTGCGCGGAACCACCTACCACGCTGATATTCTCAACTCATGGACACCCGAGAATCCCTCATCGACAATTCCCCGTTTCCAGTTCGGTGATGATTTCATCTGCGGTTCGTCAAATATGTATCTTACCGATGCATCTTACCTCGCGCTTCAGAATGTCAACTTCGGCTACACTATCCCGAAATCACTCTGCCAGAAAGCTTTCCTCCAGAAAGTCCGCGTATATGTCAGCGGTGAAAACCTCTGGCTCTGGTCAAAGCGTCAGGGTCTCGATCCCCGTCAGTTCTCTCTCGGTGGCTTAAGTGTATCCGGTGGCAATACATACTATTCGGCCATCCGCACAGTATCCGGTGGCATAACAGTTACTTTCTAACCAAACTCTGCTATTCACAATGAAAAATATATTCAAAAAACTCGCGGTACTGGCTGTGGCCACCCCGATGCTTACGGGATGTATCGAGGAGACATTCCCGACAAACGGTGTCACCACCGAGCAGGTTGCCGATTCATCCAAATCACTTGAATCAATCGTGAAGGGTATGCCTGCCTACATGAAAAAATGGCATGTATGGTCGACAAATGCCTTTGACTTCGGCTATCCTTCAGTGTTCATCGCGCTCAACCTCATGACCAATGACATGATTCAGCCCTACAACGGCTATCAGCACTTCATGTATTGGCAGGAAGTGACCATCTCCATTGACCCCGGCTACCTTCTTTCGCAGATCAACTGGTATTACCTCAATTTCCAGGTAAAGGCTGCAAATGAGGTTATCGGTATGCTTCCCAATCCTGAATCTGACGAACAGATCAAATTTCTCGCAGAAGCATTGACCTACCGCTCGGCAACATATCTCGACATGGCCCGTATCTACGAGTTCCTCCCCAACGAGACTGTCAGCGCGATAAACTCTGCAGGCAATGATGTGACCGGTCTTACCGTCCCCTACGTTACTCCTGATATGACAAGCGATCAGCTCTCCAACAATCCCCGTCTTCCCCACGAGGAGATGATGAAGAATCTTGTCGCAGACCTCACTCGTGCCGAAGAGCTCTTCAAATCCACCTCATCTGCACGTGAGTCGAAGGTATTCCCTGACCTCGCTGTAGTCTACGGTCTTCTTGCCCGTGCCTATATGTGGGATGAGAACTATGCAAAAGCTGCTGAATATGCCCGCTTGGCTATCAACACAGGTTCACAGTACCGTCCCCTTACCGAGACAGAATGGCTCGACAAGGCAAACGGTTTCAACAATTCCTCATTTGATTCCTGGATGTGGGCCATCCAGTATGAAAGCAATGACGACCCTGTCACCACAGGTCAGTCTTCAAACTGGGCAAGCTTCATGTGCTCTGAAACCAATATCGGTTACAATGGTCAGTATGGCACAAACATGATGATCGACGCCGCTCTCTATTCATCAATTGATGACTCTGACTGGCGCAAGCTCTCATGGAAAGCTCCGGCAGGCAGCTTCCTCTCAGGTCAGGAGCCTTACATCTCTTCGGCCAAGGGTGCGACACTCATGGACTACACAAGTATCAAGTTCCGTCCGGGCAACGGTTCGGTTTCGGATCGCGCAACAGCTTTTGCAGTCGCTCTTCCCTTGATGCGTATCGAGGAAATGTATCTCATCGAAGCTGAGGCAACAGCCCATTCAAACCCGACTGAGGGCAAGAAACTTCTCGAAAACTTCATGAAGCAGTATCGTTATGACACATACGCTTGCCTTGCTACAGACAGCGAAGGTGTCGTTGACGAATGTTTCAAGCAGAAGCGTATCGAGTTCTGGGGTGAGAACATTATCTTCTTTGACTACAAGCGTCTCAACAAGGGTGTGACCCGCGCTTACGACGGTTCAAACTGGCCCGCTGCCGCCCAATACAATACTAATGGCCGTCCCGGATGGATGAACCTTCCCTTCGTTGACTATGAAGGAAACTTCAACAAGGGCGTGGAGGGTTACCTGAATCCTGCCGTCGGTGATAAATTCGATCCCGCGTAAATAATAAACTGATTACTACCAATGAAACTCAATAAATTATTTTCAATCTTAGGCCTGGCCTCAGCCATTGCGTTCACAGCGTGTACGGATGAGGTGGAGTATACTCCCGCCAAGGCCGTAAACACCCCCGGTGTTTACTTCCCGACTGACAACGAGATCAATTTCACAATCGATGATCAGGCCGGTGCCCAGACTATAAATATTTTCCGTCAGAACACAGAAGGTGAACTTGTCGTTTCCCTTCAGGCTTCAGGCGATACCGACAAGTTCTCTGTACCTGCAACGGTTACATTTGCCGGAGGTTCAGAAACCGCCACAATCGCAATCACTCCGCTTGTGGAGCAGATGGAAAACTTCACCACTTATACAATTGGTCTGACTGTGGATGATGAATTCACATCTCCCTATCTTCTCGCCACATGGGAAGGCACATTCACATTCGCTGTTGGTGAGGAATGGGCTACACTCGGCAATTGTGTATTTACCGATGATGCTGTCGGTCCTCTGTTCAACAATCCCTGTCTCTCATGGGATGTGGAAATTCAGGAACACGCACAGACTCCCGGTCTCTACCGTCTCGTGAACCCCTACGGATGTGAGACTTCTCCGTTCAAGAAATATTGTGTTCTTTCCGAGAACTATGTGGTTGTCAATGCAACCAACCCTGAAAAGGTTTATTTCGGTGAGAATCCCAATGAGAAAACGACAACCGGTGTCGATATGGGCTACGGTGTGATGACTCTCGGCCTTCAGGCTTATGGTACTTTGGCCAACGGTAAAATCACATGGCCTGTAAAGGGTCTTGCCATATTTGACAATGATGGTGGTTACTACGCAAACCAGAGCGGTGCATTCTGTATCGACCTTTCAGGACTCAAATAAAAACAGAGTTTTTTAAACTAATGCTACACCCACACTATATCTTTTGTAGTGTGGGTGTTTTGTTTGTTTAAAGTACCTGATTTCTTGATTCGTATCTAATAACAGAATCCGGGTACACAAATTCAAAAAACGACATAAATGACAGTTTATCATTTTTTTCAGCATCTAATGAGAGTTGCTGATTATGGAAAATCTGTCATTTATGTCGTTTTTGAATTTATGTACCAACTGTTTCCGTACCCGATGGAGTTCATCGGGCATACGCGCTGCAGCGCGTCCCTACAAATGCCGGTTCGATAGTCGTTGTTGGCAACAGTGGTGATGGGAGGAATGTCATTCTTTCCCGACGAGGCGGAAAGTGTGGCCGTCGTAATGGAAGTCGAGGAGGTTCATGGTGTGGAGGCGGATGACCATGTCTTCTGCCGTCGCACGGGAAACACGGGCTGCAAGCATGAAATCCTCGAAAGCCGTCGGTCCCTCCTCCATCATAGCAATCAACCGCTGTTCAGCTTCGGAAAGCGAGAGGATGCAACCTTCCGAACCGGCCGATGCGATCCATGCGCGCACCATAAGGTCGGGAGCTGCGATATTCTCATCCTTCACGCGGTAATAGGCACGGCGCGAACCGTCAGCTTCAAGAACCACGACCGGGCGCTCTGTGGCGCGGTCGATCTCGATGCGAAGGACAATCCGGTCGCCCTCGGTGCGGAAAGCGGTGACGCGTATCTGCTGCGCAGGACGGCAATACATCTCGGCAGCCTGTTCGATCACATAGATGTCCTCCTCGTTGCGCACACCTGCAATCACGCCATTGTCCTTCACCCCGACGAGCAGACGGCCACCGTCGTTGTTGGCGAAAGCCGAGATGCTGCGGGCAATCTTGCGCGCGTCGGAGATGGCAAATTTGAAGTCCTGATGCTCATGCTCACCCTCTTCGATGAGTGAGGCGATGTAGAATTTACCCTTTATTCCTTTCAGATCCTTCATCACTGCGGATAGACGAGGTTTTCAGGCTTGATGTCGGTGAGCACTTCGTCGAGATATGTGCGTGCGGCCTCGCGCGCGGCTTGGAGGTCCATGAACGACCAGTTGCCGCAATCCTTGGGACTTGCGCCGGGGACCTCGCCCTCGAAATCAGCGACAAAACTCATGGTATCGCGCAGAAGACCGACCACTTCACGGCTGTCGAGTTCGCCCTGCACAATCATATAGTTGCCGGTGCAGCAACCCATCGGTCCCCAGTAGACGATGCGGTCTTTCCATTCGGGATTATTGCGGAGATATGTGGCTGCAAGATGCTCGAGAGCGTGGAGTGCTTCGGGCGAGAGTGCAGCCTGTCGGTTGGGTTCAGTCATGCGCACATCAAAGGTGGTGATGACATCGCCTGAGGGAGTGGCATCACGACGCGAAACATACACTCCCCGCAGGAGGCGGTTGTGGTCTATGGTAAAGCTGGGTATTTTTTTCATTTTATTGCATATATAGTGGTATCCATCTCATTGTAGGGACGCGCTGTAGCGCGTATGCCAAGTGAAAGTATGAGAGGTACATAAATTCAGAATTGACATAAATGACTGATTATTATTTACAGCGAATAATGTTATTCAATAATTGTAAGAAGACAGTCATTTATGTCATTTTTGAATTTATGTAACTTTATTTCTATTTCATGTGAAAATTTTCATCGGGCATACGCGCTACAGCGCGTCCCTACAATTCAATTTATAGAATTATATTATTCAATTGATAGAATTAAGTATTTCCTTCACAATTGCGAATGACTTCTGCGGCGCTTCCTGCCAGAAGTCCTCATACTGGCGCGAATTGTCGTGGGAACACCACGGTGAGTCGCTGATGACGCGCATACACATGAAAGGAACTCCGCGCAGATTGCACACCTGGGCGATGGCTGCCGACTCCATGTCGATAGCCATGACGTCGGGGAAATGTCCACGGATTGTGTCAACCTCATTTTTGGAGGATATGAAGAGCTCACCTGATGCAATCAGACCGACCTTAACACCATCCGTCTCCTTGATGGCCGGGAGTTTGGCTGGGAAGAAGCGTGGAGAACCGGGGACATGTCCCCACTCTTCGCCGATACACCAGAAATCATGGTGCACGAGGCGGTCGGCTATCACCATGTCCATGACAGCAACTTCATCGCCCGCACCGGCGGCAACGCCTGTGTTGATGACGAGGTCGGGAGCGAATGCGTCGATGAGGCTGACCGCACCGACGGCAGCATTGACCTTGCCGATGCCGCATTGCATGACAGCGACTTCATTTTCGCCGATGAATCCACGATGATATGTGATGGAACCGCTGCTGACGGTCGTCGCATCAGAGAGGAGGGGAAGTATCAGGGCCTGCTCTTTCTGCATGGCCACAATTATGCCTATTTTCATTTTATGGATATACTGAAATTAAGGATATATTAGAATTTTACAAGATGATTACAGTCGGTTGTATAGCGGCATGTGTTATATGCCGGTTTCCGCAGCAACTTCCCTCTTTGCCTTGGCCGGAACAGCGAAGGCCGACAATTCCCACAGCACATACAGAGGCAGGAAGACCACCATAAGGGTGAAGGGGTCACCGCTCGGAGTGATGACGGCTGCAGCGACAAGGAGCGCTACGATGGCGTGACGGCGGTAGAGATTGAAGAAGTCGCGCGTAAGCAGTCCGGTCTTGCCTATCATCCATGTCACCAAAGGCAATTCAAACACTATGCCCATGACGAGAATCAGCATGAGGAAATTGTCCATATAGGAATCAAGCGAAATCTGATTGGGAATCAGTGCGCTCAGCTGATAGTCGGCAAGAAAACGGAGGGTGAGAGGGAAGACGAGGAAGTAGCCCGTCGCAACACCGAGAAAGAACATCAGATTGCCCGCAAGGAACGCCGTCCGCATCCCGCGCTTCTCATTCTCATAAAGTCCGGGAGCGATGAAACCCCAGAGGAGGTAGATGCACACAGGGAAACCGAGAACTATCGCAAGCCAGAACGACGTGGAAATATGGATGAAAAACTGCGAGGCAAGCCGGATGTTGATGAGGTGAACGTCAAATCCCTTCGTCGCCGCCTCCGGGAGCATCGAGCCGGGGAGTTTGCCAAGCCACTGATAGAGGATGAAGTCGGCACGGCAGGGAGCGAGAATCACCGAATCGAAGATATGGGGCATGGCGGCGAAGAGCACACCTGTGAGCACGACAAGCACTCCCGCGATCCGGAGCATGACTCCGCGCAGGGCCTCGGCATGGTCCCAGAAACCCATCTCGGTGCTCACTTTGCGTCGCTGCCTTGGGTTTGGTTCTGATTGCCGGCGGTCGATGAGTCGGCTTTCTTATCTACGGGTTCATTGATTTGCGATGTGGCTTCGTTCATCCCCTGTTTGAACATGCTGATGCCTTTGCCCATGCTGCGGGCAAGTTCGGGGATGCGCTTCGCACCGAAAAGCAGTATGACTACGGCAAAGATTATTACTAATTCGCCTGTGCCGAGGTTGAGGAAACAAGGTATCATGTTTTGGGTTTTGAGTTGTGAGTTTTGAGTTTTTAGTTGTGAGTTGCGGGTTTTGAGTTTTGGGTTGGAGAAATATTCTGACTTGAAAGCCACTGATAGTTACGCTGTCATCTGACAACTAACAGCTCACAACTCAAAACTAAAAACTGACAACTCAAATGCAAAGTTAGTGATTTTTTTGCTGATGGCAGGAGCAAAGATGGAGAGGCTTGATGGCGTGGATGTTAAAAATGGTTTTTGAACCTTAAAATCTTGGCGGAAAAGCGTAACTTTGCACTCCGGATGTCGCATCACGGCGTGAGCCAGCCGATTCGGCATCGTATTTTATGCAAAATAAGTAACTAACAACGATACTACGCAAAGAATTTTTATGAAAGCATTCGTATTCCCCGGTCAGGGAGCCCAGTTCGTAGGAATGGGCAAAGACCTCTACGACAACAATGAGGTTGCAAAGGAAATGTTTGAGAAAGCAAATGAAATCCTTGGATTCCGCATCACCGACCTCATGTTTGCAGGCACCGACGAAGACCTCCGTCAGACCAAGGTCACTCAGCCTGCCATTTTCCTTCACTCAGTAATCCTCGCCAAGACAATGGGCGACGAATTTAATCCCGCAATGGTTGCAGGTCACTCTCTCGGTGAATTTTCAGCTCTCGTAGCAGCCGGCGCACTCAGCTTCGAGGATGGTCTCCGTCTCGTCTCTGCCCGCGCTCAGGCAATGCAGAAGGCTTGCGAGCTCAAGCCCTCGACAATGGCCGCTGTCATCGCTCTCCCCGACGAGAAGGTTGAGGAAATCTGCGCTGAAATCCCCGGTGTTGTTGTCTGCGCCAACTACAACTGCCCCGGTCAGCTCGTCATCTCAGGCGAGGAAGAGGCTATCGACGCTGCTTGCGTGAAGCTCAAGGAAGCCGGTGCGAAGCGCGCCATGCGTCTCAAAGTCGGTGGTGCATTCCACTCACCCTGCATGGAGCCTGCCCGCGCTGAACTCGCAGAGGCTATCGAAAAGACTGAAGTCCACACTCCCGTTGTCCCCGTTTACCAGAACGTGGATGCCAAGCCTCACACCGATCCCGCAGAAATCAAGGCTAATCTCGTGGCACAGCTCACCGCTCCCGTGCGTTGGACTCAGAGCGTGCAGAACATGATTGCCGACGGTGCGGATGAGTTCATCGAACTCGGCCCGGGCAAAGTGCTCCAGGGTCTTGTCAACAAGATCAACAAGGAAGTAGCCACCTCCGGCCGCCAGTAAGGAAGAGGATATGCGAAAAGCTAAATAGGGCTGATTGGGATTGATAGGGCTGATAAGCCTAATAGATAATTAAGCCCAATAGGGCTAATAGGGCAAATAAGCCTAATAAATAAGTCAAATAAGCCTAATAGGTAATAAGCCCAATAGCCTAATAAGCCAAATAGGTCCAATAGGTCCAATAAGCCAAATAAGTAGGGCTGACAGGATTGAGAGTTCCTAAACTCCTAATCCTGTCAGCCCTACCGGCTTTTCTATCAGACTTATTTGGCCTATTAGCCTTATTAGACTTATTGCTATTAGCCTTATTAGGCTTATTTGACTTATTAGCCTTATTCAATTTGCCTATTTGGCTTATTTCCATCCTCCTCCCCCCTCCATTCACCCCTCAAATCTGAACCTGAGCTGCCCGACAGGTGTTATCTTAATGAAAAACGCATAAACTATTTATATTATGATAACGCCACGACGCTTCACCCCATATCAGACGACGGTCATCACTGCCGCTCGTCCGCGCAGGGAAAATGTCTTGAAGTTTAAGCCTCTCACACTCTCCGATATTCCCACGCTTCGCCCCTATCTGTCACAGGCGTGTTGCCGCACTTGCGACTTCACCGTCGGGGGAACTTTCATGTGGACAGACTATTTCGACTACACATACTGTATCTTCAACGACACACTTTTCATCAAGGGTGTCACCGAGGATGATGTCACCCGTCCTGCCTTCTCCATTCCGGTAGGTAAAATGCCTCTGGAGGAATCAGTCAAGATTCTGCGTGAGCATTGCCGCCGTGAGGGATGCGAACTCATCTTCTCGGCTGTCCCCGAAGTTTTCGTCGCACCTCTCAAGGCACTCGGCGCAACAAAGGTCGAGAAGCTCGACGACTGGAGTGACTATCTCTACGACGCGCAAGCCCTCGCCACTCTCGGCGGAAAGAAACTCAACAAGAAGCGCAACCATGTCAACCGCTTCGAGGCCGAGCATCCAGGCTACCGTTTCGAACCGCTGACCCCTGAACTGCTTCCCGCCGTCAAGGATTTTTTCAATGCCACCCATCTTCCCCTTTCCAAACCGGCGCTTGCCGACATCGAGCGCGAACAGGTGATGCACGTCCTCGACAATCTTGACCTCTATGCCTTCGAAGGGGCGGTGCTATCCACTCAGGAGGATGGAATCGTTGCCTTCACTCTCGGCGAGGTTAAAGGTGACACCCTCTATACCCACATCGAAAAGATGAACCATGAGGTGACAGGCGCAGGCGAGACCGTCAACAAGCTTTTCGCCGTCATGATGACCGCCCGTCATCCTGAAATCATCTACATCAACCGCGAGGAGGATACCGGCGACCCCGGTCTCCGCCACGCAAAGGAATCATACCATCCCGCCGAGCTCCTCGACAAATACAACGTCAGTTTCGGGTAAAATCCGATATAGGGCACATAAAGACATACGGTCAGAAGAGACAAAAGTTTAAATTAGCAGTAAATTCTGATTTACATCGCTGAAAAAACTTTTGTCTCTTCTGACCGTATGTCTTTATGTGCCATTACACACTCCCCAACTCCCGTATTTCGTAATTTATGCGTTTTTATTCCCGATTAACTCTGCGAAATGCGTAACTTTGCGGAACAATACAGCGTCAATCGGAAAAAACATGATCAATTATTATCATCATTCGGAGCCGTTCCGTCTCGAACTCGGCGGACAGCTCGAAGAGCTGCGCATAGCTTATCACACTTACGGTACACTTAACGCCGACAAATCCAACGTTGTCTGGGTTTGTCATGCCCTCACAGCCAACAGCGACGTAAAGGACTGGTGGCCCCACACTGTCGAGGAGGGTAAATTCCTCGACCCGACTGAGAATTTCATCATCTGTGCCAACATTCTCGGCTCTCCCTACGGCACTACCGCCCCTCTCCACACCAATCCCGCTACGAGCGAACCTTACTACAAGGAATTTCCCCTCTACACAATCCGCGACATTGTCAACGCCCACCGCGTCCTTGCCGATGCCCTTGGAATCGGACGGGTCTCCACCCTTGTCGGATGTTCGGTCGGAGGTTTTCAGGCTGTCGAATGGGCCGTCATGGAGCCGGAGCGCTTCGACCGCCTTGTCCTTATGGCCACAGATGCGGTCGCAACCCCCTGGACCATCGCCATCGACGAGACAATGCGCATGTGCATCGAGGCCGACCCGACTTTCGGTAATCCCGACCCGCAGGCCGGACGCAAGGGCCTTGCCGCAGCGCGAGCCATCGGTCTGCTGAGCTATCGTGGCTACTATGGCTACAACCTCACCCAGCGCGACACCGAGGAACTTCCCGAAGTCCACCGTGCCTGCAGTTATCAGCAATATCAGGGCGAGAAACTCTGCCGCCGTTTCGACGCGTATTCCTACTATGCCATCCTCAACGCCTTCGACACCCACGACGTAGGGCGCGGACGTGGTGGACTTGAAACCGCACTCAAACGCATCAAGGCCCGCACTCTCGTGGTCGGACTGGAGACTGACATCGTCTTCCCTCCGCGTGAGATGCAGGAACTCTGCTCGAAAATCCCCGGAGCCGTCTACGGTGAAATCCACTCGCCGTTCGGCCACGACGGTTTCCTCGTGGAGTACAATCAGCTCAACAATCTCCTCCTCCCCTTCATGAAACAGTGATACTGTTCTTGTTGCCGGCATGGTACCATGGAATGTGGTACAGAAATTCAAAAATCGCACAAATTACAGGTATTGTCCCGCTTAAAATCCGCGTGACGTATGCCATTTGTGTAATTTTTGAATTTTTCTGCCTCCGCCGGTCACCGTTATGACATGCTCTCTGCCTCTCACCTGCAATTAATTCAAACATAATATTCATGACAAAGTCTACAAAAGGTTACATTCTCGGTGCGATTGCGGCCGTCAGCTACGGAACCAATCCGCTCTTTGCCGTCCCGCTCTATGAAGCAGGGATGGATGTCTCGTCTGTGCTTTTCTACCGCTACATCTTTGCAGCGCTCATCCTCGGATGCATCATGCTGCTGCGTGGCGAAAGTATGCGGCTCGCCCGACGCGACATACCTTTGATGGCTTTGCTCGGCATATTCTTCGCACTTTCATCGGTGCTCCTCTTCGAGGCATACAATTACATGGACGTTGGCCTCGCCTCTACGCTGCTCTTCGTCGAGCCGGTGTTCATAGCCCTTATCCTTTGGATTTTCTTCCGTGAACGCATATCGCTGTGGACCATCATCTCCATCGCCATCTGTCTTGCCGGTGTGGTCTTCCTGTGCAATCCCGGTCCGGGTGCCCATGTCACCGCACTCGGTGTGACCCTCGTGATACTCTCGTCGCTGGCCTACGCTCTCTACATGGTCATCATCAACAAAAGCCGCATCGGCAAACTCCACGGCTCGACCATCACCTTCTATTCGCTCCTATTCGGAATGATAGTCTTTGCCGCGCGCACTCAATTTTTCACCCAAGTGCAACCCGTCCCCTCAGGCCTTATCCCCTGGGCCTGCATCGTCGGCATATCCATCGTCCCGACCATCGTATCGCTGATGACTGTTGCCATCTCCATCCGCTACATCGGATCCGTTGCCGTCTCGATTCTCGGTGCGCTCGAACCCATCACCGGGGTGATGTTCGGAGTGCTGCTTTTCGGCGAAATCCTCACCGTCCGCGCCTCAATCGGCATCGTCCTAATCATCTGCGCCGTCATGACCCTCGTCCTGACCAAGAAAAAGACCGACTGACCCCAAAAAGACCATCTCCCAAAAGTCCGACTGACCGGTAAACCAAGCTGCCATCCCATTCCTATCATATAACAAATTTGTTATATTGCTATAAGCTAATGCGGAACGCATTATAGGGACTTATGTTGTAGGGACGCGATGCAGCGCGTATGCCCGATGAAAATATGCAGCCTTGAAAATAATGGAAGGATACATAAGGAGTAGGGGTACATAAATTCAGAAATAACATAAATGACAGATTTCCCTTTATTCAGCATCCAACGTGATCCGCTGATTATAGAAATCTGTCATTTATGTTATTTCTGAATTTATGTACCTCTTTTTTATGCATCTTTTTTATGCATCTTTTTTATGCATCTCTTTTATGATGTCAGGTTTTCTGCCGGATTCATTTTTTCATCCGGCATACGCGCTGCAGCGCGTCCCTACAATGGGCCAATCCAACTAAAGGTATATAATGACAAGCACCCGGCCGAATGAATCGGTCGGGTGCTGATTTTGAACTGAAACCGGCTTATTACTTAGCTGGGTTCTGTACGGTAATTTCAGGATTGTTCTGGATTTCAGCATCGGGGATCTGATAGATCATCTTTGCATCATGTCCGGAGTAGCGAACTGCACCTACATATTCAAGTTCTGAAATCGGTGCGTCTGTGCTGAGGCTACGGTCGATAGATTCGTTACGACGTTTGATGTCGAAGAAACGGCTACCTTCCTCAAACATATCGATTCGCTTATTGACACAAATCTCTTTGTAGAGAGCCTCGCCTGTTGAAGTACAGATGTAACCGGGAACGCGAGTTGCCATGATTGTTGTGAGTGCCTCCTGTGCCTTGGTGGTATTTCCTGCGAGATAATATGCTTCGGCAGCGACATAATACATTTCAGCTGTACGCATGTAGATGACATCAGAAGTGAAGGGACCTTCAGCACCCATTGAAGTCAGATACTTGTCGCGGAACTTGTTTGAAAGGTAGGGAAGCCAACCATTGCCTTCTTCGTATGAGAAGTCAACGCCGAGAAGGTTGTAGTCGTCAACATATCCGAACCACTGCTTACGCACGTCATTGTCGGCAATCTGATTGTAGAGTTCTGAAGCAATCAGCTTGCGGTAACCTACCTGACCACCGTAACCGGGCATGTAGGTGTCCATGTGAGAGAAGAACGATGCGTAGTAGCATGTGTTCTCGGTGTCAACCTTGTAGCCCCAGAGGACTTCAGGCATGTCGAGTGAGTTAAAACCGCTGATCATATCGGCTTCGGAGTTGAATGAACCACCCTTTACGGCGATTTCAGCCCATTCGGCAGCACCTTCATAGTCACCTGTGAACATAAGTACATTCGCGTAGATGAATGCAGCCGCATATTCAGAGATACTACCTTTGTCGGCAACCTTCTCGCCTTTAAGGTAATCATATCCTGTCTGGATGTCTGAGATGATGTGGGCATAAACATCTTTTACAGGAACACGTTCAGGACGATATTCGCTCTCAGTCTTGATAGGAACACCGGGAGCATCGGGATTGACGCTATAGGGCTGCTGCCAGAGGTTGATGAGGTAATAGTAGTTCAGCGCACGCAATGCGTATGCCTGACCGAGCATTTTCTTTGCATCGCCCTCGGGTGTTGATCCGTCCTCGGGCTTGAGGAACTCGATGACAGTGTTGCAGTCATTGATGACCTGATAAAGCTCACGCCATGTAGCTGTCGTACGGCGGTAGTTGGCCAGACGGTTGTCGAGCTGATAGTCGAACGAGAACCACTGGGTGTTGCGCGGAAGAGTGACATCGTCAGTCATCATGTCCATCGCGATGCGTAGACCCTGAATGCCATAGATGTCATGGCTTGTGCGCCACTCGCCACCGTTATAGAAGTTCATGTAGGCACCGGTGAGGTATGATTGAACGAGCGAGGGATCCTTCTGCATTGTAGCGTTCACATCCTCTGCGTCAATCAGGCCCTCGGGCTTGGTGTCAAGGAAATCATCGGAACAAGATGAAGCAAATACGAGTGCTCCAAGCGCGATTCCCTTTAATGCTATATTGTGAAATTTCATGTATGTTAATCTTTAGAATGTTAATGAAAGACCAAATGATAGAGTGCGGATGGTGGAGTAGTTGGCAGCGGATTCGCCGGAGATGTACTGGCGGGGATCCATACCTTTACGCTTCGACCAAAGAGCCACATTGTCGGCATTCATGTAGATGCGTGCACGTTCGATATTTGCCTTTGACAGCCACTTGCTCGGGAATGAATAACCGAGTGTGATGTTACGCAGATTGAAGAAGTCAGCACCGATGAGGAACTTGTCAGAGAATGTGTTGGCATTCTGGTCACCGTCAAGTACAGGCACGTTTGTATTGGTGTTTTCGGGAGTCCATGCATTGAGGATGTCCTTGTGCCAGTTCTGACCTGCGTTGCTTGAACCCATGAGGTTGGCATACATACCATCGTAGATGTCACCGCCGATCTGATAGTTCATTGCAACAGAGAAGTCAATACCCTTCCAGGTGAAGTTGGTTGTGATGCCGCCGATGAAGTCGGGGATTGCAGTGCCGATATAGTATTTGGTAGCGGCGCTGTAGTCAGAGACTGCTTCACGACCGGTAATATTGCCATCCTCATCCTTCACGTCAGCCCACCATGTTGAGTGACCTGTCTCGTCAAGACCTGCAAACTTGTAGTAGTAGAAATCCCACACGCTTCTGCCTTCGCGGATGTTGTAGTAACCACCGTGGGTGATACCGTCCTTACGCTTGTCGGCAGGGATGTCGGTAACTTTATTGACATAGTGTGTGCCGGTGAATGTCCAGTTCCAAGTGAAGTCCTTAGGCATGGGGATGTTTACACCGAGGGTGAATTCAATACCCTTGTTGTTCATTGTGAGGGCATTTTCTGAAATGTAGCTTACACCTGACGACGGAGACTGAGGTACGTTGTAAAGCATATCTTCCGTACGCTTGTTGAAGTACTCGAAGTCAACATTGAGGAGGTTGTTGAGGAGCTGGGCGGTGAAACCGACATTGAAATTGTAGGAAGTTTCCCAAGTGATGTTGGGATTACCCTGATAGTAGCGTGAGAGCGAGTAGCTGCCACCGGCATTGGTGAGCTGATACTGGGTGAGCGCGGGATAGTAGTTGCTTGATGAAGTGTTGGGATAGTAGATGTCATCATTACCTACGCTACCGTAGCTTGCACGGATCGACATGTTGTCAAGCCAAGTGAGGTCCTGCATGAAGTTCTCCTTGCTGATACGCCAAGAACCGCCTACTGACCAGAACGTACCCCAACGGTGACCCTTTGCGAAACGTGAGGAACCGTCGCTACGGAGAGATGCCGAGAGATAGTACTTGTCGTCGAAATCATAGTTGAGACGGCCGAGCCAAGATTCGATGGTGTACTCATCAGTAGATGACGATAGGTCATCCATGGTGATTGCGTTGTCAAACTCAGGAATTGTAGGCTCGAAGAAGTGAGACTTTGCACCATAGAGGTAGTTGAGGTTCATCTTGTAGGTCTCGTGACCTGCGAGGATGTCGAAATGATGCTTTTCACCGAAGTTCTTTTCGTATGAGAGAAGTTCGTTGATGGTGTAGGTTTCGTTGCGCTGACGGGTCTTGTAAGCACGTCCGTCAACCTGCTGTGCATCACCGAAATCAGGAGTCATGAACTGGTCGCGTGAAGTGTTTGTCACGTCATAACCGAGGTTTGCACGGAACTGAAGACCATCGATAATCTTGAGTGTGAGACCAAAACGGCTGCTGATATTGTCGCGGATATAACGGTTCTGGTTAGCATCATCGGATGCAACAACGTTCTGATTTGAGAAGTAGGGACGAACGCCATACTGGCCGTCACCGAAGTCATAGATAGCCTTGCCGTTCTCACCGTAGATGCGGTTGCCCTGACGGTCGTATGCAAACACCGGATAGATGGGGCCCATCTGCTGGATGAATGCGAATGTATTCGAATAGTTCGAAAGGCTTGAAATCTGAAGAGCGTTCTGCTCACCGCGTGAGTAGGCGATGTTACCGCTTACGTTAATCCAACGGTTCACGTCATAGTCACCGCTTGCACGGAATGAAAGACGGCTGTAGTCAGAGTTCTTGATGATACCCTCATCCTCAAGGTAGCCCATTGAGAGGAAGTGGTTGCTCTTCTCGTTGCCACCGGAAACAGTGACGTTGTATTCCTGGCGGAGACCATTCTTGATAGCCTCGTCGGTCCAGTTGTCGTTCCAGAGAAGACGGGCATTGGTGAGATTGCCGTTAACATCGACAACAGCATCGTTGGCGCAATCGTAAGGATTGTAACCTACACGGTCGATAAGTTTGGCTGTAGCGTTCTCAGCACTTGTCTGATTCTTAAGAAGATTCCAGTTGGTAAGCATGTACATGCCGGCATCAGTCATAATGTCATAGTTGCTGATACCGCGAGAGTTGGAACCGATGCGGGCATCTACAGTGACGCGCGATCTCTGTTCCTTACCCTTCTTGGTCGTGATCACAATCACACCGTTGGCTGCACGGGAACCGTAGAGAGCTGTAGAAGCAGCATCCTTAAGCACTGACATTGATTCAATGTCGTTAGGGTTGATTGAAGCAAGGTCACCGTCAAAAGGCATACCGTCAACAACATAGAGAGGTGCGGCGCTTGAATTGATAGAACCGATACCACGGATGCGGACAGTACCGCTTGTACCGGGCTGACCGGACTGCAAAGCCACCTGTACACCGGGAGCGGCTCCTTCAAGAGCTTTCGATACATTGGAAACCTGAAGTTTCTCAATGGTAGCACCCGAGATAGTCGAGGCGGCACCCGTGAATGAA
>NZ_CAJTMT010000045.1 GCF_910577345.1 uncultured Duncaniella sp.
AAGGATTTGATTGACGCACCTACATAAAACATTCTCCGGCCGGAAGCGCTTAACCCACGCTCCCGGCCGGAGTTTTTTATGTAGTCTATACAGAGCTCTATTAGAGAGGGGATTGCTTTTGCTTGTTGAATTGTTGGATGACTTCGTCGATGGATATGTCGAGGAGTTTCATTTCGTTGAAGAGGTCGCGGAGGGTGGTGTCGAAAAATTCCTGACGGCGCGCCTGGTTGACGTGGTCGAGCGCGTCGGTGGTCAGATAGAAGCCCATGCCGCGTTTTGGAACGATGATGCCTTCATTCTGGAGATATTCGTAGGCTTTGAGGACGGTGTGGCTGTTGACCGACAGGAATACGGAGAGCTCGCGGACGGAGGGTATGCGCTCTCCGGCCGCCCAGGCTCCTGTCAGTATCTGCCCGAAGCTGTAGTCGATTATCTGACGGTATATCGGTTTATTTGGAGTGAAATCCATTTAGAAGGTGTTGTTTTATGCCTTGACCTCGCCTTTTGCAATCTGGCGGTAACAGAGCCATCCCATCACGATGGAATAGACGGCCAGCAGTCCGTAGACAAAACCAAAGATGGGATACATGTTATTGATGAGGTTTACTGCCTGATCGGGGGTGACATCAGGTTTGTCGGCCAGTTCATTGATGGCGACGACGAAGCCTGCGAGGGCTGATAGGAGTCCGGTCGCAAACAGGACGGCCGCGAGGGTGAGAAGGCCTTTGATGACACGGTGGCGTGTCGAACGTAACACTGTGTAGAGAACAGATATGATCAAGGCTGAGGTCTGGACAATGCTTATGCATACGATGAAGAAACGGTTGTCCAGTCCGAGCATGGCTTCCTTCAGGTTGTAGCGGGAAAGAATCATTTCGTTCAGTGGTTCGCCGGATGTGAGATGGGCATAAATGTAGTCGCTGCCATACCACACTCCCTGCACGACGGCCGGGACTGCGACGAGGCTGAACAACATATAGAAGAGCCATTTCTCGACGGCCTTTGCAGGAAGAAGAGTCATCATGGTTGCATCACGCTTTGCAAATGTCAGCGGGCCGAGATAGAGCATCACTCCGACGATGAGGCTCATGAGGGTGTAGACACTAATTTCATTTCCTCCGAGGTAGATGCACAGTTGGACGAACGCATAGCAGGCAAAGGTGATGATGGCTGTAAGGAGGAGGTAGAGTCTGACCGGGCCTTTGAAGATCAGACCGATGCTCATCATGCGCCGCCATGAAAATTTATCTGAAAGGGTGGCTATTGTATCCATTATTCAAGCTCTTGGTTGCGGGATGGTTTGCTGTTGATGATTTCAAGCAGGCGGTCGCGCGACTTCGACATTAGCGCAGAGTAGAGGAGAGCATAGTTGAGGTCGGTCGGCTCACCGGTTTCATTTTCAATGATGCTGTGGAAAAGTCCCGCTCCCTGTTCCATGAAGATATGGTCGAAGGGTGGAATCGGGCTTGCCACACATGAGATTCTTTCGGAAATCTCCCATGTCGGGCGAGCAAGGAGGAGTTTGCCTTTGGAAAGCACGAGCACACCGTCGTAGAGTTCGCGCAGGTCTGAAACAGTGTGGGTCGAGATTATGACCGTCTGTTCGGGGCCGGTGCAGCGGGCGAGGATGTGGCGCAGCGCCTTTTTCGAAGTGATGTCGAGACCGTTGGCCGGTTCGTCGAGGAGCAGGAGGTCTACGCCGAGGGCGACGACGTAGGCAAGCAGGGTCTTGTGGCGCAGTCCGAGCGAGAGCTGATTGTAGTTCTCGTTGCCGTCGAGATTGAATTCGCGCAGGTTTTCTTCGAAATTTTCCTGTGAGAAGGTGGGGTAGAAGCGGCTGTGGATTTCTGCAAACCCGCGTATTGTCTTTGTCGGAAGCTCAGTGGTGTCGGGAAGCATGAACACCGTTTTCATGACCGACGGTTCGCGTGAGGAGACCGGAGAGCCGTCAATCAGACATTCACCCGACGAGGGAAAGAGGAGTCCGGCCATCAGACGCAGAAGCGTGGTCTTTCCTGCACCGTTTTCACCGAGCAGGAGGTGTATGCCCGGTGACACCGATGCCGTGACATCGTCAATTGCGACGAAGCCACGGCGATAGGCGTATGTGAGGTTATTGAGTTCAATCATGTTCAGAGATTATTCAACCGGTTTTACAGTGTAGCCTCCCTTTCGGAGAAGACTGATAAGGCCCTTGTCGCCGGGAAGGTGTCCGGCACCGACTGCGATGAGCACAGAGGCTGTCGGGAGAAGTCCGGCCATTATGCGGACCCAGTTGGCATTGCGTTTGTTGAGCATACGGTCGCTCCACTCTTCGTCGCCTCCGAGTTCGGGATCCTCCATGATGGCGAGCATCGAGTTGAGGTCGCCCGAGAGATAGGCTTTGGCAAGACGGATGGCGGTTCCGGAAGCTTTGTCGTCGTTTCTCACCATTTCCATCAGTTCGTTGGCCTGGGTCATGATAGATGTGCCGAACATGGCCTTACACTGGTCCTCGATGGTCTCGAAACCGCCGATTTCCTTTCCTGCCTCGGCTCCGCGTTTCTGGATTTCACCGTCGAGCTGCTGCGCCGGGTTGAAGTTGGGGAAGGCAGCCTGGCTCTGGACGAGTGCGAGGACGGTGTTGACCATCGCGGGTTTCAGCGGCGCGAATTGCGCGGCTGATGCCATCGGGCCCATATATTTTTTCAACACCTTGTCGAGCGAGTCGATCTGCGCGGATGAGAGGACGGTGGTCAGTGTGCTGTCCTGAGGAGCGGCTGCATAGCTGAGCATCACTTGCTGTGACTGGGGCGACTGGGCGGTGCTCATCACCATCTCACCATAGACTTTGTCGGCCGAAGCAAGCGCCTTGTTGAAGTCGGGGACGCTGTCGAGCACAGAGATGGGTGCAATGTGGTGTGTGCCGAAGAGGTAGGAGGGTTTGTCCAGACCGTTGCCTGAGATTTCCCAGAGGAGCTGGGCGTTGCAAGCGAGGGTGCTGACTGCACTGACGATGATTGAAAGGAGAATCTTTTTCATTGCTTCCAAGGTGAGTTTGCGGTTTATAATGATGAATTTTATTCGATGTGTTGAGGTGTTGTACATAACTAACACACCACAAAGGTATGGACCTTTTGAGAATCTGCCAAATTTTTTAGCCAAAAATTTTCAAATTTTGTAAAAATCGTGCTCTCAGGCTCTTGTGTGGCCCATGTTTTTTATGTACTTTTGAATCGCTCCGGCTCATGGTGTAATAATGGTGTATATAATAGGTGTTGTATATACATTTCGATTGAGGCCGGTGGTAAAACTTAAAATAATCTGACAGCAATGAAAATTTCTACCAAATCGTTACGTCTCGTGTTTATGTTTGTCACACTCATGGCGATGCAGACGCTTGTGAGCTCCTGTGGCAACAGTTCAAAGAAGCAGAATCTTCAGCAGATCCGTGAGGAGGTTGCTGCCGTGAAAACTCAATGCCCCATCGACATGGGAATCGCCGGAACGGTGACGGATGTGGATATTGACGAGACATCCGGGACAGTCCGCTACACGCTGCAACCCAATGAGCTGTTTCTGAACGAAAACGTCTTCATCGACCACAAGGATCTGATGCGGAAATCGTTGCTGCTCAATATTTCTCCCCTTGAATCGGAGAAATCGGGACTGACACAGCTTGCCGAAGCCGGGTTGAACGTGGCTTACGTCTATTCGTTTCCTTCCGGCAAGCAACACACGCTGCTGCTCACTCCAGATGATATTCTCAACGGTTCGGTTGAAAAACTCAGCCCCGTTGAGCGTGCCAATGCCGTGCTTGAGACCCGCTGTGAGATTTCAAAACTGATTTTCCCCACGCAAATTGATGATTATACTACTCAAATTGGTGTGGAACTGCAGCCCGACAATATGATTCATCAGTTCTCGATTGATGAGAAAGGTCTCGGTTTGCCGATAAATGACCCCGCCGTTTCCAAGGAAGCTCTCTACAACAGTCTCGTCGATGGTCTCCGGCTTAGTGCCAATGATCCGACAATGAAGACGGAGATGGAAGCCGTCATCGCCACAGGCCGTGGCCTTGTCTATCACTACACGGGCGTACCCTCCGGTTCAACCATCGAAGTCCCCATCACTATTGAAACCCTCCGCACGATTTTCAAATGAGCATAGGTTAGTTCACTCACGGAGATGTGTGGAAATCGCTGTTAGAAATAGCAGATACGATATATGCCATAAATTCTGACAGTTATATGGAATAGAGGATATTTTTTTGAATAAAAGTTGTATAAAATGTTAGAATAGGCTGATAGTTCAATCATGAATGTTCTGTCAGCCTATTATTTTTTAGATGAAGGTTGAAACCGTTGTCGTTTCTATGAGCCTATTACCATACCGCTTCGTAGTGCTTTTTCTATTTCTTCGCCTTTTACTTTTCTGACAATGGCAAGAGCAAATTCGAGAGTTGTACCGGGGCCTTTGGATGTTATCAACCGGTCTGTCACCACTACATCATCTTCGGAATATACGCCTCCATTATTTTGAAATTCATCTTTCAGGAAAGGATAACCGGTAGCTGGAATTCCGGAGAGAATTCCGAGTGGGCCAAGGACAAGAGCTGGAGCTGCACAGATAGCCGCAATTTTGCCACCATCCTCCCAATGTTTCTTTACTATATTCCGGAGTTCACTGTTGAGATTTACGGCAGCTTCACTTTTGTCTGCTCCCGGAAATACGAGCCAGTCAATGTGTGAAGGATTAAGTTCGGAAACCGTCATGTCGGTAATGATATTATTACCGGTTGCGCCTTTTACAAGGCGGTTGTCAGTCATTGATACGGTGTAAACTTCCATACCTGCACGACGCATCACATCGATAGGTGCGATAGCTTCAATCTCGTCAAAGCCGGTTCCGAGAATAACGAATGTAGCCATTCCTTCAGGCTTAGCCGATGCCGGAATCTTAATGCTTATTTTATTCATGATTTTAGGATTCATTATGTTTTTGTTAATTTTGCAAAGGATAGCTGCTACCTTTAAGACAAAACAAAATTATGAATTAAAGCATTGCTTCGCAAGAGGTTACTTTGAAGGTAGCCACTTACTTCAAACTCACTTTTAGTCAGTATCAATCAGATGGAGACAGAAAAATTTTCAGAAAAATATTCATGTGTGACAACTTGCCCCATGCGCAACGTGATAGCTCACTTCGCCAACAAGTGGTCAATGCTTCTTCTCGTCATTCTTGACGAGTTCGGGGTCATGCGGTTTAATGAATTGTCTCGTGCAATCCCGGATATATCTCCAAAAGTCCTTTCCGGTCATTTGAAGACGCTTGAATCCGTCGGACTTGTCAAACGCATACTTTATGCGGAAGTACCTCCTCGCACTGAATATAAATTGACTGAATTAGGTAAATCCCTGACTCCAATACTAAATCAACTATCGGAATGGGGAGAGCAGAATTTGAAAACGATTAAAAAAAATTTGTCAATCAGTGGTTGAGCGAAAGGTGGTCGTTATGATGCAGGATGATTATTATACCTTTTTTCTTGTGAAAACTAAGAACTTAGGAGATGGGCTCAATGTCTGGTTTCAGACCAAGTATTGATTGATTTCCCCTGGCTTTCTCGGTGATTTTCTTTACAAATTCTGTTTTTGCTTCAGTATATCCATCACGGTTGTGGGTGTAGGCGGGCAGCAGGCTCAATTTCAAATTTTCATATTCTTTTGCAGTATCGGGATGCGAGTTGAGGTAGTCCCTGAAATATACCTCGTCATTGTCACCGGTATTTCGGATATGGATATGAAATACCTTTTCAGCATAGCCAGCCGGAGTGTAGCCTTTGTTGAAACTCATTTTTCGCTCCCCTGCCGACATGCAGATGTAGCCATTGTTTTCAAGCGTGGTCCGGATATTATCCCAATTGACAGTGGTCGGGACTTCAACGAGAATGTCAATGATTGGCTTGGCTTTTATGGCAGGAATTGCCGTGCTTCCGATATGGCTGCATGTCGGTGAGAAACGGGCAAGCAATACGGAAAGAGATGCGGTTTCAGAGTCGGCCCATTCTTTCCAAGATGGATTATGCCCGACGAGAACTATAGGAAATAGTTCCCATAATTCTTCCAATGTCATTTCATTCAGATTTTTGCCCATTTGATTATATCAAAACATAGTCGGGACGTGTCATTCGTTCCGGGATTGTCACTTCATCAGAGGTAGGTTTGACAGCATATTCTTCAGGCGGATGGCAAGTCGGGGCATTTTTTTATAGAGTATATGATATGAAGAACGGTGATTCTCTCTCAATAGTTGAGCAGACGGCCACAGTCGTGCCAGTCGCCGATCATTTCGCCCTTGGCGCTTGCCTCAATCAGTTTGGAAAGACGGCTGTTGAATAGCTCAGGTTTTGATTTTACCCTGTGGATGTTGTCTATCCTCACGCGCTGATAGAGTGGGGGCGTGGTTTGAAAATTCTCCCATGCCGAGGGTGTTTGTCTGAAAGCCTTGACTATCTCCGGCATGATTTCAAATTCAACTGAAAGGTCAGGGCAAGCCTTGCGCCCGCTTTCGGTCATCAGTCCTAATTTCTCCAATCTTCTGCACCGCTCCTTGTTGAGTTCAGTCCATTTGCCGGATTTGGTTCTCGGGCCGAACCGCTGCAACGGTTCGCCGTTGACGCTTTTCAGCGTGGAGTCAATCCAACCGAAACACAGAGCCTCCTCGACCGCATCGAGATACCAGAGGGCATCGTCAGGCGCAGTCTTTCCACGCTTAGCCACCACCCAACATTCCCGCTCTGTGGCATGATTCTCAATCAGCCACTGCCGGAATTGCTGCCGGTTCTTGATGTCGAGGATATTGATAGGTGTCATTCTTCAATACTTCGTTAAAATCAATTTAAGTTGTTTAAAATAAATGAGTTAGTTAACAAAGCTTAGCACAAAAATAGGAGCCTCTAAAATAAATCAGAATGCGAACCGGTACGGAGCATCAGTAGAATAAGTTTAGTGTCCCTCTTTTAGCACATCGCTTAAGGTCTTTGTCAAATCTTTTGGTATTTCGGATTATGTATTTCATAATTCAATACCAAGTTTTTCAAACATTTCGTCCACGGAATTATATGTCGTTACTCGTCCGGCAGCAACATCTTCGAGAGCTTCATCAAGGCCGGTCTTACGTTTGCTTTCGGTTTTGGATATCTGTGTCATATTAGAGAGATTTTAATATAAAAAATAAGGCGAGAAAAAGATTTTCTCGCCTTCTCAGGTTGTGATCCATACTGGATTCGAACCAGTGACCTCCTCCCTGTCAAGGAGGCGCTCTAAACCAACTGAGCTAATGGATCGGAATGTCAGTGATCCGGATGCGACTCGAACGCATGACCGTCTGCTTAGAAGGCAGATGCTCTATCCAGCTGAGCTACCGGACCGACCTTATGTTGAGAAACAGAGGTTTTAAGTGGCTTTGTCAATCGGAAACGTCGGGCTACAGCCTGAATTTCCGGCGATTGTGACCGAACTTCGGTTTCTGCGGTGCAAAGTTAATCATTATAATTGATTTTTACAAGTGAAAATCTTCAAACCATCATGCGTAAATGTCAAATGTGGGTCAGAGATGTCTTGCAAAAGGATATTTCGGGCATTTCAATTAATAAAAGGTGACGTTGCAATGTTTGGCCGCATCACTCTCAATCGGGTAATGCGGCCAAACATTGGTTTTATAGAAAATAGTATGTTATAATCGGCTTTATCGCTTTCCCTGTCCGTGGCTTGCGATGGCTTTGGCTTGGGCGGCTTCGACATCGTCGTCAGCAGGTTCGTGTCCGGCAGGCCATTTCGATACCTGCCAAGGCTCACGGCCTTCAATCTGCCAGTCAAACGGGTCGAAATGGGCATTCGGGTTGCGCCACGATGGTTTTCGGCAAGCATAGACGAGCAGTGGCAGACCGACGAAAATAGCAGTACCGACGAGAAGTATTCCGATATAGACCGCGGGGCTTCCGGTTGCAATCTGCGACGGCGGGATGAAACTGAGCAAGAGAGCTGCAAGAGCGCCGAGGATACCGATTGCACAGACGATAATCTCTCCGAGTTTTCCTCCGGGGACGACGAATCCACGTTTCTTGTTAGGCTCCGTACGACGCAGGCGGATGAAGGCTCCGTAAATCATCAATACCATTATAAGATATATGATGGTTGCAAGCTGCGACATGATTTGATAGGCGGATTCAACAGTCGGAAGCACGATGATGACGAGGCTGAGGAGCGAGACGACGGCTCCGGCGATGTAGAGAATGTTCTTGTTGACACCGTTTTTATTGACCGTCTGGAGACCGCGGGGGAGGTAGCCTGACTGGGCAACCGCCATGACACCGACTGACGGGCCGTTGACGAGCGCACTGACCTGACCAAGCACACCGAACATGATGAACACTGCCATCACATTACCGAGCCAACCGAGACCCATGCTTGCCCAGAGGTCATCGTAGGCAACGAGGAGCGACTGAAGGATGTCGATATTGTCCGACGGGATTACCTCGCCGATGACGAGTGTACCGATTGAATAGGCTGCGACAATCACGAGGATTGCGAGGAATACTGCGCGCGGATAGTCACGGGCAGGATTCTTCATGTCGTTGATATGCACAGCCTGCATCTCCATGCCTCCGTAGAAGAGGAAGATTGAAGCGGCGAGGACGATGGTGTTGAGGTGGCTGAAATCAGGGAAAAACGGTTTGTGGTCGAGGCTGATGGTTTTGCCAAGGCAGACATAGACGATGCCTAAGATGACGAGGATGATGACCGGGATGATGGTGCCGAACAATCCGCCGTAGGTACTCAGCTTGTTGGCCGATTTTGTTCCACGGAAGGCATTGAACGTTGCGCCCCAATAGAGCAGGAAGGCGATGACGAGAGTGTAAATTTTGTTGGATGCGAGTTGCTGGTCAAAACTTTCCGGCCAGAAAATATAGGCAAGGGATACGGCACCGAACATCAGCACTGTCGGGAACCATATTATAATTGTCATCCATTCGAGAAACATTGCGGTCCAGCCCCATCGCGGTCCGAATGCTTCCGACACCCAGCGGTAGAGACCTCCCGCTTTGGTATAGGTCGAGGCCAGTTCGGCACAGACCAGCGAGAAGGGGAGAAGGAAGACTACGGCTGCAAAGATATAGTAGAAAATTGACTGTACGCCGAATTTCGCTTCCGATGGCAGTCCGCGCAGGCTGAGAATGGAGGTGACTATCAGGATTGCCATAGCCATCATGGTAATCGTACCCTTGGCTGTGGATTTCATTTTCGTCCTGCCCGACGGCGTGACTTCGGCAGGCGACGGATTAACTGTCTTTTGGCTCATGGAGTGCTGTGTTTTTATGTTGGTCCGTAAATTGATGTGAAACGTCCGTAAATTGATGTGAAACGTTTGAATTATAACATCCACATCAGAGCTAAAGTTTGTCGTGAAAATTACTTTAAATTAGTTGAAATGTCCTTATCTTTGCGACAAAAACAATCATCATGCGTACAATCTTATCCTTGACCTTAGCATTTTTGACTTTTGTGTCTCATGCCACCGATACTGTCACCATTTCAGGACGTGTCACCGACTATAATGGAAATCCGGTGGACTCATGCACCATCTGCCTCTACAATCCGAACTTCACCACTGCCTATGAAACCCTCTCAGGACCCGACGGCAGCTATGCGATTGAGAATGTTGCCGAAGGTGACTATGCCGGTATTTTTGCCATGCGCATAAAAGAATACCCACGCATGAATCAGGTGGCGCCGGAAGACATGAAACTCGAATTCTGGGCATGGAATGTTCCGGCTCACCGCGATCTGACCCTCGACATCCGTTATGACAAACTCGAACTTTACGGCACGACCGCTTTCATGGAATATGGCGGACGACCGGAGCTACTCATATACACACGTCCGATGAGCGTCACAAAGGTGCTTGCCTTCAGCAACTACCTCGACAAGAGCGCGGCAGAAAAAGAGTGGAAAGTCACAGTCGATCCGCAATACATGCAGTTTGAAGTTTACGCTGATGGTACTCCACTGAAACTCATGTCGGTTCAGCATCTTTCATTCCCCAACGCCAACGGAAACGCTCTCAATGATGACTGCTACTTGCTTCAGACCGAACTCCCCAAAGATATTGCCGACCATCAAGGACGTCCATACGAAATCCGTGTTGTCGGTCACAACACCGAGTATGACGAGTGGGGCGAAAATGTCTACTACATGCACGTCCCGGCCTACCGCTTCGGTGGAGAGAAGTAAACCGGCCGCCAAAGGAATCTTCAAACATGGATAAATAAAGAAACTGCATCACAATGAACTGCACCCCAAAAGTTTTTTGTCTAACTTTTGGGGTGCAGTTCATTGTGATGCAGTTCCGAATATTTTTTACTTAACCTTAACCTTGACAGGATTCTTTTTCAGGACTTCCCATTCGCGGAGGTGCTTGAACCAGTCGGCGGCGGAGTGGGGTGAGGCTGAGTCGCGAAGGGCACCGGAGGTGAAGCTATAGCGGATTTCGCCGTTCTTGTCGGGGCGGAGGATGGTGAGATAGTTGACATCGTCCTCCTTGACCGATTTCAGGTTGGCGGCGGGAACCCAGATGCCGAGACCTACAGTGTCGGTTATGTCAGCCATACCCTTGTCGGGCACGTTTGACCCCCAGCTTCCGGCAAGGCCGTTTTCTGTCAGGAATCCCTCGTTGTCAATGGCGAGTTTCTGGACACCGGTGCAGAATGTGGAGTTGGCGGGGAGGCCGTGGAACTTTATCTCTACGTCATAGTCGCGGTGACGGTCATAGACGGTGTAGCGCTGGCACATATCGACAGGCTGTCCGTTATACACCCATCCGCGGTCCGACACTTCGATGATTGAACGCACGGGGCCGGTTGTCACGACTCTTTGCGAGCGGGTGGTCACAGTGTCGATTGTCACCGGGCTGCCGTTCTGATAGCCTCGGAATGATCCGAGTGCGACGGAGGTTCCTGCCCAGAGCACGTCGCGGCCATAGCCATCTTCAAGCTGCTTGCGGGTGGTGTAGAACCCTGTTTCGGCGAGTTCGAGGCGCGGAGTGTTCTTGGCGTAGAGATCGACGCTCTGACGGTTATCCATATAGACGCGGATGGCGTTGTAGAGACCTTCGAGGACGGCGCCGTGGCCGTAGATGCTGCTATACATCTCGCGGTTGTCGGCATCCCCGGGGAAGGCTATTGCCTGGATTTTGGGATATTTCTTATTCTTGTCGTTGAGGCGGATGTAGGCGTAAGACCCGGGAGTGAACGAGGTTGAGACAGCATCCGGTGAGAGGTCGATTTTGTAGGTTTCGGTAGCGTTGGGCTTAAGGTCTACGAGAAACACGAGTTCATCGGCAAGGCCGTCGTCGTTGAGGTCGTCGAGCTGCCATGCGATTTCGGGATGGCCTTGGATGGTGACTGAGCGGACTTCTTTGCCTTTTTGTCCGACGGGGACTGTTACAGGTACTGCCTCTCTGGGCTGATCGATGGGGTTGCTGACCGTGACAGTGAGCGAAAGCAATAATGAAAGAGCAAGCATAATGATTTAAGGATGTGTGATGAATGTTTTTTGATAAAGTTTAAGGCCGCGAGATTTTTGATTCCCGCGGCCTTGTGTGAGTTTGGACGGATAGTTTTGTCTGTTCCGACAAATCCGATGAGCGGAGTTGAGGCCGCAGGCGGATTTTACTGTCCGAGATAAGCTTTCAGCAGATGGCTCTTCTGGCCTTTGAGCCTGCGGATGGCTTTTTCCTTGATCTGACGGACACGTTCGCGCGTGAGGTCGAACTTTGCTCCGATTTCTTCAAGGGTCATTTCCTGACATCCGATTCCGAAGAACATCTTCAGGATTTCACGTTCGCGGTCGTGGAGCTGCTTGAGGGCGCGCTCGACCTCTTTCGAGAGGGATTCCTGGGTGAGAGTGGCATCGGCCATTGGGGAGTCATCGTTGGTGAGGACATCGAGGAGGCTGTTGTCTTCACCTTCCACAAACGGTGCATCCACCGAGATGTGGCGGCCCGATACTTTAAGCGTATCGGCGATTTTGTCGACGGGGACATCGAGCTTTTCGGCAAGTTCCTCGGGCGAGGGACGGCGTTCGTTTTCCTGCTCGAACTTCGAGAGGGCCTTGCTGATTTTGTTGAGCGAACCGACCTGGTTGAGCGGAAGACGCACGATTCGGCTCTGCTCGGCGAGTGCCTGGAGGATTGACTGGCGAATCCACCATACGGCGTAGGAGATAAACTTGAAACCACGGGTCTCGTCAAACTTCTGTGCCGCTTTAATCAAGCCGAGATTGCCTTCGTTGATGAGGTCGGGGAGGCTGAGTCCCTGGTTCTGATACTGCTTTGCAACCGATACAACGAAGCGGAGGTTGGCACGGACGAGCTTGTCGAGAGCTCTTTGATCTCCCTGGTGAATGCGCTGGGCGAGCTCCACCTCCTCCTCGACGGAGATGAGTTCTTCTCGACCGATCTCCTGAAGGAACTTGTCGAGCGAGGCGCTTTCACGGTTGGTGATTGATTTAGTGATTTTTAATTGTCTCATGTTCTACTTATAGCAGATAATTCGTGCAAAGGTAGTAATTTTTCGGCTGATGTCAAAATTAAAAAACGCTAAATGCCCGCTGGCCTGTGCTCTTGATTGTGGCTTTGGTCGAAAAAGTTGCTCCTAAACTGCGCTTGGGGTGGGAAAAATGAAAATTTATTCGTAACTTTGCAATCCAAATCACATAACAAAGAATCGGCGCATAGAGTTCGAAGTCAACCGTATCACGATTACAGGCTTTCATTTCACCGGTTCAATTAAAACAACGACTATCTAACCCTGCATGGAGTCAAAAAAAGTACTTTTCATCTCTCAGGAAGTATCACCTTATCTCCCTGACACCCCAATGTCGGTGCTCGGCCGCGACATCCCACAGGGGATTCACGGCAAGGAATTTGAGGTGAGGACATTCACCCCGAAATACGGATGTATCAACGAGCGTCGCAACCAGCTTCACGAAGTGATACGTCTTTCCGGCATGAATCTCATCATCGACGACACCGACCATCCGCTTATCATTAAGGTGGCCACGCTTTTGCCTTCAAGGATGCAGGTTTACTTCATCGACAATGATGACTATTTCCAGCCCCTGCCTGAAAAGGGTCTGGAGACCGACATTCTCGCCGCCGACAACGACGAGCGCATCATGTTCTTCACTATGGGCGTCGCCGAGACCGTCAAGAAGCTCCGCTGGCAGCCTGCAGTGATTCACTGCAGCGGCTGGGTTTCAGCCCTCGCGCCCCTCTATCTGCGCAAAAAGTATGGCGACGACCCGACCTTCCGGGATTCAAAGATTGTCTATGCCCTTCAGCCTGAGAAGTTTGACGGCACACTTGACCCGCGTTTCGCCGAGAAGCTCCTGATGAATGATTTCACCGAGGAGGATATTGCCACACTCGGCAAGGAGCCTGTCGATTTCGCCACTCTCAACCGTCTGGCTATTGACTATGCCGATGCTGTCATCCAGGTGACTGACGATGTTGACCCCGCTCTCATCGAATACGCCCGCAATTCCGGCAAGCCCTTCCTTCCCTTCGAGGATGAGGATGGCCGTGTCGAGGCATACACTGAATTCTACCGCACACTTCTCGGTGAGGAAGAAGATTGAATCCGTTTCATAAAAACATATATAGGATTAAATGAAAAAATTATTCCTGCTTTCAGCCGGACTTGTAGCGGCAATGGCTGTCGCTTCATGCGATGAGACCACATCCACAGCCGGAGGAAGTCTGGTCCAGGATGAGGTGGAAATCGTGATCGACTCCACTTTCACGGTCTCCGGCCGTGCTGTGGACAACGATCTCGTGCAGTCCCGTACGGTGCTCCAGCTTCTCGGACGCATCGATGCCGAGGGCTACGGTTCGCTTTCAAGCGACATTGTCTGCCAGTATATGCCGTCGGCCTACGTCGATACGGTCGGCATTAAGCCTGATTATATCGACTCGGTGAAGCTTATCCTCACTATGTTCAAGGACGGTTTCGCCGGCGACTCGATCGTGCCGATGGGTGTGTCGGTCTATCCGCTCACACGCCAGTTGACATCGCCTATCTACAGCAATTTCAACCCTTCGGGCTACTACGATTCATCCAAACTTCTTGGCTCAGCCACATATTCCGGACTGATTGACGGTGCTGACGGTGTCGGTGCTGATAATTCCGGCAATATCTACAAGGACATTGCCATCATGCTCCCCCGTCAGATTGGTGTCGATCTATACAATGAATTCAAGACCAACGAGTCGACATTTTCTACTCCGCAGGCATTTGCCAAGTGGTTCCCGGGTCTCTACATTACAAACTCGTTCGGTTCAGGTCGTGTCACCCGAATCGTGAGCAATATGATTAATGTCTATTTCCGCTCGGTGCAGCCGATTCCCGACACAGATCCTCAGCGCGACACCGTCCTCTACGGCACTGGTACATATCTTGCTGTCACTCCGGAAATTATCACCAACAACAATATTGCTTACAAGATGTCGGAGCGCCTCAAGCAGCGCGCATCCGCAGGCGAGGCCATTCTCGTCGGACCGACAGGCTATGACGTGGAATTCACTTTCCCCGCACGCGAAATCATCGCGCGCTACAAAGCTCAGAGCAATCCGCTTTCGGTCATCAACACTCTTTCGCTGACCATCCCTGTCGAGGAGATTGAAAATGATTATGGTCTGATGCCTCCGCCCTACGTTCTTCTGGTCAAGAAGAAAGATAAAGAGAAATTCTTCTCCGGCACACAGATTAATGATGACATTTCATCGTTCTACGCAGCCTATAATTCCACATCCAAGAGTTATACTTTCTCGGCCATGCGTGACTATATCATGGATGTGATGTCGCGCGATGAGGTGACAGTCGAGGATGAAGAGTTTGTCATCTGTCCAGCACTTGTGTCGTTCTTCGTGAACTCCTCCAATAACTATTACAGTTATTATTACGGAACCACGACTTCGACCACAGTAAGTTCAATCACGCCTTACGTCACAGAGCCTGTCATGGGTAAACTTGATTTTGCTAATGCTAAAATCAACTTCACCTTCACCAAGCAGACACTCGGCAATTGATATGACGGATTGTATGGAGGCCTGACAATCAGAGTGTGGCCTCCATACAGTTTGTTTATTGACAATAATGCATGGTTAGGTTTTCAACGTATGATTTTCAACATGATGTGTGGAAACTTCACTTTGGTGGATGATTTTTTAAGCTTATAGCCATCCAAATCGGAAAAAATCATTAACTTTGCACCCGTTAAAGATTAAATCCAATTCCCCGACATTCGGGTGGTTGATTATTTCAAAACCAAGCCGCAATAGCTCAGTTGGTAGAGCATTTCATTCGTAACGAAAAGGTCGCGGGTTCGAGCCCCGCTCGCGGCTCTAAAACGACCACCGCCGTCCAGACTTTAAAGTCTGGATGGCGGTGGTCGTTTTATTTCTACAATTTATCGATGACGATATTACAAACATAAAGATTATCTGCTTCTCAGCTCCCAGCAGGCCACAGCCGCTGCTGCTGCGACATTGAGCGAGTCGACGCCATGAGCCATCGGGATGCGCACCGTATAGTCGGCCTCCTCGATGGTTTTTGAGGCGAGACCGTCACCTTCCGTTCCCATGACAATGGCGAGGCGTGGCTCAGCTTTCAGCCTCGGGTCGTCAAGAGGGACAGACTTGTCGGTCAGTGCCATTGCCACGGTCTTGAATCCATATTCCTTAAGGGTATTCACCTCCCCGTCGAGCCAACCCCACGGAACTTGGAATATCGTACCCATCGATACCCTCACTGCACGTCGGTTGAGCGGATCGCATGATGAGCGGGTGAGCACGACGGCATCTATCCCCAAGGCGGCTGCCGACCGGAAAATGGCGCCTATATTTGTAGTGTCGACCACGCTGTCTATCACAACCACTCTTCCGGCATCTCTGAGCAATTCCTCCAATGGTTGAAATGGCTTCCGGTGCATTGCCGCGAGTACCCCTCGGGTGAGGGTATAGCCCGTCAGCGACGCGAGGACCGGACGGCTTGCAGTGTAGACAGGCATGTCGGGATATGCGGCTATTATATCAGCGGCATCACCTGTGATATGCCGCTCCTCACAGAGAAGTGAGATCGGTTCATATCCGGCTGCGATGGCCACGCGTATCACTTTTGGACTTTCGGCAATGAAAATTCCCTTTTCGGGTTCAAGTCGGTTGCGCAGTTGTGCTTCGGTCAGCGCCCTGTAGGGCTTCACGCCGGAATGGTCGAGCGAATCTATATGTATGACGGGCATGGTCGATGAATAAATGGGTTTAAAACAGTACAAAATTAAGCCACTATGACCGATAATCCAACAAAAAGATGGCAAAATCTGCCGTTTTTACCTATTTTCATGCAAAATCTCCGTATCTTTGCACCCGAGAAACAATAATACCTATAACATGGCATATAATCTTTTGAAAGGAAAGCGCGGCATCATCTTCGGCGCGCTCAATGACATGAGTATCGCCTGGAAAGTGGCTGAGAAAGCCGTAGAGGAAGGCGCGACAATCACTCTGTCAAACACTCCCGTTGCAGTCCGTATGGGCGATGTCAGCAAGCTTGGCGAAAAGCTCGGTGCTGAGGTCATCCCCGCCGACGCAACCAATGTCGACGACCTCGAAATGGTCTTCGAAAAATCAATGGAAATTCTCGGAGGCAAGATCGATTTCGTGCTCCACTCAATCGGAATGTCGCCCAACGTGCGCAAGAAACGCCTCTATGACGATATTGACTACGATCTGCTCAACAAGACCCTTGACATCTCAGCCATCTCGTTCCACAAGATGATTCAGGCTGCCAAGAAACTCGACGCAATCGCTGACCACGGCAGCATCGTCGCTCTCAGCTACATCGCAGCCCAGCGCACAATGTTCGGCTACAATGACATGGCCGATGCCAAAGCGCTCCTCGAATCAATCGCCCGCAGCTTCGGCTACATCTATGGCCGCGAGAAGCAGGTGCGCATCAACACCATCTCTCAGTCACCCACACAGACCACTGCCGGCAGCGGCGTAAAGGGAATGTCATCACTCATGGACTTCGCAAACCGCATGTCGCCCCTCGGCAATGCTACTGCCGACGAATGTGCCGACTATTGCATCGTGATGTTCAGCGACCTCACCCGCAAGGTGACCATGCAGAACCTTTTCCACGATGGCGGCTTCTCAAGCATGGGTATGAGCCTTCGCGCCATGGACCAGTACGAGAAGAGTTTCGACCAGTATCGCAACGAAGACGGAACAATCCAGTACGGTTAATCCATCCTCAAAATCGTCTGCTCCTCCCCGGCTGAATCTCAGCCACAGGATGGCAAACGTAAATAAAAAAGACAGAAAGCATTCCACCGATAGTGGAATGCTTTCTGTCTTTTATGGCTCTTTGTGATTAAACAGAACAATCCGAAACTCCGGTTTATATATGATGAAAAGAGATACAAAAGAACAAAAACAGGCAAAAGTGTTTTGCCATCACTTTGCCGGATGGCAAATTGTAAGCTGCGAAGTCCAAATGATGATTCCATCACCAGCTTAAATAAAAATAACAAAC
>NZ_CAJTMT010000046.1:0-13555 GCF_910577345.1 uncultured Duncaniella sp.
GTGCTATCATCGTGGTTGCCGCAACTGACGGTCCTATGCCCCAGACTCGCGAGCACATCCTTCTCGCTCGTCAGGTGAACGTTCCCCGTCTCGTTGTGTTCCTCAACAAGTGCGACATGGTAGACGACGAAGAAATGTTCGACCTCGTTGAAATGGAAATGCGCGACCTTCTTTCGACTTACGAATATGACGGCGACGAAACTCCTATCATCCGTGGCTCTGCCCTTGGCGCCCTCAACGGTGAACCCCAGTGGGAAGAGAAGGTTATGGAGCTCATGGAAGCTGTTGACAACTGGATTCCCCTGCCTCCCCGCGACATCGACAAGCCCTTCCTTATGCCTGTTGAAGACGTGTTCTCAATCACCGGTCGTGGTACAGTTGCTACCGGTCGTATCGAGACTGGTATCGTAAAGGTTGGCGACGAAGTTCAGATCATGGGTCTCGGCGCAGATATGAAGTCTGTTGTTACAGGTGTGGAAATGTTCCGCAAGCTCCTTGATCAGGGCGAAGCCGGTGACAACGTAGGTCTTCTTCTCCGCGGTATCGACAAGAAAGATATCAAGCGTGGTATGGTTATCTGCCACCCCGGTGTTGTTAAGCCCCACAGCAAGTTCAAAGCTTCTGTCTATATCCTCAAGAAAGAGGAAGGTGGCCGTCACACTCCGTTCCACAACCACTACCGTCCCCAGTTCTACATCCGTACACTTGACGTAACCGGTGAGATCACTCTTCCCGAAGGTGTAGAAATGGTAATGCCCGGTGACCACGTTGAGATCAACGTTGAGCTCATCAACCCGGTTGCTTGCGACGCAGGTCTCCGCTTCGCTATCCGTGAAGGTGGCCGCACAGTAGGTTCTGGTCAGATTACCGAAATCCTCGAATAATACCCTTGCGGTATTGCTCAAAAGCCATTCATGAGCTTGCTGATGCAAGCCTCTGAATAAAACCAAAACCGGCCCTCGTTTCCGGAGGGTGATAAGTCCGAAAGGATGAGGGTCGGTTTTTCTACCTACGGGACTAGCTCAGTTGGTAGAGCACCGGTCTCCAAAACCGGGTGTCGGGAGTTCGAGCCTCTCGTCCCGTGCCAAAAAACACGACAAATGAGTAAACTTAAACTACTTACAGATATCGAGGAGTCTTATACCGAACTTCGGTATAAGACTACTTGGCCTACAAGGACCCAACTGGTCAAGAGCGCGGTCATCGTGCTGATAGCTTCCATCATTATTGCAGCGATTGTCTTCGTGATGGATCAGGTGGTCAACACCATTATGCACTTCATTTACAGCCTCGGTCAGTAATCTTTTTAGAACAGAAGAAAATCAATGGCAGAAGAATTGAAAAAAGCCTGGTATGTGCTCCGCGCTATCTCAGGCAAAGAAGCTAAGGTCAAAGAAGTATTGGATGGAGCCATCCGCAACACCGGCCTCGGCAATTACGTTTTTCAGGTCTTGATTCCTACTGAAAAGGTTATGTCGGTCCGCAACGGCAAGAAGGTGGTGAAGGAGAAAAACCTTTACTCCGGCTATGTCTTTGTGGAGTGTATTCTCACCGGCGAAGTGCTTTACGAACTCCGTAACACTACAAATGTAATCGATTTCCTTCGTGGACGTGGCAAGAACGCCGCCCCTGAGGCCCTTCGTGAAAGCGAAGTGCTGCGAATGATGGGCACGGCCGATGAAATGATTGACACGACCGATGACGGAAACGACTACATGGTAGGAGAGACCGTAAAGGTTACTTTCGGCCCGTTCAGCGGTTTCTCTGGAACCATTGAAGAGGTCAACCGTGAGAAGAAGAAGCTTAAGGTAATGGTCAAAATCTTCGGGCGTAAAACCCCGCTTGAACTCGAGAATTCTCAGGTAGAGCGTGAATAATCATCGCGCGGTATCGAGGCTCTGTCCACGATACCACGGGAGATGTCACAGATTCCGAGCCTAATAAAATGACGGCTCTCCGGCTCTTGGTTACGAAAGCGTCGGGGAGACATCATGGTGAAAGAACAGAGGACATCGTTTTAACCGAATCATTAACAAAAATTTAGATTTATCATGGCTAAAGAAATTGCTGGACAGATCAAATTGCAAATCAAAGGCGGAGCAGCCAATCCTTCGCCTCCTGTTGGTCCTGCTCTTGGTTCCAAGGGTATCAACATCATGGAGTTTTGCAAGCAATTCAATGCCCGCACTCAGGACAAAGCCGGTAAGGTACTTCCGGTAGTCATCACTTACTACACTGACAAGAGCTTCGACTTCGTAGTCAAGACTCCTCCGGTGGCAATCCAGCTCCTCGAAGCTACCAAGCTCAAGAGCGGCTCGGCTCAGCCTAACCGTAAGAAAGTCGGTGAAGTGACCTGGGATCAGGTTAAAGCAATTGCTGAGGACAAAATGCCCGATTTGAACTGTTTCACCGTAGCATCGGCAATGCGTATGGTTGCCGGTACAGCCAGAAGCATGGGTATCACCGTAAAAGGAACATTCCCCGAAAACATTTAAACTTCAATTGACATGAGTAAACTGACGAAAAATCAAAAGATTGCCCAGGAGAAAGTTGAAGCCGGGAAAGTTTATAGTCTTGCTGAGGCCGTTAACCTCGTGAAGGAAATCACCTTCACCAAGTTTGACGCTTCGCTTGACGTGGATGTTCGACTTGGCGTTGACCCCCGTAAGGCTAACCAGATGGTGCGTGGCGTCGTAACGCTTCCCCACGGAACCGGTAAGCAGGTACGAGTTCTCGTGCTTTGCAACTCTGACGCTGAAGCTGCCGCTAAGGCTGCCGGTGCAGACTATGTCGGTCTGGACGAATATATCGAAAAAATCAAAGGCGGTTGGACTGACGTTGACGTCATCATCACCCAGCCCGCTATCATGGGTAAAATCGGTGCCCTCGGCCGTGTTCTCGGTCCCCGTGGCCTTATGCCGAACCCCAAGAGCGGTACTGTGACCAACGACGTTGCCAAGGCCGTTGAGGAAGTGAAGAAGGGTAAAATCGACTTCAAGGTTGACAAGAACGGTATCGTACACTCTTCAGTTGGTAAGGTTTCTTTCGAAGCTCCCGCCGCTGCTGCCAACGTACGCGAGTTCATCAACACCCTCATCAAGCTCAAGCCCGCTGCCGCAAAGGGTACCTATATCAAGAGCATTTATCTTTCGAGCACTATGAGTCCGGGTATCAAGATTGACCCCAAGTCAATCGACGAATAACTTCTAAAGCTGACTGTAGAAAATGAAAAAGGAAGATAAAATCATTGCTATTGAGAACATAGCTAAGACTCTTCAGGAGTATAGCTGCTTCTATCTCACTGAAACTGCCGGCCTCGATGCCGAAAAGACCACTGCCCTCCGTCGCGCCTGCAACAAGGCTGACATCAAGCTCATGGTCGTGAAGAACACTCTTCTTCACAAGGCACTCGAATCGCTCGAAGGTGACTACTCCGAACTCTACGGAGCCCTCCACGGCTCTACCTCTCTGATGCTCGCCAACGTGGGCAATGCTCCTGCAAAGCTCATCAAGGAAATCAGAAAGGCCGACAAGGAAGCCACTCTTCCCCGACTCAAGGCCGCTTACGTTGAAGAGACTATCTACATGGGCGAAGACCAGCTCGACGCTCTCGTGGCCATCAAGAGCAAAAACGAACTCATCGCAGACGTTGTCGCTCTTCTCCAGTCTCCTGCCAAGAACGTTATTTCCGCTCTCTCATCTGGCGGCAACAAACTTCACGGCATCCTCGAAACTCTTTCGAAGAAGGAAGCGTAAGCCTCGCTCTCAACAGCCTCTCTGCTCAAAACCCAACCAATCATCAAAATTTTAAAACAACAAATAAAACTATAAAATCATGGCAGATCTTAATGCTTTTGCAGAACAACTTGTTAACCTCACCGTTAAGGAAGTAAACGAACTTGCTCAGATCCTCAAAGAAACTTACGGCATCGAACCCGCCGCTGCTGCTGTTGCAGTTGCTGCCGGTCCCGCTGCAGGCGCTCCCGCTGAAGAAGAGAAGACCTCTTTCGATGTTGTCCTCAAGGCTGCCGGCGCTTCTAAGCTCGCCGTTGTTAAGCTCGTTAAGGAACTCACCGGTCTCGGTCTTAAGGAAGCTAAGGAAATGGTTGACGGCGCTCCCAGCGTTATCAAGGAAGGCATGGCTAAGGCTGACGCTGAAGGCCTCAAGAAGCAGCTCGAAGAAGCTGGTGCTGAGGTTGAGCTCAAATAATATCACCTCTTATCAGGTACAATGGGTTAAGATTCTCCCGTCAGGGAGTTTCTTAACCTATTTGCGTTAAAATGGACGGGTTGGTATAAAAAATCATAAATATTTATATTTATAAATAAAAATTTAACCATCTCCATACTTATAATCCCTTCATTCAGGCCTATTTGGGTAATTCATCATTTTCTACAGCCTGAGAGATGGGATGATTTTGTGGTTAAATAATGTTAATCGAGGCGTTTGCCTCCTTACCGGCCGCTCTGCCGTCGCTCACCCCCATTGTGAGCGTCGTTTCCTCTCTTCACTCAATTCTCCTTTACGAGTTTCTTTTTTAATGTTTAATCCAAAAGATTAGATGTCAGACATAACATTAGCAAAACCCCGCGTAAATTTCGCGTCGGTTAAAAACCCTCTTCCTTACCCCGATTTCCTCGAGGTGCAGCTGAAGTCGTTCCAGGACTTCCTTCAGCTTGACACACCCCCGGAAAAAAGAAAAAACGAGGGCCTCTTCAAAGTGTTTGCCGAAAACTTCCCCATCGCTGACACCCGCAACAACTTTGTCCTCGAGTTCCTCGACTACTACATCGACCCGCCGCGCTACACTATCGACGAGTGTCTCGAACGTGGTCTCACCTACAGTGTGCCCCTCAAGGCAAAACTGAAACTTTACTGTACCGACCCTGATCACGAGGATTTCGCAACTGTGATTCAGGACGTATATCTCGGCCCTATCCCCTACATGACTGACAAGGGTACCTTTGTCATCAACGGTGCCGAGCGCGTTGTCGTGTCGCAGCTTCACCGTTCGCCCGGTGTGTTCTTCGGTCAGAGCACCCATGCCAACGGCACCAAGCTCTACAGCGCCCGTATCATTCCCTTCCGCGGTAGCTGGATTGAGTTTGCTACTGACATCAACAACGTGATGTATGCCTACATCGACCGTAAGAAGAAACTCCCCGTAACCACCCTTCTCCGTGCCATCGGTCTCGAAAGCGACAAGGACATCATCGAGATCTTCGGCCTCGCCGAGGAAATCAAGGTCAACAAGACCAATCTCAAGAAAGCCGTGGGCCGCAAGCTTGCAGCCCGTGTGCTCAAGACTTGGGTCGAGGACTTCGTTGACGAAGATACCGGTGAAGTTGTTTCGATCGAGCGTAACGACGTGATTCTCGACCGCGAGACCGTCCTCGAAGAAGACAATATCCAGGAAATCCTTGATTCGGGCGTGCAGACTGTACTTCTCCACAAGGAAGACGCCAACACCTCCGACTATTCAATCATATTCAACACCCTCCAGAAGGATACCTCCAACTCCGAGAAGGAAGCTATCCAGTACATCTACCGACAGCTCCGTAACGCCGAGCCGCCGGATGATGCCAGCGCGCGCGAAGTCATCACCAACCTTTTCTTCTCTGAAAAGCGCTATGACCTCGGCGAAGTGGGCCGCTACCGTATCAACAAGAAACTCGGCCTCACTACTTCGATGGACGTGAAGGTTCTCACCAAGGAGGACATCATCGCCATCATCAAATACCTCATCGAGCTCATCAACTCGAAAACCGACGTCGACGACATCGACCACCTCAGCAACCGTCGTGTCCGCACTGTAGGCGAGCAGCTCTACAATCAGTTCAACGTCGGTCTCGCACGTATGTCGCGCACCATCCGTGAGCGCATGAACGTCCGCGACAATGAGGTGTTCACCCCGATCGACCTTATCAACGCCAAGACTATCTCGAGCGTTATCAACACATTCTTCGGCACCAACGCCCTCTCGCAGTTCATGGACCAGACCAACCCTCTGGCCGAGATCACCCACAAGCGCCGTATGTCGGCCCTTGGCCCCGGCGGTCTCTCGCGTGAACGCGCAGGTTTTGAGGTGCGCGACGTACACTATACACACTACGGCCGTCTCTGTCCTATCGAGACTCCTGAAGGCCCGAACATCGGTCTTATCTCCTCGCTCTGCGTCTATGCTAAGATTAATGACCTCGGCTTCATCGAGACACCCTACCGTGAGGTTAAGGATGGTGTCGTAAACCTCAAGAACGATGAAGTTGTCTACCTCACCGCTGAAATCGAGGAAGGCAAGATCATCGCCCAGGGCAACGCTCCCGTGGAGGACGACGGTAAGTTCATTAACGACCGCGTCAAGGCCCGTCTGGATGCCGACTTCCCTATCGTCGCTCCCGACCAGGTCGAACTCATGGACGTTTCGCCCACACAGATTGCATCAATCGCTGCATCTCTCATCCCCTTCCTCGAGCACGACGACGCAAACCGTGCGCTCATGGGATCAAACATGATGCGTCAGGCGGTTCCCCTGCTCCGCAGCGAGTCGCCTATCGTCGGCACAGGTATCGAAGGCCAGCTCATCCACGACAGCCGCACCCAGATCATGGCTGAGCGTGAAGGCACCATCGAATTTGTCGATGCCCGCGTCATCCGCATCCGCTATGACCGCACCGAGGACGAGGAATTCGTATCGTTCGAGGACAGCGTCAAGGAATACCACCTTCCCAAGTTCCGCAAGACCAACCAGAGCACGACCATCGACCTCCGCCCCATCTGCAACAAGGGTCAGCGTGTGAAGCGCGGCGACATCCTCACCGAAGGTTACTCTACCGAAAAGGGTGAGCTTGCACTCGGCCGCAACCTCAAGGTTGCCTTCATGCCTTGGAAGGGTTACAACTATGAGGACGCCATCGTGCTCAACGAGCGTGTTGTCCGCGAAGACATCCTCACCTCTGTCCATGTCGATGAGTACACCCTCGAAGTCCGCGAGACAAAGCGCGGTATGGAGGAACTCACTTCCGACATCCCCAACGTCTCTGAGGACGCTACCAAGGACCTCGACGAGCGCGGTATCGTGCGCGTGGGTGCCCACATCGTCCCCGGCGACATCATGATTGGTAAGATTACTCCTAAGGGCGAAAGCGACCCCACTCCTGAGGAAAAACTCCTCCGCGCCATCTTCGGCGACAAGGCCGGCGACGTGAAGGATGCTTCGCTCAAGGCTTCTCCCTCGCTCAAGGGTGTTGTCATCGGCACACACCTCTTCCAGAAGGCTGAGAAGAAGAAAACCAAGAAGAGCGCCAGCGCAGTACTTCCGAAACTCGACGAGGAATATGAGGATCGTCTCAACGACCTTAAGAACCTCCTCATCTCGAAGCTCATGACCCTCACCGAAGGCAAGACCTCGCAGGGTGTCAAGGACTTCCTCGGAACCGATATCATTCCCAAGGGCTCGAACTTCTCGGCAGCCACCCTGCGTGAGATTGATTTCGATACCATCAACCTTTCGAAGTGGACAACTGATGCGCGCATCAACGATATGATTCGTGCAACCATTGTCAACTACCTCCGCAAGTCGAAGGAAATCGACGCCGAACTCCGTCGCAAGAAATTCGACATCTCCATCGGCGACGAGCTTCCCTCAGGCATCATGAAGCTTGCCAAGGTCTATGTGGCCAAGAAGCGTAAGATTTCTGTGGGCGACAAGATGGCAGGTCGTCACGGTAACAAGGGTATCGTTTCGCGCATCGTGCGTCAGGAAGACATGCCCTTCCTTGCCGACGGTACTCCGGTCGACATCTGCCTTAACCCGCTCGGTGTGCCTTCGCGTATGAACCTCGGTCAGATTTTCGAGACCGTGCTCGGTTGGGCCGGTCGTGAGCTCGGCGAGAAGTTCGCAACCCCGATTTTCGACGGTGCGACCCTCGAAGACCTCAACGAGTGGACCGACAAGGCCGGTCTTCCCCGCTACGGTAAGACCTACCTCTACGACGGTGGCACAGGCGAACGCTTCGACCAGCCTGCGACCGTGGGTGTCATCTACATGCTTAAGCTCGGTCACATGGTCGAGGACAAGATGCACGCACGTTCGATCGGTCCGTACTCACTCATCACCCAGCAGCCTCTCGGCGGTAAAGCCCAGTTCGGTGGACAGCGTTTCGGTGAGATGGAAGTTTGGGCGCTCGAAGCATTCGGCGCCGCCCATATCCTCCAGGAAATCATCACTGTCAAGTCTGACGACGTCACCGGCCGCAGCAAGACCTACGAGGCTATCGTCAAGGGTGAGGCCATGCCCCCCGCAGGTATCCCCGAGTCGCTCAACGTGCTTCTCCACGAGCTTCGCGGTCTCGGCTTGAGCATCAACCTCGAGCAGTAATATTTCTCCCCTCATTGTCCCGCCGGGGATTGCTCCCCGGGGGACGAAAAATTACTTAATATCGCTTTGAATATCTAAAATATGGCTTTTAGAAAAGACAATAAACAGAAAACCTCTTTCTCGAAAATCTCCATCGGTCTCGCTTCGCCCGAGGAGATTCTGGAGAAGTCAAGCGGCGAGGTGTTAAAGCCTGAGACCATCAACTACCGCACCTACAAGCCTGAGCGCGACGGCCTTTTCTGCGAGCGCATCTTCGGTCCCGTGAAGGACTTCGAGTGCCACTGCGGAAAGTACAAGCGCATCCGCTACAAAGGCATCGTCTGCGACCGTTGTGGTGTCGAAGTCACCGAGAAGAAGGTGCGTCGTGAGCGCATGGGCCACATCAAGCTCGTCGTTCCCGTCGCCCACATCTGGTACTTCCGCTCGCTTCCCAACAAGATAGGTTACCTCCTCGGTCTTCCCTCGAAGAAGCTTGATGCCGTCATCTACTACGAGCGCTACGTTGTCATCAACCCCGGTGTCGCAGCCGAGGGTGAGAACCCCGTTCAGCGTCTCGACCTTCTCACCGAGGAGGAGTATTTCGACATCATCGACCGTCTTCCCCGCGAGAACCAGCTCCTTGACGACACTGACCCCAACAAGTTTGTCGCCAAGATGGGTGCCGAGGCTATCTACGAGCTTCTGAAGGACATCAACCTCGACGACCTCTCTTACGCTCTCCGCGACCAGGCTAACCAGGAAGGTTCGCAGCAGCGCAAGACCGAGGCCCTCAAGCGCCTTCAGGTCGTGGAGTCGTTCCGCGCATCGCGTGAGCGCAACCGTCCCGAGTGGATGATTCTCCAGGCTGTCCCTGTCATTCCGCCCGAACTCCGTCCTCTCGTGCCCCTGGACGGTGGACGTTTCGCCACTTCCGACCTCAACGACCTCTATCGTCGTGTCATCATTCGCAACAACCGTCTCAAGCGCCTCATCGAAATCAAGGCTCCCGACGTGATTCTCCGCAACGAGAAGCGTATGCTTCAGGAGGCTGTCGATTCACTTCTCGACAACTCCCGCAAGTCGTCGGCTGTCAAGACCGAGGCCAACCGTCCCCTCAAATCACTCTCTGACTCGCTCAAGGGTAAGCAGGGACGTTTCCGTCAGAACCTCCTCGGTAAGCGTGTCGACTACTCCGCACGTTCGGTTATCGTCGTAGGTCCCGAGCTCAAGATGCACGAGTGCGGTATCCCCAAGAATATGGCTGCCGAACTTTACAAGCCCTTCGTCATCCGCAAGCTCATCGAGCGCGGTATCGTGAAGACTGTGAAGTCGGCCAAGAAGATTGTCGACCGCAAGGAACCCGTCGTTTGGGACATCCTTGAATACGTGATGAAGGGCCATCCCGTGCTCCTCAACCGTGCCCCGACGCTTCACCGTCTCGGTATCCAGGCATTCCAGCCCAAGATGATCGAAGGTAAGGCTATCCAGCTCCACCCGCTCGCATGTACGGCATTCAACGCCGACTTCGACGGTGACCAGATGGCAGTCCACCTTCCCCTTGGCAACGAGGCTGTCCTTGAAGCACAGCTCCTCATGCTCGGTTCACACAACATCCTCAACCCTGCCAACGGCGCTCCTATCACCGTCCCCTCTCAGGACATGGTGCTCGGTCTCTACTACATCACCAAGCTCCGCAAGGGCGACAAGGGTGAGGGCCTGAAGTTCTACGGTCCCGAAGAGGCTGAGATTGCCTACAATGAAGGCCGTGTGACTCTCCACGCTCCCGTCTCGATCGTTGTCGACGACATCGACGAGTTCGGCAACCCCATCAAGCATCTTGTCGAGAACACCTCCGTCGGCCGTGTGCTCGTCAACCAATATGTCCCCAAGGAGATCGGCTACGTCAACGAAATCCTCTCGAAGAAATCGCTCCGTACTATCATCTCCCGCGTTATCAAGCACTGCGGTATCCCCCGTTCGGCCCAGTTCCTCGACGACATCAAGAACCTCGGTTACTACATGGCCTTCAAGGGTGGTCTGTCGTTCAACCTCGGCGACGTGCTCATTCCTGCTGAAAAGGAACAGTATGTCAAGGAAGGCTACGAGCAGGTGCAGGAAGTCCTCAACAACTACTCGATGGGCTTCATCACCAACAACGAACGTTACAACCAGATTATCGACATCTGGACACACGTCAACTCGCGCCTCGCCGACACACTCATGAAGCAGATTTCTGCCGACAAGCAGGGCTTCAACCCTGTCTACATGATGCTCGACTCCGGTGCCCGTGGTTCTAAGGACCAGATTCGTCAGCTCTCCGGTATGCGTGGTCTTATGGCCAAGCCTCAGAAGAGTGGTGCCGAAGGCGGTCAGATCATCGAGAACCCGATTCTTGCGAACTTCAAGGAGGGTCTTTCGGTGCTCGAATACTTCATCTCGACCCACGGTGCCCGTAAGGGTCTTGCGGATACCGCGCTTAAGACTGCCGACGCAGGTTACCTTACCCGTCGTCTCGTCGATGTGGCCCACGACGTCATCATCAACGAAGAGGATTGCGGTACGCTCCGTGGCCTCGTCTGCACAGAAATCAAGAACAACGACGAGGTTGTCGCTTCGCTCGGCGAGCGCATCCTTGGCCGTGTGTCTGTCCACGACATCATCGATCCCACCAACGGCGAACTCATCGTCGCAGCCGGTGAGGAAATCAACGACATTGCCGCCGACCGCATCAACGAGTCGCCCATCGAGTCTGTTGAAATCCGCTCCGTCCTCACTTGCGAATCCAAGAAGGGTGTCTGCGCCAAGTGCTACGGCCGCAACCTTGCTACCCACCGCATGGTGCAGATGGGTGAGGCTGTCGGTGTCATCGCAGCCCAGTCAATCGGTGAGCCGGGTACACAGCTTACCCTCCGTACATTCCACGTCGGTGGTGTGGCTTCGAATATCGCCGCCGTCAACTCTCTCACTTCCCGCTACGACGGTCTCCTCGAAATCGAGGAACTCCGTACGGTCAAGACCGACGAGGTTGATTCCAAGGGACGCAACGTCGAGGTTGTCATCGGCCGACTCGCAGAAATGCGTATCGTCGATCCCAACACCAAGATGATGCTCACCAACGCCAACATCCCCTACGGTGCGAAACTCTTCTTCGACAACGGCGCTGCCGTGAAGAAAGGCGATGTCATCTGCGAATGGGACCCCTTCAACGCCGTCATCGTCAGTGAAGTTGCCGGTAAGGTTGAATATGTCAACCTTCAGGAAAACGTCACCTACCGCGTCGATTCCGACGAGCAGACCGGTCTCCGCGAAAAGATCATCATCGAATCCAAGGAGCGTGGCAAGGTGCCCGAAGCAAACATCCTCGATGCCAACGGCGACATCGTCAAGACCTACGCACTCCCTGTGGGTGCCCACCTCATGGTCGACGACGGTGCCAAGCTCAAGGCAGGTGAGATCTTCGTCAAGATTCCTCGCGCCGCAGGTTCTGCCGGTGACATCACCGGTGGTCTCCCCCGAGTCACCGAGCTCTTCGAAGCCCGCAACCCCTCGAACCCCGCTATCGTTTCGGAAATCGACGGCGAAGTCAAGTTCGGCAAGGTTAAGCGTGGCAACCGTGAAATCTCGGTTACTTCCAAGCTCGGCGAGACCAAGAAATATCTCGTTCCCCTGTCGAAGCAGATTCTTGTTCAGGAAAACGACTACGTCCGTGCAGGTACACCCCTCTCAGACGGTGCCATCACTCCGGCCGACATCCTCAACATCATGGGTCCGACAGCCGTTCAGGAATACATCGTCAACGAGGTTCAGGACGTCTACCGTATGCAGGGTGTGAAGATCAACGACAAGCACTTTGAAGTCATCGTCCGCCAGATGATGCGTAAGGTCAACATCCTCGATCCGGGCGACACCGGCTTCCTCGAGCAGCAGGTTGTCGACAAGCGCGACTTCATGGACGAGAACGACCGCATCTGGGGCAAGAAGGTTGTCACTGACGCAGGCGACAGCGAGAACGTCAAGCCCGGTCAGATCATCACTGCCCGCAAGCTCCGCGACGAGAACTCCTCGCTCAAGCGCCGTGACCTCCGTCCCATCCAGGTACGCGATGCCCAGCCCGCCACCTCCGAGCAGATTCTCCAGGGTATCACCCGTGCAGCCCTCCAGACATCTTCGTTCATGTCGGCTGCATCATTCCAGGAGACTACCAAGGTGCTCAACGAGGCTGCTATCAATGGCAAGGTCGACTACCTCCAGGGCATGAAGGAAAACGTCATCTGCGGTCACCTCATCCCCGCCGGTACCGGTCTCCGCTCCTACGAGCGCATCGTTGTCGGTGGCAAGGACGACATTGAAGACGCCTTCGACCTCCCCGTCGTTCCCCGTCAGGAAGCCCCCGAAGTCATCGACGTAGCCCACACCGAACTCTGATAACCCACCCCTATGAATGGTATGGTTCTCCGGAAGTGATATGATTCTCCGGGAATGGTATAATTCTCCGGAAGTAATATGATTCATTTTCAAGAATGATATAATTCATTTTAGGCCCTGTTCAGCCAGATAAAGAAGATGCGATAAGAGAAAATCTTGTCGCATCTTTTTTTATCTGGCTGATTCCTTATTCCCCCCGAATCCACCGTTTTTAATAACAATATGGTCCAATCCTAAAATCGGGTTTATATGCGGTGAAAAGGGATACAAACGAACAAAATAAACAAAAGCAACAGAAGTATAATTTACTTGGAATTAAGCTTTCGTAGCTTCTGACATTATGTAGCTTCTGACATTATGCTGTGATAATGCACTATAATTACTGGTTGAGCCAACAATTGTTTGGAGGGGTATTTTTAGAACGGCCGGGTTGAATCTGAAAGACAATTTTATGAATAATGGTTTGGATTGGTGATATATTTAGTTAGCTGCGAAGTCCAAATGGAGATCCCATAACCAGCTTAAATAAAAATAACAAAATGATGAGTAGTTATGTAGGAGCAGCGGTGTGGTCTCTTTTTCTGCCGGATGGTAGCCGGTAATCTGCGAATCAGCGGTGTGGCCTCTCTCTGCCTGATGGCAGCCGGTAAGCAGCGAATCAGCGGTGTGGTCTCTTTTTGCCGGATGGCAGTTGGTAGGCTGCGAATCAGTGATGTGGTCTCTCTGCCTGATGGCAGCCGGTAAGCAGCGAATCAGCGGTGTGGTCTCTTTTT
>NZ_CAJTMT010000046.1:13655-13795 GCF_910577345.1 uncultured Duncaniella sp.
GCCGTATGGCAGTTGGTAAGCTGCGAATCAGCGGTATGGTCTCTTTCTGCCGGATGGCAACCGGTAAGCTGCGACGCAGCGATTTGATGGTAGCCCCTCATCGAGCGCGATGCAATGAAGCCCGCAGGGCGAAATTGCGG
>NZ_CAJTMT010000047.1 GCF_910577345.1 uncultured Duncaniella sp.
GGAGTGGCACGGGTGAAGGGGTGGCGCTGACGGACGGCAAGAATATGGGTCGGGGAGGTGACGATGCGGGCATTGGCTTTCCATGAGGCGAGGCGCACCCTTAGCACTCTCACAACGCTTTCCGGAAGCGAAATGAGCGTGCAGCCGTCCGGCCCGGTGCCAAGGGAGACTGCATCCGACAGTTCGTCGGGCACAAGGAATTCTGCCGGAGCCTCAAGGAGCAGCCGACGGTACCAACGGTTCATTTCCGCACGGTGGATGGCAGCGCTGTCTATGCCGTCGTTGCGTATGAACACGGCATCGTTGAGCGAGGGCATGTAGGCAGCGTGGAGCCGCCAGAGATCGAGCATTTGGGATGGAGAGAGGCGTAGTTTCATGTGGGGAGAAGGGATTAAAAAAGGATGAATGGAATGTGGGAGCGGAAATTTTCAGAGATGATAAGAGGATAAGGGAGCGGGGCGAAATGGGGAGGAAAAAGTGGGGGTTGGGATTGGTAATGGCAAAGTTAATATGGATGGGAGGCGGTTTTGGTGCGATAATGCAAACGGGGGATGTCTTTTTTTACTACTTTTGCAAAAAGTATCACCCCAAGGGTGCATATTTCCTACTTATCATATTCCAATGGACTCTATCACATTATTAAAAAATAAAGTACTTGACGGCGGAGAGCTGACCGAGGCCGAGGCAATGGGGCTTGCCGAGCTTTCCGACGAAGCCTACAAGCAGCTTCTCGAAGCCGCCACTGAAATCACCTCACGTTTCGGCAGCCGTGATTTCGACTCATGTTCAATCATCAATGCCCGCTCGGGGCGCTGTCCGGAAGACTGCAAATGGTGTGCGCAATCCGCTCACCACAAGACGAATGTCGAAACCTATCCGCTCGTCGACCGCGAGACCTGCATGGCACTCGCCGACTACAACCACAAGCGCGGAATCGGACGCTTCTCGCTCGTCACAAGCGGCAGGAAGGTCACCGGAAAAGCCCTCGATACCATCTGTGACTACTACCGCGAACTGTCCACCCGTGAAGGCATGGGACTCTGCGCGTCGATGGGTCTTCTCGATGCTGACGAACTGCGGAAGCTCCGCGAGGCCGGAGTCGAGCGCTACCACTGCAATCTGGAGAGCGCACCCTCCTACTTCCCGACACTCTGCTCGACCCACAGCATCGAAGACAAGATAAAGACCATCGAGGCTGCCCACGAGGTTGGCATGGAGGTCTGCAGCGGCGGCATCATTGGCATGGGGGAGACCATGAGCCAGCGCATTGAGTTCGCCTTGACACTCAAGCGTGTGCGTCCCGTCTCAATACCTATCAACATCCTCTGCCCCATCCCCGGAACACCGCTCGAAAACTCCGCTCCGCTCACCGAACGCGACATTCTCCAGACCATCGCCATATTCAGGATGCTTCATCCGAAAGCCGTGCTCCGCTTTGCCGGCGGACGTGCTCTCATCAGCCGCGACACCCAGCGCATGGCTCTGAAAATCGGTATCAACGGCGGCATCATGGGCGACCTTCTCACCACCATAGGCGCACAGATTGACGAAGACATAGAAATGGTCACCGGATGTGGCTATAACTTCAAGCGTAGCGAACAATGAACAGCAATCCGACTTCAATCAGCAAAGAACTGGAAACGCGCTACAGAGGACACCTGTCGCTCTGCGAGATAGACTATGCCGGGCAGCAGCGCCTCACCGAAGCCCGTGTGCTCATCGTCGGGACCGGCGGTCTGGGTAGCCCCGTGGCCCTCTATCTCACTGCCGCCGGTATCGGGACCATAGGTCTGCTCGACGCCGACATCGTGAGCCTCAGCAATCTGCAGCGTCAGGTCCTCCACTCCACCCCCGACATCGGCCATCTCAAAGTCGATTCGGCCTCGGAAAAACTGCGTCTGATTAACCCGGAGGTCAACATCGTCACCATACCCGAACTGTTTACCGAAAGGAATGCGGAAGAAATCATCAGTGGATACGACCTCATCATTGACTGCACCGACAACCTGCCCACACGTCTGCTAATCAACGACACTTGCATCATGCTCGGCAAGAAATTCGTATTCGGAGCTGTGTCGCGCTTCTCGGGCCAAGTGTTCAGCCATGTTCCCGGGAGCGCCTGCTACCGCTGCATTTTCGACCCCTCGGCCGTCTCCAGCGAGGCAGAACTCCCCTGCTCCATCAACGGAATCCTCAACACTGTGGTCGGAATCACCGGCACGATACAGGCCACCGAAGCCATCAAGCTTATTGTAGGGACGGGCGATCCACTCATCAACCGGATGCTTGCCTTCGATGCTCTGACAATGGCGTTCAACACGTTTGAAATCAACCCTATAGAAGACTGCTACTGTCAGCATGGTTAAGCATTTTTAACGACAGTATTAACGTTTTTAAAGGTTTTATGTCTACTTTTGCAGACAATTTCTACTGATGTCTAACATTTGAAGGTGTTTGACGGCAAAATCAAGCACTTTCTCAGTCTGATTAATCTTACTTATGAACACTATGTCTGCAAATATGCCCCGCGTTGAGATTGTGGGCAGTTTCCTCCCTCCCGAAGAACTCGAAAACGCGCTCAACGACAAGATACGCGGCAACATCAGCGAAGAAGCCTACCACGAAATGGAGGATAAGGTCATCGACCGCCTCATCGATCGTGAAATCGAAGCAGGATTGCAAATCGTGACCGACGGCGAGATGCGCCGCAAAAGCTGGGCCCGCGACTTCTGGGAAGGATTCAACGGCATGAGCCGCGAACGCATCGACACCGGCCGCGTGTATCAGGACGAAGTTGTCCGCCATGACCTTCTCCGCTTCAACGGAAAAATCGAGTTCAACCCCGCCCATCCCTTCTTCGAGAAATACAGCCACATGCAGGAGCTGACTGCCGGACGCGCTGAAGTGCGCCAGACAATCCCCTCACCCGGCGAGCTCTATGTCCGCATCCTCCTCAGCTCGAATGGCGACATTTCAAAACTTTACGATACACCCGAAACACTCCTCGACGACATAATCGCCGCCTACCGCGAGACCATCGCCGAATTCTATCGCCTCGGTTGCCGCCACATCCAGCTCGACACAGGCGTGTGGGGCCGTCTGAGCGATCCTGACTTCGACCGTCTGCTCCTCCTCGGAGGCGTGGATGCCGACAAGGTCACCGAAACCCTCCTCCACCTCATCAACGGCAGTATCGCAGACCGTCCCGATGACCTTGAAATCACTCTCAGCATCGCAGCCGACGAGACCCGCATCCCCCGCTGGTTTGACGAGAAGGAGCTGACCCATCTGCGCCTGATGCTTGAAGAGGTCAATGCCGACGCCTTCCTCCTCCCCTTCGCCATCTCATCGCCCGAGGACATTACCGCTCTCCGCTGGTTGCCGGAAGGCAAGCGCGCCATCATCGGCATTGTCGACGGTTCGCTCCCGAATCTTGAGAGCGTCGACGACATCGTCCGTGCCATCCGCGTGGCTGCCCGCTATGTTCCCGTCAGCCTCATCTCAATAAGCCCGACCTGCGGCTTCAAGGTCAGCGACCGCGAACGCCAGGGACTCAACTACGAGACCCAGTGGACAAAAATCGCCCTGCTCCGTCAGGCCGCCGAAAAATACGCCGAAGAGGCATAATGAAATCATGAAACGAATACATTTGTGCATGTGCCGCATGAGCGGTGCGGAGCAGAAGTTCATCGACGAAGCCTTTGCCGAGGAGTGGGTTGTCCCCCTCGGCCCGAATGTCGACGGCTTCGAGGAAGATCTTAAAAAGTATCTGACTGCCGGCGATCCGGCAAGCGAGGGAAAGGAGGTGGCAGCCCTCTCTGCAGGCACTGCGGCCATCCATCTTGCCCTCGTGCTCCTCGGAGTCGGAAAGGACGACGAGGTGATGTGTCAGAGCTTCACTTTCGCTGCATCGGCCAACCCTGTGGTCTATCAAGGCGCTCGTCCTGTCTTTGTCGACAGTGAGCCGGGGAGTTGGAACATGGACCCCGAACTGCTCGACAGTGCCATCGCCGACCGCGTCGAGAAAACCGGCCGTAAGCCGAAAGCCATCATCGCCGTGCATCTCTACGGTATGCCCGCGAGGATTGATGAAATCTGTGCCGTAGGCGAGAAATGGGGCATCCCCGTTGTCGAGGACGCAGCCGAAGCGCTCGGTTCAAGCTACCGCGGACGCAAATGCGGAACCTACGGCCACTTCGGCATCCTCAGCTTCAACGGCAACAAGATGATTACTACTTCCGGAGGCGGTGCCCTCATCTGTCCGGACATGGAAAGCAAGAAGCGTGCGGTGTTCTTCGCCACACAGGCGCGTGAACCCTTCCCCTACTATCAGCACGAGCATATCGGTTTCAACTACCGTCTGAGCAACATCAGTGCCGGAATCGGTCGCGGCCAGATGACGGTGCTCGACGAGCACATCGACCATCACCGCCGCCTCGCAGCCCTCTATCAGGAGCTTTTCGCAAATGTTGACGGCATCACATACCATGCCAACCCTTCGCCGGAGTCCGACAGCAACTATTGGCTTTCGACAATCGAGATTGACCCGGAAATCACCGGTTGCACTCCCGAAATGGTGCGTCAGCACCTCGCGAATCTCAATGTGGAGACCCGTCCGCTCTGGAAACCGATGCACCTGCAACCCGTATATGCCGACGCACCCGCATACGTCAACGGAGTCAGCGAACACCTCTTCGGCCGCGGACTCTGCCTCCCCTCGGGACCGTGGGTAACGCCCGAAGATGTAAAAATGATTGTGGATGAAATTACTTACCTGATTTCCTCCCAGTCAGCATCGCTGACCTGAGGCTCACGCGGCGTGTAGGACGAATCCTTGGCGGAAGTCGAACGGTATTCAGTCCTGACTTCAATTTCCTCGAATTCTATATATTCTCCCTCTTCACGGGAGAATATTTTTTTCTTCCTACCGGGGTAGCGGGGAGTCTCCCGACGCGCTCTGCGGGGATCCTGCGAGGCGTTGCGGCCTGCGTATGCCTGACCGGCTCCGAAAGGCTGTCCGCCCCCGAAGGCTTGATTGAACATATCGTTCACCTTCTCCGCATACTTACGGCGCGCGTAGCTCATCAGCAATGGCTTGATGAGAATCCAAAGAAGGTATATAATAAATATTGTAGCGAGAAATGTCAACATGTCTTCTTAACAATTGAAATAATTGGAGAGTTCTCTTGTAACGAAGGCTTTGTGCGTAAGGACCTTAACTCTCGACTGCGGTCTTTTTGCCTAAAAGTGAGATGAGGATGTAGAGGATGATGGTCCATGCGAATCCCGAAACCCCTTCGGTAATCACAAACAATACGGCTGCGGCGAGAACGACGTAGCGCCTGACGTTGTCGCGGAACGACAGATTGGCGAATTTCAGCGAGAACATCTTCAGTTCGCTCACCATCAGCAATGAAATCGCGAGGATGAGCACAATCATCATGGCGTTGCCGGGATAGGCGTGTGACTGTATCCACGCAAGTGTGCCTATCCAGAAAATAGCGTTAGCAGGGATGGGCAGACCTATGAACGATGTGGTCTGACGGGTATCGACATTGAATTTCGCGAGTCGGAGCGCACCCATGACGGCTATGAATATCGCGAAGGCCGCAACCCACATCGGAGCGCCGTAGATGCGCATGGCATTCATGACGAGGAAGGCCGGAGCCAGTCCGAAACTGACAAGGTCGCTGAGCGAATCCAGCTCTTTGCCCATCGGTGAATATGCATGGAGAAGACGGGCGGAAAGGCCGTCGCAGAAATCAAACACAGCCGCCGCACCGATAAAGATAAAGGCCCACTCCATGGCGGAGAGAGCGCCGGTGTCGAGGCCGAGGTTAAAAGCGAAAAACACCGCCGTGCATCCCGAGATGAGATTGAGGCAGGTGATTGTGTTCGGGATATATGTCTTAAGAGATTTCAATTGATGATCTTTCTTTAAATTTCTTGGGGGAGAGGATATATGTGTGTTATGTTTCTGTCAATCGTCCGGATTTTCGCGCAGACGTGCGATTTCAGTCACGCCGCCGGTTGTCTTGTCGCCGATTTTGACATAGATTTCAGCATCGAGGGGCAGATAGATGTCCACTCGCGAACCGAATTTGATGAAACCGAGATGGTCCTCGATATTTGCGGTATCGCCAGGTTCGGCGTATGTTACGATTCGGCGGGCAACAGCTCCTGCAATCTGGCGCACCACGATTTCCTGTCCGTTGGTAGCGCGGATGAGTATAGTCGAACGTTCGTTCTCTATACTTGCCTTGGGAAGATATGCACTGAGGAAACGGCCACGGTGGTGACGGACCATCAGCACTTCACCGTCAACCGGAAACCAGTTGGCGTGGACGTTGAACACTGTCATGAAAACCGAGAGCATCCTGACCCTGCGGCGCAACACTTCCGGCTCGAAGACCTCCTCAAGCGCAACCACCGTTCCGTCGACCGAGCTGACGACCACATTGTCGCGGTCACCCTTGAAGGTGCGGCGGGGGGAGCGGAAGAAATTCACGATAAGGAGATAGAGGACGGCCGAAATGGAGGAAAAGACAATCGGAATGACTGCGGGACGAATGAACATCCATGCCGACAGATTGATTACAATCATTATCAGCATGACCACTATAAGTATGTTGGTACCTTCGCGGTGAATCTTGACTTTCATTAGACTATCTTTACATCAGCGGAGGTGTGAGGCTTCCGCTGTGGCTCCCATTGTTTAAACTTCGGTTCTTAACTTAATTTGCAAAATTACTCAAAGTTTTCAACTTGACAAAGGATAGTGTTAAAAAAGCGGAGGCCGTTTTTTGGCCATATCTATCGGTTAACACATTTTAACCCATGCACTGTGCTTTATTTCATCTTTTTGCTTAATTTTGCTGTTGCAATTCGGTCACACCCTCCATGAATCACATCGGCGGCGTGAATCCGACGGGAGATTACATCACCTCGGCAATTCGATTCTCCTCTCCCGGAGTCTTGAAAGTGATGGGACGGCTCTTCTCCCTTCCAGATATTGGAAATCACTGTCATATCTGCGTCCCGTCTTGCAGAACTTTGTAAATCCCCGCTCCCGGTGGCTGTAAGCACACAGCGTCGGTCAGAGTGGGAAAAGTTCTATGCAATATGGCCGTCCGCAAACTCACCCATCAACCCAACATCCCGACTATTCCACAGAATTTCCATCCGTGACTGCGGATGGCTTGTTTCACATACCTGCGAAACAAGCCTGCGCGGCCACCGGTCACACATATCGCTACTTTCTATTAATACTATGAATCAAGACACCGGCGTCAACTGACGTTCCCGTCTGAGGAATGTCACAAAAAGAATCAGGACCGCTTAGCGTTGGAGCGGTCCTGTTTTTTTATTTATCCGAAGTTCACCCTGAGGAGCAGGTATCAGACATAGAATCTCTTTCTGACTGCACGGCTCACCGCTGTCAGATTTCCTGCGGTGATGAGCAGCACGATTCCTGCTCCTATGCCTATCGTGAGCCAGGGCGCTGTCGGGTCGACTCCGAGAGTCGAGAGCGGTTCGCGCCAATAGTGCGAGGCCGTGAGCATGGCGGCAAGAGCGACGAGAAGCACCGCGAAGTTGACACATATAATTATTATGTGATAATATCGTGCCACCTGACGGGGTGAATAGCCGAGCTGCATGAGCTGATTGATTTTCTCGCTGTTCTTCTGCAGAAGCAGATAGATGCTGAGCAGGAGTATGAAGAAGGCAAGCAGACTGATGACCAGTCCCACCGCAATCACCACCGATGTGACGAGCGATAGAAAATAGGCAGCCTTGCCGTTGGCCGCACGGTCGCCCGCTGTCTCGTAGTCATGCTCTTCGAGATAGCTCTCCACCTCCGGATCACCCGGCTTGTCGAACATCACAATCAGGCGCGACGGCAGTTCCGGGGCAGCAGACGAGAATTCCTTGTTGGCCCAGTCCATGAACTCTTCAGGGACTGCGATGGTGTTGAGGCGCGACGAGAAGCCAACAATACGGGCGTTGACCCACTCCTGACGGCCATTTCCGCTCAGCGAGAATTGCAGCGGAACCATACCTATCACTTCCTCCGACACCTGCGGCATTCCGCGTGAGGTTGCGAATCCGAAATTGTAGAGCGACAGATAATCCTTCGATATTATCACCGGCACAAATTCCGACTTCCCGGGCTCATAGTCCCATCCCTTCGGCGACACGTCAAAGAAATCATCGGGTATTGACTCTAAAAAGAGGTCGGAACCCATCGAACTGCCCCCGAAACTCACCTTGGCATACACGTTGAAGGCTGCGGAGTTGAAACGTCCCACTTTCCGTGCCCACGGACGCGAGGCTATGTCGACCAGTTCCTCCTCGCTGAAGCGCGTGGCATTTCCGCCTCCGCCCATCAGAGAACCGACACCGCTGACTTTTTTGGATATGATGATATAGTCCTCAGAAATGAACGAATCCTCATCGTCCCACACCGAGGTCACATCTCTGTAAAACTGTATGGCGGTCAAGACAATTGCGAGACCGACAAGATTGGCAAGCGCATAGCCCGCAATCTGACCGACACTTATATTGCGCCTCAAAAGACGCCAGACGATATTACTTTTCTTCGACATTCAATTGAAAAAATAACAAATTGCCTACCGGACCTATTATCAGCCCTATTAGCTCTATTTGGCTTATTAGGCCTATTAGCCCTATTAGCCTTAATCCTCAAAGCCTCATCAGCTTATACTCCGGCAATTGAATCTTATTGCCGACTGAGGTAGCGATGATTCCTGCACCCGTTTTCTTGGCCTCCTCATCAATGAGCGAGGCCACAGTCTGATTGTTGCGGCTATCGAGATGGCTGACAGGCTCGTCAATCAGAAGAAAATCGAATGGCTGACACAAAGCTCGGATTATTGCCACCCTCTGCTGCTGACCGACCGACAGTCTCCCGGCAGGCACATCAGCCTTGTGGGCGATTTCAAGCCGTTCGAGAAATTCTATGATTTCTTTTTCGCTTTTGTAGGAGGTCAGACGGTTCTTTATCCCGATATTCTCCATCACGGTAAGTTCCGGAAACAGACGCATCTCCTGCGGGAGATAGGCTATTCCTCTCCGGCGCAACTCACACCAACGGTCGATGCTGAAATATTTCACATCCTTACCGTCGATAAGGATGTAACCGTCGTAATCACGGCGCAATCCGTAGATATAGGAGCATAGCGACGATTTTCCCGTTCCGCTCTCAGCCTCTATCAGATAGTAGCGCCCGCGGCTGAAAACCACCTCCGGCTTCAGCCACAGTTCCGAGTCCTTGACAGGCGACTCATGTTCGCTCCCGAGAAAGACCCTCGGGAGCACATGCTGCATCGTGATTTCCTCTATCATACCAGAGCCTTGAGAATTGCCTGAAGTATGGGTGTCTCGCTGCCGTTGAGACTGAGTTCAGCCGTAGTGTTGTCGGAATTGAGCTGCACCTGAAGTTTGATGCCGAACTCAGGCATACGGGGACCGAATTCGCGGAGAGTCGGAAGATCAATTGAAAGTGCCCCCTCCTTGCCGTTGAAAACAGGAGCGAGGGAGTTCTGACGTGTCGGCTCGAAGGGAAGGTTGCTGACAGCAAAGTAACCGTCGACGTTGCCCATGTAAAGATTCATGCCATACTGCGGGACAATCATGATACCATCCTTCTCCTGACGGGGGCTGATACCTGCCATGAAGAGTGAACTGCGCACCATGCCCATGATGTCGTTGATTTTCTGCTGTGGCAGACGTACCATCATGACAAACTGCCAGTTGCCGGGTTCAAGGTCTGTGTAAGCCTCTGAATTTGCCGGACCGGCGGCAAGGAAAATCGTGCCGTCGATAGACTGGAGATAGGGTGTGACAGCCGAAAGCATGGCCTGCGACTGAAAGCCGCCGACAGCACCGACAAATTGGGTCAGTATGCTCCAGTCAAACTCCGGAGTGACACCTAAGCCGAAAGCGACGTTGAAATTCTCAGGAACATAGGCAAGCACTGCGGGATTGACTTTGGTAAGACCTTTGAACGCAACCTGAGTGCCGTCGGCCTGCATGAGCGAACTGTTGGCCACAAGCTTATTGTCCTTTACATCACAACTGACTGTCGCCCAGACAGCTTCGAGCTCCGGATTCTCACCCTTAGCTCCTTTTTTGCCTTTCTTATCCTTGGCGTTACCCTGACGGGCCACGACATTGAGAAGATTGTTACTTCCGAGAAGCTGCTCAAGACCGGTCATGGCTGACAGCGATGATTCCTTGGCCTCCTTGACAAGCGCCTCAACCTTACCGACAGCATCCGAAGCAGCCGCATCCGTACACCATACGCGTTCATCATCAAGCAGGACTGCCATGGCCCCGGCCTTTCCGCAAGTGAAATCACCCGTCTCATCAGCCCATTCGATTTGACCAGAGGAGGCCTCCTTGAACTTCGCGCGGTCATTCACAAGCATAGTCATGAAGAAATTGCCCTTTGCATCGACAGCCCAGGCTACATCATTCACATCACACGTCCCGGAAGCATCGAGTTTGCCGACAAGCTCAACAATATTCGTCAGTCTGTCCGGTGCCTGCATACCCTCCGGTGTTGTCCCGACACCGTTCTCAAACTTGCATCCGGCTTGTTCGAGAGCCGATTTCAGCTTGACGGTACCCGCCTGTTCAACAGTCGAGGGAATAGCATCAAGCAATTTATGCTCCTTCCCACACGAGGCCATAAGCACTCCTAAAATAACCACCGCCAGCATCGGCAGCGAAAAAATCTTTGATTTCATATCCTGTAATTTTTTTGATTTCACATACAATACAGATCAAATATCACCTTGATCATATCTTATCCTCTTGATTTGCAAACTTACAAACAAACACCCACTCCGCCAAGTTTCCATCAAAATTTATTTCGTCTAAAATATATGAATCTGAATTTATACGACAGGTGTCCGCAGGACACCGATTTCTGCGTAACCCCGTACATCGGAGCGCAGCATAGATGTGCGGGGGTGCAGGAGTGATTATAATGTCGTGTCCGGTAGGACACGGATTTACGGAGTGAGGGGTGATTTGTGTTATCCCGTCCGGAGTTGTAAATCGATGTCCTGTCGGACATCTTTTTCTGGTTACTGTTGCTGCCCCCGCACATCTACGCTACGCTCCGATGTACGGGGTTACGAGTAAATCAGTGTCCTGCGGACACTCCGGGCCGGATGGTAGCCCATCGCGGTTTGATTTGGGCTTGCCGGATGGCGGTTGGAAGGCTGCGAAGACCAAATGGAGATTCCATCACCAGCTTAAATAAAAACAACAAAAGTGATGGGTAGTTATATCGCAGCTAACACCTTGCCGGATGGCAACTTATAAGCTGCGGAGCAGCGATGCGGTGGTAGCCCCTCATCGAGCGAAAATGCAATGAAGCCCGCAGGGCGAAATTGTATTTTCGCGTTTACTCTGACCTGAGCAAACATTTGCCTCCGAAATTTATATAAAAGA
>NZ_CAJTMT010000048.1 GCF_910577345.1 uncultured Duncaniella sp.
CGCGATGCAATGAAGCCCGCAGGGCGAAATTGCATAGCGCGAAGGTGTGGGGTTATCGGTTGACATGCAGCCACGGGCATCGAAGATGTCCGATAGTTTCGTTCGGACATTGCCCAACCATCATCCACGGTATTGACCCTTTTCAAATAACGTTCACATCAACAATTATTCGAATTATTGGAAGGGTGCGTTATTATCGGACATCTTCGATGCCCGTGGCGGGTGGCATTCATTTACCCACACACCTTCGCGGTGACGCAATTTCGCCCTGCGGGCTTCATTGCATCGCCGCTCGATGCGGGGCTACCATCGCATCGCTGCTGCGCAGCTTACTATTTGCCCTCCGGCACGGTTGTGTCTTTTCGCATTTGCTATTTGCCTTCGCACGGTTTTGTCTTTTCGCATTTGCTATTTGCCCTCCGGCACGGTTGTGTCTTTTCGCATTTGCTATTTGCCCTCCGGCACGGTTGTGTCTTTTTGCATTTGCTATTTGCCTTCCGGCACGGTTGTGTCTTTTCGCATTTGCTATTTGCCTTCCGGCACGGTTGTGTCTTTTCGCATTTGCTATTTGCCTTCCGGCACGGTTGTGGCTCTTTACATTTGCTTTTTGCCTTCCGGCATGGTTATGTCTCTTTACATTTGCTTTTTGCCCTCCGGCATGGTTATGGTTCTTTGCTATTTGCTTGTTGCTATCTGGTAGGGTGATTTTATGGTTTAATCGGGCCGTTTGCAGCGGAAATCTTGCAGGGGGAAGGAAAAATCGTTACTTTTGTCGTTATTAAATAAGTAATCATCAAAATCCTTAATACACATCATGGAAGTTATCAATTTTGCCGACACACCCTCATTGGTGAGCCAGTATATGAGTGAGCTGCGCGACGTGAACGTGCAGACCGACATGCTCCGATTCCGCCGTAACCTTGAACGCATAGGTGAGATAATGGCCTACGAGATGTCGAAGCGGATGCGCTACAAGACTGTCGACGTGCAAACGCCGCTCGGTATCGCTCCGTCACAGGTGCTTGACGAAAATGTGGTGCTTGCTACAATATTCCGTGCGGGCATACCTTTCCACAAGGGTTTCCTCGACTATTTCGACCATGCGCAGAATGCTTTCGTGTCGGCCTATCGCAAATATCGCGAGAAAGAGAACTTTGATGTGTTTATCGAATATATTGCCTCGCCGCGTATCGACGGCAAGACTCTTGTGATTGCCGATCCGATGCTTGCCACCGGTTCGTCAATGGATCTCTGCTACCGCGCGTTGCTGACCAAGGGTGAGCCTGCGCATATCCATGTGGCATCCATCATAGCCTCGCGCAAGGCTGTCGATTATATCAAGAGTGCCCTTCCGGCTGACAAGACCACAATCTGGGTAGGTGCAATCGACGAAATCATCAACGAACATTCCTACATTGTCCCCGGTCTCGGCGACGCGGGCGACCTTGCATACGGCATAAAGGAATAGAATGCTTGTGCTTTTCTGACGTTACCGGCAGGGTAGTGGATAGGAAAAGGCACATAAAGCCATAAGGGCATAAGTCACATAAGATTTTTCAGAATTTTCACCGATTAGGGTGGTCTTACTGCTAATATGAATCTTATGTTGCTTACGCCCTTATGGCTTTATGTGCCTTTTCTCCGAAATAGATTTTATTCTATCGGGATATACGTTTTCGGGAGGGTCTGCCGGGTTATAATCCGAAGGCTTCTTTCACGGCGGGAACTGCATCGAGTTTTTCCCATGTGAAGAGTTCGACGGTGCGGGTGAAGGAGGGCTCGTATTTAGAGTGGAATTCCTTGGTCACCGTCATGGGCTTGCGACCCATGTGGCCATAGCTTGCAGTCTCACGGTAGATGGGGTTGCGGAGGCCGAGGCGCTTTTCAATGGCGTAGGGTGTCATGTCGAAGCAAGGCATGGCGTTGACCTTCTCAGCGATTTCTGCGTCGGAGAGGGGAATTTTGGCTGTTCCGTAGGTGTTGATGCAGAGGCTGACGGGACGGGCTTCGCCGATGGCGTAGGCTACTTGCACGAGGACGCGGTCGGCCACACCTGCAGCCACAAGGTTTTTGGCAATGTGGCGCGCTGCGTAGGCTGCCGAACGGTCAACTTTGGATGGGTCTTTGCCGGAGAATGCGCCACCACCGTGGGCTCCGTGGCCTCCGTAGGTGTCGACAATGATTTTACGGCCTGTGAGACCGGTGTCGCCATGAGGGCCACCGATTACGAACTTGCCTGTCGGGTTGACGAGGAGTTTCACATCGTCGCCGATGAGGGCTGCTTCTTCGGGGCGGAGCTTGGCCTTGACGCGGGGAATGAGAATGTTGCGTACATCATCGGTGATGCGTTTCTGCATGGCACGGTCAGCGGCTGCGCGGGCTGTATCGGAGTCGTCGGTCGGAAGGATGAATTCGTCGTGCTGGGTGGAGATGACGATGGTGTCGACGCGGAGCGGACGGTTGTTCTCATCGTATTCAACGGTCACCTGACTCTTGGAGTCGGGGCGGAGATAGGTGTAGATGCGTCCACGCTTTTCGTGGGTCATTTCCTTCTCCTCACGACGGATGTCGGCAAGTTCCTGGAGCAGACGGTGGGAAAGGTCGATGGTGAGAGGCATATAGTCGAGGGTCTCGTTGCAGGCATAGCCGAACATCATGCCCTGGTCACCGGCACCCTGCTCTTCAAGTTCGCTGCGCTCGACGCCACGGTTGATGTCGGCGCTCTGTTCGTGGAGGGCTGAGAATACACCGCAAGCCTCGCCGTCGAATTTGAGTGCGCTGCGGTTGTAGCCGATATTGCGGATCACATCGCGTGTGACTTCCATGAGATCGATGTATGCTTCGCTCTTGACCTCGCCGGCAATCACGACCTGACCGGTGGTGACGAGAGTCTCGCAGGCTACTTTTGATTTCGGGTCACGGGCAAGGAATTCATCGAGAATCGCGTCGGAAATCTGGTCGGCAACCTTGTCGGGATGTCCTTCGGAGACGGATTCGGATGTGAAGAGATAAGTTTTCATAAGTTGATATGTATGGCTTATATATAAATAAAATGTCGAAGTCGGCATGAAAATGCGTGTGGATCAGATAACGCGCTTGCCTGCTTCAACATTTCATCTTTCGGTGTCATTGTCCTCGCGGATGTCCGACACACACTATGAATCTCAAAAGTCTAAATCTTCGATGAAAATCAACGAGAAGAGATTTTGATGTCAATGCCGTCGGATGGCGGAGGGGGATGCCAAGGACGGTGTGCAGTTTTAGCATTTTTTGAAGTGGTTGCAAGCAGCCAAATTTGTCCACTCTTATTTTCGGGTGCAAAGGTAGAAAGAAATTGCGGTAATTCCAAGTGTTTGACTGTGGAATTACCGCAATTTAGGTTTATGTCATCCGGTATTATTGTTGCCGGAGAACGGAGTCATTGTCAATCCTTCTTGCCGGATGTTTTTGTCACATCTGTCTCCTTGCGTGAGGTATAGTAGGAGTAGTATGCGTAGCGGCGATAGGGGGTTGCCGAAGAAATCGTGCCGTTGAGGATGAGCATGAAATTCTTGTAGCGCTGCGAATCGTAGATGCGGTCGATTTCCGGAATCATGCGGCGGTCGAGAAGACCTGCACGGATGATGAAGATGGTCATGTCGGCCAGCGGGGTGATGATTGAAGCGTCGGCAACGACCTCGGCGGGAGGACAGTCGAAGAATACATAGTCGTATTCCTGACGGTATTTCTCGATGAGGTTCTTCAGACGGTCGGAATAGAGCAATTCGGCAGGGTTGGGAGGAATTGTTCCGACGGGAAGGATATAGAGGCCCTTGCAGGGTGTTGCCTGAATGTACTGGTCGCAGTTGTCGGTGGCTTCGGAGAGGTAGTCGGCGATACCGCGCGAGTGGTCGGCGAGGATGCGCGACACTGATGCACGACGGAGGTCAAGGTCGATGACGAGGACCTTGCGGCTCTTGTCCTTGAGCGCGAGGGCTGCGGCAAGGTTGAGCGAGATGAACGACTTACCGGAACCGGGGTTGAACGAGGTGACCATGATGACACGGTTGCGGCCGTTACGGGTCATGAACTCAAGGTTGGAGCGGACCATACGGAAGGCCTCGTTGACGATGCTGCGTCCGTGTTCATGCACAAGGAGCGAGGGAGCTTCCTCGATTTTTGAACTCTTGCCCATCATCTCGCGCCAACGGCGACGGAAAGAGCGCATACGGAGCGACATTGTATTGTCGGAGGCTTCGGGGATTTCGCCAAGAAGCGGAGTCTTGATGCCGTCGAGGTCCGAACGGTTGCGCAGACGGCTGTTCATGCTTTCGTCAAGGAAGAGGATGAGGGCGGGAAGTACGATACCGACCACGAAACAGATGAGAAGGATATTGCGCGAGATAGGCGCGGTGGGCTTGTTGGAGCCCATCGGAGGAGTGATGACACGGGTGTTGTAGGGGGTGAAGGCAAGGGTGAGCTCATTTTCCTCACGTTTCTGGAGGAGGTAGAGGTAGAGGGCTTCCTTCACTTTCTGCTGACGTTCGACAGAGAGGAGGTATTTGGCCTGGGTGGGTGAGGATGCGATCTTGCGGTTGGTTGCGCGGTCGTCGCGGATGAGTGAATTGAGCTGAGTCTGCAGGGTGCGCTCCTGGTTCACGAGCGACTGAACGAGTGCGCTGCGCATACTGCGGAGGCTCTTGTCGTAGTCCTGCATGATGGGGTTGTTCTCACCGGTGGTGCTTGCGAGTTTATCGCGTTCGAGCTGGATGGTGTTGTATTCCTGAATCTGAGTCTCGATACCGCGGTTTTCTATGCCCGAATTTGCAGGCATTAACTGTCCATTCGTTGAAGGATCGTTGACATGATCGAGCAGATACTTTGTTATGGCTATCTGAGTTGATACTTCAAGCTGTTGTCTTGTGTTTTCGTTGGCGTTTGCCATATACATTGTTGAAGCGGCCTCTACGTCCGGAACAAGATGCTCTCCTTTGTAGTCTGCAATATCACTATCAACATTGCCAAGTTCTTTTTCGATTACCTGAAGACGTTCGGCGATGAATTGAGAAGTCTTTTTGGCCTGCTGTGCCTTGTCGTCCACCCACTTGTCATTGTAAATATTGATAAGGGTGTTGAGGAAGTCGTCAGCACGGGCGATACTTACATCCTTGAAGGTGAAGTCGATGACGGATGCCTTGTCGTCAGCGAGGCTTTCGGAGAGCTTCGTCTTGTAGAGTTCGATAGCTTCAGAGATGCTGTAGCGCATCACCTTGATGGGTGATTTGAAGTCGACAGAATAGTTGGGACCGGGGTTGATCACGAGTTTTCCGAGCTCGGTCTTGATGGTGTCGCCCATGTTAACCTCGATGTTTTCGGTCTCGCATTCCTCCATGCCGAGTCTCATGCGGTTGATGCCGACTTTACCCTTTCCGAGGATCTCGACTTCCATGAATGCTGACGACATTGCGGGAAGGTCTATGAAATTGACTTCTACGGGAACGGAGTCGCCATAAAGGGTTACGTTCCTAAGACCGGCGCGATAAGTGTAGTCGGTCTGGAGGCCAAGTTTAAGAATGACATCGCCAATGATGGCCGGAGATTCGAATGCAAGCATTTCGTTGTTGACATTCGATGAGCTTTGGAAGAGACCTATGTCGCTGAGCGCATTTGCGACGCTCTGCTTGGAAGCATCCTTGTCGTCCTTGATCATGACAGCCGCTGTGCGGGTATAAGTTTTGGGCGTACTTAAAATGTACAAAACACCAAGACCTAAAAATAGAATTACGGAGATTGCAAACCATCGCCAATGTGTCATGCATACAAGAAAGAAATCTCTAATGTTAAAAGAGTCTTCTTCATCCTGGACGTTTTGGAATGTCTGTTGTTGGTAGTTCCCGGGATAACGGGGTTGATCATCGGCAAATTGATTGTGATTTTGTATCATCTTAGCTGAAACGTTGACCTCCTTCCGCGCTACACTGCGCTATGGGAGAATAAGAATTTGAAGTTATAAACGGAGATATGCAATGAATTAGTAGTTGGTATCTGCTGAGATCATATACAGTCGATTTTTAGCGGATACAGAGAGCGGTAATTGTCGTGGCAAGTGATGCCAGTGAGATCCAGAAAGACGGTGTTAAGAGCGTATTTCCATTGATTGTGCTCTGACGTATACGGGTATTGTTAGGGTCAACGTAAATAACATCGTCTTGTTGGATGAAATATGCAGGGGAGTTTCGGAGACTCTGTGCATCAAGAAGACTTATTATATATGTTTCTTGTTTGTCACCATTCGAACGGATGAGCTTGACATCTTCACGACGACCATATATGGTGAGGTCACCGGCAAGTCCGAGGGCATCGAGAATGGTCATGTCATCGCGATCAATTGAATAAGAACCAGGATGTGCTACTTCACCAAGCACAGACACAATTCCGTTTGTCAGCTCTACCGTGACCACAGGATCTCGTACATAATCTTTAGATATAAGCATTCCTTTTATAAGTCCTGCTATTTCTAAACGAGTCATACCCTCGACTTTAATTTCCCCAAGAAGAGGAAAGTCGATAGAACCTTCAGGGGATACTGTATAAGAACTTATTCCTTGGTTTGTACCACGGTTAAGAGTTGTTGTTGCTCCCAATGTACGTGGTGTATACGGAAGATTGAAGAGATCGACAAGTTGTTGGTCACGAGAGTGCACGAGGATAGAAAGTTTGTCGGCAGGTTTAATAGTGATAGTCTGCTGATATCCGGAATAGGAATGTTCGTTTGTCATATCCTGAAAATAAACGACGTTTTTGGGCGTTGAGCAGGATGCCATTGCTAAAAGCACAATAAAAGCAGCTAAAATGTTGTGGAAACTCAAATGTCGCATAGTGTGGCGTTAATAGTCTGAATGTCAAAAGCCATTTTGGCTTGGAATAGTGATGAGAATTGTTGATTAGAAATTGTTACTGAAAACATCGCGCGTAATATACGCATGGCAAAATTAATGATTTTTAATAATATGTGCAACTATTGGCTGAAAAGCTTTCGTATCGATGATAACGTAGCCTCCTGAATACAAATCACATTTTACGATCAATCATTGCCATATCTAATCTTTAAGTGTTACGCGACACGGCCTCCGGAGTTGGGATGGCTTTTGGCCTTGGCAACGCCCGGAGGCTGTATTGCGAAATACGGAATTTATGTATCGGTCGTTTCAGTTTCCGTTGATTTTGCGGGATTAGTTCTCATTGTCCGTGATGCGGGTGTCAGGGGTAATGGTACCGCTGTCGCCTTCACCGGGCTGGTCAGAGTCGCTGGCTACGATTACAACCGGGAACTGAGTCACGGCGAAACCGATTTCCTTGTCGACCTGAAGAACGGTTGCGTTCGCACCGAGGGTGTGGTTACCGACTTCCATCTCAGCAGTGTTGAATTGGATGGGCTGGTTGGGGTCGATAGGAGGAGTCTGGGGCATTCCGTCCCAGAAATAGACCACGTTTGTAAGAGTTGCGGCCTTTGTTCCCTCGGCAGGAATAGCGCGCAGGGCGTTGATTGTGAGAGTGTCGCCCTGAACGACATAGATTGCTCCGTCCTGCTGTGTACCGCCGGAATAATCAAGCGAGAGACTTACATCGGGGAGATCCTTGTCGTCATGACAGGCGGATACCAGCCCGAGCAACGGAAGCATGAGAAGAAGATAGATAAATCGTTTCATAGTTGCGTTTAAAATAAATAGTTTATTGAAAGTATAAATTGTGTGTGGATGAGGGGTGGGGGCAACCGTTAGTCCGGGCAGTAATCCTGCTGTCAGTTACGGAAGACAATGTCGTCTCCGTCGTAGTCGATGACGATGGGTTTCTCGCGGTCGACCTTCTGTCCGAGGATGTCCTTCGACAGTTGGTTGAGCACCATTCGGTGGATGACACGCTTGACAGGACGGGCACCGAACTCGGGGTCGTAGCCTTCCTCGGCGAGGAATTTGAGCGCCTTTGGAGTGACTTCGAGTGTCACGCCGTTCTTGGCAAGCATACGTTGGATCGACTTGATTTGCAGACCGACGATTTCTTCGATTTCCTGCTCGTTGAGCGGGGTGAACATGATGATTTCGTCGATACGGTTGAGGAATTCCGGACGGATCTGCTGCTTGAGGAGTTCGAGCACTTCTCCCTTGGTCTTCTCGATGACTTCACCACGGTTTTCGGGCGTCAGTTTTGCGAAGTTGTCGCGAATGACGTGTGAACCCATGTTGGAGGTCATGATGATGATGGTGTTCTTGAAGTTGACGAGTCGGCCCTTGTTGTCGGTAAGGTGACCGTCATCGAGCACTTGGAGAAGGATGTTGAACACATCCGGGTGGGCTTTTTCAATCTCATCGAAGAGCACGACGGAGTAGGGTTTACGTCTTACTGCCTCGGTGAGCTGTCCGCCTTCATCATAGCCGACGTATCCCGGAGGCGCTCCGACAAGACGGCTGACGGAGTGTTTCTCCTGATATTCGCTCATGTCGATACGGGTCATCATCGTTTCGTCGTCAAACAGATATTCGGCAAGAGCCTTTGCAAGCTCAGTCTTACCTACACCGGTTGTGCCGAGGAAGATGAACGAGCCGATAGGACGGCGGGGGTCGTTAAGTCCGGCGCGTGAACGGCGCACTGCGTCAGCGATAGCTGCGATGGCATCGTTCTGCCCGACAACGCGGTTGTGGAGTTCGGCTTCGAGGTGGAGAAGTTTTTCCTTCTCGCTCTGGACCATTTTGTTGACGGGGATGCCTGTCCAACGCGACACGACATCGGCGATGTCTTCCGAATCAACTTCTTCCTTGATGAAGGCCTTTTCGCCCTGCATCATTTTGAGCTGTTCCTGAATCTGAGCGTTTTCCTGTTCCTTCTGCTGGACTTTCGAGTAGCGGATTTCAGCGACCTTCGCATAATCGCCCTCGCGTTCGGCGCGCTCGGCATCGAAGTTGAGTTGCTCGATATCAATCTTGTTCTGCTGGATTTTGTTGATGAGGTCTTTCTCAGCCTTCCACTTGGCGGTGAATTCTTTCTCCTGATCGCGGAGGTCGGCGAGTGACTTTTCAATTTCCTTGACCTTCTCGGTGTCGCCTTCACGCTTGATGGCCTCGCGTTCGATTTCCTTCTGCGCGATGAGACGGGTGATTTCGTCGAGAGCCTGCGGGACTGAGTCGATTTCGAGACGGAGCTTCGAGGCGGCTTCGTCGACGAGGTCAATGGCCTTGTCGGGGAGGAAACGGTCGGTGATGTATCGCTCGGAGAGTGTCACAGCAGCGATAATCGCTTCGTCGCGGATACGGACTTTATGGTGGTTCTCGTAGCGCTCCTTCAAGCCGCGGAGGATGGCGATGGCTGCAGCCTCGTCAGGCTCGTTGACCATCACTTTCTGGAATCGGCGTTCGAGTGCCTTGTCCTTTTCGAAATATTTCTGGTATTCGTCGAGGGTGGTTGCACCGATTGAGCGGAGTTCGCCACGGGCGAGTGCAGGTTTGAGGATGTTTGCTGCGTCCATAGCGCCTTCGCCTTTACCTGCTCCGACGAGGGTATGGATTTCATCAATGAAGAGGATGATTTCGCCGTCGGCACCGGTCACTTCGTTGACGATGGCTTTGAGTCGCTCCTCGAATTCACCTTTGTACTTCGCGCCGGCAACAAGTGCGCCCATGTCGAGCGAGTAGATTTGCTTGGTGCGAAGATTTTCAGGAACGTCACCACGGACGATTCTCTGGGCAAGTCCTTCGGCGATGGCTGTCTTACCTGTACCCGGCTCACCGATGAGCATCGGGTTGTTTTTGGTACGGCGTGAGAGAATCTGCAACACGCGGCGGATTTCATCGTCACGACCGATTACCGGGTCAAGCTTTCCTTCACGGGCACGCTCGTTGAGGTTGATGGCGTACTTTGAGAGGGCCTGATAGGTGTCCTCGGCGCTCTGGTCGGTAGCCTTCTTTCCTTTTCGAAGTTCCGCGATAGCCGATTCGAGTTCACGTTGGCTCAATCCCGCATCCTTAAGGATTGTCGAGGCAGGAGAGTTGACCGTGAAAATGGCTAAGAGGAGGGCTTCGAGAGTGACATATTCGTCACCTTGTTTCTTGGCGATGTCGAGAGCTTTCTGCAGGACATCGTTGGAGCTGCGACTGAGGTAGGGTTCGCCACCTGACACTTTCGGTTCAGCGGCGATTTTTGTGTCAACTTGACGCATCAAGGTGGCGACATTGGCACCGACCTTGGAGAAGATGAAGTTGATGAGTGATTCCCCTTCGGTCATGACTCCTTTGAGCAGATGCACGGGTTCGATAGCTTGATTGCCCGCACCACGGGTAATCTCTATGGCCTTCTGTATCGCTTCCTGTGACTTGATAGTGAAATTATTGAAGTTCATGAGCTATGTTGAAGTTGTGAGTTTTTCTTTGTTGAATATTCTTTGCAGGCAGGCTTGTTCACGTTGGGGGATTCTGTCCTCCGGCGGTGGGGCTTACCTTACTTTTATACTATTCTAACAAAAATTATGCCAATTGGTTGATTTAGCAGCCGCAAATTTAATAATAGATTGATAAAGGGGGAGGGAGGGGGAGAGAACGGGG
>NZ_CAJTMT010000049.1 GCF_910577345.1 uncultured Duncaniella sp.
TTTTGTTATTTTTATTTAAGCTGGTGATGGAATCTCCATTGGGACTTCGCAGCTTCCTGATTGCCATCCGGGTAATATTTTTGGCTGCCATCCGGTTAATATTTCCTGATTGCCTTCCGGGTAATATTTCCTGACTGCCGTCCGGTTAATATTTCCTGATTGCCATCCGGTTTATATTTTCTGCAAAGATAGGCATACGTTCCTGTCAAAAGGTGCGATAATGCAAAACTGAGGATAAAATTAAGGCCAAAGAACGAGCAGCAAACCTTTCGTTCTTTGGCCTTAATTTTATGAGATTTTTGGCCTTAAGAGTTATGAGTTCTTTAATCTTAAGATATTCCTTTGAGCCTAAGACTTATGAATTCCTTAGCCTTAATTTTAAGCGTATCCTCTGTGTTTTTTCAGATAAGATTCCGGGAACAGGCTTTATCAGAATATCTTGATGGAGGGGATATAGCGTTTGGGTTGTTTTTTGAGGTCGCGGAGGATGCTGTCGACATCGGCGGCGCTGTTGTTGAGATTGTGGTAGAGCGAGGGGTCGTTGAGGAGAAGGCCGAGAGTCGAATTGGTTGAGTTGAGCTGTGCGGTAGCCTCGTCGAGATGAGCTGTGATGCGGTTGATATTGCGCATGGTCGAATCAAGAGGCATCTCCTTCAAATCTTCCGAAAGGACAGCGAGAGCGGCTGAAATCTGTGTGAGATTAGCCGAGAGATCCTTGACATTGGCCATCGTGCCGTTGGCACTGTTGACAAGCATCGGGACACCCTTCATGGCTGCATTGAGATGGTTTGTCGACACTTCAAGATTAGCCATGATATTGTCAAGACGCTTGATTGAGCTTGCGAGAGCAGGATCGGTGGTGAGTGTAGTCAAAGCCACGACGAGCGAATCGATATGGGGAGCGATGGTCATGATCGAAGGCATCAGCTCATTGCCGAGCTTGTCGACCATTCCGCCCATTGTCTCACCTTCAAGCCTGGCACCGACCTCGCAATATTCAGTGCCGGAAGCCATCTTAAGCTCCACGCTCGAAGTGCCGAGCATATCGGTGACGATTGCAGCCTTTGTGCCCACCGGAACACGGAGCTGCTTGTCGAGACTGAGTTCCACAAGCACATGGCCGGGATTATCGTACTCATAATTGATTTCGCGTACAAGACCGACCTTGAATCCGTTGAGGGTCACAGGCGCGGACTGTGTGAGCCCCGCGACGTTTGTATATGAGGCGTAATAATAGTTGGCTGACTTGAATACATTGATACCCTTCAGGTAGTCTATACCGAAGAAAAGTATCAGCAGCGAGAGCAACACGCTTGCTCCGATGATGAGTTCCTTAGAGAATTTTGTTTTCATAATCAGTTGGTAAGTCTATGGCCGTATGGCTGATTAGTTTGATTGATGACTGAATTGAACCTGGAGAGGGGTTGGGATTATTTTGAGGATAATATTTTTCAGAATCACTTCACTCGTTTGCCGTCGCGGGTCTTTATGACGAAGGCGTCGCCGAAAAGCTTCTTGACTTTTTTCAGACCTGCGTTGGCTTCCGACATGGAGGAATATTCACCGTATGTGTATTTATATGTCTTGCCGTCCTTATAGTAATCCACAGGAGAAAGGCCTTTCAGATGGGAATCTTTCTTCTTCAGGACTGTCGGCGAGGTGAGGAACTGGATTTTATAGACAACCCCTCCGGCGTTTACCTGAGACTTCGGAGTGGCAGACTCGGATTTTGCAGCTTTCCCGGCAACTTCCACCTCCGTTTCGCGCACATCCTCCGTGGTCGGAATGACTTTCGAAGAAGAAGACGACGACGAGCGCGACGAACTGTTCTTGCGGAAACGCTCTATACCGTTGTAGATGGCGCGCGCAAGTTTCTCCTGTCCTGCCTCTGAAGCCATGAACTTCTCCATGCGCGGATTGCAGATATAGTCAAGCTCAACAAGGATTGCAGGCATACTGGTCCCGACAAGCACCCAGAACGGAGCTTGACGGACACCGTTGTTCTTGCGTCCGGCTGTACGGACAAGCTCATTCTGCACAGCTTCTGCAAGATCAATGCTCTGGTCCATGTTGGAATGTTGCATCATCTCGAACGCGATATAGCTCTCGGCCGACGATGGGTCGAAGCCTTCATACGTTGTAGAGTAGTCCGATTCAAGCTTCATCACGGCATTCTCGCGCATAGCGACACTCAGGTTGGTATCGCTCTTCTTGAGACCGAGCGTATAGACCGCAGCACCATTGATGGTGGAGTGCATCGGTGATTTCTTATCAATTGAGTTGGCATGGATCGACACGAAAATGTCGGCCTTCTTGCGCTTGGCGATATTGGGACGCTCCTTGAGGGTCACGAAATAATCACCGTCGCGGGTCATTTCGGCCTTTGCATCCTTCATCTTTGAATTGATGAGCTTCTGAAGTTTCTTTGCCACAGCCAGATTGACGGTCTTTTCATTGGTGCGCCGTCCGAGAGCGCCGGCGTCCTTACCACCATGACCGGGATCTATCATGACAACGAATTCCTTGTCAGTCTCCGCATTGGCGACCACAGGGAAGAGCATAATGACAATGAGTATTTTTATGATTTTTGTCAGTGACATGCGGGTAAATTTCTCAGACAAATTTTAGGCAAAGTTAGCAAAACTCTCCCTAAATGCCATTTATTGAATTAAAATTTATGCAGAAATGCCAAAAATTAGCTACTTTTGAACAATCATACCCATATAGATTGTTCATTATGGCTACATATATTTCACTTTTGAAATCCATGCGGAGCAAGGCCGGAAAGATTGCACTACCTGTCCTTGCCGCTCTCATGACCGCAGCACTCCCCTCATGCGGAGGTGCGGACGAAGCCGTCACGCCTATAAGCGTCCACAGGCTCGACCATGCCCTGCTGTCGTGCAATCTCTCCGACTCCACGCTCCTCCGTCCTGCCGAAGTTCTCTTCCGGCTCTCCGGCTACGGTGAATTGAACGATTCGACTCTTGCGGTATATGCTGCGAATCCGTCAATCAACATGCTTGCCCACGCCACCGATTCCGTATGGAAAAACACGGAAGCGTTCAGCAGGCCTCTTGGAAAGATGAAAGCCAATTTCAACCGCATTTTTCCGGATGTAAGCTTTCCGGGAGTCTATGCAATCATCTCTCCCTTCAATCAATCGGTCTTCACAGCCGACAGTTTGCTCTATGTCGGTTTAAACCACTATCTCGGTGCCGACTATCCTCCATACGCCTACTTTCCGGACTATATCCGCGTCCGCAAGACACCGGAGCGACTCATGCCCGACATAGCAGAGACCATCCTGCGCAGGGATTATCCCTACGCCCCGCAGGAGGAATATCCGACAGTGCTGTCGCGCTTACTATATGAGGGTGCGCTCATAGAGGCCGAGATGCAACTTGCGGGTGTAAGCGAGCAGCAAGCCCTCGGCTATGATGACTCACAGATGGAATGGCTAATGAAAAACGAGCGACAACTGTGGGAGACTATTGTCGGGAGAAAATACCTGTTCAGCACAGACAGTCAGCTTGCAGCCTCATTGGTGAATCTTGCGCCGTTCACATCGGTATTCGGACAGGAGGTCCCCGGAGCTGCCGGCCGCTTCATCGGACACCGCATCGTCAATGCCTATCTCGACAACCGCGCCATCCCCATCCCGCAGCTCCTCACTCCCGACTTTTATGAATCGGAAACAGCCCTGCAGGATGCGAGGTATTGAGGAGGGGGCTAGCCTAATAAGTTAATAAGTCTAATAGGCCTAATAAGCCTAATAGGGCCAATAACATAGAAAAAAGCCGATAAGGCAGCGAAGAGCTGCCTTATCGGCCTTATTTATTATCAGGCTTATTGGGCCTATTAGACTTATTGGGCTTATTAGGCTTATTAGGCCTATTAGACTTATTTAACTTATCAGCCCTATCAGCCCTATTAGCCTTATTATCCCTTAAAAATAGTATGCCACACGGATATCCCATGTGCGGTTGCGGGCGCTGTAGTCGGTGAGGACTTTGGCTTTCATCGTGTAGGTCATGCCCCAGGTATAGGAGGCCGTGAGCTGCCAGCGCTTGAAAATCTCTGCACCGATACCTGCGGTCAAACCGAGGTCGCCACCGGAAAATTTGATTGCGTCACACTTCGTATGACCGGCCTGGATATTGAATACCGGACCACCGAAAACAATCGGTGCAAGATAGTCCTCGAAGCCCTGCATACGGGTGTATTTGAATTTCAGATTAAACGGAATCTGGATGTTGTGGACATTGATGCGCTCCTTCGAGGCATAGCCCTGCGACTCCCACATCGGGTAATCACCGAGATTGAGCGTGGCACCGAGCATCTCGTAACGCAGACCTATGTCGATACCGAAACCAATACCGGGAAACATCATTTCACCGTTGATACCGGCCGACGCACCAACGGCATCACCTATGGTCAGGATGTCCTGCTTGAATTTCAGAGTATTTACATTGACACCGGCGATCGAGCCCCAGCGGAACTGGGCATTGGCTACACTTGCGCCGCAAAGCGCTACGACGGCTATCAATAATGTGATAAGTTTTCTTTTCATGAGGAAAAATTACGGGGTAGTATGAATTTTTTGTGGAGAGTATATCCGATAATAAGCGCACAAAGTTACAACTTTTTCTTTAAAATCCTTGAATTGCCATAAATTTATAATAACTTTGCAATAGATATATCACACCTTGAAAATACCAACGGAGAAATATTCTAAAATTCATACACAATACAAACTCATCAACCATCAGTCACAGCAATGAAGAAATATTTATTCGGAGCGATGGCTCTCTGTGTAGCTCTCGGCGCACAGGCCAAGGACAAGAAAACCGAAGACGACAAGACCGGAGGCTTCAAATTCACAGATGTCAAGGTCGTGAAGACCACCCCCGTGAAGGATCAGAACAAATCGGGAACATGCTGGAGCTTCTCGGGCATCTCTTTCCTTGAAGACGAAATCCTCCGCAAGACCGGCAAGGAAGTCGACCTCAGCGAGATGTTTGTCGTGCGTCACTGCTACAACGACAAGGCCGACAAATATATCCGCATGAACGGTACCATCAATTTTGCCCAGGGTGGCAGCACCCTCGACGTTCCATACGTCATGGTGAACTATGGTCTCGTTCCCGAAGAAGCATACCGCGGACTCGAATACGGCGCTGAAAAGCACGAACATGCTGAACTCAGCGACGCCTTCGGTGCGTTTGTGAAGTCAATCAACTCCAACAAGACCAAATCTCCCGCTTGGAAGAAGGCATTCGGCGGTATGCTCGACGCATACTTCGGCCAGCTCCCCGAATCGTTCCAATATGAGGGCAAGACCTACACCCCGCAGAGCTTCGCACAGTCGCTCGGCATCAATGCCGCCGACTATGTGCCCGTGACTTCATTCACCCACCATCCCTTCTATCAGCCTTTCGCAATCGAGGTTGCCGACAACTGGCTCTGGGAGAAATACCACAATGTCCCCATGGAGGAAATGAAGGCTATCGTCGACAATGCCATCGACAACGGCTACTCTGTGGCATGGGCTGCAGACGTCAGCGAACCCGGCTTCAAGTGGACAAACGGCTATGCTGTAATCCCCAAGAAAAAGACAGCCAACGACCTCTCAGGCACCGAGCTTTCACGTTGGGTGAAACTCAGCGACCGTGAACGCGAGGCTGAGGCCAACAAAATCGACGGTCCCACAGAGGAAATCACCGTCACTCAGGAACTCCGTCAGGAAATGTTTGACAAGCAGGAGACCACCGATGACCACGGTATGGTAATCGTCGGCAAGGCTGTTGACCAGAAAGGCAACAAATATTATAAGGTGAAAAACTCATGGGATACCAACCAGATTTACGACGGTTTCTTCTATGTATCCGAGCCTTATTTCCTCGCCAAGACTCTTGACATTCTCGTGAACCGCGAGGCTATCCCTGCTGAAATCGCAAAGAAAATGAATCTCTAAGATTTTCTTAAAGTCTATATCCAATTAATTTAATAAGGAACAGGAAAGATCCGGAATACCCGCAATCTTTCCTGTTTCTTATTTTTTATATCTGTTTGTCTTTTCACTTGCCGGTTGTCGATGGTGCTGATGTGGCTTTGAGGCGTTGCAATCGTTTTGCCCGGTTGGTGATAAGCATTCCGGCGATGATGACGACCATAGCCAACACCTGTATCCAATGGATTTTTGCAATGCCCATGATGACCGAGGCGATTGTCGCAACCACAGGCAGGAAATACTGATAGATGGACACCAATTCACTGCCTATCAACTTCTCAGCGGGATTGATGAGGAAATAGGCCAGAAATGTCGGACAGAGAAGAATGAAGGCTATGCAGGTCCACGGTTCCCAGTCGGTCGTATGGAAAATCTCGGCCTTGGGTAAGGACGGGAGCAAGAAAAGCATAGGTATACACGACATGAGAAACACCCATCTCAACATCGACACCGGACGGTAGCGATGCATCGGGCCTTCGAGAATCACGAGATAAAAGGCATAGCAAAGGGTTGATGCAAGTGCGAGACAATCGCCAAGCAGATTGTTGCTCCCCTTTTCGCCTGAGTGTTGGGTGACTATGACGAGAAACGCACCAATGAATCCGACAATGATTCCGCAAATTTCAAGCCACGACGTGCGCTTATGCTGGAAGAAGATTCCGATTAGAACCACAAACACGGGCGGGAAAGTCATGATGATTGAGACGTCAATCGGGTCGGCATAGCGGAGCGAGAGATTGAATAGATACATGAACAGAAACAATCCGCCTGCGCCTCCGAGAGCGATTCTCAGATAGTCATGCCGCTGTATCCGGTCGGTCTTTATGAAAATCGAGGCAAGCCACATCAGTATGCATCCGCCCCCGAGTCGGAATATTGTCACGTCGACCGAACTCATCCATTCCGGAATCAGGATTTTGACCACCGGGATGTTGACACCGAAAAAGATTGTGGAAATCAGGATGAAGAGGTTGCCTTTAAGCAAATCGGCCACGCTTCGCGGCTGTCCGATCGGCGATGGAGAGCCTCCTGCCGGCTGCGCTTTGGATTGGGATGTGTTTATATCTGACATTGGAATTGTAGAGTTATATATGTTGTAGCAAATGGCGGGGCATTCTGCTCCGTCACGATATATTAACATCACCACATCTCCTTCTGTTCCATTTTTTGCAGTGATTAACCCTTCACGATGCAATCAGCGCAGACAATTTCAGAAACCCGCGTCAAATACTTAACTTTGCAGTGGATTTACAATATCACACCGAACCCACAACAGCAATCCAATTATGAAACTCCATCTGTTCAATCCTGAAAACGACCTCGCGCTCGGACTTGGATGCCGCCACTACACTCCCCCACCTCATGCCGCTGCCATCCACCGTGCGGGTGCATTGCTCCCTATGTGGTGGGCCAATGAGGACGACCTCGTTTTGGCTCCTGCAGAACTCAATGAGGAGGCCGACATGCTTGCCCGACAGTTCGGACTTCACGGACGCATCGCCGAACCGGCGGATGTGACGGAGGTCGAGCCGTGGGGATGGAGTCTTGACGCCAAACGCCAGTTTTTGCGCGCCGGAGTCAAGGAAAGCGTATTGCCGACCGACGAAGCCATCGAACGCATCCGACAGTTGAGCCATCGCCGAAGTTCCATCGCCATTGTCGAAGGTCTCACAGGCGATTATCCCGTGGCTGTGGAGACAACTGACCCTGATGTGGTCGTGGAGATGGAACGCTCCCATCCCGGATGCTTCATCAAGTCACCTTGGTCGGGAAGCGGACGCGGTGTGTTCTGCGCACGGTCGCTCGAAGCCGACGCGCTCAGGCGACGCGCCGAGGGTATAATCCATCGTCAGGGAAGTGTCATGGTGGAACGCGGTTTGGACAAGCTGACCGATTTTGCCTCTCTATTCCTCAGCGATGGACAAAAGGTTGAATTCAAAGGGCTGTCGGTCTTCTCGACAGAAGCCCGAGGAATGTATAGCGGTAATATCGTCGCTCCACAGGAATATCTGTGGGATAAGATTGGTCAGGAAATCGACATCCGTACGCTGAGAAGCGTCATCCGGCAACAGGAAGATATTCTGACTGACCTCATCGGCAACGCTTACTCCGGATGGATGGGCATAGACATGATGACTTATCGCGACAGTGGCGGGATAAGACTCATGCCCTGCGTCGAGCTGAATCTGCGCAGGACAATGGGTGTTGTCGCGATGCAGATAGCCTCACGGCTCAACGTCACCACTCCACGCTTTCTCGCATGGGAGCATCAACCGGGGGGTAACAGCGCGCCGACCTCACCGAGCGGTGAAAGTCAGATTCTTCTCCCTCCGGCCGCAGGTTTCACACTGCGGCTAACCTGACGGCATATCTCAGCCTCTCGCTGTCGTCAATCAATCGTTTTAAGCAGGGAGTACAGGCGCTGGACTGGAAGTCCCATCACATTGTAGAAACTGCCGTTGATACCCTTTATGCCTGCCGCACCGATCCACTCCTGAATGCCGTAGGCGCCTGCTTTGTCAAGCGGACGGTAGTGCTCAACATAATATGCGATTTCCTCATCAGTCAACGGTGCGAACTCCACCTCCGACTCGGCACTGAATGTGGTCATTCCCTTGGATGTGCGGACAGTCACACCTGTTATAACCTTCTGAGTGCGTCCCTGCAGACGGGCAAGCATGGCGCGCGCATCGGCCTCATCGGCAGGCTTCCCAAGGACCTCTCCGTCGATGATGACGACTGTGTCGGCCGTAATGACAAGTTTGCGCTCATTTTCAGAAAGCGGATAAGCCCCTGCCTTCAGCCGTGAGAGATAGGGAGCGACCTCCTCGGCGGTCAAACCTTCGGGGACAGTCTCGTCGACAGGATGGGAAGTGTCCACACGGAAGTCAATATCAAGCATGGCGAGAAGTTCGCGGCGGCGAGGCGAACCGCTCGCAAGTATCACTTCGTAATCTTTGAGATTTTCAAGAGGATGGAACATAGTGGATATTCGTTGTTATGGATTCCAACAAGGCAATGGCAAACTGCCCTGAGGAATATTGTTTATCGGGTGCAAAATTAGGCAAAAAAGAAGTTTTTGACTAATTTCGCGCAAGCAAAAAGCTAATCCTGCCGGTATCCATTGTGCATTGAGGATGTCGCAGCATTGTCTTACCCTCAGATAAATCACAAAGAATCTGCCCATGAATGTCGAAGAATTCCGTGAGTTCTGCCTGTCGCTTGGCGACGTGACCGAAAAAATGCCTTTTGGCAAATTCGCCGCCCGCTATGATTCCATCTTGGCCTTCTATGTGTCGGGCCACATGTTCTGCTTCATCGACATTGACGATTTCAACTACGTCGACGTGAAGTCGACACCCGAACGCATTGAGGAACTTCGCCGCGACTACACTTCCGTAGGCAATCCCATCAACCAAAGCCTCCGCCATTGGATAAAACTCTACTTCGATGGCGACATTCCCCTCTCTGTGATAACCGACTCTGTCCGCAACGCCTACGGAATCATAAAGGCAAAATACGCCCCTAAGCCCCGATGGAAACCATGAGGCAGTAATGACAGGCCTCAATTTCGGAGCGGGGATAAGACTAAATAAGGTTAAAACACTCCTATTTATCAGGAATTTGGGATATATTTGCAGATAGAATATATTTGCAGATATATGAAAAAGCTCCTCTCTTTAGTTTCCGCAAGCATAGTGACTTTCATGGTTTCCGCTCAGACAGAAACCATCGACTCCGTCAGCCCCTCAGTTTCACCTTCCGTCCACGATGGCATCCACAAATCCGGTGACACACCTCTGCAACTTCAGCCCGACTCAATTTCCGCTGCTCCCCAACAACTGCCATCGCCGGATTCCATCACAGGCCCGACTGTACCTTTTTCATCTACGGGTGGTCCACAATCCGATGCGGCCACCGGTGAGCTGTCGCTCCCGCGCCCCTATCCCCAAAATCTTAGACCATTCACCGTCAGCGTCCCTACTGACGGAAGGATTTACCTTTGGCAAAACGGAGGCATTTTCGGAAGCGGACGACAAGAATCAATGCCCGGGCTTATGGCAATTGAAAGTGGTTCGCTGATATTCGTGCAGCAACTCGGACGCTTCACCTTCACCGCCCACGGCGACGCGGTGAAATATGCTTACTTCGGCGGCCTGCAGACATCCTACGGTTTCGGCGGCTCACTCAGCTATCAGTTCAGCGACCGCGTCAGTATGACCATATTCGGAAGCTACTATACCCCTACCGGTGGCATGACTCCCGCCATGCTCGGCTACACCTCCATTCCGAATTTCGGAGGATATGTCGACTATAATTTCTCAGGCAGATGGGGCGTGAAAGTAGGCGCACAGGCCTACCGCTCATCCATGACCAACCGCATCGAAGCCCAACCCATCGTCACACCCTACTACAAAATCTCCAAACATGCAGAAATCGGCATCGACGTGGGCGGCATCCTCTACAACGTAATCAAAAACACCCGCAACCGCCCATCCCGCATCAACCCCACCATCCCCCCACCC
>NZ_CAJTMT010000050.1 GCF_910577345.1 uncultured Duncaniella sp.
TCCCTTGCCCTCACCCCACCATCCCGCCTCCTCCACGAAACCGACCAAACCTAACCACCGATCGGCTGTCGCCCGCCTCGTCTATCGTACGGTAGGGACGCTTTTCAAAGCGTCCGCAACAGCATACGGATTGAAAATGCACCCAAACCGAAATCCAATCCCAAATCCGGAATCCAAATTGATTATCCGTTGCCCGCTCCGCGTTATATTCCAAAAAATCAAATTGTTGTTGGATTGTCTGATTGTATGCTGATGCGGACGCTTTAAAAAGCGTCCCTACCGGGTGTACCTATAATCCCTACCGGGTGTACATATAATCCCGGACGGTCAATCACTAAGATACTTCCGTAGTTTCTGATAGAGAAAAGAAATACTGAGCAGAATCGCCCCTAAAAGAATTAACACTATTATCCCGCCGGAGCGGGTGTCCGCAGGACACCGATTTACTCGTAACCCCGTACATCGGAGCGTAGCGGAGATGTGCGGGGAAAACAATCACCAACAAATAAAGGTGTCCGTCAGGACACCGATTTACCGATTTACCAATCAGCCGCTATTCGCTCAGCCGATCATGAAGTCCACCACCTCAATACCCAAGCTTTATCTCCTCGGGTATTTGGCCTCATGGGCACTCTTCCAAAGAGAATTCTGTGGAGATTGTTTCATGTTTATAATTACATATTATATTCTTTGTTATCTTATATTTCCCTTTGTCAAACACGCCATCCAAATCTGACAAATTGATTTTAAATTGGCGGGATGAGCCGGGAGTAATTTCATATCCTTTCCCGTAAAACACTACCGGTTTATATGGTATATAAGTCCATTCACCTTTTTCGTATTGTTCAACTTTATAATAATCACCGGTAGAGTATATGGAATCAGTATTATTTTTGATGGATATTACTAAATTCCCTTTTGGTAAATCGATTGTTTCCACCATCATGAATATTTCAATAGAATCCATACATGGCTCATCAACAATTACAGAATCAGAAGCAACTGTATTGAATGAAGTAGCTGATGACGTGTCATTTGATAATGTACAAGACATTATCAAATGACAGCAAATTGATATAATTAGCAATCTAAGTATCAATATCATTCAATATTAAAATATTCATTACGATACGGAGGGCGTTGTGCGTGTGCGCTTCATATTTGTCAGCCTTATTAGCTCTATTCCCCTTTCCTCAATCACTAAGATACTTTCGTAGTTTCTGATAGAGGAAAGAGATACTGAGCAGAATGGCCCCCAAAAGAATAAACACTATTATCCTTCCGATTGCGGCCATTTTCCACAAATCATATCCGGCAAGCTTGACAATCACTATTCCCAATACAGCCAAGGAGATGATTCGCAGAAGTTTGGAGTGATAGCGCATACCCAACAGCATCTGGACACTTGCACAGATGGTGAGTGTTATTGAAAACGCTGCACTCTTGAAGTGAGTCAGTCCCGTAGTTTCGAGCACTCTGAAAACTGCCGACAATACGAAAAGCATCACCGCGAGATTAAAGTAGACCATATAATTCCCTGCGATATTTGTCGTAATCTTCTCTTGTCGGAAAGCACCCGTTGCGCAGCGGAAGTAGACGAATCCGAAAATCATTACGGCAATCGCCATCGGCATGTCGGATAGGAAACTGTTTCCGGTGATATATGGAGCTAAGCCGAATACCGCTGTCATGGCACCCGGAAGAATCAGGTAGGTAGATGAGCGGTTGAACGGAGGATAGCTTATGGCCGTCGCGATGATTCCTATTGCTGCAAGTGCGGTCCATGTCGCTATCGGTTGGGGCAGCAGATAGCCGAAAAGGACAACCATACCTGTGCTCAGGATGATGGCGCCGCTCCAGAGAGTGAAGAACCCGGCTCTACCCATATTTGCTTCTTCTCCCTCTTTATGGATGAGTCGCGAACACCACAGATATGCGCAACCGTTGACTATATAGATCCATGCAGCCTCTGTCTTTCCGAAAATTTCCCCTGCATCGTAGGCAGCCCCAATAAGCAGAAGTGCGGCCTGCGGAATGCCTGCAAGGCGTGACAGGATGCGATAGATTCTTTGGCCGGTACGCATCTGCATCCACATCATGATGGTGGCATACAGACCGATGGCTGAGAATCTAATGCCGTTTGACGTAAACTGTACCAGTATCGCTGCGAGAGCCATTCCGGAAATGAATGTTATGAGCAGACTGTTGATGAGGTCGGCTTTTCGGTCTTTATAATATCTGAGATAGATGCACAGATTGATGATACACCCGACTAAAGCTACGCATCCTCTCGCATTGAAGGACGGGACGATGTCGGCGATAAGCCAGGTCCCGAAGCAAAGGTATGCGAGATTATTGATGATGATGGCTGAAATAAGGCAGGCGGTCACTTTCGAACGGTTGGAGTTGCGGTGCAGCTCTGTGATGAGTGGAACGGAGAAGACAATGAAATTGTAGATTGTCGCGACAAGCCACCATGCGTTGTGCTCCTCTCCGCTTGTTATATTCATTCCGATACCCGTGATGATATATGTGAGCCAGCAGGCAATCGGTGAGAGAATCCACCAGTTTTTGTAGATGCTGATTGCAAGCACAGCGCTGTTGAGGATAGCCATATAGGCTAATACCTGAACGAATGAACCGCTCCCGTTCGATGCGATGAACGGGGCCGCGAATCCTCCGATGATGGCTGTGATGGCGAGTTCGGGCCGGTTGAACGGAATAGCTATCGCAATCATGATGGCGGTGAGCACCAACAGTATGATGAAAGATGTCGTCGGACCGAAAACTCCGTAGAGGTGGTAACCTATGGCCACGCTGACAAAACAGATTGCAAAGCCGCCTCCGGCAAGGATGGATGAGAAGTTTCTGTAGTTGTCCTTCAAGGGATAAGCTATTCCCCAGAGACTTACGCCGATTCCCATTGCGAGTATGGTGCGCAGGAATTCGTTTATCCAGTTTTGATCGATGGCATATTTCACAAAGAAGCCTATGCCAATGATGAATATGAGAATGCCTATTTTGCTGAAAAGGTTTACCCCTATGACTTTTTCCCAATTCTTGCCGTAGGATGGGGTTTCATCCGGATTTTCATCGGGGAAGCTTTCGGAATCCGTTTCCGGTTTTTCATCCGGAGTCATTGCTGCCGGTTCCATCCTCTGCTGTGGTGCTTCCTCTTCAGAGACAATCCAATCAGGGACTTCCCTCTCTTGCAGACTCTCATCGGGTGTGTCTTCCGGAATGTAGTCCTCCTCCGGTTGCATCGTTTCCGGAGCTACAGTTCGCGCCGGAATCTCTTCCGGAATTGCCGTTTCGGTCGGAATTACCTCTTTGGAATATGGAGGCACATTGACGGCTTTGTCGGTTGTTGAGACATGGTGGTGCAGCTCCTCGCGCAGACGGTTGATTTCCTGCCGGAGAATTTCAGAATATTGGAGAATTTCCCGAACTCTCTTGTCTATGCCGATGATGAAGAAAAGGGCGAGAGCAATGGCTATCAACACAAGAGCTTCCATGTCAGATTGGTTTAAGAGTTTAACATTCGGCAAGATAGAAAGAATAAATGATTGCGGCAAAAATTTTTAGTTAAATTTTTGCCGTAATCATTTTGAAATTTTAGAGGATGTTGCAATCACTATCTTTAATTTGGAGGGCGTTGCGTTGGAGGCCGGTGAGTTTGGTGCGCTTGATGGCGGAGCGACGGAAGAGGGTTGAGAAGTCTTCCTGCTTCATAGTGAGGATTGCTTCGGTGTCGAGGCTGAGGATTGCTGGACGGGGGCGGAATTCTTCGATTTCCGAAAGAGGGGCGTTGGTGTTGTGGGGACAGACCTCCTGACAGACATCGCAACCGTAGATATGCCGTCCAAGCTCGGTTCCTGTGGGAAAATCGCCTCGATACTCTATTGTCAGATATGACAGACAGCGCTTTGCATCAAGGACTGAAGTTTCGTTTGACCCTGCTTGGTGTGAGAGGGCTTTTCCGGGGCAGGCGCGGAGGCAGCGGTCGCAGCCGAGGCAGCTTTCGGTGCAGGGTGGGTCGGGGGTGAGTTCGAGTGTTGTGAGTATTTCGCCGAGAAAGAAATGGGTTCCGGCTCCGGGTAGAATCAACTGTTGGTTGCGACCGATGAAACCTATGCCGCTGCGGACCGCCCAATAGCGTTCGTGGATGGGGGCTGTGTCGACACAGACGCGACATTCTGCTCCATATTTTTCGGAAATCCATGCGGCAACCTCTTGCAGACGTTTGCGCACGATGTCGTGGTAGTCATCTCCGAGAGAGTATGAGGCCCATTTCAGAGGGCTTCTGACCGGGCCGTGGTAATAGTTGAAGGCACACGAAATGATGCTTCGGGCTTCGGGCAGGAGGAGTGCGGGATTGCTCCGGATGTCAAGATGGTTTTCGAGATAGCCCATTTCGCCGTGTTTACCCTCCGAGAGCCATTTCCGATATGCTTCCGTTGTCGCATCATCCACGGATTGCACCCTCGCGATGCCACTCTTGAAGACACCGGCGGCTTCAAGACGTTTTTTTATAAGCTTTTCTGTTGTCTCCATGAATGAATAGTGTAGCTGTAATTATCATGAGAAAGGTACAGAAGGACATAAGGTCAGAAGATACAAAAGAATTATATCCTTATATGCTCATAAGAGATACAAAAGCACAAAAGGGCATAAGTAACAAAAGAATTATATAATAAAAAAATAAGAAGATAACTCTCAGTCTTACATTTTGTTTCATATAATCTTTATATCTTTTGTTCCTTATGCTCTTTTGTGCTTTTGTATCTCTTATTCTTTGCGCGTCTGTATCTTATATTTTCTTACATCGGGAGTTGACGGAACTCATAGCCCTGTTCCTTGAGCCATTCGATGGCTTTCGGGAGGGCATAGCGCATTTTGTCGTGCGCTTTGAGGGAATCGTGAAACACGATTATAGAGCCGTTGCGTGTGTAGCGCTTCACGTTTTCCAGAACCTGCTCCTTTGTGACACGCTTGGAGTAGTCGCGGGTCACCACGTCATACATTATTATATTATAGTGGCGCTTGATGAGCTTTGTCTGCAAGGGGGAGATGATGCCGTGGGGCGGACGGAAGAGAGTCGACCCTATCAGTTGGTCCGCTTCTGTGATGTCGCGGAAGAAGGTGGTCGCGTTCTCCTTCAGACCTTGCAGATGGTGCATGGTATGGTTGCCGTAGGAGTGTCCCCGGCGCTTGACCTCCTCGAATACTTCGGGGTATTTCCTGACATTGTCGCCGACCATGAAGAAGGTCGCCTTTATGTCATAGCGGTCAAGGACGTCGAGGACCCACGGCGTCTCCTCGGGGATAGGGCCGTCGTCAAAGGTGAGATAGACGACCTTCTTTCCCCTCTGGAGTATGCGCCAGATGGCTTCGGTGAAGAGCAGACGGTAGAAAAACGGTGGTTGTTCAATCCACATGATTCCTACTGCTGGAGTATTGAGACGATGCGGTCAAAGTTGATGCCCATGTCGGTAAGGCGGTCCACCATCTTCTCGGGTTCACCGCCGACATCTCCGAGATCCTGCAGGAGATAAACCATATAGTAGGTCTCGATGAAGCGGTCGGTCTTCGGCAGAGTTGCATATTGCCAGGGGTTGAGGCTCTGGTAATACTTCACGTTCTGGGCATAGCGCAGAAGCTCGTTTTCCAGAAGCTCGATGGCGCGCGCGGAGGCTTCCTTGTTGCCGGTGGCAATGCCGATGCGGGCATAAATCTGAGCCATCTTCTGGGGAACCTGTATCGCGTATGGCGATGCGGCTTCGGGAAGTTTCTCCTCCATGAGCTTGAGAAGTTCGAGCGCCTTGGCGTAGCGGTCAGCTTTGTAGGCTTCCAGTTCCTTCTGTATCTCAGGACTGTTGGCAACCGAGTCGGCGCGCTCAGCCATTGCAGCCTCGTTGATGAAGGCTGTGGCGGTCGAGAGAATGTAGGAGCGGGTTGTCGTCACCATGCGGCGCACAGTCTCATCGAGATATATCTGGTCGGGGTCGGTGACCTTGTCGAGACCACCCCACTGGAATTTCTCGGTGATGTTGCGGTAAGCCTTGTCGGTGTTGACGGCGTTGATGTCATACTCACCGTTCTCCTCGTTGCGCACGGGTGTCACCTCGTATGCCATACCTGTCGAACGCATATAGGGCTGAAGAGCCACATAGTAGTCCGAGGGTACTGTCGACGCGAAGTAGACAGGGTTCTTCCATTCGTTTTTCACGGAAGTTGCGAGCATGTCGAGCGAGAGAATCTGGCTCAGGGTCATGCCGCCGTGGCGCGAAGCCTCGCGGTCGTCAGCCATGTTGGCGTGGATGGCGGTGTCGGCTACCTTTGCCTCATGTTCGGTAATCACACCGGCCTTGACGGCAGCGGGGATGTCGACGGGGATGACGAAATTGTTGTATTGCATCATCGGGGCGTTCCATGCGTTCTGGCTCGACTTCTGATCGTAGACCTGACGGAGCGCAGTGAAGATGTTGACCGGAGTCGTGTCGCACTCGGCTGCGAAATAGCTGAAATTCATGCGTTCGTAACCGTAATCCTCAGGTTTGGCAAGGGTCTCGATGCCCTCGGCCTGATATGAGGGGTGTTTCACCTGGTTGGCATACCAGTCAGTGGTGAGATACGAGAGGTTGACAACCTTCACGTCGGTGCGGTGTCCCTCGACCTCCTGAGCATACCAGAGGGGGAAGGTGTCGTTGTCGCCGTTGGTGAAGATGATGGCGTTCTCGTCGAGCGAATCGAGGTAGTTCATACCGAAATCGCGGGTGGTGTAGCGGCCTGAGCGGTCATGGTCATCCCATGTCTGCGACACCATCTGCAGCGGGACGAAGAGGCCCACGAGGCAGGCGAATACCGCACCGGCGAGGCTCACCTTCTGCTCTTTTGCAGAGATGGCTTCAGCGGAGAGAGCCTGTTTGCCCTTGTCCTTGCCGTTCTTGTTGAAGAGTTCGCGGATGAGTGACCACAGACCTGCGACACCCATGCCGAGCCAGATAGCGAAGGCGTAGAACGAACCTGCGAAGGCATAGTCACGTTCGCGGGGCTGAGTCGGGGTCTGGTTGAGGTAGAGCACGATGGCGATACCGGTCATGAAGAAGAGGAAGAAGATGACCCAGAACTGCTCGATGCCGCGCTTGGAGGTGAATGCCTGCCATCCGAGACCGATGATGCCCATCAGGAGCGGAAGCATGTAGAACACGTTGTGGCCCTTGTTGCCCTTGCCGTCCGAATCGGGGAGGAGGCTCTGGTCGCCGAGGCGGGGATTGTCGATGAAGGGTATTCCGGAAATCCAGTTGCCGTGGTTGACCTCGCCGTTGCCCTGGATGTCGTTCTGACGGCCTGCGAAGTTCCACATGAAGTAGCGCCAATACATGTGGTTGAGCTGATAGACGAGGAAGAAGCGGAGGCTCTCGCCCATTGTGGGCTTGATGGCGTCGACCGTCTGGAGTGTCTCGCCTTCATGGACATAGCGTGTGGCGCTGACGGGTTTGCCTTTGAGACCACCGATCCAGTCGGAATAGGCTTCGGTGTGTGCGCCGCTGTAGATTCGGGGGAAGAGCATGTTGAGCTCGGGCGACATCACATAGTTCTTCTTGTAGCCTGTGATTTCGTAGTGGTCGGCCTGGTCGGGAGCGGTCTTGACAACCTTCGCATAGATAGGCTTGCCCTCGGTGTACATAGGTGAAGCCTGACCCTGCGCGTCGATTTCATAGACGACCGACGACTGGTTGGTCTGACCGTAGAAGAGGGGGCGTTCGCCGTATTGCTCACGGTTGAGGTAGGAGGCGAGGGCGAAGACGTTGTCGGGAGCATTCTGGTTCATCGGCGGGTTGGCGCTTGCGCGGATGAGCAGGAGCGCGTAGGACGAGTAGCCGATGAAGATGACGAAGATGCTCATCACGACGAGGTTGAGGATGCGCACGGGGAGCTTCTTTGCCATGAAAAGATAGGCAATGAGTGCAATCATGATGATTACGGGAATCCACATGCTCTCGCCGATGAAGGGAATGCCTGAGAAGAAGATGCTCAGAAGGACACTGATGCGGATTTCACCGACACTCTTCTGGCGGTAGAGAGCCGCGATGGCCCAGATGAAGCAGGCAACTGCGAGGATGGCATAGATGAGTACACCCATGTTGTAGCTGCAGCCGAGCACGTTGACGAAGAAGAGTTCGAAATACTGCGACACCTCGATGAATCCCGGGACAAGGCCGTAGAGGATAAGCCCGACAACCACCGCCGAGAGGGCGAGGGTAACGAGTGAGCCTTTGGCTGTCGTGTTTTTCCAGAGCTTGTAGTAGATGACAAGGGCAATGGCAGGGATACAGAGGAGGTTGAGCAGGTGGACAGCGATGGAGATACCGATGACGTAGGCTATGAGTATCAGGTACTTGTCGCTGTGGGGATGCTCCGCGCGGTTTTCCCATTTGAGGATGAGCCAGAAGACGAGAGCCGTGCAGAAGGAGGAGAAGGCATAGACCTCACCCTCGACTGCTGAAAACCAGAAGGTGTCGCTCCAGGTATAGGCAAGCGCGCCGCAGATGCCCGAACCGAAGATGACGAGCATTTGGGTGAGGGAGATTTCGTTGGCGTCATCCTTCACGATCAGACGCTTCACGAGATGTGTGATGGTCCAGAAGAGGAGGAGGATTGTGCCGGCCGAGAGGAGGGCCGACATGGAGTTGACCATGATGGCTACTTTGGAGATGTCGCCGAACGCGAAGTTTACGAAGAAACGCGCGGCGAGCATGAAGATTGGGTTGCCCGGCGGGTGGCCGACTTCAAGTTTGTAGCCTTGCGAGATGAACTCGGGGCAGTCCCAGAAGCTGGCTGTAGGCTCAAGGGTGAGCATGTAGGTCACTGCTGCGATGACGAAGCAGAGCCAGCCGAGAGAATTGTTGATGAGGTTATATTTTTTCATTGGTGGAGATGGATAGGCTAATAGGGCTGATAAGTCTAATAGGGCTGATAAGTCTAATAGGCCTAATAAGTCTAATAGGCCTAATAGGGCTAATAGGACTAATAGGGGCGGGAATTGTTTTTTTGCCTTAGAATTTGCGGATGCCCATGACTTCGCGAACTTCGGCGAGGGTTTTGGCTGCGCGTTCGCGGGCGCGTTCGGCTCCCTGACGTACTACGCGCGAGATGTAGGCGTCGTCGTTGCGGATGTCGTGGTAGCGTTCGCGGATGGGGGTTGTGACTTTGAGGATGTCCTCGGCGAGCTGCTTTTTCATGTCGCCGTAGCGGATGGAGCAGTCAGCGTATGCGTCGCGGTAGCTCTGCACGATTTCAGGTGCGGATGTGAGCTCCATGAGTGTGAGAAGATTCTGGACCGGCTCGGAGATGGGTTGGTTGGGTTCCTTGGGACCTTCGTCGGTGACGGCGCGCATGACTTTCTTGCGGAGCACCTTCTCCTCGTCGATGAGGTAGATGCAGTTGCCTTCGCTCTTGCCCATCTTGCCGGAGCCATCGAGGCCGGGGACTTTGACAGCGTGGTCGCCGAAGTTGAAGTTCTGGGGTTCGGGGAAGAGGTCGACACCGTAGAATGAGTTGAAGCGGCGTGCGAAGCGGCGTGTGAGCTCGAGGTGCTGTTCCTGGTCCTTGCCTACGGGTACTTTGTGGGCTTTCTGGATGAGGATGTCGACGGCCATGAGGGTGGGGTAGGTGAGGAGGCCGGCGTTGACACGCTTGTTGGAGTCGTTGCCGATGATCTGTTTCTCGATGTCCTCGCTGTCGTTGTCGGTCTTGATGCCGAGCTGCTTGCGGGCCTTGTCCTTGAAGGAGGCTGTGCGCATGAGTTCGCCGATGCCGACGTGCATGTTGAGCAGGAGATACATTTCGGAGATTTCGGGTACGTCGCTTTGGACGAAGATTGTAGCCTTTTCGGGGTCAATGCCTGCGGCGAGGTATTCTGCGAGGATGTTTTTGACATTCTCGTGGAGTGCGTCGGGTTCGGGATTGGTTGTGAGGGCGTGGAGGTCGGCGATGAAGAAGAGGCAGTCGTAGTCGTTCTGCATTTTCACGAATTTGCTGAGTGCGCCGTAGTAGTTGCCGAGGTGGAGGTTGCCTGTGGCACGGATGCCTGAGAGTACAACTTCTTTATTGTCCATAATGTGGTGGTGATTAGAATGTTATCGTTTGGTTAGGGCCGGGTTTGGCCAATTAGGCTACAAAAGTACAAAAAAAACCGCTATGAAGCGGTTAAAAAAAGTATAAAGCTTTGAGGTTTGAGTTTTTAGTTGTTGGGGGGAGGGGAGTTTTTGAGTTGTTAGTTTTGAGTTGAGGGGAGGGGCTGAAGTTTTTTTATTATAGGCCAATAGGGGAGATAAGTCTAATAGGCCCAATAGGACTAATAAGCCTAATAAGCCTAATAGGTCAAATAAGGCCAATAGGGCCAATAGGGGAGATAAGTCTAATAGGTCCAATAGGGCTAATAAGCCTAATAAGTCTGATAGGGCTAATAGGGGTTGGAATTTTTTGGGGGCTTGTTGGGGGCTTGTTGAGGGCTTGTTGGGGGATTTTGGTGG
>NZ_CAJTMT010000051.1 GCF_910577345.1 uncultured Duncaniella sp.
GATTCTGATACATAAGACATTCAAGGGGTTGGCGGAACGTGGCAAATGTTCAATGGGATGGTTCTTCGGTTTCAAGCTACACCTGATAATAAATGATCGCGGCGAGATTCTGAACTTCATGTTCACACCCGGCAATGTCGATGACCGCGAGCCATTGTACTCGGAGTCTTTCATTGAGAATGTCAAAGGTAAACTCTGTGGTGACAAGGGATATATAGGCAAACAACTCTTTGAGTTCCTGTTCATGAACGGAATACAGCTTGTGACAAAAGTCAAGAGCAATATGAGAAATTCGCTTATGTCTGTCGCTGACAAGATTATGCTGCGGAAACGCGCTCTTGTAGAGTCTGTCAATGACGAGCTGAAGAATATCGCTCAAATAGAACACTCAAGGCATCGGTCGTTCACAAACTTCATTACCAACGCCTTGAGTGCTATTGCGGCTTACTGTTTCTTTCCTAAGAAACCATCTATTTCTTTGGATTTCGTTTTCGACAATCAGCTAACTTTGTTCTGATTGCTTATATCGAACTCACGTTATTTATGGTAAAAGTTATATGAGTTAATTCAATTGCTAAATAATGTTAAGATATATAGAGCATTTTGAAATATCGAAAAATACCACTACCTTGCAGCTAAATATTAAGGTGAAAAGGTAAATCTATTACCATTGTTATATTTTTTAATTATTTAATTCAGAAAAAACATGAAAACGCGATTATTGACTTTGATGTCAGCGCTGTTTGCGCTGATGGTGATTACTACGTCATGTGAAAGTGATGATGGACCTGCGGAAAATCAGTATTATTGGTTTGGCCATGAAAAAGTAGCCATACAAGAAGTGAAGGGCAAATATCGGATTGCTTTCCATTCTGTTGATAAGGAGAAAATAACCTCCGAACTCGCAAAACATGGCTTGTCGCTTGTAGATGTTGAAACAGGGATAAGTTATACGTCCGAAGGTGTTACAGAGGAAGCAAAAAAACTATTCAAAGATTACCTGACTGCCACGGTAAATGGAGATTATGATAAGATAAAGGGTATTAAGCCATATACATTCAGTTTACTTCCATACTACACTTTGATAGAAGATGGTCGGGAATTGATTCCTTATATGACTTTTGATGTAAAATTAAAGGACGGTGTGACTCAGGAGCAGCTCGAAACCTTGGCAACTACTAACAACGTGATTTTGGTAGAAAAATCTGCATTTCTTGATGGGTGGTATACTTTGGCGTGTACCAATGATTCAAAATGTAATCCTGTCGAGATGGCAAACCTTTTCTATAAAAGTGGCCTGTGTGAATACTCCCAACCATCCTTTGGTGGCCTCGGAGAATTGCATGGAATACTCAGATAGGTGATATTTTGTATAACTTGAAGTAAAATTGCAAATGGAAAATTATAAAAAAATATATATAGTTCTCTTGGTAATGATAAATATTATTGCCGGAGGATGTAGTTCTTCTTTATTGGATGAACCCTATGAGGAACATAATTCATTGTCACGGTCATTGGATGAGACTGTTTTATCTCCATCAGATACAACAGATTATTTTTGGCTTGAAAATGAAAAGAAATTTCTTCAAAAAGTTGAGGGAAAGCATGTTGTGATATATAATCCATCCAAAATTGGGATTCTACATGAGAAAATAAATGGAAGCAGTATAAGCCTTCAAAGTATTGGAAATGCTACTGTATTTAATGCTCAGGAGAATCTTTTAGCTGCTAATTTTAAGGTTGCAATTATTCAGGGAGACGATGAAGATATTGCTCCAATTTTATCTGATTCATATTATTCAGCTCCATATTATAGAATGACCAACGGAAAAGAAGTTGGATTAAATAACCGGTTTTATGTGAAGTTGAAAGATGATGCGGATTTTGAGCTTTTGAATGATTTTGCTGTAAGAAATAATGTGGACATAATCTGTAAAGATGAATATTTAGAAAAATGGTTTGATTTGTCCTGTTCGAAGTATTCTAAAGGCAATGCTTTGGAAATGGCTAATTTGTTTCAAGAAAGTGGTATGTTCGAGTATGCCTGTCCTGATTTAATAGGGGCATGTATTTTTGGGTGTATTGATGAACCTTTGTTTTTATCAGGTGATTTATGGCATCTTGATAAAATTAATTATTGCAATTCAAAGGACATAATATCCGAGGGCTCGTCAGATGTGATTGTTGCCGTAATAGATACTGGAGTGGATATTTATCATAGGGATTTTGACGAAAATCTTTTATCTGGTTGGGATGCGTTTACTCAAACTGCTCCAAATAGGGTTTGGCATTCTCATGGAACAATGGTCACGGGGTTTATTGGGGCGGTACCGAATAATAATCAGGATGTTGCCGGTGTTGGATACGGAACAAAAATTCTCCCTATTAGTATTGGTGGAGGTAACACTGAGGCATATACTCCAACTGTCGAAGTTGTAGAAAGAGCATTCAATTATGCTATAAATAATGGAGTAAAAGTAATTAACTGCTCTTGGAGTTTTGATAATCCCAAAATTGGTGATATCGTAAGGAAAGCATTGGATAACGATTGTGTCGTAGTGTTTTCTGCAGGTAATGAGAATGGTAAAGTTGGTTATCCTGCTAATTCAGATTCAAGAGTACTTGTTGTCGGTGCCATTAATAAAGATGGAGAAAGAGCATCATTTAGTAATTATGGTAGCTGTTTAGATGTTGTTGCACCAGGAGAAGATGTGTATTGCCTTTATCCTGGTAGTGGTACAATAAAAAGTTCGGGAACTTCATTTGCCGCTCCGCAAGTAGCTGGTCTTGCCGCCATGATTCTCTCAAAATATCCAGAGCTAAAGCCTTCAGAAGTAATATATCGAATAGAAAAAACGGCATCGAAAATTGGACCTTATCGCTATAGGTATCAACATTCTCAGTCGTTTGCAACTCGGAATGATGAAATGGGATATGGTCTTATTAATATGTATGCTGCTCTTGCTCCTAAAATACCTTATTTAGTAACTATCAAGATTAAAAATTTGTCATCTTATATGACAATGACGGCATTCCGTTTTGATATCTGTAATACTAATTACCAAGAACTTCACGAGTTTGTGATTGAAAATAAATTCGGAGTATTGAATTATGGTGAGGAGTATATAGCATATGTAGATTTGCCCCCGGGTAAATATATAGGTGAAGCAGTCGCTGAGTCAGTCGGAGGTATTGAGGGTGATTGTGAGTTTGAGAATATAAAGGGAGGTACTATTACATTCGAGTTTACTGGATCTACTTTGGACAAGCTTGATTGGTCTACTGCTGTATTTGAACCGGCAAGGTGATTTTCATCCGAAGTAATTGATTCAGGTAAAATCGGTTCCATACTAATATGGAACCGATTTTATTGTAACTTCGAGGTGTTTGATGGTGTTATATTTGAATGATGGATTGGCGTGTCGGAGGTTGGGCTTATTGTATTACATACATAGTTGGTTAGTGTGTTTCTCGGTGTGGAATGTTCGTTGGGGTGCAGGATGATAAAGGCTCGGATTTATGCCTTATTTGGCTAAAATATGGCAAATTTCTTGCGGAAAGAGAAAAAAATGAGGCTTATTGTATGTTTAGGGTAATAAAAATTTACTAAAAATTTGTTATTCTACGAAAATTATTGTTTACCTTTGCCTACATCTTATTGTAGATAATCTATACCATTATTATTACGTCCTCGCCTCAATTATTACGTTTCAGCATAGCATCATCAATAACGTTGTTACGCAAACCGATAATTATTATAATCATTTAAATACCACTCATTATTGCATCATGGAAAACAGAAAGATGTTAAAGGATGTTAATCAGAAAGGGGTAAAAAGCCTCGGCCGATACCTTCTGACTCTGATTATCGCAGTGATGACCCTTGCGGCCACTGCTCAGACCAAGTCCGTAACCGGCACGGTGACAGATGAAACCGGCGAACCGGTAATCGGTGCCAACGTAGCGGTTCAAGGCACCACGATGGGCACAGTGACCGACATTGACGGTAACTTCGCCCTCAACAACATTGCCAACAATGCCGTCCTCTCCATCAGCTATGTAGGCTATGTGACCGAGGAGGTCTCCGTGGCGGGAAAAAGCGTTATCAATGTAACCCTCAAGGAGAACCGTGAAGTTCTCGACGAAGTCGTCGTCATCGGCTACGGCACCGTGAAGCGTAGAGACCTGACAGGTGCTGTCGCTTCGATGAAAAACTCAGACGTGGTCGTCGCTCCTACCAACAACGTCATGGAAGCCCTTCAGGGCAAGGTTGCCGGTATGGACATCACCAAGGCCAGCGGTGAGACAGGCGCGGGAGTGAATATCCTGCTCCGTGGTTCGCGCTCCATCTACGGCAGCAACGAACCCCTCTTCATCATCGACGGTATGCCCGGCAGCTACAATCAGGTCAACCCCAGTGACATTGAGTCGATTGACATCCTCAAGGATGCATCATCCACGGCAATCTACGGTTCAGCCGGTGCCAACGGCGTTGTCATCATCACTACCAAACGCGGTACCGAAGGCAAGGCCGTCGTTAACTTCGACGCCTACTATGGTTTCAGTGGAGATGTGAATTTCAAGCACGGTATGGTTGGCGACGAATGGGTCAACTACCAGCGTGAGGCCTATAAGTACAACAACGGCACTTATCCCGCCGACATGGCCACTATTTTCGGCAATCCCATCTACACCGAAGCCTACAATGAGGGCAAATGGATTGACTGGGTTGACCTTGCTTCGGGCCATCGTGCAACTTCACAGAAATATGCTCTTTCTGTAAGCGGCGGCACCAAGCAGACACGCATATTCGCATCGACCTCCTATTCCCGTGAGGAGGGTCTGCTCAAAAACGATGAGCGCGACCTCTACTCGCTTCGCCTCAACATCGATCAGGAAATCAATAAGTATGCCACTATCGGTTTCACCAGCAACCTTACTTATTCAGACCACGACCGTGGTGTGAAGAACACTTTCACCAAGTCGCTCACGGCCTTCCCGCTCGGCGATGCCTATGACGCAGAAGGCAATCTTCAGGATGAGTTCATCAACAGCCAGTTCTCACCGCTCGGCGACTTCATCGCCGACCAGTATGCCTATAATATCAAGTCGACCTACATCAATTCAATCGGCTATCTCGAAATCAACCCTTTCAAGGGACTTAAATTCCGTTCGCAGATAAATACCACCCTCTCCAACAGCCGTCAGGGCAACTACTGGGGTGCGAAAGCCAATGCAAATCCTCCTTCTTATTCAAAATCTCCCTACGCACAGAAAACCCACTCAAACGGCTGGTCATACACCTGGGAAAATATTCTCTCGTATAACGCCGACATCAAGGACCACTCTTTCGGCGCACAGTTCATCACATCCTACAACAAGAACACAAGCGAGGGCACAATTGCCGGCAGCGGCGGTTTCCTCGTCGACACCTGGCAGTACCACCGCCTGATGTCGGGTACTGAAGCCCTCCATGTGGAGTCAAGCTATGCACGCGACCAGAAGATGTCATACGCCTTCCGTATCAACTATAACTACAAGGGTCGCTATCTCCTCAACGTCTCTACCCGTTGGGACGGCGTGAGCTGGTTCTCCGAGGGTCATAAGTGGGATGCCTTCCCTGCAGCCGCAGCTGCATGGCGCTTCTCTGAGGAAAGCTTCATGGCCGACACCCGCAACTGGCTCGACAATGCCAAACTCCGTGTCAGCTATGGTATCACAGGTAATGCCGGTGGTATCGGTGCATACGGAACTAACGGCCAGGCCTACATCTTCTCTTCAGCAGGTGTAACTGTCGGTGACCAGGCCGTACCTTTCGTTCAGTATTCAGGCACAGTTCCCAGCTATGGACTTGGATGGGAGAAATCCTACAACTGGAACATCGGTCTTGACTTCGGAGTCCTCAATGGCCGCATTGACGGATCTGTGGAATGGTTCAAGACAACAACCAAGGGTCTTCTCTACAAGCGTACCGTCCCCATCACTTCCGGTCTGACCGGTTGGGGCTCTCCCCTCGGTCAGTGGCAGAATCTTGCCGAAACCGAGAACCACGGTGTCGAAATCACCCTCAATACCCGCAATATCGTCACAAAGGACTTCACTTGGAGTTCGACCCTTACCGCCACATGGAACAAGGAAAAGATTGTGTCACTCCCCGACGGTGACCTTATCGGTGAGAGCCTCTTCGAAGGCCACCCCATCAAGTCAATCTACGGTTGGAAATATGACCGCCTGTGGCGCACCACCGATGATGCCGAACTCATGAAAAAATATAATGTCGAGCCCGGTTTCATCAAGATTCATACTGTCCCCAAGGTTACAAATACAGAAACCGGTGAAACTGACAACGGTGTGCACCCCTACGGAAATGATGACCGTCAGATTCTCGGCCATACCAATCCCAACTGGATTGTCGGTTTCAACAACTCCTTCCGTTACCGTGACTTCGATCTCTCGGTGTTCATGATGGGACGCTTCGGCCAGACCATCCAGAGTGATCTTCTCGGTTACTATACTGCCGCCAACTCTGTCACAACCAACCAGATTTCAGGTGCTGACTATTGGACCGAGGATAACCAGAATGCCTACTACCCCCGCCCCGGCACCAACAGCAAGCAGACCACCGTCATGCCTTCGCTCCGCATAGCCGACGGCTCTTTCGTCAAGGTCAAGAACATCACCCTCGGCTACACTGTCCCCGCTAAGTGGACAAGAAAGGCAATGATTGAGCGTCTGCGCATCTACGGTACCGCTTACAATCCCTGGATTATTGTCAACGACAGCAAGCTCAAGGGCACCGACCCCGAAATGGGCGGCGCTGACAACTTCCCGACCTACAAGCAGTATGTCTTCGGTATCAACCTTACATTCTAATCCCTAATAAAGACAAGACAAATCATGAAACTCAATATATCCACCATACTTACCGGTTGCGGACTGGGTGCTATGGTTGCCCTCCAGTCCTGCTCACTCGACGAGTATAACCCCGGCGGTTTCGACATTGACAACATCGCCACCAGTACAACCGGTTACGAATACATCATCAATCAATGTTACTTCGGTCTGGAGCGTGGCTTCTACAATACCACCGACTTCATGAAATTCACCGAGGCCAACTCCGACCTCTGGACCTCCAAGACCAATACGACCGGTGAGGATGACCACTTCTTCCGCTACTATGCCAAGGCTCCGAGACAGGACTATACGAATACCTTCTGGAATGCGGCCTACGACGGTATCGGCGGCTGCAACATCGCCATCCGCGATGCCTCCCTGGCTCCTTTCGCCACCGAAGCCGAGCGCAACGAGAAAGTGGCCGAGGCCTACTTCCTCCGCTCCCTCTACTACTATCACCTTGTCGAGATGTTCGGCGGTGTGGTATTGACCGATGAGAACACCACGATAACCACCTACTCTCCGGAGCGTACCCAACCCATCGACATCTACACCAAGATAATCATTCCCGGATTCCGCTTTGCGGCTGAATGGCTCCCGAAGGGTGACGATACGTTTGATGGTCGACCCACCAAGAAAGCCGCTCTCGGATTTCTCGCGAAAACATGTCTCGCAACTCAGCAGTATGGGACGACTGAATTCCTTCAGGAAGGTCAGGAAGCGGCACAGAAACTCATCACTGACTGTGAGAACGGTGGCAGCACCTACGGAGCATATATGTATCCTACCTTCGATGAGGTTTTCAAGGAGTCAAACAACAAGACCAACAAAGAGGCTCTCTGGAAATACTCCATCAACGAAAAGGGTGCCAGCCTCGGCAACCATAAGCTCAACCAGAATGATCAGCATTTCATGTGTCAGCTCAACCACTTCGGCGCGCGCATCTTCGGCACCGAGGAATCCATCAAGGCATGGGATGGCGGTCAGGCAGGCAGCTTCATGCCTACGCAGTATCTGCTGAGCCTCTTCGTGCAGGCCGACGGCTCGCTCGACCCCCGTTTCCATAAGAGCTTCATCACCGAGTGGAATGCCAACAACGCATACTCCTGGAGCGAGGGCGATTGCGCTCTCTATGGCAAGGCTGCTTCCAAAAAGGATACACCCATCGCTGTGGGAGACCTCGCCATCAAGATTGTCGTTCCTCAGGATCCCGACTATGACACGGAAATAGCCAACAAGCCAAACTCCAACTATCTTCTCGTGGACTACAAGGATGTGTATGATGATTCCAAGAAGTCAATCATCATGAAAAAGGGTGAAGGCGAAAACAACTACCGCTATTTCTACCCCTCGCTCAACAAGCACTGCAGCACAAACTACTATGACGCTAATATAAAGAAGAACCGTTTCGGCAACAAGAACGCCATCCTCGTCATGCGCATGGCAGAGATTTATCTGATTGCGGCTGAATACGACATTCTGCTCAACGGTGGCGGTAAGGCTATGGGCTACATTAACAAGGTGCGTCAGAGAGCCGGTGCAAACCAGCTTTCAGGTGTGGCCGATATCCGTACCGTCATCGACGAGCGTGGTCGCGAGCTTTGCGGTGAGTTCACCCGTCTTTATGATCTCAAGCGTACAGGTCTGTTGAAGGACGACTCCTATCTCCGGTCCACTCATCCTGAGATAGCCGACTATTTCAACGTTAACTACGTGCTCCGTCCGGTTCCGCAGAACTACACTGACCTCATCATTAACGGAGACTTGTTCACCAACCCCGGTTATAGTTCAAAATGATATATCCCACGGAGTGATGGAGTGGCCTGTGACTACCCGTGGTTTCTGGCCATTTCATCTCCGGAGCGGAACTACATCATGTAAATAATAAGGGTACATTTATTTTTTAAGGAGTGTACGTTAACGTCAGACTGTGATCGACACATCTGACCCGCTGTCTTAATCTTTTGAATTTAGACTACCGTAACCCGCTGCGAAGGGTGCGCCACCGGCGCACCCTTCGTTTGTTCCCATTCCTATAATCTTAGGCTCAAACCATAATCACAGTGCATGAAACTCGTAAGTATCTGAAAAAGGTACATAAAGCCATAAGATCAGAAGATACAAAAGATTGATTTCAAGCAAATCATCCTATCATATAACAAATTTGTTATATTGCTCCAAGCTAATGCGGAACGCGTTATAGGGACTTCTGTTACCTTTACCACTTTTGTTCTTTTGTATCATGTGGTGGGGTGGTGCCCCCGTGCCGGATGGCAGATAGTAAGCTGCGGAGCAGCGCTGCCGTAATAGCCCCGCATCGA
>NZ_CAJTMT010000052.1 GCF_910577345.1 uncultured Duncaniella sp.
TCACTGAGCCTACTCCCACATTCTCAGCTTGCTTCGGCGCAGCGTTCCTTTCGCTCCACCCCACCAAGTATGCTGAAGAGCTCGTTAAGCGCATGGAACAGAGCGGTGCCAAGGCTTATCTCGTGAACACCGGCTGGAACGGTTCAGGCAAGCGTATCTCTATCCGCGACACCCGTGGTATCATCGACGCTATCCTCGACGGCGCTATCCTCAAGGCTCCCACCAAGCAGCTCCCCATCTTCGACTTCACCATCCCCACCGAACTCCCCGGCGTAGATCCCAAGATCCTCGATCCCCGCGACACTTACGCTGACGCTAAGGAATGGTATGTCAAGGCCGACAAGCTCGCCGACATGTTCATCAACAACTTCAAGAAGTTCGAAGGACATGAAGCAGGCAAGGCTCTCGTAGCTGCCGGTCCTCACCCCGAAAAGGCATAAGGTAATGACTGCCTGAAGGCAATCAACACCATATAGACCCGACCAAGCAGGGCGCACACCTCACAGGGCTGTGCGCCCTGCTTCTATTTCCAACAATTCCAACCGATTCCGTCCGAGTCAGCCCCCATCATTTCAACGTATTTTCACGGCTCACACTATTAATGAAATTTTTCGCTAAATTATCATTGACGGATGAAAACTTTTCAGTAAATTTGCAATGCCCGTAGGGACGCATTTCAATGCGTCCGCAACAGCCCCGGAAAATCCCGTTTCCACCCGAAAAAACGGAAAAACCATTCCCCCACCGGAAAATCTCACGGAAATCCCCCCTCCGGAGCAGCGAAGAAACAGCAAACTATCAATCAATTCTATAAAAATCAAATTAAAAAGAAATTAACTATGTCAAAGGTTACAGTTGTAGGCGCCGGCAACGTGGGCGCTACTTGTGCTGATGTGATTGTGAAGTATGGTATCGCCGACGAGGTAGTCCTCCTTGACATCAAGGAAGGTGTATCAGAAGGCAAGGCCATGGACATCATGCAGACTGCCAATATCCTCAACATCAACACCCGCCTCACCGGTGTCACCAACGACTACGAGATGACCGCAGGCAGCGACGTCGTTGTCATCACTTCCGGTATCCCCCGCAAGCCCGGCATGACCCGCGAAGAGCTCATCGGCGTTAACGCCGGCATCGTGAAGTCTGTGACCGACCAGCTCCTCAAGCACTCACCCAATGCAATCATCATCTGCATCTCCAACCCGATGGACACCATGACCTACCTCATCCACAAAGTGAGCGGTCTTCCCAAAAACCGTATCATCGGCATGGGTGGAGCTCTTGACAGCGCCCGCTTCAAATATTTCCTCTCGATCGGCCTCAACGCCAACCCCACTGAGGTTGAAGGCATCGTAATCGGCGGTCACGGCGACACCACCATGATTCCCCTCGTCCGTTACGCTGCTTACCGCGGTGTTCCCGCCACCAACTACCTCTCTGACGACCAGCTCGCCAAGATCGCTGCCGACACAATGGTTGGCGGTGCAACCCTCACCAAACTCCTCGGCACTTCAGCATGGTACGCTCCCGGTGCAGCAGGAGCTCAGATGGTCAAGGCTGTCCTCCACAACGAGAAGAAGCTCATCAGCTGCTCTGCCCTCCTCGACGGAGAATATGGCGAGAAGGATCTCTGCATCGGTGTTCCCTGTATCATCGGCAAGGACGGTATCGAGAAGATTGTTGAATTCGACCTCAACGACGCCGAGAAGGAACTCTTCCACAAGAGCGCCGAAGCTGTCCACAAGACAAACGCTGCTCTCGCTTCTGCCCTCTAATCAACGGGCCTGAGCGATTTTGACAACGCACAAACCCTTCAACCCACATTTCTCCTGCTCCGGGACAAAACCCGGAGCCTCGGGAAATGTGGGCTTTTAAAATTTTAGACCACTTATCTTACAGACACATCAAAACACTTCAAAAACACCCATACTGATTATGAAACTCAAAAATCTCTGCCTCTCAATCGTCATCGGAACCATTTTCGCAGCCTGCGGAAGCGGCAATACCGCCACCGCCGAGGACCGCAAGGACAACACCGTTGAAATCACCGCCGGTCCGGTTGTCGAATACAAACGCAACGCAACCATCGCCCCCGACGAGAAACTTCCGATCATCATCGACTTCAACGCGACATGGTGTGGCCCCTGCCGCCGCTTCGCTCCAATCTTCGAGGCTGTCGCTAAAGAATATAAGGACAAGGCTATCTTCATGTCGGTCGACGTTGACAATTCGCCCAATGCCGCACGTCAATTTGAAGTCTCCGCCATCCCCCAGGTCAGCATACTCATGCCTGACGGGACCATCACATCGACTGTCGGCTACATGGAAAAAGCCCAGTTCCTCCAATTCCTGAAAGATATTGAATAATATACATACAACTCTCCCGCCTCTCTCCATTGCCCATATATGAAACGATTATTCCTTCTTGATGCCTACGCGCTCATCTACCGCGCCTACTACGCACTCATACGTTCGCCCCGATTCACGGGCGCGGGCTTCAACACATCGGCCATTTTCGGATTCTGCAACACCCTCGACGACCTTCTGCGCAAGGAGAATCCCTCGCACATCGCCGTCTGTTTCGACCCTCCCGGCGGAAGCACTTTCCGCCACGAGGAATACCCCGACTACAAGGCCCAGCGCGACAAGCAACCGGAGGACATAACCGCTTCCATCCCCTACATCAAACGCATCCTCGAAGCATACCGCATCCCCGTCATCGAGGTACCCGGATTCGAGGCCGACGATGTCATCGGCACCCTCTCGGTACTTGCAAGCAAGGAGGGATTCGACACCTACATGATGACCCCCGACAAGGACTACGGCCAGCTCGTCAGCGACCACGTCTTCATGTATCGCCCTGCCCTCAAAGGAGAGGGATTCGAAATCCGCGACACCGCCCGCGTCTGCGAGAAATATGGCATCACGGACCCCAAGCAGGTAATCGACCTGCTCGCACTCGAAGGCGATGCATCGGACAACATTCCCGGCTGTCCCGGTGTGGGCGAGAAGACCGCCCGCACACTCATCGAGACATGGGGCTCAGTTGAGAACCTCCTTGACAACACCGACAAACTCAAGGGTGCATTGCAGAAAAAGGTGATTGAGAACGCCGACAAGATACGCATGTCGAAATATCTCGCCACCATCCGCACCGATGTCCCCGTCGACATTGACGTCAACGACCTCTCGCGCAAGGAAATCGACATCGACAAACTCACCGAGGTCTACACCGAACTCGAATTCCGCACCCTACTCAGCCGTCTGCGTGCATCGCGCAAGGCCACCGAAGCCGTAAAAGCGGCCGAGGAAGCCCCCGCGCCGGTTGCCGCATCTGCCGCACCCGACTCATCGGGCATGGGGTCGCTCTTCGACATGGCCGAGCCTACCGACTCCCCCACCGAACTCAGCCCCGCCTGCGAGGAGCGCCACTACACCGTCGTGACCTCCCCCGCGGAAGCCGCTGCGGAAATCAGCCGTCTCTCAAAGGCCCCGGCTATCGGCATGGCTCTCTATGCAATCGGCGAAGAAGCCATGACTGCCCGTCTCGAAGGCATCGCCCTCACTGCCGACGAATGCAGCGCCATCTTTATCCCACTCTCCGACAAGGCTACCCGTGCGGAACTCCTCGCTATGATCGAGCCGCTCTTCACAGGAACTGCCACACTCGTCAGCCACGACATCAAGCGCGACTATCTCCTGCTCAAAAATGCCGGGATAGAGCTTACCGCACCCTATTTCGACACCACCGTGGCCCACTATCTCATCGACCCGGAGATGAAACACGAGCTGCGCTATGTGGTGGCGAAATACCTGCATCTCGAACTGCAGGGCGTGGCCCCCGATGCCAAAGCCGGACATCCGAAGGCTGCGCTCTCCCGCGAAGCGGCCGTTGACCGCTACTGCGAGGAGGCCGATCTTGCGCTCCGGCTCCGCGCTCCGCTCTTCAAGGAGATTTCAGAGCGCGAAATGGCGGCTCTGCTTGACGAAGTGGAACTTCCGCTCATCAAGGTTCTCGCCGAGATGGAATTCACCGGCGTACGCATCGACTCGACCGTCCTCACCGACCTCTCGGCCCGCCTCAAAGAACGCGTGAGAGCTATGGAGGAGGAAGCCTACACTATGGCCGGTGGACCTTTCAACATCGGTTCCCCCGCTCAGGTGGGCATGGTGCTTTTCGACCGTCTGCAGATTGACCCCAAGGCCAAGAAAACCGCGCGCGGATCCTACTCCACCACAGAGCAGATTCTTGAAAAATATGCGCCTAAGGTGCCTCTTGTGAGCCTCATCCTGAAAATCCGCCGTCTTAAAAAGCTCATCGCAACATATCTCGACGCTCTTCCCGGTCTGGTCAATCCCTCCACGGGCAAAATCCATACGTCATACAATCAGACCGTCACAGCGACAGGCCGCATCTCCTCCACCAATCCCAACCTCCAGAACATTCCCATCCGCACCGACGACGGCCGTGAAATCCGCCGCGCCTTCATCGCCGACCCCGGCGACCTCATCATGAGCGCCGACTATTCGCAAATCGAACTGCGCCTGATAGCCGACCTATCCGCCGATAAGGACATGATTGAAGGCTTCCTCTCCGGCGATGACATCCACCGCCTGACAGCAGCGAAAATCTACGGAGTTCCGCTGGAGGAGGTGACCGACGACCAGCGCCGCCACGCCAAGACCGCCAACTTCGGTATCATCTACGGCATCTCGGCCTTCGGCCTCTCCGAACGCCTCGGAATCAGCCGCGGGGAAGCGAAGCAACTCATCGAAGGCTACTTCTCGACCTACCCCCACATCCGCGACTATCTTGAAAAAGCCGTCACCACTGCCCGCGACCAAGGCTATGTCACAACCAAGATGGGACGACGCCGCTATCTGCCCGACATCAACTCGCGCAACGCAGTCGTGCGCGGTTATGCCGAGCGCAATGCCGTCAACGCGCCCATCCAAGGATCGGCTGCCGACATAATAAAAGTGGCCATGATACGTATATATAATGAGATGGAGAGCCGGGGCCTGCGCTCACGCATGATCATGCAGGTCCACGACGAACTCATCTTCAATGTCAAGCCTTCGGAGCTTGACGAACTCCGCACCCTCGTGGTCAAGCAGATGGAAGGAGCCTTCCACGGAGCCGTGCCCCTCACTGTCTCGGCCGGAGTTGCCCCCAACTGGCTTGAAGCCCACTAATCTGCCTGACCCTCACCGGGAGGCAGACAAATCAACATCCCCACCGACATTTCACCCCTAAAAAAGAATGACACCTGAAGAAAGAACCCGCATAGAAGAGCGCGTTGTCACGATGCTCAAAACTGTCTACGATCCCGAAATCCCCGTGGACATCTATAACCTCGGCCTCATCTACTCAATCGACCTCGACGATGACGGCAACCTCAAAATCGACATGACCCTGACAGCCCCCAACTGTCCGGCCGCCGATTTCCTTGTTGACGATGCCCGCATCAAGCTCGAAAGCATCGAGGGTGTGAAGAGCGTCGACATCCGCATCGTCTTCGAACCTGAATGGAACAAGGACATGATGACCGAAGAGGCCAAACTCGACCTCGGATTCCTGTAGACAACCGACATCCGCGAATGGCCGAGCGAACGACAACATATTTCATCAGCGACATCCACCTCGGAGCGTCATATATTAAGAACCCGCGCGCGCATGAGAAGCGAGTGGTCGACTTCCTGCACCATATCGCGCCCGACTGCAAACGCCTCTTCCTCCTCGGCGACATCCTTGACTACTGGTGGGAATACCGCACCGTTGTCCCCCGCGGTTTCACACGCTTCTTCGGCGCCCTCGCCGAACTGGCCGACTCCGGTGTGGAGATTACCTGGTTCAAAGGCAACCACGACATCTGGATTTCCGACTACCTTCCAAATGAGATAGGCTTTACTCTCCACGACGGCACGATGGTCACGGAACTCGACGGACGGCGCTTCCTCATGGAACACGGCGACGGTGTGGGCCGTCTTCCCTGGTCGTTCCGCAAACTCCGCGCGCTTTTCAGAAACCGCACCGCCCAGAGGCTCTACGCGGCCATCCATCCGAGGTGGACAATCGGCTTCGCCCATTCGTGGTCGTCACACTCCCGCAAGAAAGGTGGCTATACCCCGACCGAGCGTGCAGGCGACAATCTCATTGATTTTGCCCGTGCCTATAACGCCGATTCCGCTAACGAAAAAATTGATTACTTCATCTTCGGGCATTGCCACACACTCCTTCAAAAGTCCCTCCCGGAAGGTGGAGAAATCATCATCCTTGGCGATTGGATCAACCGTTTTTCATACGCGAAATGGGACGGGAAAACAATCAAAACTTGTATTTTTGAATCATAAAATATTCAATAATTGATTTTATTAACGTATTTTAACCCTTTGGACTTATAAATTTTGACCATCGTTTTTACTTGTAATTCAATCGGTTAAATTACAAATGCGCAAAATATGCAAAGAATCGGGTATAAAATTATGTTGGATAACATACAGAAAAATTTGTCCACCCCCGATTCTTGGCCTACCTTTGCATCACGAACCTAAAACAATCTTTTTTACCTTAGAAATTGTACCTATTGGAAACTCATAAAAGGGAGCCGCGTGAAGCTGCTCCCTTTTAATTTTAACAAATTTTTATTTCAAAACACTTGGAGAATTGAAATCAAAGATGTAACTTTGCAATGAAAACAAAATTGTAATCATTACAAATCTAAAAAGAATCCAGTCCTTATGCAAGCGTATAGTTACACAACTCAGGAAATCCTGAACATCCTTTCGGAGGGAGGCGTCAAGCCCTCGGCCCAACGGATGGTGATACTGCGCTTCCTGATGGAAAACAGGATTCACCCGACCGTCGACGAGATATTCAAAGCACTACAGCCTACACACCCCACGCTCTCACGCACGACGGTCTACAACACACTCCGACTCCTGTCGGCCGCAGGCATCATCCGATGCATTGAAATCGGCGGTGGCGACGGATCACGCTGGGATTACTCGCAGCACGACCATGCTCACTTCCTCTGCACATCGTGTGGCCACGTCACCGATGTCGACTACGAATTCGGCCCGACAGCCTTCACACTCCCGCCGGCCGGCTACACAGTCCACACAGCCGATGTCATTTTCAAAGGCATCTGTCCCCACTGCACTGCCGCCGCAAGTTAAACCTTATCCACGATATATTTAATAAATCAAATTTCGTATAAAAACAACATCTAAACAATCATCAATCATGAAGAAGAAATTCATCTGCACCGTTTGCGGTTACGTTCACGAAGGTGACGAAGCTCCCGAAATCTGCCCCCTCTGCAAGGCTCCCCGCTCTAAGTTCAAAGAAATGGACGAAAGCGCCGCTCTCGAATTCGTAACCGAACACGTTATCGGAATCGCAAAGGACACCGACGATGAAATGAAAGCCGACCTCCGCGCTCACTTCGAAGGCGAATGCGCTGAAGTAGGTATGTATCTCGCAATGTCGCGTCAGGCTGACCGCGAAGGCTATCCTGAAATCGCAGAAGCTTTCAAGCGCTACGCTATCGAAGAAGCTGAACACGCTTCCAAGTTCGCCGAACTCCTCGGTGAGTGCGTATGGTCAACCAAAGAGAACCTCGAAAAGCGCATGGCCGCTGAGGCAGGTGCCAACGCCGACAAGATGCGCATCGCACGTCGCGCCAAGGAACTCAACCTCGACGCTATCCACGACACCGTTCACGAAATGGCTAAGGACGAAGCCCGTCACGGCCAGGGATTCCAGGGCCTCTACAACCGTTACTTCAAGAAGTAATTAATCGCCCTCATCAAAACCGCCAGGACAAACACCCAGGCGGACAACAGGCTCAATCGACAAGCAGCCTGAATCCCTAAAAATACCCAACTCACAATTCCTGTATCCCCACCGGATACAGGAATTGTTTGTTTATCCCCACACCCCACCCCGCGTCAAACTAAAAATCCGCAGAAAAAGCAACCCACCCCCAACCCGCATGGCAATCAGCAAGCTGCGAAGCAGCGCTACGGTGGTAGCCCCGCATCGAGCGGCGACGCAATGGAGCCCGCAGGGCG
>NZ_CAJTMT010000053.1:0-5376 GCF_910577345.1 uncultured Duncaniella sp.
GAGGTCCACAATGTATCGCGTCGGTTCTCACGTCCCGTCACAGACCATCCGTCCGTCTCCACCGCAAGAGGATTGCGGGAGAATATGAGCGTATTACATATTTGTTCTATATATCTGATGTGCAGGATTATCTCGTCATCCTTTATCTCATACTCCCCACCAAATGACCTGATGAGATTCAGTTGGTCATCCTCCGAATCGTGATATGAGAATTTATTACCGGAAAACACATATCTCGCATTTCCGCAAGAGACCGACGAGCCATACTGCCAGATACCATCCAGATCAACGCAGTTGCATTGCAGGGCAAGCAACATGAATAAGCAAAACAGAATAGAAGATTTCATATTTTTACATTTCTTCATTATAGGGTTCACAAAGAGGATAGTAGGCATTGCCATCAAAGACAATGCTGTCTGCCGTAATTTTTATTGGCAAAACGAAGGATTGCGGTGATTTTAAGTGAATGTTCTTATCTCCAACATAATTTTTCTTTTCCCATCCAAAACTTGCAATAGGTATTCTTGGATCATAATCCAACTCCATAGGAGTATAAACACCTTCAACATAATACATTATATTAAGCTTTACGGAATCGCCATCTATGTAATAACTGCCTCCAAAATATCTCAACGGATTCAGACCCTCATATTCGCTTCTATAGTACCGGAATGAATCTGCCTTAAACTCATACCTCTGTGCAAAACCACTCCCAACTCCACATGAATATGCTTGATATATACCATCCGGCAATACTTCCGCCGACAGCGACGGAAGTATTCCTACAATCAAAACGAATAAAAATTTCCTGCTCATATATAATGTTTATTGCATCTGAAACTAAATATTTATTATCTCAAAAATCACCCGAATATTAGAGAATATGAACTGGTTAACAATACTATTTGGGAGAAAGCCTTCTTATTGCCACATTATCAAGTATCGAATCAACGAGTTGTTTTTTCTCCGATCTGACACGCTCATACGATATATTTATATGATACTTGAAATAGCTATCCTGCCTGAAATAGAGTCCATCTTTCGTATATGCTCGAGATCTTGCAATATTGCCAAGCTTTAAGTTATATAAATTCATGTCCTGACCATCAAAAGTTGAATTCATAGCCATAGTTCCGTAATGGAATACAACGGCACTGTTGTCATCCATATTAATAATGTAAAATTTATAAAATCCTTCTTCATAATAATATGTCTTTTTAGGGTCAAATAAGACAATCTCACCATTGCTCAGAGGCTCCAAATTCGGAACCTTAATTATTACTTGAACATTTTCCCTCTCGTTCGTCTCAACGGTATCCCAATTGATTATATTCATACAATCAATCGTATCCGTCAGCATATCTTCTGCATGTACAATTGTGTTTGAAATCCAGAAGAAGATTATTATACATATTAGCCCTTTCATTCATAACGAGATTTATAGTTATTTAATGCTTGTTGAGTCACCTTTTTAATATGTTGCTCTAATTTAGAGTTTCTTTGAACTCTAGTCAAAACCATTATTACTAAGAATCACATTAAAATCGAGTATAATGGCCCAATCTTTCCGCTCGCTTCCTACGCCACTCCAAAGTCGCGGAATCTGCGATTTCATCAGGGATTCCCGGCAAGGAATAATTAGCACTCCTCTCACTAATTTTACCATCTTTTATAATAAACTCAGCAACATATATATATGGTGGTCCCCCCGCATAGCCTGTTGGAAGATTACTTAATACCTTGATACTGTCAATATTCCAATTTCTTATCAAGTCATCTTCCCATGATTTAAAATTCCTGCTATATTTTTTTCGTTCATAATATATAGGACATTCATACACGATCAAACTATCATGATTGCTCCAGATTGTAACGACATTAAGTTTGTTGCCTTCCAATGCCATTCCCCCTCTGAAAAAGACGGTATCATTAATGCTGTCAATCTTAAATTTTTCAATAGGAGTATAATACCATATTGATGGCGAAGTCAACCACTCCGCAGAATTTTCATAACATATCGACTGATACTTATGGCATAATACCTCCATAAGAGTTTCCGATGTCACCATCTGACCAACTCCTATAACTATCAAAATCACTATTACTAATTTTTTCATTTATGATAATATTTTAAATTAATATCCTTGGAAACCAATAACTATTTCCTTCCATTACCAAATATCAATAGATATGCTATCGTGTATGCGGAAACTCCGGTACAATATAAATCTCTTCTCTTCATAAAATTATGGGTATTTGGATGGTAGCATATCTTATCGTTAAAATAACTTATACGTAACCCTATATTGTGTTCTGCTCTTATACCATTTTCAACTAAACCTGCGAATAAGTCACTTCTATCCACGGGGGTGCCGTTATCTGATACAGCCCACGGGGATTCATCCGGTTGTTTTCTAACCATAAAATCAAAAGCATGTGCCATTTCATGAGCCAAACCAATATATGATGGACGTGCATCTGTTACACCTCCATCTGATGTTTTGCTAAGAGCTCCTGTTTGCTTGTCCGGATTCCACAATATAGTATTACTTTCTGTATAGAAAACGTTTCCCTCCGTTATTGAGTTGAAGTATAAAGCCTCTGGGATATTAATTAAATCGGACACCATTTTACCTCCGATCAATCCTTCGCTAATCAATTGAAGATTATCAGCTAATTTATAAACAAAGGAATTACCCCCCTCGTAAGGGTTGTTGCTTTTATTATAAAAACCATAAACTCCCTCTACTTTTCTATATTCCCATTCCTCATCATCTTCCCATACAACTATACGCTCCCCATTCGGGTCGATGTAGTTGATGGGATTTCCGGCGCAGTAGGCGTAGGGGCTCAGCCAGGGGTATTTCTCGGCGAGGGGATCCCATGTGGTGAAGGAGGCGAGGAGGGGGTTGTAGCGGCGGGCGATGAAGTCGTATTCGTTCAGTCCGAAGAGGCGCAGGCGCTCGTTGCCAGCGTACAGGAAGGGCTGCTCAGTAGCTTCCCGCCACGGCTCACCGTAGGGGTAATAATTGGTCTGCTCAACTATCTTACCGTCTCCATCGACAACAGCTACATTGTTGCCTTGGTAATCAGTAACATAGTAATACACATCATTATCCATGAAATAGCCTCCCGCAAAGCGGGTCATGACATGTCGGTGACCGCCAAGTGCAGGAGCGGATGTAATAATCTGACCGTTACCCCGGTATTCTTTGACTAACAGAGGTAACTCATTGAGCACACCGGATGGCTGCATCATATAGATGGTCGTCGACAGGTGGTTGCCGAGGTTGTCCCACGCGTCATGGAACTCATGGCCCTCGTCAAGCACCATCCTCACCGGATGACCATCGTTGTTATACTCTATCAGCGTGATTCCACGTGTCTCGTCCGAGACTATACGCCCGGCGTCGTCATAGCTGACCGACATGTCCGACTCGTTACGGCCCATGCCCGTCATCCCCTCGAATGCAACAGCATCGCTCTTGGCTGTAACCGAACTTATACGGTTGCCGTCATAACTTATCGAAATATCGTCAAGAGTTCCATAGCTCTCCATCTTCGGGCCATCCATATCAACCATGTCGACAATGCCACGGCGCTTGACCGAAGTCAGATTGCTCATCGCGTCATAGCTGTAAGTTGCCGAGAAGCGGTCGGCATTGCTCCTGTACATCGAGGCAGACGTCAGGCGGTTATTTCCATCGTAGGAATACGAATAGACCTCCCCGTCCATAACCTTCGAAGAGATATTCCCATTATAGCAGGGAAACAGCCCCTCAGCATACTCTAATTTCTCCGAAATTACCTTCGGAACCTTCACTAAAGTACCACCCGAAAGCTGATTCCGCAGCTCCCCGGTAGTCGTCTCCGACGACTTCAGCCATCCGTGTATATCGTATATAAAATCCTGACGGCAGGCACCGAATGCACGCGAACTCAACTGACCCAACGAATTGTAGGCCATATCCATCCTCGCAGTATCGGTCCGGGCCGTATTTGAATCATGAAGCAACACACGGTGAGCGGTCTGACGACCCATCACGTCATAGTCATACTCCTCAGTGACCTTCGGAACCTTCGGGTCACACGGATCGTGGACGGTCTTCTGAAGCTGACCGTCGTAGGTGTAGACGTAGTTCGTGCGACCCTTGTTGAAGCCCGTCGAATAGCTCTGTATAACCTGACCGTCGGTATTATAGTGGTACGACTCAAAATTCTTGCCGTCATACACTCCCGTCAGCAGACCCTTCGACGACGGGGAGTACTCGGAATAGACCCATCCCGGCGACGAATCCTCATCCCAGCCGTACTCCGATCCGAGGCGGTTGTCGCTGATGAACTGATAGTTGTCGTAGAACCTCGCCCATGCCACCTCAGCCTCATCAGGAACATCCGGAACGGCATAGCCATGGAAAGCACCCCAGTCAGGCTCAGCCGTATTGGTCTGATACGCAAAATATGTAGCCTCCGCATCTGTCATCCGGCAATCGAAAGCTATCACCTGACGGTCGGCATTGTCGTAGCAGTAAAGACGCCACACACCCGCCTCCTGATGCGGAGAAAGCTCGGCCCCGAGGCGGTCAACGATGTCATAGCGGTAGAGCCACTCCCGAAGACCCGGAAGCTTCTTGCTCACTAACCGACCCCGCTCATCGTAGTCATACCAGTAGGCATAGCGCTGCATGTCTGCATCTGTCCGCTTCGCCGTCCCCGACAGAGCCGGAGGAAGGATATACCTCAGCTCACCGAAATCGTCATAGACATAATCCGTCACCAAGCCTCCCTGCTTACGGCACACTGTCAGCCCACGGAAATCCTTGTAGATCTCGGTCGTGATTCCGTCCTCATCCTCAGTAACCTCAATTGTCAGAAGCCCCTTGGGATAGTTGCCCTCCGATGTGACCCCGCCTGATGATGGGGTGTAGCGCACACAACTGTGGGCATCCGCATCATTCACGAGGTAGCGGACAGTCGCGGTTCTGTCCCCGGAGTGCCACGCGCGCCCGCTCTTTGTCGTGGATACGAGCAATTCCCGCTGAGAGGCTTCGTAGGTGAACGACGTATAAGGGTAGTCATCCCCATAGTCCGAGATGGCTACCGCCTTCACGCCCTCACTATCAGGCGTCTGTGAGGTATAGGCCACCGGATTCCACCGACGCGACAGACGGCCCATCACATCAAACTCGCTTATCTCAGTGAGGTAGCTCCTGTCGGGCTGACGGGTGACCGTAGCCCGGTTGCGCCCGAGGCCGTCGAAATAGGAATAGGAGGTGTATTTGTATCCGTAATCCGTCCATACGGCTTTCGTGATATAGTTGTTGCCGTCCTGATTTATACGGTAGGAATATGCCTCCAGCTTTCTTGAATTGAGTT
>NZ_CAJTMT010000053.1:5636-7875 GCF_910577345.1 uncultured Duncaniella sp.
TGCTGCCATATCCCCCGCGGGCGGAATGTCTGACCGAATTTTCCAAGCTTGACAGAGTAACCGACCGTCTTTGAGCCACAGGTTTCCTTTACCCCCGTGACCATGCCGCGGATATTACGCTCCTTCAGTTCATTCGCAATGGCAGGAGAAGCAGAATCAGTATAGGAATCCGAGTAGGTATACTCGGTCCGGACACTTTCCGACCCGTTGGACACTACCGTGGCGGAAATAAGTCCCGTATTCGGGACATATTCGTAGCTCTCCGTCACACTCGTCTCTCCATTCTCATGGTAGGTGGTGGTTTTCCGGGAGACGAGGCGCTCGGTCTGAGGATTGATATTGTAATCAAGCCCATCATACCAAAATTGTGTATCGCGGTCAAATGCACCATCTTTCATGGACATCGGGATATCGCCCAATCGAATTTGCCATGGCATAAGCCCCTCTCCCCGAAATCTATCAGGGCCAAAATCCGGTGTGTATTCTGAGCCATACAAAAACAGGCATAAACGATAAGCCGTAAAACAGTTAATCTGGGTAAAACCGACCTTTTCAAAAGATTCATAATCGAATTCCGTTTTACGGATAGGTCTATAACCATTCGACGAAGATTTAAATTCAGTAGTACATGTCTGGACAGGACCTTTTGAAAAAGCCTCATTTATATCACTCGGCCACGCCATGCCCCACTCGCGGTCATTGATGTTATCAGGACATACTTTTTTAAACTCATATTCAGTTTTACCCTCCGCATCAATTTCCACCACTTTATTATACCATATTGGCAGACTGTTTATGCATCCGGTCAAGTAATCAGAAAAACGGTTTATTGTAAGGTAATTATCAACCATGCCTTCAACATAACCCATATAATTACGCAGAGCCCAGTATGGTGTTTCTGAAATAAATGTATGCAGAAACGGTACGGCGGTCACTTGTGCAAGACCGTTTCCGTCCTCACCATATATGTAGGTCTTTACACGGGGATTGCCATCATCCTTATTCTCTTTCAGTGTTATAGACTTAACTCTCAATCCTCCACCTTCGGACAAGGATATTTCATTTTCCAGATAATCAAAGACCCAGTCAGGGGCCTTCTGCTCCTGAAAACGGTGTACCTCATACTCCCACTCAGCACTACCCCCTGTAGGATAAGTTGCCTTAGTGAGAATATATGCCCTCATTAATTCCTTATCAACCGACCTGTCTGCTCCGTGAATGGGCAGATCTCCGTTGACTTTATGCGTCATCTTCACCTTAGGTGAAAGAAGGTATCTGTTATCCTTTCCATTGTAATACCCCCACCAATCCACCATATCGGCACGGTTAAATGCTGTAGGGTCATATTCAAATGTATAACTGCCGTCACCCTGTATTGTGACATCAGACAGCAACCTGCGATTGGGTGAATGGCCTAATTCCGCTTTGAAAACGGTCTTGTCTCCGTTAGAGACAGTAATATTTTCAAGCATGGTCATATTTGTCGCATCCCCCCTGCCATAATTACATTCAAGTTTCCCGCCGGGAAAGACTATAGAACCCAGATCCTGAGTATAGAAGTACTGATGAGAAGTCTTATATTCACTGCTACTGTAATCATCCACATAGGTAAACGGATACAGTTTTGTATTATAATATACCTCGGTCGGCCCTATCATCTTGAACCCATGTCCGGTATGTGTGTGGGAGTCCCATTTGACTTCTATTACTGTCCCTGACTGCAGTGTGATTGAGGTCAACAGCCATTCCGTACGCATGGAGAAATTGTCCACACATTCTCCTTGTGTTGAGAAATCATAGACAATCCCATTAGGGTCCGTGACCTTGAAATAAGAGAACAATTCCCCACATTCCACCTGGTACTCGTCACAACCTACCCCCTGCATCCTGCCATCCTTGTAGATCATAGTGAGTGATTTGTCGAGCAGGTAGAATGTGTAAAAATCGTGCTCGGTATCATAGTGGTACGGATGGAAACTCCTGTCCAGAGCACCCCACATTGTCACCGAACGGAATCCTTTGTCATAATCACCTTGTATGAACCCGGCTCCCTTATCCCCGACAAACGTGAAATACTCATCCGGTCGGCCCATAATCTGCCTTGACACGCGCAGAGGGGGCGTGAGCACCCAGCCGTAGCCTATAGGCTGCGGGTCATCCTCCGGCTTTATGCCGTTGGACCGATACTGCAAGGTTATCGGAATCTTGAACCCCTCAACTTCAATTGTATATATCGGAA
>NZ_CAJTMT010000054.1 GCF_910577345.1 uncultured Duncaniella sp.
CTATCCGCCAACTTAGTGTAGTCTGGAATATGGTTGACCCACGTGAGCGCACTGAACTCTATCGTATCTACGATGAATTCATGGCAGAACTGAACATCAATGTGATGGAGACTCGCCTCCCTAATAGTGTCCGGTTCCGCCGTGAGGGAAGCCGAGAACTCAAACGCGCTATCTTCCGGTCAACTCTGATACCGCCCGACAAGACACAGCTCCGTGGAAGCGGTGTTGAGGAACTGGTCGATGAGTTTCTAAAAATCACTGCAATGTAACGCTATGACGAAGAAGAACAATGGCGAGATTACACCCGACAATTTCCTCGACTCATACAAGCCCGTGTCACCTCAACGAAAAGGAGACCGAGGGACTACCGAAGCGAAAGCCGAACTCACCACGGTGGAAAAGGCACAAAGTAATGAAAGAGAAGCTGAGAGTATCATTTTACAGAGCCGGAACAATGATGTGGAGATGACACCATTGGAGTATCAGGAGATTTTTCTTCGACCCAACCTTGGTGAGTCAATGCGATATGGCAAGACCTATTACGTCAGCCGTGATGACTGCAAAAAGTTGAAGGCTCTTATGCGCTGCTTCGGAGAAGGCTATGACCGGTTCCCATTGTCGGTTTTCATTCACAACCTGCTTGAATACCATTTTGCCCAGTTCTCAGGGCTAATCAATGGCATGATGAGCAGGCAGTCAACACCAAACCCTTTTAACCAAAACGATGAATAACAATTCTTCCAATAAATCCGGTATCTCATTCTGGACAAAAGATGAATATGCCCGGAAATACTTCACCCGGCGACCGATTCGTCACCAACGCTGCATTGGTGTCACCACCGATATGCTTGAAGCAATCAAGGATGTAGTCAATCTCATTGCTATGGGGGGCACTACAGTTCGAGCATACGTCAGTGCTATCATTGCCGACCATCTCCAAGAATACAAGTTTCTGCATGAATACATGCGCCGGGCAATGTATAATAAGTTGGTTGTCGGTGACCTCGAAAAGTATCAGTCAACCTGCGAAAAGTATGATGAAAAATATCTGCAACCCAGCGTTGAGTCACGCAACGAAGCGTGGGTACATCTTGATGCTGACTGTGCTGATGCACTGAAGCAAATCGTAGCTTGGACCGGCAATGGAGTCACAATCGGCTCGTTCGCAGAGGCAATCATCAAGACGCACTTTGCCAATAACAAAGAACTCCTTGAATCCATGAAGTCGGACGTTTTTAACAGTCAGCCATGAAAGATATACTTCTTTCAGTGGTATTCATGCTCAACATGGGTTTCATCGTCCTATTTGCCATAGACTTTCTGAAAAGATATAAAACCAATGAATCTTCCGGAAAGAATGATGAGGCAGATGAGAACTCCAAAGATGTAACCGAGCATGAGCCTACATCCGCACCAGTCCGTAAGGCAGGTGTCGGCAAAAGCAAATTCTCAATGGATGATGTACGCAGAATTGCCGCCAAAGCATCCGAAAATGCGGTCTCCGAATTTATGGAGGAGATGGATATTGAAGATGTTGAGTTTGACGAAACAGAATCGCCTGAGAATACGGCCCAACTTAGTCCGGAAGAAATAAAAGCTGCATTTGAGACGGACCAACGCATTGCTGACGAAATATCGGATAGTGACGATTCTATCGCCACTCCCAATGCGACAGGTGCTGACTTTGATGAACTTGCACGTGCAGAACTGATTCTTGGCCGTAAGACTGAGCCGACAACAGAGGAACATCAGTATGTAGTTCGTGTATTTGCGAATTTCAAGAATACAGAACTGATGGATCATATTCCCAGATATATCCTCGATAAACTCGATGAGTGCCAACGTAAGGTTGAAGCCCTCGGAGTAAAGATTGAAACAACCGCTCCGGAAAAAGTCTCAGTTAATTCATTTGACGAGTTTATAATCTCTGATTTTATCCCAAAATCTCAAACCTTAACCCCTACAACAAGATGAATCCCATCAAATATCTCAAAGATAAAATCTCAAATATAAAGTGCCGTCTGACTCTGGCACTTCTCACCGCGCTCCTCAGCGCAACTCGTGCGTCAGCTGCCGGCAACGGGTTGAGTGGCATCAATGAAGCCACTTCAATGGTCACCTCCTATTTCGACCCGGGGACGAAACTGGTGTATGCCATCGGTGCCGTTGTCGGTCTCATTGGCGGCATCAAGGTTTACTCCAAATGGTCGAGTGGCGACCCCGACACCAGCAAGACTGCCGCCTCATGGTTCGGTGCCTGTATCTTCCTGATTGTAGCCGCCACAATCCTCCGCTCATTCTTCCTCTGATGGCTGAGTACAATATCAACAAAGGTATTGGAAGGTCGGTGGAATACAAGGGATTGAAAGCGCAGTATCTGTTCATCTTCGCCGGAGGATTGCTTGCGATGTTCGTGGTGTTTGTCATCATGTACATCGTAGGAATATCGCAATGGATCTGCATCGGCTTCGGTGTCACGGCAACCTCAATCCTTGTGTGGCTCACCTTCCACCTCAATGCCAAGTATGGCGAATATGGTCTGATGAAACTCTCGGCTGTGAAATATCATCCTCGCTACATCATCAACCGCCTCCGCCTCACACGATTAATCAAGAGTAGAAGAAAATGAGAAACACACTACGAGCTACTACGATGGAGTCAAAACTCCCGCTGCTTGCGGTGGAACACGGTTGCATCATCTCAAAGGACGCGGACATCACCGTGGCCTTTGAGGTGAGTCTCCCGGAACTTTTCACCGTAACCTCTGCCGAATATGAGTCGATGCACGCCGCATGGTGCAAGGCAATCAAGGTGTTGCCTCACTTCTCGGTGGTGCATAAGCAGGACTGGCTCATGAGCGAGACCTACAAGCCGGAACTCCAGAAGGAGGATTTATCATTCCTTGACCGGAGCTTTGAACGTCACTTCAACGAGCGGCCATATCTCGCCCACAAATGCTACCTGTTCCTTACCAAGACCACGAAGGAGCGAATGCGCCAGCAGAGCAACTTCTCGACACTCTGCCGTGGGCGATTGACTCCAAAAGAATTGAATCACGAGATGGTTGTCAAGTTCATGGAGTCGGTTGAACAGTTTGAGCGAATCATCAATGACACAGGCTATATCAAGCTGCGCCGACTTTCAGATGATGAGATTGTCGGAACAGAATCCACCTCCGGAATCATTGAGAAATATATGTCGCTGTCAATGGGTGATGTAAATTGCCTTGAAGACATTGACCTCTCGGCGAAGGAGATGAGAATCGGAGATAAGATGCTGTGCCTTCATACACTTTCAGATACAGATGATCTTCCCGGCAAAGTCAGCACTGACAACCGGTATGAGCGATTATCCACTGACAGGTCTGATTGCAGATTGAGCTTCGCTTCCCCCGTTGGTTTGCTTCTTCCCTGCAACCATATCTACAATCAGTATATCCTGATTGATGACCATGACGAGAACTTGGCAAGGTTTGAGAAGACGGCAAGAAATATGAACTCGCTTTCAAAGTACAGCCGAAGCAATGCCATCAACAAGGAATGGATTGACCGCTATCTCAACGAGGCTCATTCTTACAGCCTTATCTCGGTGCGCTGCCATTGCAACATAATGGCATGGTCGGATGATGCCGAGGAACTGCGGCGAATCAAGAATGAGGTCGGCGGTCAGCTGGCGACAATGGGGTGTATGCCACGACACAATACCATCGACTGCCCGACATTGTTCTGGTCAGCGATACCCGGCAACGAGGCTGACTTCCCTGCGGAGGAATCCTTCTACACGTTCATCGAACCTGCTGTTTGCTTTTTCACTGCCGAAACCAACTACCGCTCATCTTTATCGCCCTTCGGAATAAAGATGGTGGACAGGCTGACCGGAAAGCCGGTGCATCTCGACATCTCCGATGAACCTATGAAGCGAGGCATAACCACGAACCGCAATAAGTTCATCTTGGGACCGTCGGGAAGCGGAAAGTCATTCTTCACCAACCACCTCACCAGACAATATTACGAGCAAGGCTCGCACATATTGCTGATTGACACGGGCAACTCTTACGAAGGTCTGTGTAATCTGATCCACAACCGCACTCACGGCGAGGACGGGATTTACTACACCTATACTGAGGATAATCCCATATCATTCAATCCGTTCTTCACGGATGACGGGGTATTCGATGTGGAGAAGAAAGACTCCATCAAGACGCTGCTGCTGACACTCTGGAAATCCGAGGATGACAGGGTGACGAAAACTGAAAGCGGTGAATTAGGTTCGGCATTGTCAATGTTCCTTGACAAGATGGCGAAGGACAAGGAGATAGTTCCATGTTTCAACTCCTTCTATGAGTTCATGCGCGACGAATATAAGGTTGAAATGGCAAACCGTCCGATACCCATCTACAGACAGGACTTCGACATTGACAACTTCCTGACGACCCTGCGGCAATACTATCATGGCGGACGCTTTGACTTCCTGCTCAATTCAAAGGAGAACATCGACCTGCTCAACAAGCGGTTTGTGGTCTTTGAAATTGACGCGGTGAAGGACAACAAGGAACTATTCCCGGTGGTGACAATCATCATCATGGAGGCTTTCATCAACAAAATGCGAAGACTGAAAGGCATCCGAAAAGTGCTCATCTGCGAGGAGGCTTGGAAAGCGTTGTCAACCAGCACTATGAGCGAGTATCTGAAGTATATGTTCAAGACTGTCCGCAAGTATTTCGGTGAGGCTGTGGTGGTCACACAGGAGGTTGACGATATTATCTCGTCGCCGATTGTGAAAGAGACCATCATCAACAACTCCGACTGCAAGATTCTTCTGGATCAGCGCAAGTACATGAACCGTTTCGACCAGATTCAGGAGCTACTCGGTCTGACCGACAAGGAGAAAGCTCAGATTCTCAGTATCAATATGGCGAACAATCCAAGCCGACTATATAAAGAGGTGTGGATTGGACTCGGAGGCACACAGTCAGCTGTCTATGCCACGGAGGTGTCCGCTGAGGAATACTACTGCTACACCACTGAGGAGACGGAGAAGGTGGAGGTGCAGCGACTTGCTGCAAAACTCGGAGGCAACCTTGAAATGGCTATCCGCATGATGGCACAGGCGAGAAGGGAGGCTGCGACATGAAGATACCCAAAGTCTTTCATCCCATACTCGGAGTGTTGATTGGATTCATCCTCTTTCTCGCCGGAATCGCAGTCCTCTCGGTAGTGTTTGTCGGCATGATGAAAGCAATTGAATATGCCAAGCCCTTTCTCATGGAAGCATCCTTGACCATTAAAAACTGGCTTTCTCTATGAAGACACTTTTGAAAATTGCCATTGCTCTGATTCTTGGTACACTGGCAAGCGTGACAATTCTAATAACATTCCCTTTGCTTCTGCTCTATGTGGGAGTGAAGATAATCGGAGGCGCAGCCTCCAAAATCAACTAAAACTCAAAAACGTGAATAATTTTCTCAAAAATCTCAAACACAACTACTGGTACAGCGAGGATAAGAAACTCACTTTCCACTTTGAGACAATCAAAGGACTACCAGTAGTAACCGTCACAGAAGGTGGTTGCTTCCGTAGCAAGGAACGCTCATACATCCTCACTGCCACCTCATCAGACAAGGTAGCTACTTTCAGTGGCACCAATGGGCCAGTAACCATCGGTATCACAGAAAGCGGTGATGAACTCTTCGTCACTCCGCAGGGAGTTTTTCTCATGGATTACTATTCTACTGAGAAGAAAAACGAGGATGCCAAGAGCATCAATCCCGAAACCACAGTCAAGATTTCTTTCTAAAAACAAAACCAATGAAGCAATTAAAAATTCTTCTCACAGTATTTGCTTTTGTCCTACTCTTTGGAGTGGGCAAAGCAAACGCCCAATGGACAGTAATTGACCCGTCAAACATCGCCCAAAGCATCGTAAATAACTCCAAATCACTTGTTCAGGAAACATCTACGGCTCAGAATATGATTAAAAATTTTCAGGAGACCGTGAAAATTTACCAGCAGGCGAAGAAGTATTACGATGCTCTCCAGTCTGTCAACAATCTCGTCCGCGATGCCCGAAAGGTGCAACAGACAATCCTGATGCTCGGCAATATCTCCGGCTACTACGTCAACAACTTCCAGAAGATGCTCACTGACCCCAACTTCACATCGTCGGAACTTTCGGCAATCGCGTCCGGCTATACCCGAATATTGGAGGAAGCCAATGGTGTACTTGGAGATTTGAAGCAAGTCGTCAATATCACAACTCTATCCATGACTGATAAAGACCGTATGGATGTTGTCGATGATTGCTACAAGGAGATGAAGCGATTAAAGAATCTGACGGCATACTACACCAACAAGAACATCAGCGTGTCATATCTCCGTGCCAAGAAAAAAGCCGATACCCAAAGGGTTGTCAGCTTGTATGGTGACGGATCTGAAAAATACTGGTAATGCCTATGCCCAATACTATCTTATGTGCCATTGATTTTTCAAACCTGCACACTATCCTCCGGTCGCTCTATGATGAAATGATGCCGCTGTGCGAGGAAATGTCCGGTGTGGCTCAAGGAATTGCCGGATTAGGTGCGCTGTTCTACGTGGCATACCGAGTGTGGCAGTCACTCGCAAGAGCTGAGCCGATTGATGTCTTTCCGTTGCTTCGCCCCTTTGTTATAGGATTCTGTATCATGTTCTTTCCTACAGTAGTGTTAGGAACAATCAACACGGTAATGTCTCCGATTGTGCAGGGTACGGCATCAATGCTTGAAGGTCAAACACTCGATATGCAAAAGTATCGAGAGGAGAAAGATCGGCTGGAGTATGAACAGATGATGAATGACCCCTCCACCGCCTATTTGGTTGATGATGCTGAATTTGACAGGCAGATTGACGAATTGGGCGTGACTGAAATAGGTACTGCCGCCGGAATGTATATCGAGCGTGGAATGTATAAGGTGAAGAAAGCTATTCAGAATTTCTTTCGTGAATTGTTGGAAATGCTATTCCAAGCTGCATCCCTCACAATTGATACAATAAGAACATTCTTTTTGGTGGTACTATCGATTCTCGGACCGATTGCCTTTGCTCTTTCCGTATGGGATGGTTTTCAGTCAACGCTTACCCAATGGATATGCCGCTACATTCAGACATATCTTTGGCTTCCGGTTGCCGACCTGTTCAGTACGATACTTGCAAAAATTCAAGTCCTAATGCTCCAGAATGACATCTCGGAACTCACTAACAACCCGAATGTTGACATTGACGGAACGAACAGTGCTTATGTCATTTTTATGATCATCGGCATAATCGGATACTTCACTATCCCCACCGTAGCAGGCTGGATTATTCAGGCCGGTGGCATGGGCAGTTACAACAGAAATGTCAATAATGCTGCCCTTCAAGGTGGCTCATGGGCTGGTTCAATTGCAGGTGGAGTCGCTGGAAATGTTGCAGGTAGAGCCGGTAAACTTTTGAAATAACCTTCAAACACTGATTAAATGGAATTCAAATCACTCAAAAACATAGAAACCTCCTTTCGCCAAATCAGGCTCTTCGGAATTGTAGTGGTATGTGCATGTGCGGTGATTGCCATTTCGTCGGTATGTTTCTCTCTCAGTTTTGCAGAGAAGCAGCGTGAGAAGATTTATGTCCTTGACAATGGCAAGTCTCTAATGC
>NZ_CAJTMT010000055.1 GCF_910577345.1 uncultured Duncaniella sp.
GGGTTGTATTTTTTTCCGAAGGAGAGGTGGAAGCCGTGGGCGAGGAGTTCACGGGCGAGCTGGGGTTTGCCACGGAAGCCGTGGATGATCCAAGGTTGGGTGGGACGCCACTGTTTTTTCAGGGCTATTATTTCGGGGAAGGCTTTGACTATGTGGAGGATGAGGGGTTTGCGGAGGGTTTCGCTCAGGGTGTAGTGATAGCGGAGGAGTGTGGTCTGGGCTTGGATTATTTCTGAACGTGAAGCGTGAAAGGCTTCCCGGTGAGCCTTTGCGGATTGCTGAGCAGAATCCTGATTGCCGGAAAGGGAATCATAGTGAATATCTGAAAGAGGAGGGGTTTGATTATCGGAAAAGGGGGCTCGATTAGTATGGATGGAGGGAGAATATTCGCAGCCGTGTGGACAGAGGGTGTCGAGGCCGCATTCGCCGATGGCGAGGATTTGGGGTTCGGCGGCGAGGGCGCGGAGGAGGCGAAGGGAGGAGGGGGTCACACGGTGGTAGTTCCAGGGGTGGATGCCGACTGAGTAATAGTAGCCTTTGCGGAGTATGGGAGATGGCTTCCGATTGGTGGCTATCAGGTCAACGGGGTCGAGGTCGACTATGGCGTTGCGTTTGAGGATGTGGGTGTGGGAGTCGAACATGGCGTTTTTTCGCTGACAGGTGGGGATCAGGGGTGCGGAAAGGGCACATAAAGACAGAAGGTCAGAAGAGACAAAAGATTGTTTTTTAGGGGATTATGGTGTTGTTTTGAGGGAATTATGCTTATGTTTCTTTTGAATATTTTGTTCTTTTGTATCTTTATTCATCAGGTATAAACTTCGGCTTGATTCTGCTTTTCGCTGACAGGTGGGGTCAGGGTACGGGGTCGTAGCCGGAGCCTCCCCAGGGATGGCAGCGGGAGATGCGTTTCAGGGCCAACCAGGAGCCACGGAATATGCCGTGTTTGAGGATGGCTTCAACTGCATAGGCGCTGCAGGTCGGTGTGAAGCGGCAGGCGGGCGGAAACATCGGGGAGATGCAGTATTGATAGAAGCGGATGGGGAGGATGAAGAGTCGACGCAACAAGGTGTGGAGGGGATTAAAGGGGGATGGGGATTGATAGGGATGATGGGGCTGATAAGACCAATAAGCCTAATAGGGTTTTGATAAGGCTAATAGGGCCAATAAGGCTAATAGAGTTTTGATAGGGCTAATAAGCCTAATAGGCCTAATAAGCCTAATAGGGTTTTGATAAGGCTAATAAGACTAATAGGGCCAATAAGCCTAATAAGCCTGATGGGGCTGGGTGATGGGACCAATGGGACTGCCGGGGAGCCTTAACTATTGGGGCTGATGGTTGTTGCGGGGGTGGTGAGGGTGCGGGTTATGCGGGTGAGTATGCGGGTGACGGCTTTGAGGACTTCGGCATACGGGAGGACTTCACCGGCGACATATATAAAGGCGATGTCGATAGGGAGGTCCATCGGGATGAGGTGGCGGTTGAGGCGGTAGGCTTCGCGTATGCGCCGACGCATCTGTACTCTGTCTACGGCATGGCGGATTTTTTTCTTGGGAACCGCGATGAGGAATTGTGGGCAAGGGGCTGGCTTGCGGTGGGGAGTATCAGAGGACTCTACGGGGGAAGTTTGGGAGGAGGCTGTTTGGGTGAGGGCTGCGAGGCGGGAGGGGTTGATGGTCCACACGGCGCGCAGGGGGTAGGCCATGACAGAATGCGCAGCGGGATTGCTGCGGTCAAAGAGTTGGCCTATAGCAATCTCGCTGCGTAATTTTTCGATTTTATATAACCTTTGTCCAAGCATAATGGAGGTCAAAGTCTGTCATGGATGAATTTTCGATTCCCGGTAAGGGGCTGGCGATGAGGGGTCGGAATTATTCCTCAGTATTGTTTTCGCCAATCTCTTCCTTAAGGAAGTTTTCGAGGGCGGCAGTCATCGAGGGAGCTTTCACCGAGGGAGCTTCGAGGTCGAGACGGAGACCTGCGTTGCGTACAGCCTGAGCTGTAGTGGCTCCAAAACATCCGATGCGGATGTCGTTCTGCTCGAAACCGGGGAAGTTTTTCAGAAGCGAGTCGATACCCGAGGGGCTGAAGAAGAGAAGCATGTCGTAGTCAAACTTCTCATCGGGACCGAAGTCATTTGACACGGTGCGATACATTACAGCCTTAGTGTAGTTGATGCCGTTCTGATCGAGAATGCTTGTGTCTTCCTTATGTACATCCGAAACGATGTAGAGGAAGCGTTCCTTCTTGTGCTTGATGAGGGCGGGCAGGAGGCTGTCGAGCTTGCCTGTCTCGCCATGGAAAATCTTGCGTTTGCGATAAACGATGTACTTCTGGAGATAGAGTGCGATGGATTCTGTTGTGCAGAAATACTTCATTGTATCAGGAATGGAGATTCGCATCTCCTCACAGAGCCTGAAGAAATGATCAATTGCAGTGCGGGCGGTGAAGATAATTGCCGAAAAGTCAGATATAGAGATTTTTGACTGACGAAACTCCTTAGCGGTAAGCCCTTCTACCTTGATAAAGGGCCGAAACTCGATTTCCACTCCATACTTGTCGGCAATGTCATAGTAGGGCGATTTGTCGGAAGCAGGTTTCGGCTGGGAAACTAATACTTTTTTAACTTTCACTGTCAGTAGTGCTTAGGGTTGTAATTGACTGAAAAACCCGATACATCTATAGATGATAACAGGGGGTACAATTTCGAGAGTGCAAAGATACAAAATAAAATAAAGCAACGAACCAAAATTGTCGTAAAAAAGTCTAAAGCCCTTGAAAATAAATATCAAACGGGCCAAAATATAGCAAACAATGCCGACGGTGACCACGATACCGGCCTGTTCGGGATTGAAAAGCACCACGAGGGCCGGAATGGTCAGGGCCATGCCGAGGAGCGCCTGCGAGGCGTTGAAACCTTTCATCCACTGCTTTCCCGAGAGCTTGTCGGTGAAGACATAGCCGACCACGCGGTAGGCCGTCAACTGCCAGAGATAGTAGACGACAGCAAGCAGACTCAGGGCCGCAATCTCAGGAAACATCGGGAGCGGAGTGGTGAAACCGCCCGCATTCAGCCCGGCATTTATGATGATGCCCTCACAGATACAGGCAAGCAGCACGATGGACATCTGGATACCGGTCTCGCTGAAAGTGCGGACCGCCGATGAATTGTCGGTGCGCCTGACCGTCCAGAGGTCGTTGGAGAAATTCTTGAGATAGGTGGAATAATGGTGGAAATTATAGGCGAGGAGCATGAAGAGGGCAATAATCATGCAGAGTACCCCCGAATCATAGCCCGGGAGCAACTTGCGCTCGGAGGGGACCATACCGGAGGTGTAGGGAACCTTTCCCACGGTCATCGTCAGCTTTTCGAGAGCCGACGACGGGGCGTCCTGCTCACGGCAAAGCTGCGGGCCGAATGGATTGGCCACAGAATCGGTCGTCAGGGAAGGATTCATTTCTCGATATTGTTGATTACTTCAATCGCCTCCTCGGGAGTCGACACGACAACTGCAGGGATGCGGCCCCCACGCATGAAACCCTTCGACTGCATTGACTCGAAGAGTGCAATGAGGAGGTCATAGAAGCCGTCGGTGTTGACGATGATGACCGGTCCGCGGAAAAGTCCGAGCTGATTCCAGGTCATAATCTCGGCAAGCTCGTCGAGAGTGCCTATGCCTCCGGGGAGAGCTACGGCAGCACGGGCCATCGAGGCCATTGTCATCTTGCGGTGGTGCATCGACTCAGTGTCGATGCAGCGGGTGAGACGGGGATGGTTCCACTTCTTCTCCATCATGAAATGGGGAAGGACGCCGACAGCCTCGCCGCCGGCATCGAGGGCACCTTCGATAGCGGTAGCCATCATGCCGCCGGCACCGCCCCCGCACACGAGTGAGAGGCCGGCACCGGCGATGAGTTCGCCCATACGGCGGGCGGTGTTGAGATAACGGGAATCAATATCTGATGATGAGGCGCAGTAGACAACCACGCCCGAAGGAAGTTCGTTGTTACAATTCATGACTGCAAAATTACGAAATATGCGTCAGATAGACGATTTTTAGTCATAAAATGTTCACGAATAGGGGCGGAATCAGGTCAATAGCCCCGCTTACGGACAAAGGGACGAGCCGGACTGCGGAGGGAGGAAAGGAGTGTGGAGAGCGATGCAGTGTGGTGCTGACGGTAGTTTTCAGCTATTGTCAGGAGGGAAGCCGACGAAGAGGAGATGTTGGGAATGACGAGGAGGTTCAGGGCGCTCTCAAAGACCCGGTCGGCGATAATCATCTCCATCCGTCGGCGCAGATGTGTGGCAAGCGATGCGGAGGAGGCGGGAAGACGGAGGTTGAGCTGAAGCAACTGCGGGTCGGCAGGCTCGGCGGGGAGAGGATCGTCATTGTCAATGAAAGGGAGAAGATCGAGAGTGAGTTCGGAGAATGAGTTTTCAATCATGAGCCTCAGAGGCTCCGGATGCTCCTTGTCAAAAAGCGGGGCAAGGAGCGCCCTGACTTCCCCGTCGGGAAGAGAGAGGAGTTCGAGAGCTGAATAGGCATGGATGATGTCGGCTATCCGGGAGGAGGAGAGGGAGAAGAGCATGATGGATGGAATATAAGAGATAAGGCTAATAGGGCTAATAAGGCTAATAGGGCTAATAGGGCTAATAGGGCCAATAGGGACGGCAAATTAAATTGTCGGTCAGGCGGGGATGAGGATGGTGCGGGTGGAGTAGTCATAGTATCGGCGCGCGAGGGTGGCTGCTGTTGCCGGGGAGATGAAGAATTGCGAGGCATGACCGGCGGAGAGGACATTGGCGAGGGCTTCGGGAAGGGTCATTGAGCGCGATTCCATCAGGCGACTTACACGGCGGTTGAGCTCTGTCCAGAGTTCAAGACGGCGGTCACGGCGGAGTGTGAGGCGACCGTGGCGCAACACACGCAACATGCGCAGGGCGTAATCAAACGTACAATAATAGGCCGGGGCCGGAGAGAGGGCTGCTTTGGCTGCGACAGCATCGATGTCGACAGGCGAGGTGGCAGGAAGAGAGTGGAGAATGGAGTGTACGGCGGTCAGAAAATGGCGGTTGCGGAGGGAGAGAAGCGTCATCATGGCAAAAATAGTTGTTTGTGAGTTAGTATTGTGGTTTTGCAGAAGTGTTGGTATTATGTTGGGTTTTGTATTGGCAAATTTACCATAGTGCTATGGTAAAAATCGCGCACACCTATGCAAATAAATGTTAAACCGCCGGTTTTTCAAGAGCGGCGACAGCCAGACGGTCGCGCATCGTGCGGAAAGAGTTGAAACTCTCATAGACGTCGAGGAGAGCGATGGCCGAATTGTAGACCTGACTCTCATAGAGCGAAGCCGAGACATTTGAACCGGGAGCCTGCCCCTGCAAGGCCGCCGTCACTCCGGAAATCTGCTGAAAAAGCTGCATTTCGATTTCAAGCAGCTTCGCTGCGCCCTCGCTACGGCCTGCAGTGGTAATTTCCGTGGGTCGCGCCCTTGCCGTGGGGTTGATGGGGATGACACCGCCGGGACGGCTCCAGATGTCGGCCACCATCTCCATGTCCAGACCCGCAGGAATTGCATCCGTCGGCATGAGGAGGACGCCCTTCGCACTGTTGGCAAGAATATGGTCGATGGTGGTGATGAGGGTATTGATATGCTTCTGCTGCCCGACGAGGTCTTCGATGAATGGATGCACCTCGCCGTCCGTCAAGGGATAAAACTTTATGATGAAGGGGTGGGCACCGTTGGCAAGGGGCGATTCGGTCTGCTCTATGACACTGCCGTCGGGGGTGATGAAGCGGCAATGCCAGTGAGGTTTGACTTTCGGGTCGGAGAAGGTCATATCGTAGGTCCAGACCTCGACCACACGGCAGAAACCGGGAGCTGCCGGGCTGTAAAACGAAGGTTCTGCGGTCTCGCGTCCGAAAGGTGACGAGAGCGAAAGGAAGGGTCCGGAAGCCTCAACGTGGCGGTAGACCTTTTCAAGATGGCGCGAACGACGCTTTGAACCGTGACTGAAACGGAGTTTAAGTTCGTCGAGAGTCATGTCGTGACACATCCCGACAAGTCTCACATCCGATGCGCGCGGGTCGCGGAAAGGGGTGCAGAAGAAGGAACCGAGCCTTACGTTGTCGACCCACACTCCCGCACCGACCGGAGGACGGTTCTCGTAGGCAACATGCTGGACGACTGTGCCGGAAATCAGGAACTCTTCGAGGGCGCGGCTGTCGAGTTCGGTCATCAGATTCGTCTCGCGGATTGCGCTGAGAGCTTCCGACGGGGAGTCGTCGGTCTGCGAGACGTTGTATCGAAAGCGCCCGACTACGCTTTTGACCAGAGCACGGAGGAGATTGTTGGTGAGCGGACGCATCCCTGACATGGTTGCTTTTTCGTACTCGGTGACGGTGTGGCCGTCTGCCGTCTGTGTCAGGTCGCTCCACTGGTCGCCGTAGGTGTGCTGCATGAGCCTCCGGCGTTTCTCGCGCAGGAAGGCATGGTGTTTCCATGCGCTGTGTGCCTCTTCAAGGAGGCGAGTGTTTTTGGGGAACATGGTTTGTTGGATATAGTATAGAGATTTTTTGATATAGTATAGAGATTAAAGCATAGAGTATAGATAATTGTATTGAGAGATGGTATTTTTAAGTATAGAGTTTAAAGTATAGAGTATAGATAATTGTATTGAGAGATAAAAGACTAAATTTATCTTCTGTTTCTTTTTTAACTTATGTTCTTTTGTATCTACCAAGACTTCATGGTTCAGATATGCAATTCTGCGAGGGCGGCATCGTCGAGGCAGTATTCATCCTCGGAATAGCTCACACAGGAAAGAGTGGCAAGCGAGTCGGTGGGCGTGGCGGCAGGATAGAGATGCAGTTCTCCGTCAGTGAAAACGGCCACGGGGCGGGAGGGAGTGGCACGGGTGAAGGG
>NZ_CAJTMT010000056.1 GCF_910577345.1 uncultured Duncaniella sp.
GCTAAGATTGTTGGCGCAACTATAAGCGATGGGTAGTTATATAGCAGCAGCGGTGTGATGGTAGCCCCACCACGAGCGAACGGATGCGAGCGACGACCGAAGGTCAAAGCTCGTATCCGGGAGCGAGGCGTGGGGCTAGATTGGTGTTGAATCGGGCGGCATCGAAGATGTCCAATAATATCATCCAACATACTCAAAACAGAATTTTCCGACATCAAGAAATTAGCTTATCCGTAGGCTATTACCGGACATCTTCGATGCCCGTCATAAAAAACGTACATTTACCCCATGCCTCGGGCGATAGTAAAATTCCGGCCTGCGGCCTACATTTTCCATCGCCTCTCGACAAGGGGCTACCATCGCATCGCTGCGTCGCAGCTTACCTGTTTTGGTGATTTGATACTATCTTAATTTTACAATCGGGCTATCCTTCTTTAAATTCTGCATGTAGACCTCTACATCCGGAATTATATCCCCATTCTTTATGATAGGATCCATGTTACGCACATCGTTCAGATGATTAAGAAAAGAGGTTTTATCATAAAGCATCAGATCAATGTAACCTCTGCCACGTTCACCCAAGGAATATCCTACATATTCACATATCTTGTCCCCCGAAACGGTGATGTCGCCACATTTCAAGCCCATCTCTTTGAGGTAGACTATAAAATCTTCCTCCCTCAGACTGCCCGGATTTGTAACCGTAAGAAAAACCGGCTCCACCCCAAAGGCCATCAATTTATCATACACGGGATTATTCTTCTCAAAATAATTCATCGTAAGGTCCGGTAGTCTTGACGCACCATAGACCATGTCCTCGCGAAGTTTAAGTCCATTGCCCGGTTTATGTCTGAAATACGTCATAGCTGCAGGCTTCCTGACATCATATTCCAGACCATTTTCTTCAACGCTCTTTTTGAGAACAGGAAGAAGCTCCGTCAGCGGTATCATCCCGGTGACAGGCTTAGAAAGACAATCTATATATCCCACATAATCCGACACTCCGACTTCACCGAGCACGAGTTCAAGAATCAATAGATAGGACATATATTCATCCTTCTCACTTTTCAAGCCCGCGACTGCAGGATGAAAACATCCGAGATTAAATTTCGTACCCTCAGTATCCTTTGAAATGAGAATCTTCACATCAGCGGCCGACATCTCCACTCCTCCAATTCCCCAGCTCAAATCGTTATTGTTCGGTTGTCTACACGGGAAGAAAGTCCATTTCTTTTTCACTCCTTCCGGGGCCATACTTATCAATTGATTATAGAGGTCAAAACGCTCGCGCTCACCTTCAACCGCAAAAGTAAATTCTCGATTGGATCCAATCTGGAAATAAATATCACCACCAAAAACCGACAGACCCTCTTGGATAACTCTCGGCAGAATTTCAAGCCGATTGGCGGCTATCTCATCTATCTTTTTCTCATTATGCCCGAACCAGCTCCAAAACTGTCTTGCACGTTCATTAAAAGAAACAATATCTCCTCGCTCCGCTGAACGACTCTTGGTCTTCGCTTTCACGCATAAAGGCATGACAAGCACAATTAACATAGTCGAAACTATGACACTTACATGATTACCTAAAAATTTTATCAATTCATTCATGGTAAAGATTCTTTATGATATGCAAAGATAATAAATTAAAGCATATAATTGATTTTTTTGACTATATTTGCAATACACCTCTCTGCTTGGGAAAAAGCACAAAGGGGAGAAAAGATCGAAAAAATTCCACCTCTAAATTAAACAGCAGCTATGCTCCGAATCATTGATGTCGACTATATGGGAGACTACACTCTTGCTCTCACTTTCAATAATGGAGAAAAGCGCATAGCCAATCTCCGACCCTACCTGCATGGAGAAGTGTTCGGCGAACTTCTCGACAAAAATAATTTCATCCAATACGGATTGAACCGCGTGACCATAGAATGGGCCAACGGTGCCGACCTCGCTCCTGAATTCCTGTATGAGATCGGAACGGTTGCATGACAACCATTCTCCCGACTTATTATCCCCCGTCTGACATCCTCCCCCGCAATGTTATCACGGGAATTTTCTTTTTGTGCAATGGATTTCGTAACTTTGCATATATAAATAAAGAATACACTCCATGCATACACGCGAAGAAAAAATAGAAGCGCTCGGAAGGGTCATCGACACCCTCGACATCCTGCGCGTCAAATGTCCGTGGGACGCGAAACAGACCAACGAATCCCTGCGCCCCAACACCATCGAGGAAGTATATGAACTGTGCGACGCACTCATCAACGACGACAATGCCAACATCCGCAAGGAGCTTGGCGATGTCCTGCTCCATGTGCTCTTCTACTCAAAAATCGGAGAGGAAAAGGAAGCCTTCGACATTGCCGATGTCTGCGACGCGCTCAATGAGAAACTCATCTTCCGCCACCCCCATGTCTTCGGTTCGACCAACGTAAACTCCACCGAGGAAGTCCTGCAAAACTGGGAAGAACTGAAACTGAAAGAAAAGGGTGGCAACAAGACGGTGCTTTCCGGTGTGCCCCGCGCCCTTCCGGCCATGATCAAGGCCGACCGCATTCAGGAGAAAGCCGCCAACGTAGGCTTCGACTGGGAGCGCCCCGAGCAAGTCTGGGACAAAGTGCGCGAGGAAATGGCCGAATTTGAAGAGACGGTAGCCGAAAAATCACCGGAACGGATGGAAGAAGAGATGGGCGACCTGCTTTTCAGTGTCATCAACGCCGCCCGGCTCTATAAAATCAATCCCGAGAACGCTCTCGAAAAGACCAACAAGAAATTCATCGCCCGCTTCAACCATCTCGAAAAACGCGCCCACGAAATGGGCAAGGAACTGCGCGACATGACTCTCGCTGAAATGGATGCCATCTGGGAAGAGGCCAAGAAACTCTAAAACCTCCGCGCCCCGATGAATTTCAACGAACTCAACTCCCACCCCCGCGACCCGCACCTGAATTTTGATGCCGAGAGCCATACCTACACTCTCGGCGGAAAGACCCTCTCGTCAGTGACAACCATCGTCGAAGACTGTTTCCCGAAATTCGATGCCGACTACTGGGCTGCCCGCAAAGCTCCCGCACTCGGCATAAGCCCCGCCGAACTCAAGGCGCAATGGGAAGCAAACGCCAAACGCTCACGCGACCTCGGCACGGCGATGCACGAGAAAATCGAACGCTACTACCTCGGTGAAGATGCCGGCGACGACGGTGATGCCTACACCCTCTTCCGCCACTTCGCTGCGGCCGAGCGCCTCTACCCCTACCGCACAGAGTGGCGAATCTACATGGAGGAATATGGTGTAGCCGGTACCCTCGACTTTCTCGAACGTCGTCCCGACGGCACCTTTAATATATATGACTGGAAACGCTCAAAGAAGCTCATTGCCGCCGACGGCTCCGTCGAACAGACAAACCGCTACGGCAAACGCGGATTCTTCCCGGTCGCGCATCTCCACGACTGTTCCTTCCACCACTACGCCCTGCAGTTGAGCATCTACCGCTTCATTCTTGAAAACTGCTACGGAATACCGGTGACACATCTGAAACTCGGAGTCTTCCATCCCGACTATCCGATGGCCTACATTGTCCCAGTCCCCTATCTCCGCTCCGAAGCCGAAGCTGTCCTCCGCAATCATGCCTCGCAGGTGGCCTATATGGGAAAATGGGCGGAAGCAATTTGTTAAAAAACACTAAAAAGCGGATAAAAAAGTAACTTTTATCCGCTTTCTCGCGTCTAATGAACCAAAAAACAACAAAACCATATCATCACAATTTTCTTAATCATTCATCATGATGAAAGCTAAAACCAGACTGATGTCGGCATTGGTACTCATTGCTTGCGTACTCCTGCCCGGCATAGTCAGAGCACAGGCACAGAACCCGATGCTCCAGCCGCTTCCGGTCGACACTGCCGTCCGTATCGGCAAACTTCCCAATGGACTGACCTACTACATCCGCCACAACGAGTATCCCAAGGGACAGGCGGATTTCTACATCGCGCAGAATGTCGGCTCTATCCTCGAAGAGGACAACCAGCGCGGTCTTGCCCACTTCCTCGAACACATGTGCTTCAACGGAACCACCAATTTCCCCGGCAGCTCGCTCCGCGACTGGCTTGAGACAATCGGTGTGAAATTCGGTGCCAACCTCAATGCCTACACCGGTGTCGACGAAACCGTCTACAACATCAACAACGTTCCCGTCGCACGCGAGAGCGTCCAGGACTCCTGCCTCCTCATCCTCCACGACTGGGCCAACGACCTCACCCTCGACCCCAAGGAGATTGACAAGGAGCGCGGTGTCATCCACGAAGAATGGCGTCGCTCCATGCAGGGCCAGATGCGCATCATCGAGAAACTCCTCCCCATCATCTATCCCAACTCCAAGTATGGCCACCGTCTCCCCATCGGCACAATGGAAGTTGTCGACAACTTCGCTCCCCAGGCCCTCCGCGACTACTATGAGAAATGGTATCGTCCCGACCAGCAGGCCATCGTTGTCGTAGGCGACATCGACGTTGACCGCATCGAAGGCAAGATTAAGGAAATGTTCTCGTCAATCGAGATGCCTGAAAATCCCGCCGAGCGCGTCTATGAGCCTGTCCCCGACCATAAGGGCACCATCTATGCTATGGGCAGCGATCCCGAGCAGAAAAATCTCGTCGCCCAGCTCATGTTCATCTCCGATCCCCTCCCCAAAGAGATGAAAAACACCCCGATGTACTATGCCAACAGCTACATCGAAGGCATGATTTCCTCGATGATCAACAACCGCATCAACGAAATCGCCTCCAAGCCCGACGCTCCCTTCGCCGGTGCAGGTGTTGACTTCGGCGGCTTCTTCCTTTCATCAAAAGTCAAGGATGCGATGACCGGCTTTACGGCTTCGAAGAGCAACGACATCATCGCTCCACTTCAGGCTGTCTACCGCGAAATCCTCCGCGCACAGCGTGGCGGTTTCACCCAGAGCGAATACGAACGTGCGCGCAACGAATACCTTTCGTCTGTCGAGCGCATCTACAACAACCGCGCCACCCGTGAGAACGGCACCTTCGTCAATGAATATGTCGGAAACTTCAAGGACAACGATCCCATCCCCGGCATCGAGACCGAATGGCCCCTCATCCAGCAGATTGCCATGAGCATCCCCGTCCAGGTCATCAACCAGACAATGGCCCAGGCCGTGACACCCGACAACCGCGTCCTCATGATTCTCTCGCCCGAGGCTGAGGGATACACCCTCCCCACCGAACAGCAACTCGCCGACGCTCTCGCCGCAGTTGATGCCGAAAAAATCGAGGCCTTCGTCGACGAAGTCAAGTCCGAACCCCTCATCCCCTCCGAACCCGTGGCCGGAAGCGTTGTCAACACCACCGACAACAGCAAATGGGGCACCACCGAATGGACCCTCTCCAACGGTGCAAAGGTCATCGTGAAGTCCACCAAGTTCAAGGAGGACGAAATCCTCTTCTCGGCATACGCCAAGGGTGGCACAGCAGCTTACTCCGATGACTATACCAACACCCTCCTCTTCCTCCCCGTGACCATCGGAAACTACGGCCTCGGCTCCTACACCAACACCGACCTCAGCAAGTACACTGCCGGCAAGCAGGCTTCGCTCGGAATCTCCTTCGGCGACTACAGCCGCTCAATGGGCGGTTCGGCAACTCCCAAGGACCTCCCCACCCTCATGGAACTCATCTACATGGGCTTCAAGGACATCGAGCTCACCGAGGATGAATTTGCCGCCCTCCAGAAATCCTACAGCGGCATTCTTGCCAATCAGGAAAAGAGCCCCGAATACATCTTCCAGAAGAACATCCTCGGCTCTCTCTACTCTTCACCCCGCCGTCAGGCCCTCAATTCAGAGGCTGTCGACGGTGCATCACTCGCCCAGACTCTCGAAATCGCCCACGCGATGACTTCCAACGCGGCTGACTGGACCTTCGTATTTGTCGGCAATGTCGACCCCGCCGTCCTCAAGCCCCTCGTTGAGAAATACATCGCATCGCTCCCCGGCGACACCAAGACTGCTGTCACAAAGGTCGACGCCTACAACCCCGCCCTCTTCATGGCCGGTGGCTCCAAGACTGACACCTTCACCACACCCATGTCAACTCCGCAGACCTACGTCGCAATCATCGAGAGCGGCGACATGGACTTCACTCCCAAAAACTCCATGCTTGCCTCAATCGTAGGCCAGATCCTCACCAACCGCCTCATCAAGACTGTCCGCGAGGAAATGGGTGCCGTCTACTCAATCAGCGCCGCCGGTCAGCTTGACCGCACAGGCCTCCGTCCCGCTTCAATCATGTCGTCATTCCCCATGAAGCCCGAGATGAAGGATGAAGTCCTCCCCTTCATCCAGCAGCAGTTCAAGGAGATGGAGTCCAACGTAACCGCCGAGGAGCTCAACCCCATCAAGGAATATATGGTCAAGGTCTTCACCGAGAACCGCGAGAAGAACCCCGCATGGCGTCAGGCAATCCTCGCAAACCTCACCAACGGTGTCGACACCTTCAACGGCAATGTTGACGTGATGAACTCAATCACAATCCAGGACGTGATGGACTACATGAAGGCCCTCAACGCCCAGAACAACTACCGCGTCGTCATCCTCGACCCCGCAAAATAACCCCATCCCACAACCGGCGACAACCGGTAAACCGCAAAGCGGCACCCCAACCGGATGGCGCCCCGCCGAGCCGCGAAGCGGCGCC
>NZ_CAJTMT010000057.1 GCF_910577345.1 uncultured Duncaniella sp.
CATATTCACGGATAATGTTGCTTGCATTGTCGCCGGTGTATCGTTTTATGACATCACTGAAATAATTGGGCGACATATTCATTTTGTCAGCGAAATATTGAACACCAGGCAAGCCTTTGTCTGTCTGTAATCCGGCTTCAAAATATTCAGACAAAAGAGCATTGAAGCGTGTCAGAATATCCGAGTTCTCCGCCTGCCGCATACTGAACTGACGGTTGTAGAACCGTTGACAGTAGTTCAACATCGCATCAATATATCCTACCAGTATATTCTTCTGCAAGGCATCATTCCCGCTTTCAATTTCCGTCTGTATATGGCGCATGATGGAAGCAATGATATTTCTTTCATCTTCCGACATGTGCAAGGCTTCATTAACTTGATAGTCAAAGAATGAAAAATTCCGTATATCATTTTCCAAGTGTGAGCCTTTGATTATGTCGGGGTGGAATAATAATGCCCATCCGTCAATCTCAATTAAATCGCCCCTATCTTCCCTGCCACCGATCTGACCGGGTGCCACACATATAAGGGTGCCACTCTTATAGTCGTATTTCCCGCACCCATAAGTGAGGTCATTTGGAACATTCGTGTGCATGAACAATCCATATACCCCATAGTTATTCAGACTTTGAGGTATCGGAGAGATTTTATCAAATTCAATGACGCCAATCAGCGGATGCCGGCTTTCGGCACCTACATGAGAGAGGTAATCTCCCGGCTTGTTGACTTTGAGAATGTTTGCCATTGGGTTGATCTTCAATATGCAAAGTTAGCTATTTTTACTGAATTAACCATCCTGTCTGTCCTGCATCATAGAAATTGGTAATTACTCCCAAGCAGGTGGTATTTTCTCCACGCAGAACCGATATAATTTTGCATCGTAAAATCAAAGTGATATGGAACTACATGAATTTCTTGAAATGATGGAGCGTCGTGAAACAGTCCCGGCCGGTTCTGCGGCACACGAGCTTATGCACCGGTGTTATGCTGAATCGCAACGCCTGATGCTCGACTCCAATACCAATCCCCATACCGATGCGGAGAGAAACGCACTTCTCTGTGAACTCACTGGCAGCGAGGTTCATCCGTCGGTAAGAGTAATGGCCCCGTTTCAGGCGGATTTTGGAAAGAATATCCATTTCGGCAAAAATGTTTTTGTCAATGCCGGATGCAAATTCCAAGACCACGGAGGCATCTATATCGGCGACAATACTCTTATCGGTCACAACTGTGTGATGGCGACAATCAACCATGACCCGCGCCCTTCGCACCGCGCCGACAATATTCCTGCTCCTATACATATTGGACGTAACGTATGGATAGGTGCGAATGTGACAATACTGAGTGGCGTGACGATAGGCGAAAATGCCATTGTTGCCGCAGGAGCGGTCGTGACAAAAGATGTAGCACCCAATACTATGGTTGGAGGTGTCCCGGCAAAATTCATAAAACAGATACCACAGGAATGAAAGCAAAACTATTTTTAGGAGTAATGGCGACGATTATATCCGCTATGGCACTCCCGGCAAAAGCTGAATCAGAAAACCCTTATAACATGATGAAAACAGAGAATCTTTCACTCGTTCAGGAATGGGACAAAACATTCCCTCAAAGCGAAAAAGTAAATCACAGCAAGGTAACTTTCCGCAACCGCTACGGAATAACTCTCGCCGCAGACCTCTACATGCCTAAGAATGTGACCGGTCAACTTCCTGCTATTGCTGTCAGCGGTCCATTCGGAGCTGTCAAGGAGCAAGTTTCCGGCCTCTACGCACAGAAATTGGCTGAAAACGGATTTCTTACAATCGCTTTCGACCCGTCTTATACCGGTGAAAGCGGTGGCGAACCACGCTATATCGCTTCTCCCGACATCAATACGGAGGATTTCAGTGCGGCGGTTGACTATCTGCTTTGCCGGGATGATGTAAATCCCGAAAAGGTGGGCATACTCGGAATATGCGGCTGGGGAGGCATTGCAATTCAGGCAGCAATCAACGACCCGCGCATCAAAGCCACGGTAGCCTCGACAATGTACGATATGACACGTGTAAACGCCAACGGCTATTTCGACAGCGAGAACTCCGCCGCACAGCGCAACGCCAAACGTGCCGCCCTGTGCGCCCAACGTACTGAAGACTACCGTAATGGCTCCTATAAACTTGGCGGCGGAGTTATTGACCCTCTTCCCGATGATGCCCCTCAGTTCGTGAAGGACTATTATGACTATTACAAGACAACAAAAAGAGGCTATCACAAACGGTCGCTTAACTCCAACGGAGGTTTCAATGCAACATCCCCGCTGCCATTCCTCAACTTCAAGTTCTTTGAATATGCCGATGAGTTGGAAAATGCCGTGATGATAGTTCATGGCGACAAGGCCCATTCCTTCTATTTCGGTAAGGACGCTTTCGCTCTCCTTAAAGGGGACAACAAGGAATTTGTAGTCGTTCCCGGCGCAAGTCATACCGACCTGTATGACCGCATGGACATCATTCCGTTCAACCGCATTGTGGAATTCTTCAATAAAAATTTTGACAAATGAAATTCTGGCTTTTATCCCTCATCATGATGTTAGGAATATCACTTACCATGTGCGCGTGTAGCCATGATAACGATGAACCCATACAGAAGGAGGAACCGACACCTGACCCCAATCCGAATCCTACGCCCGATCCGGAGCCGGAACCGACAACTGGAAATGGAAAGATTCTCGTGGCATACTTCTCTTGTACGAACACAACAAAGGGTATAGCTGAAGATATGGCAGACATAACTTCCGGTACTCTTTACCGTATTGAGCCTGAAACTCCCTATACATCAGCTGACCTGAACTATAACACGGACTGTCGGGCCAATCGAGAGCAGAACGATCCGAAAGCACGTCCCGCAATAAAAGGTGCGGTTGAAAATATCGCGGATTATGATATTGTGTTTCTCGGCTATCCTATCTGGTGGGGTGCAGCTCCAAAAGTGATATATACCTTTCTGGAGAAGCATAATCTTGATGGCAAGATTATCATACCGTTTTGCACATCACATTCAAGCGGAATAGGGTCAAGTGATACCAATCTTCATTCTCTCGCAACAAATGCTGAATGGAAACCCGGCAAGCGTTTCGTAGCAAATGAAACAAAAGCCAATATCAGGAACTGGATTGATGGATTGAATTTACCGAAAACTGAAAACAAAGATAATTCATGGGCTTTTAATCTTTCAGCCGGTAAAAACGGCTTTGCGCCCACTGTCAGACTTAGCAGTAGATACGACATGCCGATTGTCGGATTAGGAACATACAGCCTCACAGGAGATGTCTGTGTAAATTCTGTAAAATCAGCCATTGCCGCGGGATTTCGTAAAATTGACACCGCACACATGTACGGCAACGAGGCCGAGGTTGGAAAAGGCGTGAGAGAATCCGGCGTTCCACGCGAGGAAATATTTGTAGCGACAAAAATCTATCCCACTCAGTTCGGGAATCCCGAAGCGGCCATAGAGGAATGTCTGCGCAAACTCGACATAGGTTATGTTGACCTTATGCTATTGCACCATCCCGGCGCAAATGATGTAAAGGCATATAAGGCGATGGAGAAATATGTAGCCGAAGGAAAAATCCGTTCAATCGGAGTGTCATGCTACTACGTTGACGAGATTAACAAATTCCTGCCACAGGTCAATATCAAACCGGTCTTGGTTCAGAATGAGGTACATCCTTATTATCAGGACACCGATGTTGTGAATCATCTTCACGATTTAGGTATAGTTGTGGAGGCATGGTATCCACTTGGTGGTCGTGGACATCAGAAAGAACTTTTGAGTGATACTGTCTTGTCGCGTATTGCTTCTAAGCATAACAAATCGGTAGCTCAGGTAATTCTCAGATGGGATTTGCAACGAGGTGTCGTAGTCATTCCGGGGTCATCAAATCCCGCCCACATGAAAGAAAATATCTCAATCTTTGACTTTGAGTTATCTGCTGATGAAATGGCTGAAATTGCAGCTATAAATCGTAATGAAAAGCATGATTGGTATTGACATTATAATCAAGAACGATGATAAAGATAGCACGCATAACGGTTAATCCTTACAAGTTGGAAGAATACAAGGCTATACTAAAAGAGGAGATGGAAACTTCTCTACGCCTTGAAGATGGTGTACAAGTCCTGTATGCAACGTGGGACAACGAGAACCCCAATCGGTTTACAATACTTGAAAAGTATGAAAATGAAGAGGCTTATACCTCCCACTGTGCATCACCTCAACTCCAAAAGTATTTTGAGCTGACTAAAGAAATGGTCCTTAGTCTGGAAATCACGGACGCAACTCCTGTCATAGAAAATATTTGGATGAAATGAAAAAAGTAAAGATTACGGTCCTCCGAAACACGTTTAATGAAGATCTGGCAAAAGATTTTGCTATGCCGGGATTAAAACGTTGCTCCGTACATAAAGAAGGTCAGGCATTCTACACCGGACTCGGCAAACCTGATGGATTGTGTGATGGGGCTTGGAGAACAATCCATCCTTACGTATTTGCTTTGGCAAATGGGGTAAAACATTTTTACTTCAACGACTGGGTCCGTCAGCCGGGTGTCGCAATAACATGTTGCAATGATGGTTTAAGACCGGTATTCTTTAAGTTGGAGGTAACAGACGAGGAGGTCGAATCTCCATTCAAGTAAAGAAATGGAACACATTACATTTTCAAACGGTGATAAAGTCTGCACCATCGGGCAAGGGACTTGGAACATGGGGCGTAATCCACTATGTGAAAAGACTGAAGCCAATGCACTATTGACAGGGATTGACCTCGGTATGAACATGATTGATACTGCGGAAATGTATGGCAATGAAAAATTTATTGGTAAAGTTATAAAATCATGCCGTGACAAAGTTTTTCTTGTCAGCAAAGTTCATCCCGATAACGCGGATTATCAAGGCACAATCAAAGCCTGCGAAGAAAGTCTGCGACGACTTGGCACCGAAGTCCTTGACTTATATCTTCTACATTGGAAAAGTCGATACCCGCTATCTGAAACAGTGGAGGCAATGTGTCGCCTTCAGCGTGATGGGAAAATTCGGTTGTGGGGTGTCAGCAATCTTGATGTTGACGATATGGAACTGATTGATGATATTCCGAATGGTTGCAGTTGTGATGCCAATCAGGTGCTCTACAATCTTCAAGAACGAGGTGTGGAATATGATTTAATCCCATACGCACAGCAACGTGATATTCCTGTCATAGCCTATTCGCCTGTCGGAGAGGGGAAATTGCTCAGACATCCAGTGTTGAGAACCATTGCGGAGAAACATAACGCCACTCCGGCACAGATAGCCTTGTCTTGGATAATCCGTAACCCCGGAGTGATGGCCATACCCAAAGCGGGGTCAGCTGAACATGTAAAGGAGAATTTCGGCAGTGTATCAATTACCCTTGATGCCGAGGATATGGAACTGCTCGACATATCTTTTCCTGCACCTCAGCACAAAATACAGCTTGCAGGGTGGTAAAAGTAAGTATAAACAATAACGACATAATCAGATATGGAAACAAAAATGAGTTACGACCAATTTATCCCGACAAGAATTATGTTCGGGTCAGGTCAGTTGAACAACCTTCACAAACAGGCAATGCCCGGAAAGAAAGCGTTGATAATCATCTCCAACGGAAAATCTACCCACGCCAATGGTTATCTTGCCCGCACTGAACAGGAACTGAGTTTGGCTGGTGTTGAAACAGCTGTGTTTGATGGTGTAATGCCAAATCCCACAGTCGAGAACTCCCATGCAGGAGCGGACGCAGCCCGTTCTTTCGGTGCAGATTTCCTTGTTGCACTTGGCGGTGGTAGTGTAATGGATTGTTCCAAGGCGATAGCACTGCTTGCAACTAACGATGGAGACTTGTGGGACTATGTTCCCATCGGTTCAGGAAAGGGACAGCCGATGCAAAACAAACCACTCCCAATCATAGCTATCACGACCACAGCAGGTACAGGTTCGGAAACAGACGGGTGCGGTGTGATTACAAAAGAAGACACCAACGAAAAAGCATTCATCATGGATGCCGCCCTATTCCCGGCATTGGCAATCGTTGACCCGGATCTGATGCTTTCCGTTCCACCGAAATATACAGCATTTCAGGGTTTCGATGCTCTGTTCCACAGCGTTGAAGGATTCATCGCTGCAAGTGCCAACCTTGCCAGCGACATGAACGCACGTGAAGCTATAAGTAATATCGCACAATATCTACCACGGGCAGTAAAGGACGGCAACGATCTGGAAGCCCGTACCCGCGTGGCATTCGCCAACACATTGTCTGGCGCAGTAATGACACTGACACTTCTGACAAGCGAACATGGTATTGAACATGCCCTTTCAGCCTATCATCCCTCTCTGCCCCACGGTGCAGGTCTGATAATGATAAGCAAGGCTTATTTCAGCTATTTCATAAAGAATCATGGCTGCGACGACCGTTTCATAGAGCTTGCCCGTCTTATGGGCATGACTGATGCTACAAAGCCGGAGGATTTCATCACCGCACTTGTCAATCTTCAGGAAGCCTGCGGAGTGGCAGACCTCAAAATGTCAGACTACGGCATTACTCCGGATGAATTTGAAACCCTTATGCGCAACACCCGCGAAGT
>NZ_CAJTMT010000058.1:0-1497 GCF_910577345.1 uncultured Duncaniella sp.
CCCCAACCCGCCCCGCCGAACCCCACATCTCATCCGAATCTCGGCTGTCTGAAACCCAAAATGCATGGCCCCGCGACCGCTGATTTCCACCACAATTCCACACTGTCCGTGATTGTGCGTTGCCTCAAAGGAGGAGTCACGCGCGAATGTGGCCGACGTAACATCAAATTTGCCTGGCAACCGAGATTTCATGAACACATCATCAGAAACCAACAAGCCTTCGACAATATCATGAACTACGTTGACAACAACGTAGCCAACTGGCACCGCGACTGCTTCAATCCCGATTATCCCCCCGATGAACACAGGGAATGATCGCCCGCCTGGTGGGGACGCTTTGTGGGGACGCTTTGTAGGGACGCTTTTCAAAGCGTCCGCAACAGCATACGATTGAAAATGCGGAAACCGAAAATTGAAAAATGTCGGGAATCCGCAATTGAAAATGCCCGGAATCCAAAATTGGAAAATACATGGCCCCCGAAATTGAAAATCCGTTGGTAAATTGGAAATCCGTGGTCGGTCCGCGGTATGTTTCTGAAAATCATTTGTTATTTGATTTTAAAATCGCGGTATGTTTCCGAAAAATCAATTGGTTATTTGATTTTTAATTTGCGGTATGTTTCCGAAAAATCCATTGGTTATTTTACGATTCCCAAATTCATTCGTATGCTGTTGCGGACGCTTTGAAAAGCGTCCCTACTGGAGCGTCCCTACAGGGCGATAACAGTGCGTCAAAATACAATGCGGAGCGAAAGTTTGTGGACTTTCGCTCCGCATGATTTTAATTGATTCGTATGGGATGATTATTTGACTATCACTTTCTTACCGCCGATGATGTAGAGGCCGGGGCGGAGGGATTTGATGTCGTCGTCGGTGGCGTTGCGTTTGAGGCAGATGCCCTGGAGGTTGTAGATGTCGTTCGGGCGGACGGTCTCGGGGGCGATGACGTCGTCAATGGCCGAAGATTCTTCCGACATTGAGGGTGAGGTGGCTTTCAGACCTGACTCGGTGGTGGCTCCGAATACTGTCTCGCCATCTTTCGAGAGGAAGGTGATGAGACCACGGTCGATTGTGGCGACTTCAGGATTTGAAGAGGTCCAGTCGATGACGGTCGATGCGCCTACGGGTTCGAGACGGACGTTGAGCATGTCGGGGTCGCGGGTGACGGATTCGTAGATGATGGCTGTAGGTTCAACGCCTCCCATTTCAGGTGCGCGTGACTGACGGCTGCTACCAAAATCGACTCCTTCAACGGTCTTTCCTACGCTTTTCCAACCAGTATTCTTATAGGCTGAAACCGATTCTGCCGGTACGCGGAGTGTGCCGATGCTTGATGACCATAAGCAATCCACGCCCAAAGTCGGAGGAGTTACTGCCTCACATTCCAGAACTGTTGCTTTGCAGAAACCGAGGGCTCCTTCACCGAGTGATTTCAACTCGCTGCCGAGGTGGAGATAGGTGAGATTCTCGCAATGGATGAAGGCATGTTTGGCTATC
>NZ_CAJTMT010000058.1:1505-5458 GCF_910577345.1 uncultured Duncaniella sp.
CGGCCGAGGTGGAGATAGGTGAGATTCTCGCAATGGATGAAGGCATGTTTGGCTATCTCGGTGACACTGTTGGGAACGTAAATGGAAGTGATGCGGCTGTAGGCATCAGCAAAGGCGCGTTCACCGAGTTTTGTCACGGTATAGATTTCACCGCCGATGCGGACATTCATCGGGATGACAATATCACCCTTGGCATTCGGCGATTCAGTGATGGTGATGGTTTTAGAGGATTTGTCGGTTGTATAGTTGACGTCCTCGGGTATGGTTCCTGTTTCGATACCAACATTAACCTTACATTCCATGGTCTCACCTTCAACTTCTGCCGAGATTACACATTTGCCTGATTCGCACATTGCTGTGACGAGACCGCAGTTGTTGACGTAGGCCACGGCCGGGTCGCTTGAACTCCAGTTGATTTTGAGATTTTCAAGTTTTGAAACAATGCCCAACTGGAAGGATTCATCAGAAAGGATACGGATGGCTGAATGGCTGATGATTGACAAAATATACTTGACGGTCACGGCGCAGGTGGCCTCCATCGTATTACCTTCATTATCAGTCGCAATCACTTTGATTTCAGCAGAGCCTTTTGCAATGGCTTTGACAAGACCATTGCTGTCAACGCTTGCTACCGCCGGATTGCTTGACGACCATTTGTAGGTGAAGGGTCGGCTATCCTCGGTGATTGCTTCGGCTGTGAGTTGATAGTTGGCGCCCGGTTCAAGGGTGATTGAATATGTAGTCAGGATGCATTGGTTTGCCGCTTCCATTTTTTCAAACCATCCCCATGGAGTGGTAATGAAGTATTTATCCATACTGTTTTTAGGACAGTATAGGGTACCTTCCGAATATGTCTCGTCATTGAATATATTCTTGTTGGCAGTGGCCGGAGTCTCGGCGAGATATACGACATTATGCAGAGATTCACAATTATGCCAAAGTCTGTCGGCAAATTCCTTTACAGTCGCGGGAATAGAAATTGTAATAAGGCTATTGCAATTTTTAAACGCGTCTGCTGCAAATTTGCTGACAGTGGGAGGGATGGTACATGATGTGCGTGAAAAATCAGGGCAGTAGACCATCATGCTGTCGGGCTTGATGATAAAGGCATCCTTATTTGCGATGAAATAGGGATTATCCTTAGATACAGTGATGATTTTGAGGTCGGGGCAACGATCGAAGATGGAGCGTGAGAATCCCGGCTTCTCGGTGGTTCCTGTTAAAGTGCCAAGAGAAAATAGAGACTTGCCGAAATTCAATTCAGATATCGGACAACCTGAGAAAGCGTCTTCACCAATTTTTTCAACAGCATCGGGAAGATTTATAGCTGTCAATATCGAACAATTTTCAAACGCTTTGTCACCAATTGAAGTCACCGAACTTGGGATTGTGACCGAAGCGAGTGAGGAGCAGTCGGAGAACGCCGAGTTACCAATTGAAGTCACGGAACTTGGGATTGAGACGGAAGCGAGCGCCGAGCAGTCGGAGAACGTCCCTACCCCAATAGAAGTCACTGAACTTGGAATTGAAACGGAAGCGAGCGATGAGCAACGGTAGAACGCCCCGTCACCAATTGAGGTCACGGAACTTGGGATTGAAACGGAAGCGAGCGAGGAGCAACTGGAGAACGTAAAGTCCTCAATAGAAGTCACGGAACTTGGGATTGAGACGGAAGCGAGTGAGGAGCAACCGGAGAACGCATGGGTACCAATAGCAGTCACTGAACTTGGGATTGAGACTGAAGTGAGCGAGGAGCAGCTGGCGAACGCCCAATCACTAATAGCAGTCACTGAACTTGGGATTGTGACCGAAGTGAGCGACGAGCAACCGGAGAACGTCTCATCGCTAATAGAAGTGACTGAACTTGGGATTGAAACGGAAGCGAGAGCTGAGCAACCGGAGAAGGCAGAGTTACCAATAGAAGTCACTGAACTTGGGATTGAAACGGAAGCGAGAGCTGAGCAACCGGAGAAGGCAGAGTTACCAATAGAAGTCACTGAACTTGGGATTGAAACGGAAGCGAGAGCTGAGCAACCGCAGAACGCACCTTCCCCAATCGAGGTCACGGAACTTGGGATTGAGACGGAAGCGAGTGACCTGCAACCGGAGAACGTCTCATCGCTAATAGAAGTCACTGAACTTGGGATTGAGACTGAAGCGAGCGAGGAGCAATTCATAAAAGCTTTTTTACCAATAGAGGTCACCGAATTTGGAATTGTGACAGAGGTAAGACCGGCATTCTCACAAAATCCCAGGTTGCCAATTTCTTTTACAATGTAAAAGTTTGTTCCATCATTTACTCTGGAGGGAATTGTCAATTCTCCCTTAACGGTGTTTCCGGGATTTAACGTTTCAAAAATCCATTGGTTCCCCAATGGATCCGTATAATTTTCTTGTGTTATATAGCCGGCTTTAGTCTTGACGGTGTGATCTGCTTCACTGATAACGGTATAAGTTAGTCCTTCGTAGGTGAAGTCGCGGGCTGAGAGGGTGGCCGGGATTAGGCCGAGGAGTATCAGCCACAGGGGTGCCGATAGCCGCGACACCCGTTTGTGTAGTTGTCTAAACATGTTGTGTGAATTAATTGGTTTATAAAATTATAGTTGGTTTATTTGTTGGCGGTTTATTTGACGGTGGGCTTGACGGTCTTTTTGATGGTCTTTTTAGTTGTGTTCTTGGCGGAAGTGGACCGGAGTTTGTCGGCCATTTGGGTGAGCTGACGGTGGACTATGCACATAAAGTTTTCGAGGTGCATGGCTCCCATTTCCTGCAGGATAGGGGCGAAGGCTTCGATGGGGATGGATGGCGGGGTGATTTTGCAGTCGATTAGGCCGAGACGGCGCAGGGCTTTGGCTCCCGTGAGGGCACCGGCGTGGACATAGACGCGGCGCTCGGGGAGGAGACCGTGGTTGAATCCGTAGCGGAAGGCAAAGTCATAGATTGAAAGGTCGGCGTAGCCTGTCGTTCCGCGGGCGGTTTCGGCCACATGGTCGCGCAACTCTTCAAAATCATTGAAAGTGTGGGTGTCGATGTCGGATAGTTTTTCAATCATCTCCGAAATCACCCGGTTGGCGATGCAGAACTGGTGGCTTGCACGGAGATATTTTTCTTTCTTGCCGGTAGGGATGTTGTGGAGGCCGCAGATGTAGTCCGTGACATTTTTCAGTTCACCGAGCCGTGCGGTCAGGCTGGCGGCATAATCCCGCATGTAATATTCAATCAATCCGCTGACGGTGAGGGCGGACGGTGGGCATGGTTCAGGTTTGCGACATGGGTCGACGACAGTGGGAGGTTTGGGTTTTGGAGGCGAGCAGGAGTTCATATAGCCGGATGAATGGTTGGGGTGTATGCCTCGGTCCTCCTCTCGTCGGCGGTAATGGTTGGGTATGAAAAAAAAGCGTAGGAGTCTGTATCTGTTACCGTCCTACGAATCGAGGCTTCTCGCATTGCCCATCAATAGTCGGACGGCAACGCAGAAGCCCACGCTTGTATATGCAATTATAGCGTCCGGCCATACCTTTCGCAAGGCATTCAGCCGAATGCATGATATTACATATCCACGGGCATCTACCGTTGCACAATCCTTGACTATTGATTGAAATTTTGCGAGAATTTCGATTCGTCAAGAATCAGCGCGGATAAACGCTTTATTAAAATGTTATTTTCAACATCCCACCACGCTTTACCCCAGACCGGGGGCTCCTGCTATGGCGGTCTGCAAAAGCAAAATTAGTAAATTATATTTATTTATGCAAGGATAGGTGTGAGTTTTTGGTTGTTGGTTACATTATGGGCGCCCTGTGGACGCTTTGTGGCCGCTTTGTGGCCGCTTTGTGGCCGCCCTGTGTCCGCCCTGTGTCCGCCCTGTGGATGCCTTGTGGACGCACAGTAGGGACGCTTTTCAAAGCGTCCGCAACAGCATACGATTGGAAATGCAGGGGGGAATTCGTGGG
>NZ_CAJTMT010000059.1:0-4968 GCF_910577345.1 uncultured Duncaniella sp.
TTTTGTTATTTTTATTTAAGCTGGTGATGGAATCTCCATTGGGACTTCGCAGCTTAGCTTACTGGTTGTAAGGTATTTGATGAAATAAAAAAATCACGGCGCATGGCACCGTGATTTTATTGTTTTTTGTATACCTTTCTTCTTTAAGATTCGAAGATGTGGCGGAGTTTGCTGAAGATACGGTTTTTGGTCGATTCGTTAGGGGTCATGTTGGGTTTGCCCTGCAGCGATTCGATTGTCTTCTTTTCATCGTCCGTAAGGGTCTCGGGGATATAGACCATGACGTTGATGAGCTCGTCGCCTGTGCCGTAGCCTTCGGTCGAGGGTAAGCCTTTTCCGCGAAGACGGAGCACCTTGCCTGGCTGAGTTCCGGCGGGAATCTTGAGACGGGCACGACCGGTGATGGTGGGAACTTCAACCGAGCCTCCGAGTGTTGCGGTCGGGATGTCGAGCATAAGGTTGTAGATCACGTCGTTGCCGTCGCGGATGAGTTCGGGGTCCTTCACCTCTTCAATCACGACGAGAAGGTCGCCGTTGACGCCTCCGTGGATGGCGGCGTTGCCCTGTCCCTTCACGGTCAGAGTCTGTCCGTCGGCCACGCCGGCAGGGATTGTGAAAGTGACCGTACGGTCTTCGCGTATCACACCTTCGCCGTGGCAGAAGTTACACTTTTCGGTGATAATCTTGCCCTCGCCCTTACACTGCGGACATTCCACAGCCGACTGCGAGAGGCCGAAAAGGGTCTGCTGCTGACGCAGGACTGAGCCTGAACCGCCGCAGGTCGGACATGTCGTGAATGCCGTGCCGTCCTTGGCTCCGGTGCCGTCGCAGTGTGTGTCCTTGACGAGTGTAGGAATCTTGAGGGTCTTGGTGACTCCGGTAGCAATCTCCGCGAGGGTCATCTTGACCTTTATGCGGAGGTCGGACCCCCGGCGCTGACGGCGACGCGTGCGGCCACCAGCGGTCTCGAAACCGCCCATATTGCCGAAGCCGCCACCGAAGATGTCGCCGAACTGCGAGAAGATGTCCTCCATTGAGAAGCCTCCTGCATGGAAGCCTCCACCGCCGCCCGGGAATCCCTGCGGACCCATATTGTGACCGAACTGGTCATATTTAGCGCGCTTTTCGGGGTTGGAGAGCACATCGTAGGCTTCGGCAGCCTCCTTGAACTTCTCCTCGGCCTCCTTGTCGCCCGGATTCTTGTCGGGGTGATATTGGATGGCCTTCTTTCGGTAAGCGCTTTTGATAGTCTTTTCGTCGGCATTCTTGTCGACTCCAAGCACTTCGTAGTAATCTCTTTTAGTAGCCATGAAACAGTGTTGTAGAAATCCTTACTGGCCCACAGCCACTTTTGCATGGCGGAGCACTTTATCGTTGATTGTATATCCTTTTGTCGGGGTGTCGATGACCATTCCCTTCTGTGATTCGTCGGTGACGGGTACCATCGCGATAGCCTCGTGAAGCTCTGCGTCGAAGGGTTTGCCGTTGCTCTCGATGGGCTTGACGCCGTTGGCTGCGAGGAATTTGACGAGCTTCTGATAAATCAGCTCCATGCCCTGACGGATGGAGGCGGGATCGTCGATTTTTGCGCTTGCCTCAAGACCGCGTTCGAAATCGTCCACGATGGGAAGAAGTCCTTTGAGGACATTTTCAGCGGCATTCTTGATTATGTCGGATTTTTCCTTTACGGTACGTTTGCGGAAATTGTCGAATTCAGCCATGAGGAAGAGATATTCCTTCTTTTCCTTGGCGAGTTTTTCCTCGGCATCCTGAAGCTGTTTATTGAGGGCGTCGATGTCGGAGAGCTGTTTGTTGATCATCTCGTTTTCCTCTTCTTCAGTAGAGTTCTGTTCGTCGAATGCTTCCTGCACGTCGTCCAGGATTGCACCGTCTTCGTTGATGTTGGCATCGCTCTCCTTGCCGGAGGCTTTGTCTTTGGGGTTATTGGGATTGTAGCTCATAATGCTTCGTATATCTTAATATCTTTATTTTATAATATAACATCAAAAAGGTTGCCAAAGACGCGGATGAAGATGATTTTTTCGCATCATTCATCCTTTTCGGGCAACATAATATTTAAAAATACAACAACGGGAGAGCTATAACGTTCAATCACCCAACAAAAAGCGAGGGTGACGGCCGTAGGGTCAGAGTGCGCCGGTGAAGATGTCGCAGTTGCCGAAAACCTCTGTCAGTCCTTCTGACAAAATGTCACCCCGGAAGAGTCCGTAGACGGCGGAGCCTGAACCCGACATGGACGCATAGATGGCTCCCATGTCAATGAGTTTTGTCTTGATGTCGGCAACCGCAGGGTGGAGGGGGAAGACCGAAGCCTCGAAGTCGTTTTTCATTTCTCCCTGCCATTCAGCGGGTGAGTCCTTGATGATTTCGCTGATTCTGCGGTCGGGGAAAGCGGGGACAACACGGCTGTAGGCCTGGGCGGTCGGAACGCTGACTGCCGGTTTGACTATCACTATGGAGTAGCCCTTGAGGTTGACATCCACGGGGGCGAACTCAGTCCCGATTCCGGTGCAGAGCATCGGCTTGTTGTAGATGAAAAACGGGCAGTCGGCACCCAATCCTGCGGCGGTTTCCGCCAGCTCGTCGTCGCTGAGACCGAGGGCGAAAAGCTCGTTGAGTCCACGGAGAGTGAACGAAGCGTCGGCCGAGCCTCCTCCCAGTCCGGCACCGTCGGGGATGATTTTACGGAGATAGATGTCGACAGGCGGGAGCGAGACCCGTTCACTCAAAGCCCTGTAGGCTTTCATTACAAGATTTTTCTCAGTCGGGCAGTCGACCTTGCGTCCGCTGACCGTCAGGGTGCTTTCCTCCCCTTTGGCGGGGACGATGTCAAGCACGTCGGTCCACGGGACAGGATACATCACTGTTTCTATATTGTGGTAGCCGTCCGGTCGCTTGCTGATGATGTCGAGACCCAGGTTGATTTTTGCGTTCGGGAAAAGAATCATAATTGATGGATTGTTAGGAGGAAAGAATGTTGCGGGTGCGCAAAGTTACGGTTTTTGTTGGTAAAATTTGTATTATCGCACCTTTTTGGCATTAAATTTGCGTACCTTTGTAACCGTAAACCTCCTCCCGACACTTTTTTCCCCACACTCTCCGAACCGTTCCCTCCCCATCCTCTCCCCTTGATTTTCCACGATTATCAATCTCCTCACTTCCATTCAATCCGTAATTCAGATATTCAGAACCAACTCCCGCCATGCCACAGGAATCATCCGGATTCAATCCCCAACGCTCTTCCCGTCAGAAGCCCCAGAACGTCTCAATCTTTGATCACGGTGGACGCATCCCCCCGCGTGACAATGATCTTGAAGAGGCCGTCCTCGGTGCTTTGATGCTTGAAAAGGATGCCTATACTGTGGTCTGTGACATTCTGAAGCCGGAGTCGTTCTACGATCCCGCCAATCAGAAAATCTATGCCGCCATTCAGAGTCTCGGTGCCGCTCAGCAGAGCATCGACATGCTCACCGTCACTGAGAAACTCCGTCTGATGGGCGAACTCGAAGGAGCAGGCGGCCCGCTCCGCATCTCCGAACTCACATCCCGTGTCGCTTCCGGTGCCCACGTCGAGTTCCACGCTCGTATCGTTGCGCAGAAATACCTTGCCCGAGAGCTCATCAAATTTGCCTCGCAGATTGAGGCTCAGGCATTCGACGAGAGCTACGACGTCGACGACCTTCTTCAGGAAGCCGAAGGCAAGCTCTTCGAAATCTCGCAGCGCAACGTCAAGAAAGACGTGACTCAGATCGACCCTGTCATCAATGCTGCAATCGAGCAGATTCAGACTGCCGCCAACCGCACCTCAGGTCTCTCCGGTCTTGAATCGGGCTACCATGAACTCGACAAGCTGACCTCAGGATGGCAGCGGAGCGACCTTATCATCATCGCTGCCCGTCCTGCGATGGGTAAGACTGCGTTTGTGCTTTCAATGGCCAAGAATATGGCCGTGGACTACAACATCCCCGTGGCCATCTTCTCGCTCGAAATGTCCAACGTGCAGCTCGTCAACCGTCTCATCCAGAATACCTGCGAGATTGAAGGTGAAAAAATCAAGAGCGGACAGCTCTCGCAGATGGAATGGGATCAGCTCATGTCGCGCGTGAAGAATCTCTATAGTGCTCCGCTCTATATCGACGACACCGCCTCGCTTTCAATATTCGAGCTCCGCACGAAAGCCCGCCGTCTCGTGCGCGAACATAATGTATCCTTTATAATCATCGACTACTTGCAGCTGATGAACGCTTCCGGCATGAAGTTCGGTTCGCGCGAACAGGAGGTCTCGATGATTTCACGTTCGCTCAAGCAGCTTGCCAAGGAACTCAATATCCCGATTGTGGCCCTGTCGCAGCTCAACCGAAGTGTAGAATCGCGCGGTGCCGACAGCAAGGATGGCAAGCGTCCGCAGTTGAGCGACCTCCGTGAATCGGGTGCGATCGAGCAGGACGCCGACATTGTCTGCTTTATCCACCGTCCGGAATACTATCTGCGCTCCGGAGTCGATGCTGCCGGCAATGACATCCGCGGTCTTGCCGAATTTATCGTTGCCAAGCACCGTAGCGGTCGTGTCGACGACGTGAAGATGCGCTTCAAGTCGCGCTATGCCCGTTTCGAGAACTGGGAAGGCGAGGTCGAGATGGCAAGCGGCAGCAAGGTGTCGCGCCTGAATTCCGGCGACGACGGCGGTGGCGACGGTTTTGCTCCTGCAAGTCCCTTCAGCGGCGGTTCCGCCGACATTCTCGGTGCCACATCCGACGACATGGCTCCTTTCTGATTTCTGTACCGGTCAAAAAAATCGCTGTCAGAGACTGCTGTAGCGGTGATTTTTAACGCTAATAAAACTTTTTTGAAACAAGGGTTGTTAGATAATTAAAATTAACAAAATCAACTATTGTTTTATGAAAAAAGCGTTATTAATCATTGCAGTCATGCTGGGTAGCATGAGTG
>NZ_CAJTMT010000059.1:4978-5210 GCF_910577345.1 uncultured Duncaniella sp.
CTCGACAAGAACGAAGCCAAACAGCTCAAAGCTTTTTTATCTGAGCCCTCCCGCGAAGGAACCAATGCATCGGCTCTCAAAGTCTCCAATATCAATAACCTCACCTCAATCGAGGGTGTGACCATCGAGAACGGCCACGTCACCGCCATTGAATGGAAGGATAAGAAACTCGGAGGCAGCCTCAATCTCTCAGGCTTCAAGGCCCTTTCAAAAGTCGACGTATCGCGCAACG
>NZ_CAJTMT010000060.1 GCF_910577345.1 uncultured Duncaniella sp.
ACATAATCGACCGATGTGCCGCATGGCCGCCAAACACCCCGATCGAAAAATACCGCGACCCTGCTTCCCGACCGCTGGAAACCCTCACAAAAATAGCCGCCCAAAATCTGGACGGCTTTCTTTTTATGGCTTACCTGCTATCGCGGACGGTTGTACGATTGTGTCGGTGCCCGTAAAGGCCGTGTTCATCAAGGACACCATCGGGCAGACAAAGCTGACTATGGCTGAAATAAGCGAACTGAAGAAGGGTAAAGCCCTCCCGCCTAAACAGATTACCGACAAGAACGGCAAGACCTACAATGTGGTGTTGCAAGTGTCGGCCGACCGCAAGGGCGTCGAGTTTGTACCCGGCGGCGTGCGACGACAGGAGCAGAGCCAGCAGCAGGGAAACAGTCAGGGTCAGCAACAGTCCTCGTGGCTGACAAAGGACGGCAACATCAAGCCCATCACAAAATGGGCTGGCGTTCCTATGACGCCGCAACAGCAGGCTGACTACACTGCCGGCAAGGTTGTCGAAATGACAAACATGGTTGACAAGCAGGGGCAGAAATGCACCGTCTATCTCCAGTTCAATCCTGAAAAGCAACGTCCGACTACATCACTCAACGATCCCCGCGTCAAGGTCGCTGAAGAGTCAAAGACTCAGAAGGCGGTCAACAATGACGGACTGACGAATGAGGCGACCAAGCATGTTGCCGAACCGCTCCAGAAATACCAGACCGCGCCGAAAGACGAGAATCAGGCGAAACAGCAGCGCAAGCCCAAAGGCCCGAAGCTGTAACCAAAATCCGCTGAAATGACATCAGGGAGGTCCGGAACTCCCGATGTTGTTGCCGCAAAACCACTATCTCCAAAATTATCCACCCGATAAAATTCATAAATATGAAACAGAAAAATCTTATAACAGTCGTGACCGACCATGAACTCACGGCTGACACCATCGCCAGAGCAATCGGCGCAAACGAAAAACACGAAGGCTACTACCTCGGCAACGGCTACGCCGTGACATGGACAAACGGCGGGGTCATAGAGGCGACCTTCTCCCCGTCAGAGAATTTCGTGCTCTCCACGACAATGAACAGCCGACAGGTGTATGCCCACAACTTCAAGTTCGCCATGCGCGACTATGATGAGCTGGTTGGCTACAAGAAAACCGAGCAGGACAGGAAACAGCTCGCCACAATCAAGGCTCTCTGGGGAATGAGCCACACGGTCGTCAACGCAATGTCACCAGAGAAATACGGCGATTTCGACTTTCTCAACCTCTACTATTTCATCGCCGTTCCGGTGGCAGTGCGCAGGGCATGGCTCCCCATTCTCACAAAGGGGGCAATCCGTCACGGAGTAATCCACGGGCCGCAGAACCGCAGGGAATACGAGGAATGGCTCGACAATGAGATCTACAACCGTCTGGTGGAGAAGTCGAAAGAAAATGTGGAACTCAAAGGCGCCTGCATCATGGAGGAAATGCCCGTGGAAGTGTCAACCGCCGATGCCGAAAGAATCGGTGTTGAACCGCCCGAAGTCGGCACTATCCTCACGATGGACAAAAATGCCATGCGCATAACCGACTGCCAGCCGCTTCTCAATATGCCGCTGATGCTCCTTAAAGCCGCGGTTGAGCTGGACTTCGACCACATGAAGACCATGCAGACCGCCTACACACTGTACGCGAAGAAACTTATATCCTATCCGTTCACGGTGCAGAACACCATTCCTTTCGGCGTGTGGAAACTGATGCTCCGAAACAAGAAAAATCTTCGCTACAACAGCAAGTGGGGCAAGGAGGCCAGACGGATCCGTATGCCGCGCCGCCACAACTTCCGCAACTTCCGCGATGGAGAATGTATCTACAACGGCTTCGGTATTGTAACCACCGGGCTACACCCCACCGACCTCAGCCGCGACGAGGAAAAACTCTACAACCTTATTGTTAAAAGCGTGATTGACGCTTTCGCATAACCGACACACAAGCCCTGAACCGCTTGATCCATACACAAATTAACACCATTTATCCCGCCCGATTCCGATTTATTTGTTAACTTTGCACTCAATTCAACGTCATAATGTTTTTGTTTCAAATTTATGACTTGGATTTAGTGGTTGGACATCGGGAGGGATACCCGGTGTCCTTTTCTTATATCCCATTGAAAGACACATAGGACGCCGGCAAACCACTATTCCAAGAACCCGATGAAACAAAATGTTGAATTACGGGAGATGGACGGCTACCGCGTCTATCTTCTGGGTCATCTGCGTGACCATTATTTTCCCCAGTACACCAATAAGAAATTTGTAGATGCCCGTGTTGACGAGGCATACGACACGTTTGTAACCCTGCGCCTTGAAGGTCATGACCCGGTTATGGCACAGGAAATGGCTATGCGCACACTCCTTGCCGGACTGTATGTGTCCCGCTATGACATTGTTTACAGCGTCATAGAGGAAAGCCTGTGGACACGGCTGCCTGAAGAATACTGGCCCGATTTCGCCGTGCATCTGCTCACAAAGAAAAGCGTGCATGACATTCTTGACCGCTATGAGGTCAACGGCGATTTCCTTGACCGCGAAACACACCAGCCGATGCTGACCGAACTGCTGGGAGAAATATCCGAAATACTTGACGGATATGAGTTATAACCGGCTCCAGACCATGCGCGACAACATTGAGGCGATAAGGCTTGCCCTGCGCCTTGATGTTGAACATCGCAACGCGGAAAATGCGCTTGAAAGGGAGATACTGCGCAAGTATGCCGGGTTCGGAGGGCTGAAATGTATATTGCAGGATGCCAACGAACTTGCCGATGCCGCCAAGTGGAGCAAGAGCGACATTGAGCTGTTTGCGCCTACGGTTGAACTGCACCGTCTTATTCACGACTATTCAAAGGACGACCGGGAGTTTGCCGGATACATGGACTCTCTGAAAGCGTCCGTGCTGACGGCTTTCTATACTCCTGAGCCTGTCATTGATGCGCTTGCCACTTCATTGCGTGAAAGAGGTGTGAAGATTAAAAAGTTCCTTGAACCGTCTGCCGGGCAAGGTGCTTTCATAGACTCCTTTCTGAAAAATGAGAATTATCCCGGTGCTGAAACACTCGTCTTTGAGAAGGACTTGCTGACGGGTAAAATTCTATCTGCCCTGCATCCGTCTATCTCCACCGAAATAAAAGGTTTTGAACGGATTGACCCTGATTTTGAGGGTTATTTTGATGTTGCTGCATCAAATATTCCTTTCGGCGACTTTGCGGTCGCTGACCCTCGATATGCCACAAGCAAGGAGATTGCCTACCGTCAGTCAACAAAGGCTATCCACAATTATTTCTTTCTCAAAGCACTGGACTCTGTGCACGAGGGTGGTATTGTGGCTTTTATCACATCGCAGGGTGTGATGAACGCCGTCAGCCCCTTCGTGCGCATAGAGTTGATGAAACGCTCTGACCTTGTGGGAGCGGTACGATTGCCAAACAATACTTTCTCCGATAACGCCGGAACAGATACAGGCTCTGACTTGATTATCCTGCAAAAGCATACTGGTAAAAAAGGAATGTCGGCTGATGAGGAATTTTTCATCCAGTCAATCGTTGACCGTGATACAAAAGCACCGACCAACAAATATTTTGCAGCATATCCGCAGAATGTCATTTGCACCGAAGCGAAAATCGGCACTGACCCATACGGCAAACCGGCTATCATCTACAAACATGAGGGCGGTGTCTATGGTATAGCAAGAGATTTGCGCGATGCTTTGGAAGATTCTTTGCGTCTGCGTCTGGACCTTGAATTATATAACAACCACGGCATAAAACCGCCCACGCCAGACCCTGTAACACCTACACCTGCGCCCAAGCCCAAAGTCGCTAAAGTCGCTGAGACTCCGCTGATGACGCAATACAAGGAGATGAAGAAACGACACCCGGACGCGATATTGATATTCCGTGTGGGCGACTTCTATGAGATGATAGGCGAAGATGCCGTGAAAGCGTCGGAGATACTGAAAATAACACTGACCCGACGACGCAACGGCAAAGCCGTCAGCATCGAACTTGCCGGTTTCCCGCATCATGCCCTCGACACCTATCTCCCCAAGCTCGTAAGAGCCGGGCAACGTGTGGCTATCTGCGAACAGCTTGAAGATCCGAAGCAGAAACAAAAGGAGGAATACAAGCCAACGGAGATTATCACGCCCCCACCGACGGTTGAGCCAAAGCCGGCTCCCGCTCCTGTTGAAC
>NZ_CAJTMT010000061.1:0-3819 GCF_910577345.1 uncultured Duncaniella sp.
CTTGAAGACATTCTATCGAGTCCACTTGCAATGATACTGTCTATGATGCGCATACTGTCAGGATGTATCTTGCGGGCATCATCATGCCTATCAAAAGTTATCAGATTTGTGCCATTGCTTATTATTCCAAGCTTGCGAGCCTCAAATAATGCAGTGAGAATACACCTGTGGTCATCATAGAGAATGATCGTCTTGTCACCATAATTAAATGTCTCGAAATTAGAGAATAGATTCAGTGAACTCAGATTATTTATTTCAATCATAGTTAATTCTTCTTACCAGTGATACTTTCCATAAGGAGATAAACTCGGGAACCGATGGACTGAGGCCAACGATCTTGTGGATTGGAGTCCAATCTTCTTGCTCTGTCCATAGCAACAGCAGTATAAGGAATGAGGCCCAACGCATCATAGTTTGACTCAGCGTAAGAGCCAAGCAAATCTTTCATGCGTTTCTTTAGCCAAGTTACACCGGACTTATTTTTCTTGTTCTGGAGCAGGGCATTCTTTGTCTCATCGTCATATTGCTCTACATCTTCCAAATGGAGGAGCAACCATAATTCAAAACAAGGATTACTCATGCAGAAATGCAGGTGGGAGTTCTGGGCGCAGAGTTGGGCAACCTGCGACAGCATCCGTTCCTGCCAACGGTCACGGTCTATGACAAGCCATAGTTCATCGTCATCTTCAATGTTGTATTGACGCATGAAGTCTGCGACTTGACGGTGTACGCTCTCTGGAGACGACTCATCAGAATTGCGGTCAAGGACTTCCACATGCACATTCGGCGCGCGCAGCTCATTCTTGACAGCATTGAAGTATATGGATTCGGTGTATCGGCCTTCTCCGGCAATGACCACGAGACGGGCAGAGCGTACACCTTCAAGGCGGACGAAATCTTTACGCTTTCTCATCTTTGTTCCAGTTAAGAGTTTCGATAGGAGCAAAGAACGGGATTGCGCTGTAACGTCCCTGAAGATAACCCTTCTGAACATTCTCACGAGGCTTGTATTCCGCGAGTGAAACGAGCTTGGATGCTCCATCTTTATCCTTTTCAACAAACCATACTTCATCTGCCCGGATAAGATCCAGATTGAGAAGATTGCATTCGTGAGTAGAGATAATCAGTTGCGTGTCCCGCTCAGTTGACAATTGCTGAAGATAGCATTCGATCAGCTTTTGCGACAATAGAGGGTGCATACTGCGGTCAAGTTCATCAATCATGTAGTCTGACTCGCTTTGCGAGAGGTCTATCAGCATTGGTATGAAGTCGAGCAAACGGATTGAACCGTCAGATTCCTCATCCATTTCAAAGACCACTTCATCATTCGAGTCGTTTCGATGAACCGCCTTCTGCTTGAATATTGTGTATGTTCCATCCTCCTTGAAGTCGAAGAAGAAACATTCGTTGCTTTCGGGGGCGGCTACCAATGCCGTGCGTCCCGGGGTCGCGGTACTGATTATCTTTTCAAGCAATCTTTCAGGGAGGTTGGTCTCTTCCTTTGATTGAACCGGAAAACGACGAACATCAACTATACCGGTATTAAAGTATTGCAACAGACGGCGTGTCGATTCGTGGAACTTCTCATCCTGCTCGGCATTGAATGACAGACCACGGAAGCGTGTGCCGGGGAAAATTATCCTCAATCCGGTAGCAAACCATTGGTATGCTACTTTAATAGGACATAGCCCCTTGCCATTGCGCTCTATATATTCAGCCAAGAAACTTCTCTTGGCCGGAGTGCCTTCTCCCAGAAATTTCACAAACTGACCGACAGAATTATCACCATGTATGTCTCCAAATTCAAACTGGTTGCCATCGGAGTCAGTTTTTCGTGTGAAAATCTTTTTATCAGAACGGGCATTTATCTCATACAGCCATTCCTCCTTTATACCATTGGCAGAGAACTCAACACCATAGGCAAAATATCTGCCATCAGTCTTGAATTCAATTTCAATTTTGGAAACAGGCTTTATCGGCTTTACCAGTTTGAACGGCTCAAAATCTCCGATGGGAAACCGACCGAGGGCTATTTGCTGAAGCAAAGCGATAGCCTTGATAACATTGCTTTTGCCTGAGGCATTAGCTCCATATATAATTCCGAATTTCAACGCCGAAATGTCATCACGCTTTTGAGCGCGACTTACATGGGCAGGATGCACAGAACCTTTGCCAGCTACAAAACTGACAGAAGTCTCATCCTTGAACGAGTATATATTTTCAAATGTTGCTCGCAGTATCATTGTCGTATGTTTTCAATTATGACGCAAAGATACGACAAATATTTTATATCTACAAGATATTCTCTGAATACATAGTAGTAAAGTTGCCTTTATGCGACATCGTTTAATGAATTCTTATATAATCGGTGAGAGGCGGAGCGGTCTTCCGTGTTGGCGGCGCGATGTCGTCAAAGAGCATAGGGCGATGCCTTATGCCATTTGACCGCATCCCGCCTATGGGTTGTGGCTGAACACCGATAACCGGCAACGCCTCATGGTGAGCATCGGGGACGCTGCATTTCACCTCCGAGACTTATTGCCGTTTATCCGTGTTCCGAGACACCACAACCTGTAAGGAGTTTTACGACCGTTCCGTCACTCACCGATGAAACAGCATTCCACGGGTCGAGACACTGCCGACTCCGTTTCTCTACATCGTCAGAGACTCGCTTTCCGGGAATGACACCGACTATTATTCAGTGATTATAAATTCCCCAAATCAGAAGTAAACAGTACCAATATGTCGTGGTTCGTTTTCACCGGGGCGTAAACTTAGCTCCAGTTTTCATGCAGTCAGTACGACTAAGGAAGCTCTGCTTGCTCGGAGTTGAGAACGTGCGGAGAAGGGATATTCTATATCCTTTCAGCGAAAAAATCTCCAGACCTCCCGTTGGTCAGCTCGTATTTTTTCACCGAAGGGCGAACATCCCTCTACTTCCTCCGCACGGGACGGTTTCAACGAGCAAGCAAAACTTCGATAGTCGATAGACGCATAAAAAAAATGTCGCACGATGAAAACGAACAACAACATATCAGATAGACGAGGCAAAGCATCCATCTCCAGTCTCAACCGCATAAAAAAGGTTGTCAAGTGGGTCGCTATCCTTATCAGCTCAATCATCGGATTGGTGTTGTGGGTTTTCCTCCGACCGATATTCCGAGGCGTTGGTTGGGTTATCTCAGCCGTTTCAGCACTCCTTATCATCTACTGGTTACTCACCCTATAAAAATTACGACTATGGCTACAATGTTGAAATCAAACGACACTGCAATCGCAATAATGCAGAAAATGCTCCAAGAGCGTTGCATCGCTGAACCCTCATTCGCTATCAAAATGGCGAACCCCTCAAAGTCAATGGAGGGAGCGGTAAACTATCTGTGTTCCCAAATCCAAAAGAGCGGTCTATGCGTGGTAGATGACACTACCGTTATGAACCTTTTGGTACACTACTTTGACGAGAACGAGATTGAGGAGGGCGGAAAGGTCAACTGCAACATCGTGGTAGGTAAGCCGGAACTATCCGAGGAAGATAAAGCCAACCTCAAAGAACAGGCTATGGAGCAGTACAAGGAGGAACAACTCCGAGAAATCCGCAGGCAGAACCAGCCAAAAGCGACCGCACCCAAGCACACCACCACCGCACCGAAAGCAGGTGAGGAAATCAATGTTCAACCCAATCTCTTTGGAGATGACTTCTAAAGCATACGACTATGAAACCGAGAAATAAGAAGCAAGAGCAGATATTGGCAATGAGTGGGCAGCTTCGCCCACTCACCACCGCCCAAAAGCAGTGGGCACTGACGCATACAATCGACA
>NZ_CAJTMT010000061.1:3829-4152 GCF_910577345.1 uncultured Duncaniella sp.
AGTCAAGGGTTTTCAAGTAATCCGAATGTTTCTTATGATTGTGGAGTTCCGCAAAGGTATGAAGGCAAATCCCGGCTTCGTTGAAATAGGCTCCTATTGGATTGACAAGCACGGACACACCACCGTAGTGGGGCTTCAGCGCACATTGGGTCACTACATTGACTCATTCGCTTTCGGCTCTCCATTGGAAATCAGACACGACAATGACGCATTCTGGCACATCGCCAACCAATGGGTGTATCCAAGAACAAAGGTCACTGACACCATCAAACGTAATGGCTACACAACCTTTACCTATGGCGCACACCCCGTGACGATGTTTC
>NZ_CAJTMT010000062.1 GCF_910577345.1 uncultured Duncaniella sp.
TATGCCAAATGGAATGGTGGATACAGAAATTCATAAATAACAAAAATGACAGATTTTTAAAATCAGATTAAATTATTCCAATCTGTAATTTTTTTATCAGGTTAAATTATTCCAATCTGTCATTTTTTAATCAGGTCAAATTATTCCAATCTGTCATTTTTGTTATTTATGAATTCATGTACCCTCTGTTTTTTCCACGCCGGAATCTATTTCATCTGGCATACGCGCTACAGCGCGTCCCTACAACCCTCGATTTTTCAAGGCATTGGCTATGGATAAACCAGGAGGTGGCCTTGCGATGGTATAGGCCGGGGGTCCGGCAGGACACCGATTTTTTCGTAACCCTGTACATCGAAGCGTAGCGTAGATGTGCAGGGGTAGTGCATCCCAGATGAGGGGTGTCCGCAGGACACCGATTTACTGGTTTGAACGGCCATCATGTACGGTAAATCGATGTCCTCCGGACATCTTTAGGTTATATTGTTGTCTTCCGGGCACATCTACGCTGCGCTTCGATGTACCCGGTTACGAAGAAATCGATGTCCTACGGACATCCCAAGCCCATAGCTATCCAAGCCGGACAACACTAAGCAAACATCAATCTACGCAACGCAATGCAACACATCAAGCAGAGCAATACCATGCTAACATCAACCCATGCAAACGCCAAGCAAATACAAACACCAAGCAACCATACGCAAAACATCAATCCTCGCAACACCATCCAAAATATCAACCCTCGCAAAAACCAAGCAAATACAAATACAAAGCAACCTCATGCAAACATCAAGCAGGGCAATGCCATGCTAACATCAAGCCGGACATCCCAAGCCGGACAACATCAAGGTATTGACCGTCCGCAAGCGGTTAAAAATCATGAATATGCGTGGAGGTACGGCAAAAAATATGTAACTTTGTGAGTTGATTGACATCTTACTATATTTTGATGGTCATTTCTCTATGATTTTGATTGTCATCACAGTGTATTTTGATTGTCATCACAGTGTATTTTGATGGTAATCTTAACCTATTTTGATTGTCATCTAAATATATTTTGATTGACACCTCACTATAGTTTGATTGTCATCACACTATGTTTTGATTGACATCTCATTATCATCAGTATAATTAACCAATTACGGATTTTTCTACAGTTATGCTTGACAAACTCCTCAATTTCTTCATCATAGCCATGTCGGTCATGGCGTTTTCATCGTGTGGCGAGAAGGACGAGCCGCAACCGAAACCCGATCCCGAACCGCAAGGGCCCGTGGAGCGGACTGTGCTTGTCTACATGGTCGCCGACAACAACCTCGGAACCCAGAACGGGCTCAACCGCGCTGACCTGAAGGAAATGCAGACCGGAGCGGCTGAAGGACAACTGAACGGTGGCCGACTGCTCGTCTACCATAATCGTCCCGGAACGGTATCCTCCAGTCCTACAACCCCCAACAACCCGCCCCTGCTCCTCGAAGTGACCCCAACAGGCATCGACACCCTTAAAACCTATCCCGACGACCCGACAATCTATTCGGTCGAGGTAGACCGTATGCGTGAGGTTCTCGCCGACATGAAGACCTACGCCCCCGCCGACGACTATGGTCTCGTGTTCTGGGGCCACGCCACAGGATGGATGACACACGGAGAGGACGACATAGCCATCCCCGGTGTCGCCCCCAAGAAACGCTCCTACGGCTACGACCGCACCAAGTGGATGACACTCGGCTCAATGGCAGAGGCTCTGCGCGACGAGAAGTTCTCGTTCATCTACTTTGATGTCTGCCTCATGGGAACAGTGGAAGTCGCCTACGAATTGCGCCACATCACCCCCTACATCGTCGCCTCCCCCACCGAACTCGAAGGTGAGGGTATGCCCTACCATCTCAACCTCGGATCCTTCTTCGCATCGGGCGAACCTGACGTTGTCGGAATGGCCACAAATACGTTTGAATACTACAACGCCCGTTCAGGCTACAGTTGCCAGATGGTCGTCATCGACACCTCCGCACTCGACAATCTCGCCGACGTATCGCGCGAAGTGTTCGCCACGCAGACCGACTTTCCTGCAAGACTGTGGTTCGTGCAGGAGCTCTCGAAAACCCACCGCCGCTTCTTCGGAGGTAACGACAGTTGCACGGACTGCCATCCCGTCTACGACATGGAAAGCTATTTCGATGTGCTGACCTCATCGCGCCCCGACCTCATGGTCAAATGGCAGAACGCACTTGATGCCACCGTCAAATACAAGGCCACTACAGCCCGCGACTTCACCGGCATATCCATCGGTCACTACTGCGGTCTGGGATCCTACGTCGTCCGCCTCGCCGACCACGGCGACTACCACGGCTACACCTACACCTCATGGTGGAAGGATGTGGTATCGACCGCACCCGTCGTGAACTGAAATCGCCGCCGGGCATTCCATACAAGGGCAAAGCAGGCAATTCCGGCTCCCTCCACATTCCATCGATATTCATAATCATCAATCCAATAAAACAATTTCAAAATTTGCCAGACTGAGATAAACCATGCTACAGTTCGACATTTTACCAACAGACTCCGTCCCCACCGTAAGCGAAGAGACAAGCGCGCTGAAAAACATGTCATTCGACCAACTGATGGACACCCTCATCCATGATGCCGTCCATTTCGCAATCTCGCTTGTGATTGCAATAGTGGTCTTCTATGCCGGTAAGTATATCATCAAGAAACTCTACAGTTTCGTTGTCAATATCCTCAACAAGAGGAACGTCGACCCATCACTCGGCACCTTCATCATGAGCCTCGTCAGAATCGTGCTCTACTTCATCCTGATAGTGACGGTCATCGGCATCCTCGGACTTGAGACAAGCTCCTTCCTCGCACTCTTCGCCTCCGCCGGTGTCGCCATCGGTATGGCACTGAGCGGAACGCTCCAGAATTTTGCAGGCGGAGTGCTCATACTGTTGCTCAAACCCTTCAAGGTCGGTGACTACATCGAGGCCCAGGGCTTTGCCGGAACCGTAACGCGAATCGAGATTTTCAACACCATCATCTGCACCGCCGACAACAAGTCAATCATCATCCCCAACGGCGGACTCTCGACCGGAAGCGTCAACAACTACTCCACCCAAGCCTATCGCCGTGTGGAATGGAAAATCGGCATCTCCTACGGCGAGAGCGTGGAAGCAGCCCGCGAACTTCTCCTCGGCCTTCTTAAGAAAGACCCGCGTGTGCTTCAGGAGAAACCCGCCGACGGCCCAAGCGTGGCAGCTCCGGTGGTCTACCTCGCCTCACTCGACGACTCTGCCGTCACCCTCTCGGTCCGCGCATGGGTGAAGAGCGCCGACTACTGGGGTGTGTTCTTTGACCACAATGAGGAATTCTACAAGGTCATCACTGACCGTCCCGACCTCTCCTTCCCCTTCCCGCAGCTCGACGTGCATGTAGTCCCCGAGCAGAAAGCATAAAGCCGGGTGAAGGGTACATAAAGCCATAAGGTCAGAAGGGACATAAGTTTTTTTAGTTTTGAGTTGTTAGTTTTGAGTTAACAGCAGGAAGTGGACAGGTTTTGAATTTTATAACTCTCTGCTTGCGTCTGTCAACCCAAAACTCAAAGCTCATAACTCAAAACTAAAAAAACTTATGTCCCTTCTGACCTTATGGCTTTATGTGCCCT
>NZ_CAJTMT010000063.1 GCF_910577345.1 uncultured Duncaniella sp.
GAACCACAGCATCCATTCGGTTATGTCAAGATTGCCTTTTTGTGTCCGCTCAAGCACCTCATAATACGCCTTTTTATTGCGGTTGATTTCAGCAGACATACTATAATATCGCGCCGAATCCTCATCAAGCCTGGCAAGAAGCATATCGGCAAGAGTGCGGCTTATGCGACCGTTGCCGTCATCAAACGGATGAACGGTAACAAACCACAAGTGCGCCACAGCAGCCATGATGAAAGGTGACTGACCGGCAGTGTTGCACCACTCAATCAACCGCTTCATCTCCGCCGGAACAACATCCGATGGCGGAGCCTCGTAATGCACCTTCTCATGCCCGAAAGCACCGGACACTACCTGCATCGGCTCCTCTCCTTTCCGCCAATCGGCAACAGTGATTCTGTGCATACCACTTCTCCCAAACGGAAACAAAGCAGCGTGCCAATCGAACAACCGCTCATCTGTCAATGGCTTCCGGCAATTACGCACGGCGTCAAGCATCACATCGACCAATCCCTCGACATAATGATCCTCAACTAACAGTCCGTCATCCTCGATTCCGAGCCGTCGGGCGATACTGCTACGCACGGAATTCGGATTGAGCAACACGCCCTCGATTTCCGAAGAACTTATCAACTCCTCAGTCATAGCCGACAACAGCGACCGACACTTCTCGTTGAATCCAAGCATCGACATCCTACCGTTCAGGAGTCCATGCAACTGACTGAGCCGACTAAGCGGTTCAAGCAACGCCTCGGAGTCCCAGCGGAACTCAGGCCAATCCTCCCGTTGCCATATATAGGCACTATGTCTTTCAGTTCGTCTCATGTCGCGAAGTTAATCATTTGCAGTGTAACCGCCAAACATTCTCCGTAAATTTAAGGAGAATGGCGTAAGTTTTTCCGTGATAATTTTTGTAGTTTCTGTGATTTTGTATAACTTTGCGTTCGGAAACAAGAACATAGCGGTACAGACAAATTGCTCCAAAACGCTGATTGCAAGCAAATTACACTTTCAAAATTCAATTATACAATAAATCATTGAAAGTAAGCAACTTAGCGCATCTATCATCTGTACTTTTTTAAGAGGCTAACTCGCTGTTCATTAGCTGATTATATAGTATGCATCGGCAAGTAGATGATTGTCACCATTTGGTGATAAATGGCATAAACTATTGAAAAGTCACTCGTTACCGGGCGACTTTTTTCGTGCCTACTGCTCAATAAAACCACTTTTCACCCCTTTTCACCTGCTTTTTTATACCCGATTTGTATCAAGTCGGCCAGTCTTACTTTTAACCTCAGAAAGGTCTTGGACTTTTGAGACACGATGATACACTGTGAGACGCGATGAGACATTTTCGGCGAAATAACTGGCGAAATAACCACCAATAATGTGAAATATGAGCAGTAATATTGAAATCATTAAACGATGCGGATGGTGCGGCAATGAGTTTGTCGCACGAAAGACATCGACGGAGTATTGCAGCCACCGATGCTCCGGACTCGCCTATAAGGAGAGAAAGAGACAACAGAAAATTGAGGCTTTTAAGATTGAATATGTAAAAGCCTCCGATGAAGTAACGGAGATTGAGAAACTGGAATTTCTTTCTCCTACCCAACTATGTCAGTTATTAGGTATAAGCCGAACAACCATCTATCGTTATTTTGCAGACAATGCAATAACGACAGTACAATTCAAAGGCAAAACTCTCATCCGCAGAAAGGATGTTGACAGTCTTTTTGAGAATGGACATAAATATCTGAAGCGTCCAAAGAAAAAGTCAGAACCCATAACCGAATTCTACACCTCGAAGGAGGTGCAGGAGAAGTATGGCATCTCCAATTCGGGACTCTATGAGATAGCCAAACGTGAGAAGTGGCCGAAGACTCAACAAAGAGGCAAGACCCTTTGGAGGCGGAAGCATGTTGATGCTTACTTCGCAAAACAACAGCCCAGTGAGGAAATATCTGAGTGGTACACCGCAACTGAGATTCAGGCGCGATATGGGATGACATTATCGGCAATATACTGTTTGGTGTCAAAGGAGGGTATTCCCAAGAAAAAGGTTGGCGCAGCTACATTCTACTCCAAATATCATTTCGATTTAGCCAAAGGTGCGGTTGAACCGAAAGGACCGGAGTATTACACATATCCGGAAGCGATGGAGAAATATGGACTGACTCGCGACCAGTTGCACCACTATCTGAAGTATCATAACATCTCCCGTGTTAAGAAAGGCAAGTACACACATATTCTCCGAAATGAATTGGATAATCTCTTAAAATCACCGGAGATATAGCCGATGGAGACGATTTGGAGATACATAGGAGAGCATCCGGACTCTATTGTTCTCCCTTATTTCTCCCTGTAATTTTGCAACCGAATCCCTGACACGGATATGCCATGTCGGCGTGCCGTTTTCCCAAGGGTTCGGTTGTAAATTTATGGAAACATCCATCAGCTTTGATAAGTTGCCCGAAGCGGTGACTTATCTGACCGCGTTGGTAACAAGCCTGCTCGGTGAACTGAGGGAGTTGCGCAACGCGCTCTCCCCACCCCAAAAAGTCGCGCCTGATTTTATATCCACTAAAGAGGCGTGCGCATTGCTTGGAGAGTGTAAGAACACTCTTTATAAAAAGGCGCGAAACGGCGTTGTTCCGGGTTACAAGAATCCCGGCGGCAAAGGCTGGC
>NZ_CAJTMT010000064.1 GCF_910577345.1 uncultured Duncaniella sp.
TTTTCATGTCGCGAGTGACATACGCGAGAGCCTGTCCCTTTTCCGTCAAGGAATACTCACCTGCAAGATTTCGGTGGAGATACCCGTGTGAACGCAGATAGCGTATATCTTTCACTACATTCTCTTTACAGTCCGGTTCATGCAGTGAGAGTGCCGTTTTGAGCAAAGTAAAGTCAACCATTGGTGCCGGCTGCTTCGTGGTTCGCCCAATCTTGCCGACCGACTCAACGGTCAGAGATTGACCTATCTCCACATTGGGTACAGCTCGTGAAGACCTGATAGTGTCATCGAATAATCTCACCCAGCCAGTGCGAACCACCTTCACATACTTGGCGATGAACGAATAACCGCCACAAGCGAGGGTTACTTTGGTTAGATTTCTGCGGAAGCTACGCTGGAAGGTAGCGAGCATACCTCTTCCAACGAGGTATATGATTTTGCGCTCATCATCTGAGAGACCCACAAAGGGGAAAGCGGTTAGTACAATACCATGAGGCCTGTTGTACAAGGATTTGGCGGAAGTGGTATAGTAGGGAGAGTAATTGTCTCCCATGAGTGCCTTGAAGCATTTGGCGTTACACATTGCCGGATATACATCCTTCTTGAAATCGTCGAAATCACGACGAATCAAACCCTCTCGGGAACTGCCGGGGAATGAGATTCTTTTCTTCTCATACAGCCCCCTTGCTATACGGTATGTCTCCAGTGGATCCATTCCAAAATGTAGCGCGGCCATTTTCTGGAGTTCTTCGATGTTCAGCAGCTTAGGCGATTTTGTATCGACCTGCTCCGTTTCGATAGAGACAACCTCTACGGGTGCGCCGGCCTTAACCGCCTCATTGAAACCCTCAGGAATTTCATTCCACTCATCAGCGCAGCGGAAAGAGAATACACCTCCGTCTGAATCCCTTACTGTGATTGTCGGGATTACCGACTTCTTGGGCGAAAATTCTTTAATTGCCTTTTCGCGTTCTGCCACAAGGTGCAGAATTGGAAGCGATGTGCGGGACACAGGGTATGTATTGCGACCTACAGAGAAGGCGATGGCACGGTTGATGTTGAGATTTGTGAGCCAGTCCATACGGTCATAAAGTTCCAGCTGTCTCAGATTGTCGGCAAATCCGGAGGTGTTATCCGATGGATAGGTAATAGCGTTCTTGATTGTTTCGTGCATCAGATCGTTGAGTGCAACTCTAACCATCTTTCCCTCAAAATTGAGGAAGCGGAGAAGATACCCAGCCATAAGGTCGCCACGGTCGGTGGGGTCTGTAGCAAGAATCACCTTCCTGCTCTTTTCAAGCAGGTGCTTGATGACTGCAAGCTGAGGGTCCGGCATATAGCGTCCGGAGGCGTGCTGGGAAGGTGCATGAGTGAGAGGGAAACTCTCCGGGAGGATTGGGAACGACTGGTTCGAGAGCCAGAAATCACGTCCCATGCCGGGTGCTGAGAGTTCCACCATGTGACCATAGGTCCATGTGATGAAGTATTTCTCGTTGGCATAGTAGCCATTATATTCGAAGTCTGCGCCAAGAGCGTAAGAGATTGTGCGTGCGATACGTGCGGATTGTGCGATTACGGTAATCATAGTAGTATGTTTTTTAGAAATTTTTATTGGGTTGATTTTTAAGAGTGCCGACAGACGGCATCATCTGCCGGCACTCGTTGGGGTTATAGGGAGTGGTTAGATTTTAGGACCTTTGGGCTTACGCTGTTGCTTCTGCTGTTCCTCATCCTTCGGGGCGGTCTGACCCTTTTGGAGAGGTTCATTGACATTCTTGGTCGCTTCATTGGTCTTGCCATCGTTGTTAACGGCGAACTGGGTTTCACTCTCAGCGGCGGGTTTGATGGATTGAGCCTCATCGGGATTAGTGGAATGAGGGAACGGACGTCCCTTTACCGGGTCAAACTTGACATAGACAGTTGACTCCTTACCCTGTTTGTCGATGTAGCCTTCAACTTTCACCGTTTTTCCGGCGACATAATCAGCCTTCTGCTGGTCGGTGAAATGAACATTGCTCCATTTACCTATTGGCTTGATACTGCCATCTTCGAGAGTCCAGCTCTGCTTCTTCTCCTGCTCCTTGGCACCGTTGTTGGGGGTCTCGGATTGATTATCCTTCTTGACTTCCTCCTGCTTCTGAATGTTTTCGAGGCGGCACGGACGGGGAACAAACTCTACTTTCTGTTCAGCTGCGCTGTATTGAAGCACGACAGGATATGTAGCTCCTTTGGAGTCGGTGAAGTCCTTGGGTAACTGTTTCCCGGATTTAAGAATGGCAATATCCTTGGGCGAAAGTTCTGTCTGGGAGATTTTATTCGGGATATAGATGTTCGCCGGGGAAACCTGCAACTCGTGTGTCATGCGGTCAATGCTGACAAACGACGGAATCTTGTTGCCGTTGGCATCTGTGATTTCCACTACACGGCCGAGGTTGCCGGTATTTTTGAGCATCTCCTTGTCCTCCTTGGTGAACTTCACACCGCAGAACTCCTGAGACAGGTCCGGCT
>NZ_CAJTMT010000065.1 GCF_910577345.1 uncultured Duncaniella sp.
TTGAAGATATTCTTGTTGGCTGTGGCCGGATCCTTGGCAAGATAAATGACCTGACGCAGCGAGTTACAATTATACCAGAGAGAGTCAGCAAATTCCTTTACAGTTGCGGGAATAGATACTGAGGCAAGATTATTACAATTTTCAAACGAATTTGCAGCGATTTTGCGGACAGTTGCAGGTATGGTGCATGATGTGCGGGATAAATCAGGGCAGTAGACCATCATGCTGTCAGGCTTGATGACAAGGGCATCCTTATATGCAATGAAATAGGGATTGTCATCGGAAACAGTGATGGTTTTGAGGTTGGAACAGCCATCGAAGATGGAGTGAGAGAAAGCAGGTGCTTCTGCCGTTCCGTCTGATGTGCCAAGTGAATATACTGACTTGCCGAAATGTAATTCAGATATCGGACAATTGGAGAAGGCATATTGACCAATGGTTTTAACGCCGTCCGGGATATTGATTGAGCTTAACTTCGAGCAATTTGAGAATGCTTCATTACCAATCGAAGTGACCAAACTTGGTATTGAGACTGAAGTGAGCGATGAGCAACCTTTGAATGTGTTGTCCTCAATTGAAGTCACTGGATTTGGAATCGAAATAGAAGCAAGCGAGGAGCAACCGTTGAACGCCCCTTCCCCAATAGAAGTTACCGAACTTGGGATTGAAACGGACGTGAGCGATGAGCAGCCTTCGAATGTGTGGTACGCAATTGAAGTTACCGAACTTGGGATTGAAACGGAAGCGAGGGATGAGCAACCGGAGAACGCACGGCTACCAATTGAAGTCACTGAACTTGGAATTGAAACGGAAGCGAGGGATGAGCAACCGGCGAACACCCATTTCCCAATAGAAGTCACAGAACTTGGGATTGAAACGGAAGCGAGCGATGAGCAATAGTAAAACGCACTTTCCCCAATAGAAGTCACAGAAC
>NZ_CAJTMT010000066.1 GCF_910577345.1 uncultured Duncaniella sp.
CCCCAGACTACGCCACCTTTTCATGCCCAAATAATCACCACCACTAAATTTATCCACAATCATGTTAGAAACCAACCGAGGTCTATACGACTTCAATTACTACTATCTGTACCTGTTGCAGTACCTCAGAAGCAACAAGTACGAGGTCGATAACGACCACCCCCAGTTACAAGCCAACTCAATCGCGGCATTGGATGCCTTTGAGGACGCACGCCGGAATGGTGCAACAGTCACTATGGCTGAGGAAGAAGCGATAAGAGTCCTGTTCACAAACATCGGAGAGTCGGAGTACAACATCGTATCCGAGTTGATACTTGAAAACTTCGGCGACACCATTGACCTCGACAGCACCGAAGCGGTGGAATACTGGACAAATCAGGTAATGACCGATATTCCCGACCTTTTTGACGGCTTCGACCGTATGGCAATCGGTCTGGATCCGCTCGACCTCTCCATTATGGAGAATGAGATTGTAGGCAAAATCGTAATCTATCTTTCCGACAATGGCCTACAATAAGTTACAGACCATGCGCGACAACATTGAGGCGATAAGGCTTGCCCTGCGCCTTGATGTTGAACATCGCAACGCGGAAAATGCACTCG
>NZ_CAJTMT010000067.1:0-281 GCF_910577345.1 uncultured Duncaniella sp.
AGGTAGAGGAGTTCATATAGCCGGATGAATGGTTGAGTGTGGGTGCCTCGGTCCTCCTCTCGTCGGCATCGGGTTGGTATATAGCCAATTGGGAAAAAAGAAAGCGTAGGAGTCTGTACCAGTTGCCGTCCTACGTTCTGAGGCTTCTCGCATTGCCTTGTCTATGTCGGGACGGCAACGCAGAAGCCCACGCTTGTATATGCAATCGATGCATCCGGCGTGTATCTCTCTCGAGATACTTCGGCCGGATACAGGGTATTACATAACCACGGGCATCTACC
>NZ_CAJTMT010000067.1:291-593 GCF_910577345.1 uncultured Duncaniella sp.
ACGGAAATTTTGCGAGAATTTCAGAACGTCAAGAATCAGCGCGGATAAACGCTTACTTATGTATTACGATGGCCGGATGCTCTATCGCGGCCGTTTGTGACTACATCCCATATCGCCCGGGGGAATCTCCGGACGAACCCTCCCATTACAAGCATGGGTGGTTGGTTAGTGCAGTCTGGAATAGCAAAGTTAATGAGAATTATCGGAATATGCAAATTTTTTGTAGGGGGGATAGGGCTAATAAGGCTAATAAGCCTAATAGGGCTAATAAGGACGCGGGGTAGTTGGGATGGCCGGTAGGG
>NZ_CAJTMT010000068.1 GCF_910577345.1 uncultured Duncaniella sp.
CTCTTAACACCAACCGTCACGGACCGATTTTAACATTGTCCCGACCGCATTTTCTTCAAGTGTTCCGATTTGTGGCACAAAGATAGAGCGCCGGTGTTTCAAACAATGAAACACCATTCAAAAAACATTGAAACCTCGCCTCAATGAAGTCCAAACCGATTCACCGGCTTATATATGATGAAAAGAGAGCAAACGAAGAAATGAGATACAAACGAAGAAAATTACAAAAGTAACAGAAGTATAATTTACTTGGAATTAATCTTTTGTAGCTTCTGACCCTCTGTCGTTATGTACCTTTCAGACATTTACCAATTCAATGCAGGACAATTACGGTCTGAGCCGTCCAAACGCGCTTTCCACTATCCCATCAATCCGTAAAAAACGGGAAGTTGTATCATAATTCAATATTTCTGTCTTTTTGATCCAGAACCACAAAAGAGCATGAGAAACAAAAGATATATAGTTGTAAGGCTGAGAGTCCTCTTCAGATTCCTTATTATAAAACTCTTTTGTTGCTTATGCTCTTTTGTACTTTTATATCTCTTATGCAGATTTGATACAGCACCACGGTGGTAGGGCTGTC
>NZ_CAJTMT010000069.1:0-185 GCF_910577345.1 uncultured Duncaniella sp.
AAGTTACTATATTTGCACTGTGTTTTCATGGTATTAGATTTAAGGTTAAAAAACAGCAGGGCTGTCGGGATGACAGCCCTGTTGTTTGTTTTTCACATACTCTCCCGACCACCACCTCTAAAAAATCAATTTTTTCAAAAAAAATTCACCACAGCGTGAACCTTTCAGAAACCGCCATTGTTATA
>NZ_CAJTMT010000069.1:285-534 GCF_910577345.1 uncultured Duncaniella sp.
AAGACAAGTTACTATATTTGCACTGTGTTTTCATGGTATTAGATTTAAGGTTAAAGAACAACAGGACTGTCGGGATGACAGTCCTGTTGTTTGTTTTTCACATACTCTCCCGACCTCGCCCTCTAAAAAATCACTTTTTTCAAAAAAATTCGCCTTCGCGTGAACCTTTCCGGAATCACCCTTGTTATAAAGACAAGTTACTATATTTGCACTGTGTTTTCATGGTATTAGATTTAAGGTTAAAAAACA
>NZ_CAJTMT010000070.1 GCF_910577345.1 uncultured Duncaniella sp.
CCTCAACGTCTCAGGCTGTACAAATCTTAAGAACCTCTACTGCGGCTACAACAAGCTGACCTCCGTCACCCTCGCAGGTGTTGAGAACCTTCAGAACCTCAACGTTGACGACAACGAGATCACCAACTTCATCGTTTCCGGTCTTCCCTCACTGTCAACCCTCATCTGCTCAGACAACAACATGACCACCCTCGGAGTCCGCAACTGAAACGCCCTTCTTGACCTTGTATGTTCCTACAACGACCTGACCTCTCTGGATCTCTCCAACCAGACCTTCCTCCAGCGTCTCCTCTGCAACAACAACCAGTTGACCATGCTTGACGTGTCATTTGACCAGGCCCTTACCTACATCAACTGCCGCTTCAACACCATCACTGACTTCCGCACCATAGCCTGTGACAACCTCCGCATGGTTGCCTGCCAGTGGAACTACTAATCAGCCCCTCTCCGCCTAATCAAAGGATTTGATTGACGCACCTACATAAAACATTCTCCGGCCGGAAGCGCTTAACC
>NZ_CAJTMT010000071.1 GCF_910577345.1 uncultured Duncaniella sp.
TTGACGTTACCGTGCCGGATGGCAACCGATAGGCCACGAAACAACGCTTTGACGTTACCGTGCCGGATGGCAACCGATAGGCCACGAAACAACGCTTTGACGTTACCGTGCCGGATGGCAACCGATAGGCCACGAAACAACGCTTTGACGTTACCATGCCGGACGGCAACCGATAAGCTGCGGAGCAGCGCTGCGATGGTAGCCCCGCCACGAGCGGACGGCCACGGGCGACGGCCGAAGGCCAAAGCCCGTAGCCGGGAGTGAGGCGCGGGGTAAATGAATGATTCTTCCACCACGGGCATCGAAGATGTCCGATAATACCTACGTTTAATACCAACCCTTGATACCTCATATTTAATCCCCCAACAATCCAATAATCCCCCGCAATATAATTACATTAAAAATGCGACTTTAAAAGAAATCTTAACTTTTCAGAAACCTTTTTAGAACCCGAATTGTTAGATAATTAAAATTAACAAAATCAACTATTGTTTTATGAAAAAAGCGTTA